>JBAUMF010000071.1:0-21535 GCA_049578545.1 Thiobacillaceae bacterium
GGGCACGGACACAGCGCAGGGCTGGGTTGCGTATCCGCGCGGCATGACGTCGATATCCCGACGGGGCAACCTGCAATACCGTGCAGATCGGCTCGACCCCGAAAGTGCCACGATGCTGGTCGATGAATTCCTTCAGGATTTGAGACGGCGGTCGAGCTCCGCCTGGGCGAAAAACGCGCTGGCCAGCTTGAGAATCTCGTTGGCACGGCGCAGTTCCTTGTTCTCTCGCTCCAGCGCTTTGATGCGGTCGCGTTCCTCGCGGGTGACACCATCGCGCATGCCTGCATCGATTTCATGCTTGCGTACCCATTCGTGCAAGGTTTGGGGGACACAGCCAATCTTCGGCGCAATCGATTCAATGGCTGCCCATAGGTAGGCATACTCACCACGGTTCTCATGCACCATGCGAACAGCACGTTCGCGTAATTCAGGGGAATATTTCGGGGTGATCTTCTTGCTCATCATGGCTCCATCTTCTCAAGAAAAGGAGCCTCCTCAAAACCCGGGGCGGTTCACACTTCCATATGGTCATTTACATAAAGCCACTACGAGTCGAAAGTCCGCTTCACCCCCATACGCTACTGGTCGCCGGAAACTGGTAGCTATCCCGTGGTCGGATTACATAGTCACTCACGCACGCGCTCACAATCTCTTCCAGCGTCGGCTTTCTGGAAGCCTTGCTCGAAGGGTGCTCCCGGCCGGGAACGGTAAGTCAAGACTTTCCTCCATAGCGGGCAGCCGGCCCGCAAGAAGAATACGCTCCGTTCTCTTTTGTAAAATATCGAAAACAAGATCGCATTGTCTCTATTGTCGTGTATATTTACGAATGCTTAATTTGCCTAGAGGTGTGCTTGTCCTTGGGCGCACCGGTTGTCATGTCGGCACAATCGAAGTTTCATAAGGTAATTCGTTAACCATGCAAAGGAAATCAGTAATGAAAGAAGATATTAAACCTTCCCGCCGACAATTCCTGAAGATCGGCGGCGCCGCAATTGCCATGATTCCCGTGGCGGTCTTGTCCGGGAAGGTGATGGCCTCGACCAATGCCGCAATGCGCACCGCGATGAAATACCAAGACAAGCCAAACGGTGATAAACAATGCGGGACCTGCATGCAATTCATCCCGGGCAAATCTCCAAAGAATCTCGGCGGATGCAAATTATTCCCCGGAGACACCGAGGTCTCTGCCAGTGGCTATTGTATTGCCTGGGCCGCCAAACCAAAATAATCGGACAATTGCGCATCTGATTTGAAGGTTAGGTACGAGATTGCGCGGAGGATGCCTAACCTGCGCGGGCTGGTTGATTCAAATGTTGACCATCGCTTTTCCTGGCGACAACAGGTCCCTTGGGTTCGGGAAGCGCCGGTCTTCGATAAGCGGTCGATTCTTTCTACCCGTACATCAGCACGACCAGCACTATGGCTGCCACCGCAAGCACCTTCACCGTCAACACCCACCAGACCCAGGACGGAACCACGCTTGTTGCTGCTGGGTCTCCGGTGGCGGAGTGATGCACCGGCTCGCTGTGTCTGCTGGTCGTTTCTCCGTAGCTTGCGTCAGTGCCCCGAATGCTGGCACCTGGGTTGGGCCTGCCGCCCTTGAGATTGATGGTCAAGCGATCCCCTCCAGTTGACGTAGTGACGCTGTTTTGCTCAGGATGAACCAGACGCCAGGAAGAGTCCGTGGGAGCGAGGGAACCATAAGCTACTGGGCGTCCGGTCTGCGGTTAAGCGTCCAGTCGCAAGGTCGGCGCGTCCGTCAGGTGGTGCGCCGGGGTGTTCAGTCGTTCTCGCGTACCCACTTAGCAAAAGAGTCTAAGAGTTGCCTGCGAATGATGCGATCGGGACCAGGGCAAAAGGAACTGGGGAGGATGCCAGCGCCCGACGTGGGCACGCAAACCGTATTGATTTTCAGCTTTGAATGCTGTTCCACCTCGCTGACAAATACCGTCTCCATCGTGTCGGGGTTCAAGGCAATGATCTGATGGACAACGTCCACGTCTGTTAGGGATTTGGACTGGAAATACACGAACAGAAACGGCCGGTAGGAGTGATAGATATCCTTCAGCTCCCCACTTGTTACCGGCGTAAACACCTGACCCTGCAAATTGCTTTCGACTAATACTTTTTGAAGGTCATCAAACACGAGTACCTGATCAAAGAAATTCAGGGCTTTCAACTGCGTGACATCATCCACCTCAGAACTGGCGAAGGCGGATTCGGAAATGACGATCAGCCCCTTAAACGGAGCTAACGGCAGTTTTTTCGAAATTACAACCCTCGCCGAATCCGGTTGGTAGACCGCCCCGGCTTTGGGATCGACCTGCGAATGTTTTCCGTCCGTACCCCATGCGGCTACAGTGAAAAAAAGCACAACAACCATCAGAATCAGTTTCATTGGCGCCGGATGTCTAATGAACAAATATGCGGAACAAGTAGCAAGGGTGAAGGATCCATAATACCTTACGCAAACCAAGTCATTGGCTCTAACTTGGCTGATCAAGGGAAATGCCTACTCCGGCCGACTCACGGCCCTCCACGGCAGGTTAGGAATTGTCCGCTCCATCCCCAATAGCAGTCGGCTAGCGGCCATCGCGGGTCTTGAACTGGCCTTTGTAGTCTGCGCTTCACAGCGCATTGGAGTGTACGTCTGCTCCAGCGGTCCGGGCTGGGGTGGCACGCGGCGTCGACGCCGCTGTGGTGCGATCTGTCCAGCGCTTGAGAATGTTGTGGATCGTCGTCTTTGAAGGGGGCGACGGGTCGGGGAAGCGGGCTGTCCGCAGCACTTGGAGTTACTTCGGCCCCGGTGGGCCGCAGCTTCGTCCACGCAGTTCAAGGATGGCCTGTCGAACCGCATCGGGCGTTTCCCCCCCCCCCCCGCCGCTGCGTGAGGGCGGCGACTGCGTTCCTCCAGGCCCTCCAGCCCTTCGCATCGGTAACGGTCAAGCCACTTGCAGCCGGTCTTGCGGCTGATGCCATAAGGTGAGCACAGTTGGCTGAAATCGCCCCCTTCGCGCAAACAGTCAGCAATAAACAGTACCTTCTCGTCCATCAGCTCCACCTCTCTCCAGGGCACGGCTGCCTCCTCTCGAAGACATCCATGCAGGGTAATCTCACTGTTACCCATGTCCTTGAACTCTTGTGTTGCCGATGAGTATGAGCCGTACAGGTGCTCTTTCTTTGGATACTTTACTTTGAGCAAGCAAAAAAAGTATCCCGCCATCAAGGCGGAAGAGTTTTTGAAGTTGGGCAAATCCGCGACAAGATTCATCTGCCCACGGGCAGCGGCATCATCACCGGCGCAACGGGCATATTCAGCGGCATTGCCGCCGGCACACCCGGCCTGGGTTGCGAAGCAGGTGCTACTGCATTCGCTTGTTGGGGAGCGGCGGAAGGTACAGCCGACTTCATCATGCGTTCGTAGATGCTCCCCAGATTGAGCATCGCTTTGGTATAACCCTGCGCGGCAGACTTGCGGAACCAGGCAACCGCCTGATCGGCATTTTGGGCAACGCCCAAACCATCGCGGTACATCACCCCGATATTGTTCTGGGCAGCGGCATCGCCCTGCTCGGCGGCTTTCTTGTACCAGGTCGCCGCCTGTGCTGCATCCTTGGCAACCCCCTGGCCCAGTTCATACATCACTCCGAGGTTGTTCTGTGCAGCGGCATCACCCTGTTCTGCCGCCTTCTTCAACCATTGCCCGGCTTCCCTGGCATCACCGCCGGATTTCATGATGAGCCAGCCCAGCCGGCCCTGGGCACTCGCCACACCTTGCCCAGCCGCCTTGCGGTAGTATGCCATGGCATCTGCCGGCCTGGTTTGTTCCAGCAGCTGCGCCAGGTTGGTTTGCGCCTGGACATTTCCGGCATCGGCGCCGATGCGGAACCATTTTTCCGCTTCAGCCGGATTGGCCGGCACACCATGGCCGTCGCGGTACATGACGCCAATGTTGTTGGCGGCAACGCCGCTTTTCTGCTCCGCCGCCTTGCGATACCAGTTGATGGCCCGGGTGAAGTCCTTTGCCACACCCTGACCTTGTTCGTACATCCAGCCAAGCTGGACCTGGGCATCGGTCTCGCCTTGCTCAGCCGCTTTCTCGAACCATTTTGCAGCCAGGGCCAGATCCGCGGGTCCGCCTTGGCCCTTGGTCAACATCCAGCCCAGTTTGGTCTGTGCCAGAACGTTGCCCTGCTCGGCAGCCATGCCAAACCATTTTCGCGCCTGCTCAAAATCCTGCTTCACGCCCTCCGCCCCGTCACGGTAAATCATGCCGAGGTTAGCCTGCGCAGCGGACAAGCCCTGTTCGGCCGCAGTGGTAAACCATTTGACGGCTTGAGGAAGGTTCTTTTGCACCCCTTGGCCGGTCGCATATTTCAGCCCAAGGTTGTTCTGTGCATTGACATCATTCAACTGTGCTGCCTTGGTCAACCATTTGGCGCTTTCTTCCTGACTGGCGGCAACACCGGCCTGACCTTTGTCGTACATTGCAGCAAGATAGTTTTGCGCGGCCGGAAAGTTCTGTTCAGCCGATTTCTTCAGCCAATCGACGCCCGTCGCCGTGTCCATCTTTATCCCGTTTCCTTCCAGAAGCATGATGGCGAGGTTGTACTGGGCCACAGGTTCGCCCTGGTCTGCCGCCTTGCGATACCATTCGGCGGCCTTTGCCGGGTCCTTGGGCACGCCATCGCCCTTTTCATAGGCCCAGCCCATTTTCATCTGTGCTTCGGGATCGCCCTGTTCCGCAGCGATTTGGTAATAGCGCATCCAGTCTGTTGGAGCTGGCAAATCTGCAGCCATCACGGGGGCAGAAGCAAGGACACAAAGCAGAACGAACAGGGATTTCTTCATGGGTTTGCTCCATTCATTGGGTTTGGCGGTTTACGGTATTCAATTGGCACGGTCATCCAGGCGACAACCGGCTGGCCATTGCGTTGCGCTGGCTGGAAATGCCAGCGCTTTACGGTCTCATAGGCGGCCGTATCCAGAATCCGGGCTCCGCTGGACTGCTTGAGCAGGATCTTGCCCACCGCACCGTTGGTAAGAACTTCGGCACGCAGCACAACCTTGCCTTGCAGATTGTTCACGATGGCGCTCAGCGGATATACCGGCATCTGGTTGCCTGGCAGATGCTGCGGTGGGAACTCCACACCCATCATTGCCGAGGAAGAAGGCATGATGCTGTCCAGGTCCTTGGGAATGGGTTTGGCATTAAGCCCGGCCATCATCAGGGGAATTTCACAGATGTGAGCGGGCGAAGCGGTCTTGACGGTGGTCGCGGTATACCGGTCTTCCAGCAGGCGGGCGCTGGCATCGTTAACCGCAACTTTCTGCATGGCGACATGATTGTCTTCCGCAGTTTCAAAGGAAGCGTTGATGGGTGAAACGCCGCCCGCCATCTGTGCGCGTTGCAGGCCGGGTGTTCCACGCATGGAAGTGCCGCTGCTGGCCGATGCCAGCTGCAGCCCTGAAGACTCGCCTTCTCTGCTGCCCATCCCGCCGTCACCCCATTTCCCCGCACTTCCATCTGGTCCGGGACGCCCCGTTCCCGAAGCCGCAGCGGCAGCAGCCGCCGCCACGCTCGGGCCGGACGATCCGATCAGGCCGCCCGATTGCTGTTCGCCAGGGGCCGCGGTCGAACCACCGCCTCTGCCGACAGAACCGGGACCCGTTTCGCGTTTACTGGCGCCAGTGCCTGTTGCTGCTCCCCGCACTGCGCTGCTACCCGGGCCCGGTGCGGCCGCCAGAGCCAACTGTGGTTCTTTGCCTGAGCGGTTTGAACCGCCCTCGCTTGGACGCCCGCTGCCTGACATATCACTGCGTGAAGGTGCAGACAAGCCTGATGTCTGGGCATTACGTGCGACGCCAACGACTGCGGCCTGGCTGGAGGAAGACGCTGACTGCCAGCTGCCCTGACGCGCTTCGTTGGCGCGCGGCTCCAGGCCTGCAGCAGGCTGCCGTGCCCCCCCCTGGCTGGCAAACGCACCGGAAGGCCGGGACGCATGACGATATTCCGGTGCCACAGACTGGACGGCTGGCGTACTGCCCGTAAGCAAAGTCGGGCCCGGGCTTGCATCCTCGCCGCTCTTCGATTGCAAAGCCTGGACGATGGAAGACTGGCGCCCGGCATAGGCTGGACGCGGTGGCATGCTGGCCAGCGTGCTAGCCTGCCAGGCAGGTCCCGGCCTGGAGGCATTGCCCGGATTGGCGGCGGTGCCCTGTGCCGCTGTGCCGGGTTTGTTCGCAGGTGTCGCCGTTGACATTTTTGAAGAGGCCAGCCTGATCGTGTGGCCCGCGGACTTGATCTTGCGTTTCCTGACTTCCTTCAACTCGACCTGCATTTCCTGCAGTGCCTCTGGGGGTTCCACCTTGTGCCTGACCTGGGGAGGACGGGCCTCCACGATCCGGGTAGAGGCAATCTGTTTCTGCGCTCTGGAATATTGGTGCTGGACCTGCGCGGCAACGGGTTGGGGTTCGAGCTGCACTTCGATTTCCATGGGCGGCGGGGGCAATTCCGGCCGCTCCAGCAGCCATGGCAAGGCAAGCAGCAACAGCCCATGCATCACAAGCGACCCCGTGAATGATCCCCACTGGTAGCGTTCGATGTGTTGCGGCTGAACAGGCGATGAAGTCAGCGGCAGGGCATTGTCACTTCGCATGAAGCTCGCTGGATTCTGTGGTAACAAAAGTCAGCTTGGCAATGCCCGCCCGGTTGACTGCCGCCATCACTTGGGCGATACGGCCATAGGGCACCAGCTCATCCGCCTTCAAACGTATGCTGACGTTCTCGTGTTCGGCAGCATACTGCTTGAGCTGGCCTTCCAGATCCTGCCCGGCAACTTGTTTCTGATCGACAAACACTTCGCCGCCGGCATTAATCATCAGGTCCAGTGCCTTCACATCGGGCAATTTGGCGACAGGCGCGGTCTTTGGCAGATTGACCTGCACCGACTGCATCATGAAGGGCGCAGTCACCATGAAGATCACCAGCAGAACCAGCATGACGTCCACCAGCGGCGTGACGTTGATCTCGCTCATGGCGGTGTAATCGGAATGCATGTTGAGCGCCATTTATTTGGGCTCCACGCGAAACTCCGACTTGGCTGCCAGGTTGAGGAAGTCGGTAGAAAACTGGT
Organism: Thiobacillaceae bacterium; assembly: GCA_049578545.1. GTDB lineage: Bacteria > Pseudomonadota > Gammaproteobacteria > Burkholderiales > Thiobacillaceae > DASQBT01. The sequence continues at coordinate 7,137 of JBAUMF010000071.1, forward strand.
CGAGTTCTGCCACTGACAGCCGCACCCTGCGCACGCCATAGTTGTAGGCCAGAACCGCGGGTACTGCGGTAGCGATGCCGACCGCGGTAGCGATCAGCGCATCGCCCACCGGGCCTGCAACCACATTCAGCGTGGCCGTGCCCGCCAGGCTGATTTCAGCCAGCGCATTCTTGATCCCCCACACGGTGCCAAACAATCCGATGAAAGGCGCGGTGCTGCCGATGCTGGCCAGCGCCATCAGGCCGCTTTCCAGACGATGCTGTTCCTTCTGCGCTTGCATGCGCAGATTGCGCTCGAGAATTTCCTGCCGGTTTCCAGCGAGCGCAAGATTTTCCGCAGCGTATTCAGCCTTGCGCAGCGTGCTGAAGCCCATCTGGCAAAGACGTGCCAGCATTCCCTCCTGGCCTGCGGCCGATCGTTCCGCATCGGAAAAATCGCGTGCATTCCAGAAGAGATTCTTCAGACGATCATTCTGCTGTCGCGTGCGGGTCTGTTGCCAGAACTTGGCGAAAATCAGACTCCAGGTCACGATGGAAAAAACCAGCAGGATCAGCAGCGAAATGTTAACTGCGGGGGAAGTCGTTAAATTCAGCATGAAAGCTCCACATCGAACACACTAGAACCGATCCGCCAGAAATGGGGACCAATTGAAAAAGCCTTAGGGACATTACGAAGAAATAATTGCGAAACTACCTTAAGCTACCGGCTTGAAACAAGCCAACTTTGATGAATCCTCTCGGACCATCGTGAACGGATACTCACGAACAATAAATCTGGTCCGCATTTTCGCCGCAAACTTGCTTGACGGCAAGCTGCAGAGCATCAGTAATTATGATGAACTAATACATTTTTGTTGGAAGACACAGCCCAGACATGATCGACACAACGCACGACTGCATCTACTGTGCTGAAGTTGGCGGCAAATTGCTATGGAAGGATGATTTCTGCCGGGTCGTCCTGGCAGACGAAACTGGCTACCCCGGATTTTGCCGCGTCATTTTGACTCGTCACATAAAGGAAATGACTGATTTGCCCGAGTCGGATCAAAAGCGGCTTCTGTCCGTGCTTATGGCTGTCGAAGAAGCCGTACGTCAGGTCATGGCACCGGACAAGATCAATCTCGCTTCGCTGGGCAATGTCGTGCCTCATTTGCACTGGCATGTGATTCCTCGCTATGCGGATGATGAACATTTTCCAAATCCGATCTGGGGCGCAGCAAGACGGGAGAGGCGGCCCCGGTCTGACTCAATTCAAATTGAACAGCAATTGCGACAGGTAATCAGAGAAAAGCTTGGGGCTGATTAATACGGCCTAATTGACGAGACGCAGTCGTGGTTGCTCATCTTCCAGTTCAGTCCGGGGCATGATCAGCCTTTCCCTTGGAAATATCGCCGAGAAGGTGCTGCCCTTGCTGAGCACGCTGTGGATTTCGAGCCACGCGTCATGGCGGCTAAGGATATGCTTGACGATAGCCAGGCCCAGTCCCGTTCCACCGGTTTCCCGAGAGCGGCTACGATCCACGCGGTAAAAACGCTCGGTCAACCGCGGAATGTGTTCAGGCGCAACGCCCTCGCCGGTATCTGTCACGGAAAATGCGGCACCCTTATCCCTGGCCGCCCAACGCAGGGTGATAATGCCGCCCTCTGGCGTATAGCGCACGGCGTTGCTCACCAGGTTGGAGAACGCGCTATGGATTTCCTGCAAACTTCCCTCCAGCCAGGCTTGGCTTTCCACCTTGACTTCGATCCGATGTCGGCCATGGCTGAGCTGCTCCGCTTCGCGTCCCAGTTCCTTCACCAGGCTAAGCACCTGGACGTGTTCATCCAGGGGCTCCTGGTCGGCACTTTCGAGTTTGGAGAGAGTCAGCAAATCATCCAGCAAGTGCTGCATCCGTCGCGTATGCCCCAGCATCAGGTTGAAATAATGCTTCAGGTTGGTGTCTGACGGCTTTTCCATTTCGGCCAGGGTTTCGACAAATCCGCCCACCACCGTCAGTGGCGTGCGAAGTTCATGCGACACATTGGCAACAAAATCCCGCCGAATCGAATCGACTCGTTCCAGATCGGTCACATCGCGCACCACCAGAAGTTTCTTGTCCCCTTCAAACGGCACCAGCTGCATGGTAAGAATGGTTTCCCGGTTGAGCGGTGAGCGGCATGTTATTCGGCGTGAATAATCATGGTCATCCAGAAATTCAATGAAATTGGCTTGCCTGAGCAGATAGCGGATGTACTGGCCATGATCACGCTTGCTGTCCAGCCCGAGAAATTTGCGTGTCGCGGCATTGCACCATTCAATCTGATCTTCGCCATTGAGAATGACAATGCCATCCGGTACCGCACCGGCCGCATTCTGAAACTGTTCCAGAGCCGAAGCCAGTTCGGTCTGGCTGCGATTCTGCTTGTTCAACAGCCTTTCCAGTCGGTAGAAGATGTCGCCCCACAGGCCGACATCGCGTGGCGCGGGGGTCGGCGTGATAACACTTTTCTCCAGCCATGCTGCGAGACGCGCTTCCTGCCAGAGCTGACGAACGAGGTAGAGGGTCAGCAAAAGGGCCATGGTCATCCAAGCTGCGGCCAGGCCGGATGTGGCGCCAACGAAAAGCGCGGCCAGGGAGAAGGCCGCCAGAGCCAGAAGTGGTCGCCACCAGAAACCCATGCTTAGAGCCTATTCCAGGAGCAATTGGATGGGCAGATTATGGCATAAAGGACAAGGGAACCATGCTACTGCTGTGTCGAAAATCGATAGCCGCTGCCGCGCACAGTCTGGATCAGATTGTCATGACCCGATGGCGCCAGGGCCAGGCGCAGGCGGCGGATATGGACATCCACAGTGCGTTCCTCCACAAACACATCATCGCCCCATACCTGATCAAGCAGCTGGGAACGGGAAAACACCCGCTCAGGATGTGTCATGAAGAAATGCAGCAGCCGGAACTCGGTGGGACCCAAATCCAGCGACTTATGATTGCCGGACACGCGGTGACTGATAGGATCGAGCTTGAGTCCATGGATTTCCACCGGGTCTTCGGTCATTTGCGGCGCACGGCGGCGCAATACGGCCTTGATCCGGGATACCAGCTCGCGTGGTGAAAAGGGCTTGGTCAGGTAATCATCCGCCCCACCGTCGAGGCCTGCCACCTTGTCCCGCTCTTCGCCCCGCGCAGTCAGCATGATGATGGGGACGTCCTTGTAGCGGGTATCGGTTCGCAGCCGCTGGCAAAGGCTGAGGCCGGACATGCCGGGCAACATCCAGTCCAGCAGGATCACATCGGGCAGGTTGTGCTGCAGGTTGTGCAGCGCCTGTTCTGCATCCGGCGCAACGGTGACGCTGTGCCCTGCCTGCCCCAGGTTTAGCTTGAGCAGTTCCTGAATTCCGGGTTCGTCTTCCACCAGCAGTATGTTTGCGGCCATCTTGAATTCCGTTTTGATTGCGACGGCACCCATACTATGACAGCAAAATGACCCTTTTGTGACAGGGCACATAGTGCATTATGTGTAAGCACGAGGGCCAAGCCATGGCCGCCCTCGGGTAAAATTGCTTTTTTGCGCCTGATCGTTATGGAAGAAAAAGACAACACCACGCATTTTGGCTACCAGAAGGTGGCGGAATCGGAGAAAGCAGCGAAAGTCGCTGAGGTTTTTCATTCCGTGGCCAGCCGTTACGACCTGATGAACGACCTGATGTCAGCGGGTTTGCACCGCTTGTGGAAACGCTATGCCGTGCTTCAGGCGGGACTCCGTCCTGGCATGAAAGTGCTGGATGTGGCTGGCGGCACGGCCGATCTGACGCGGCTGTTTCTCAAGGAAGTGGGTGATACGGGCCAGGTCGTCCTCACCGACATCAATTTCTCCATGCTGCGCGAAGGCCGTGACCGCATGCTTAATGAAGGCAGGCTGCCCCCCACGGTGCAATGCGACGGCGAGAAACTGCCCTTCCCCGACAATCATTTCGACTGCGTTTCCGTCGCTTTTGGCCTGCGCAACATGACCCACAAGGATCAGGCTCTCAAGGAGATGCATCGGGTGCTCAAGCCGGGAGGCCGCCTGCTGGTGCTGGAATTCTCCAAGGTATGGAAACCGCTGGCTCCGCTCTACGATACCTATTCTTTCCAGGTCCTGCCGCGCATAGGCAAACTGGTTGCCGGCGATGAATCCAGCTACCGCTATCTGGCTGAATCCATCCGGATGCACCCGGACCAGGAGACGCTCAAGGCCATGATGGAAGAAGCCGGCTTCTTCAAAGTGGGCTACAGCAATTTGACGGGTGGCATCGTAGCCTTGCACAAAGGCTACAAGACTTGAATCTGCTTGCCCCCCTGGCCCTGAAGGCCATCAATCATTTGCTGGAGCAAAATCCGGGGGCCCAGACAGACCTCAGCCGCCATGCAGGCAAATCGTTGCGAGTCGAGGGCGGATTGTTCAACCTGGATATTGCGGTAACGCCTGATGGCGCATTCACGGATACGGCAGTTGAAACCCCTGACGCCACGATCCGCCTCGACCCCACGCTGCTGGTCAACCTGCCCATCGCCGGCAAGGCGGCCTTCAAGTCATTGGAAACCGGGGGCGATGTTGACCTGCTGGCGGAGGTGAACCGTGTCTTCCAGACCCTGCATTGGGACATGGAAGCCGACCTTGCACCCCTGGTTGGCGATATTGCTGCGCACAGACTGGCCTCCGGCGCCCAGGCACTTGACCACTGGGTTCGGCAAAACCGCGACTCGGCACTTGCGACCCTGGCGGAATTCCTGACCGAGGAACAGCCTGTACTCGCCAACCGTGCGCAGGTCGACCACTTTTACCGCGAGGTCGATACGCTCAGGGATGACGCCGCCCGGCTGGAAGCGCGCTTGAAAGGGCTGGAGAAGAATTCTTGAACCTCTTCAGGTTGATGCAGATTTCCTGGGTGGCGTTCCGTTTCGGGCTGGACGACGTCATCCTTGCTTCGCCCCGGACACGTTTCCTGCGCGGAATGTTCCGCATGCTTTTCTTCTGGCGCACGCTGAAAGCACCCCGCGCCCAGCGGCTGCGCCTCGCGCTGGAATCCCTCGGCCCCCTGTTCGTCAAGTTTGGCCAGATGCTGTCCACGCGGCGCGACCTCTTGCCGGCCGATTATGCTGATGAACTGGCGCTGTTGCAGGATCGGGTCCCGCCATTCGAATTTGCTCAGGTGGAGAAGATCCTGGTTGCCGCCTATGGCCGACCCTGGCAGCAGGTATTCAGCAAATTTGATCCCCAACCCGTTGCATCCGCCTCGGTTGCCCAGGTTCACTTTGCCGAGCTATGCGATGGTCACCCTGTAGCTGTCAAGGTCTTGCGGCCGGGTATCGGCAGAATCATCGAACACGACCTTGCCCTGCTGGATGCGGCCGCCCTGCTGGTGGAGAAGCTGTTTGCCGATGGCAAGCGCTTGCGTCCGCGCGAAGTGGTGGACGAATTCCGCAAGACCCTGCGCGACGAACTGGACCTGATGCAGGAGGGTTCCAATGCGGCTTTGATACGGCGCAACTTCAAGGGCTCAAAACTGTTAAAGGTTCTGGAAGTGTATTTTGATTTCACCCGTGAATCAGTGCTGGTGATGGAACGCATTTACGGTACACCCATCAACCAGAAGCAGGCGCTGATCCAGGCCGGCGTTGACATCCCCCAGCTGGCACGAAATGGGGTTGAAATCTTCTTCACCCAGGTATTTCGCGACGGCTTTTTCCATGCCGACATGCATCCCGGCAATATCTTCATCGGCACCGAAGGCGACAACAAGGGCAAATACATGGCCGTTGATTACGGCATTTGCGGCACCCTGTCGGAATCCGACAAGCATTACCTGGCCATCAATTTCCTCGCCGCCTTTCGCCAGGATTACAAACGCTTTGCCGAAGCACACATTGAATCCGGCTGGGTGCCCACCGACACTCGGGTCGAGGAGCTGGAATCTGCGGTGCGTGCCTGCTGCGAGCCCTACTTCAACAAGCCGATCAAGGACATTTCCTTCGGCCATCTCTTGATGCGCCTGTTCGCCATGTCGCGCCGCTTCAACGTGGAAATCCAGCCCCAACTTGTGCTGCTGCAAAAAACCCTGCTGCAGATTGAAGGCCTGGGCCGGCAGCTGGATCCGGATCTGGATCTCTGGCAAACCGGCAAGCCGTATCTGGAACGCTGGATGAGCGAACAGCTGGGCTGGCGTGGGCTGGTCAAGAATCTGAGAAATGAAGCCCCCGAATGGGCCAGCATGCTGCCACAGATACCCCGGTTGATGCATGCGTATCTGGCTCGCAACAAGACCACACCCCTTGAGCGGTGGCAAAGGGAATGGCTGCAACAACAGAAACATCAATCGCGCATGATGCTTGTCCTGTTCCTGCTGGTGGCCGCGCTGCTGATTGCCCAGCTATGGGGACATGGTTAGTTGATCTCTGAGTAAGCCATGTACGACGACCTCAGGACACTCGCCGGCCAACTGCTCTCGGTACCCGGCGCACCCGATAGCCTGCTGCCCGACTATTTCTCCAAGTCGGTATTGAACGCGCTGCCACGGCAGCTCGACGAACATGCAGTTGAAGTCTGGCGACTCGCCGATGCATCGGTGCTCTCGCTTTTTAATCGCCCCGATGGCCTCGCCCTCGAATTGTCCAAGGTCGGCGTACCTCTTGACCCGCTCACCTTGCCCCTCCCGCAGGATGTTCTGACCGCATCCAGCCAGAGCGGCGACCATGACCAAGGTCCGTATCAGGTCTCCCCGATCATGCTCGCACTGACCGGCATGGCCGCCGGCTTTATCGAGGGCGACAAGCCTTTGAAGAAGGCCGTCCCCGGCCTGGTAAAAAGTGCCCAGGAACTCCTGCTGATCGCAGCGTGCCGTTTGTGTGGCTGATGGGCCCGGGTTGCATGGGAACAAGTCAGTGCCGATTTCCCAGCGCTGCCCACCCTGACTCGGAACCATTGGCGCGACTCCCCTGAGCATTGCTAAAATCCCGGCGTTTGCCGGGATTTTTCTTGGAGCCCCCAATGAACAGTACCTTGCTGTGGTTCGTCATCCTGTACTGGATCATTTCAGTCGGCATCGGCCTGTGGGCTGCCACCCGGGTCCACACCACCAAGGACTTCGCGGTTGCCGGCCGCCACCTGCCGTTCTACATGGTGACCGCCACGGTATTCGCCACCTGGTTCGGTTCCGAAACCGTGCTGGGCATTCCGGCCACCTTCCTGCAGGAAAATCTGCACGGCGTGGTGGCCGACCCGTTTGGCGCTTCACTGTGTCTGATCCTGGTTGGCGTGTTCTTCGCTGCCCCGCTTTACCGCCTGAATCTGCTGACCATCGGCGACTTCTACAAGAAGCGCTTCGGCCGCACCGTCGAGGCGCTGACCACCATCGCCATCGTAATCTCCTACCTGGGCTGGGTGGGCGCCCAGATCACGGCGCTGGGCCTGGTGTTCAACGTGGTTTCCGACGGCGGGATCAGCAAGCTCACAGGCATGTGGATTGGATCGTCAACCATCCTGGTCTACACCCTGTTCGGCGGCATGTGGGCGGTGGCGATCACCGACTTCCTGCAGATGATCGTGATCGTGATCGGCATGCTCTGGATTGGCGGCGAGGTGAGCAGCCAGGTGGGCGGCGTCAGCGCCGTTGTCCACCACGCAGCCGCAGCCGGCAAGTTCAGCTTCTGGCCCGCGCCGGACCTCAAGGAGATGATCGGTTTCTTCGCTGCCTGGATCACCATGATGCTGGGTTCCATCCCGCAACAGGACGTGTTCCAGCGCGTGCAGTCTTCCAAGACGGAACGGATCGCGGTATGGGGCTCGGTGCTGGGCGGCAGCCTCTACTTCATGTTTGCCTTCGTGCCCATGTTCCTGGCCTACTCGGCGACACTCATTGATCCCGCTCTGGTCAAAAGCCTGATCGACACCGATCCGCAAATGATCCTGCCGCGCCTGGTGATCAACCACGCGCCGATGTTCGCCCAGGTGATGTTCTTCGGCGCCCTGCTGTCCGCCATCAAGAGCTGCGCCTCCGCCACCCTGCTGGCGCCTTCGGTCACGTTCACCGAGAACCTGCTCAAGCCCATGATGGGCAGAATGCCGGACCACACCCTGCTGCGCACCATGCGCATCGTGACCCTGAGTTTCACCGTTCTGGTCACGCTGTATGCCATCAATTCCAAGGCCAGCATTTTCAAGATGGTGGAAAACGCCTACCAGATCACCCTGGTCATGGCCTTCATCCCCCTGGCCTTTGGCGTGTACTGGAAGCGTGCCACCAACCAGGGGGCGCTGCTGGCCATCTTTCTTGGCTTGTCCACCTGGCTGGCCATCCTTGTCGCCGGCCCGGAAGACCCGTTCATTCCGGCCCAGTTCGCCGGCCTGCTGATGTCACTGCTGGGCATGGTGGCGGGCTCCCTGCTGCCACAGTGGGTCGCCCACCCGCTGCCGGCGCACGACCTCCATGCTGCCCTGCACCACCGGGCGGCTGCCCACACCCGGCATGTAGGCGTTCCGCCCCATCATCATCCATGAGCCTTTCAAAGGGCGCCCGGCTAAACAGACTGCCACGGTAAGCACTTAAGCAGGGATGCTTCTGGTCATCCGGGTTCGCAAAGTCTGTTGATGAATATTTTTGGAATGAATGCGGGCACCTTCAGCACCAAGGATTCATGGCTGAATCAGGTTAATTCGCAATACCCAAATGAATTCAGCTAACATAAATTTTCTGGGTGATTCTTGGCGGGAGTAATGCCAAGCACCCGCCAACGCCGTCACATAGATTCAATTCTCGGCAATTTTCAAAGCAGAAATCAGCGGTGCCAAATGTTTTTCATAATGGTGCCACCTCCCCACAGATTTTCTATATAACGGCTGCCGCACCTGCCAGGCGCTTGCGGTCGTCACGGCGCGGCGTGTCTTATTGAATTCAAGACAAACTGGCGTCCACGGGAGATCTAGAAACTCGATCAAGCGGCGCGACTGATTCTCAAAATCCGTAACCAGGGACTCATAGTTAACTTCCAGCATGCGCAAGGCAAGATTATCAAGCCAATGGCTCGCAAGCCGCTCAGTCTCGCAAATGCGCTCCCCACAATGCTTGAGGTTATAGGAGAAGGCGTATTGGCTTGAAGAAAACCGCGTCATGTAGCAAGACAGCCCGATATCCCGAAGATCCCGGCGGCACAAGATGACGCGCGCGTTTGGAAATAAGACGGCAATTGCCCACAGGCTAAAAATATTGTCCGGCATTTTGTCGGTAACCGCCCGCGCCTCCGGCGCCAAAGTGCGCAGGCGTGCCAGGTAGGCATCGGAAGCCGCACGCACCTCGACTGCATCGTCAAACTTCTTAGAAGTGGAGATCAATCCGATGTCACGCAACTCACCTGCCCCATATGCATTGGGGTGACTGGATATGATTTGTTCTACCAAGCTCGTCCCGGAGCGCGGCGCCCCCAGAATAAAGACAGGCACCTTAGACAAATTACCCCAACCTTGACGTTCACCTAACCAATGTGGTGTCGTTCTAGCAATGATTTCTTCGACATAGGCGCGGAACTGGTCCGGTTCAAAGGATTTACCCGTTTCAACCAGATATTGTCCGAATGCATCGTTTGCGGCGCGGAAGTTGGCAAAGGCTTCGTCATATCTTGCCTCGTCGTCATGGAGCTTCCCGAGCGCGAAGCGTCCTGCAATGCGCTCTTCGCGGGATAGATCTTTCTTCTTCAACAAGGCTTCCAGGCGGGAAATATCTGAGTTGGCAGTGCCCGCGCGCCGACATCCGACAAGATGGCGAAAAGCTTCAGCATAGTCGGGGCGGATCTCGATGGCCCGATTGAAGCTCTCGATTGCCAGATCAAAATAGCCCATTGCGCGCTGAGCAACTCCCAATGCGTTCCATGCTTCCGCCATTCTAGGAGCCAATTTGGTCGCCTGTTCTAAGATTCCTATCGACTCTTCCACCCCGCCATGTTTGAGCATGGCCACGCCAAGATTATAGTGGGCTGCTGCAGCAGAGGGTGCAAGTTCACAGGCAATGCGATGACACTGGAATCCCTCTTCGATCCGACCATTCTGTATTAGTAAATTGCCTAGATTGCTTTGCGAAGCAACAAAGCGGGGGTTCAGTCTGCAAGCAGAGCGAAACGCATCTTCTGCAAGTTGAATCTGTTTCAAACCTAACTGTGCATTGCCACGATCATTATGACTGTCAGCGTTATTTGGATTTAACGCGATGGCAATATCTGCATGCCGTAACGCCATTTCAAATTCACCCGACTCCAGCGCAGTCTTGACAAGATTCAAATGAGCATGTTCAAGATCGGGTTGCAGCTGAATTGCGCGCTTGTAGTGTGCTATTGCGTCCTGGATTCGGCCACGAGCGCGTAAGGTATTGCCGTAATTCATATGAGCCACCGCAACATCCGGTTTGATCCGAATTGCCTGCTCCAGTAGTTCGACAGAGCGATCCAGATTTCGCCGGTTGAACTCAATCACTCCAAGCATGTGCAATGCGTCAAAATGATTCGGAATCGCACTGAGCACTTTCTGATACGCGGCGGCAGCAGCATCTAGCGCGCCACCCTGGTGGTAACGGAATGCCACATTGAAATCCGCCGACGCTGCAACATGACCATGGCTATCGGCCATCTTAAATTTCTTTGCCATGCCAATAGTTTAGGCCAAAAGCGAGTTTCCCATGAATTTTGGAGCGAAGCAGTCGCGATCCCGAGATCAGCTAACCAGCCGTCGTCAAAGGGACCAACGGTTATTCACATTGGCTAGTAGCCCAGCACAGCAGAGGCGCCCAACTGCCCGTAACTCATCATGATAATAACGCGATGAACCCAAAGATCGCGCCCTCCACTGCGAACCAGGTGACTGCCTTGAACGTCCGGCTTCGGCTGCAAATGCTTAATCATAGGAGCCGCAAACAGCACTGAATGCTGCCGCGCTTGCAGATGGGGATCAAACTTCGCCAAGGGCTGGATGAGAAATGGTCCCGGCCGATATCGAGAATCTTCCCTGCAAGCGAAACGCTCGCCGGTTAACATCCTGCGCTTACAGGCCACATTCTCTTGCTGGATCGCTGCTGTCGGCAGTTTTTACAGGTCTCTACGCAGCCCGCTTCATGAATAACTATAAATCAATAGGTTACTGCATTGGCACAGCAGTTGCTTGGTAATGGGCGTACTAAAACTGCTTTTTGTTTAGTTCACGTTTACTCCATCTATCCAAGGGGGATCGAAATGAAAAAATCTGCACCTTCCGTACTTCTTAGCACTCTTCTGGCTGGAGCGCTTGGCCTCACGGCAAGCACTGCATTCGCTGCTCCGGTGTGCCCCAATGTTGGGGCTGGAACAGACTGCGGGCTCTTGTTCGTATTCAACCCGGACGGGTCGCTTTCCACTGTCAGTGGCACTGGGACTATTTATAATTATAATGCTGGCGCCTTCGCTGGCACCATCAATGCCGCACCCTATGATGGTAGTGACGACGCCATCGTTGGCGTGCTGAACCTATCTAGCAGTTCGATCCCGAGCTTGCACCTGACTGGGTCCGGTAACGGTGGCGGCATTTTTGCCTTTGACGGCGATGGCCAGTCACACTACGCGGGTGGTGTCGCTTCTCCCCCTCCCGCGCCATATACGAACTATGGCTATGAAGGCCCAGGTACCGCGTTCACCAATATTACCTCAGGCGGCACCGTGGGAGATGTGGTGTTCCTCAATGGCCTGGGTACCAATCAGGCAATCTGGTTCTCCCTCGAAGGCTCACCGACCAGTATCGGTGGCATCACCCCTGGCGTTCCCGAACCCGCCTCGCTGGCGCTGCTGGGCATCGGCTTGGCCGGTCTGGGCGCGATGCGCCGCAAGCAGCGCAGCTGATACGTTCTGCTCAGGGGGAAACGGCGGCCTACGGCCGCCGTTTTTTATCGCCGGTACGTCTTGATAGGGTTGTTCTCATGGTTTGTTCTGCAGCCACGCTTAGCCTGAAACCACATTAGCCGGGCTCGCGTCTACGATGACCCAGCCAAGTCCCGTGGCTTCAGCCGGCAACATTGGGTTCCCCTTCCCGACCCGGAGCAGGGGGCGATGGCTTGTTGTCTCAACATCCCGCTGCGAATTGAGATGCGGCCGCTCCTAGGCCAGCACTGCTGCGAACAGAAATCGCTCCAGGAATGATCCCTTCTGTCATCTCTTAGAAATCGATTCTGGCCGCCATGCAGCGATTGAATCGCCCGGCTCAAGCCAAAGGCCGACAAGTGAGCTCCCCGGGAGGGCAATGTCCTGCTTTCAGCGCACGAAGGCATGGCGCCCGGCGTACAGCACGGACTCGCCCACGTATTTTTCAATGCGCATCAACCTGGTTGTACTTCTCCACGCGCTCCCAGCTGGACGAACCACAATGCCGCCTGCATCCGCATCGGGTTCAAGGTCTCATCCTCGCGGATCGCAGTCTGGACTGGCGGGCTCGCCGGCGTCCGGGTTCACCACGCCAAAACGGGCCGGAATGTGAGCATAGAAGACGCGCAGCTTCTCGCGGTGCAGCAGTTCCAGCAGCTGACGCGATTCCTCTTCGCTGACGATGAACTCCACCTCCACGGTGAGGCTGCCCGCCAGTTCGAAGAAGTGATCTTCATGCAGGTGATGGTGTCGGCCGAAGCCAGCCATCGCTCGGAATGCCGACCCGCCCTGGATGCCCAGCGTATTGGCCTTATCCATAAGCCATTCCCCAGGCAAGCCGCCCGTGGCAGCGCTGGTTCTCGTGCAGATAAAACCTCAGAAAACAGCCTGCCATGTCGTCTCCTTTGAGTAGCTCTGTTTGGATGGAATTACGCCGCGCATGCCGCCGCGCGGATCGGGCACATCGCCCTGGTAGCGCGGGATCATGTGGAGGTGAACGTGAAAGAGGGTCTCCCCCGCCGCTTCGCCCACGTTGATGCCCAGATTGCGGCCGTCAGCATGGAATTCGCGATCGAGCCGCACCTTCGCCGCGTCGACGCGGGCGAACAGCGCGATCCGTTCGTCTGCACTCGTAGCGGACCAGTCGCCCGCATGAAGGCTGGGCAACGCAGAGAAGAAAGCGATGGACAGGCCGTTCACATAGCCGTCAATCAAGTTGGCGGCCAGGGTGCCGGGGGGAATGGTAGGAAAGAGAGGATTGAGCTTGAGCCCCGCATAGCCAGCGCAACAATGCGTCGGTTGTAGCGCCGAGGGCGATGGCGAAGATAGATTTCCGCGTGCATCTCTTCTTGAATTATGGATACAACTTTGGGAACAGTGCAAACGCATGCCTACACTGCCCGTACCGGGTTCGTGTAGGCACCATCAGCCGCATGAAATCCGGCGCTTATGAGGAGGCATGCCATCTCCTTAATCGGGCAAGTTATTGCATGGCGGTCGAAAGCTTGGAAAGGCTGACTGTCCGGACGCACGCGATAAGCCCGAGAGCAGCTGATAGCAGGCCTGGCTTTCCGGTTCCATCAACGTCCGCAGTTTGGCAGTCTGAATGGAAGAATTCCTGTAGAAAGAAGGCACAAACCTGCTGTTTGGCAAATTGGTGCTTGACGGGACATCCAGGAAATTACTTTCTTCTATTTTATTGGTGGGCGGAAGAGGATCGAATAATCAGACCAATCCGCAATATAAATGGGGAAACCTGATGAAGTGACTGACAGTTACCCCCAAAGTTACCCCGCGTTTACGACGCAAATTCTAGTTGTAATTCTCCGCTATTACACGCGAGTAAGGTATTGCCGCCTTGGATAGCAAATCCAACAAATTCTTAACGGTCTTGTCGACGGAAGGATCCGAATCAGAGAATACGACAGTTGGCCCAGATTCAATCATTGGCTTTAGGATTTTTTCCACATCAATTTGAGCGAAAGTCAGGCCATCGATTTCCCTGTCGTAATCTTGATCAGAGCATTCACCAAGTTTGTGTCGTAATCCAAAAATGTTGAAGTATTCAACACCATTCTTTTCTAGTACCGCTAAGAAACTTTCCCTTGTTTCGTTATCGAAGCTAATAAAGGGCATTTCTCGCAAATCAAATATTCTGCGCGCATGTCCCACCGTGATTATTCGAGCGACCCCTTCGAAACCCAAGCGATCCGGCTGAGTAATAATCACTGCATCCGGTCTTTCGGTGGCAAATAAATCAAGCTGTCCCCACACTTGGTCAGGTTTCTGTGCTTCCTTGTTAGCCGCGTCCTCTCTTGCTTGAGATGAAGAATAGATCAAGTGGATAGAGCCTCTATGAATATTACCCCGCATTTGGCAACCCCTCCGACGTGCCCCCCGAAATTAGTAGCATTTAGGTTTGGAGTCCGATCTAATTTTGACAGGAGATCGGACGATGAAGAAGCGATACACGGAAGAGCAGATTATTGGGTTTCTGCGCGAGGCTGAGGCC
>JBAUMF010000072.1:0-28651 GCA_049578545.1 Thiobacillaceae bacterium
CGCAAGTGGTTCCCGCCATGTCCAATCCAGTAAGCGTAGCGTTTGGCAACGATCATCTTTACATCCTTTCCACCACCAAAGTGGAGTCGCATCCAATCACTCATGACTCGGTCAGCAAGAGTCCGGACGGAGTGGTGCCGCTGGTAAAGGCCGACGGCTCCGCGGCCCAGGTGGGTGTGTTGAACGGTCAACTGATCATTACCGAGAAGAGCAATGCCATTGAAACGGTGATGTTGAACAGTCACGGCGCGGTAACTGGCAGCGCCAATTTGGTGGCGAACATTCCGGCGAATGTAAATGCCCCATTTGGTCTTGCGACGCGCGGCAACAATGCGTACGTCACGATCGCGCACGCCGACGAGATCAGCCTGGTCCGAAACAACGATGTATTGACGACTACCGGTTCAGGTACGCAACACGCTCCCTGCTGGCTTGCGCTAGACGGGCCGTTCCTGTTCTCGGCAAACTCGCCGAGCAAGAGCATATCTCGCTATGCCGTATACGGCCAGAAAATCGTCCAGGACGCAGCAGTCACGCCCGATCCCACGTTGTATTCGTTTAGCGGCAGTCCGACGGATATTGCTTACAACGCGGGCTTTGCGGCCGTGATCGACAACAATGGCACGATCTCGCACGTGTCCGTCTTCAAAGTGGATCAAGATGGCAATCTGACTATCATTGGAGTTGCCTCGATTAACAGTGCTGCGACCAACGGAATTGCCATTGTTCGGCAAGAAAGGGACGCCTATTAAACTGAGGCCGTCAGTATTAGTAAAAGAATGCGTGGGGCGCTTGCACTTGCAGCTTGATCCGGCAGGCGCGTCCCGCAGGCCGCTCTGCATGAGTCAATTCGCCATCAGACCCAGTTGAGGTTCGGCAGCAATTGACAGGGGAATACTGGCAGTTAATCGGCCCCGCCTCGCTGCAGCTAAAGCAATGGACTTGCCTTGCGGCTCTCAGATTTCTTTACCCGTACCAAGTACTTCCTGAATAGCCGTCATCGGCTGCTTTCTCGTGCCACCGTCGTAATACACCATCACCTTCAACATCGCTCCGACTGTGAAAACCGCACTGTAGAAAACTGTTTGAAACTGTGTTGTGCCTCCCCTTCCTAAGCCGATTTCGAACCTCGCGTGATGGAAGGATCAGCAAGAGGCCACTAAGCAGACCGTCGCCTCCTGTGCCTGGAGGACCGCAACGGGTCGGGCTGAGTCAGATGGTTTTCCCGGAAGCCGTCATTCATCCGGATTTTTGATCAACGGCTGGTGTATAGCACATTGCAGACCTGTTAGATCCATAGCTCGACTGACTGCTGTGGCCGACAACTGGCCGTCCAATGCATCAGCCCAGCGGTCTGCTATGCATCCAGAATCGGTCCCCTATCGTTGTGCCACCGGGCCGGGTGCATATCCACCAATCCCTGCGCTCATTCAGACTAGATGAGACGGGGGGCGCACTCTGTTATTCGCTTGGCGACCCGTTGCCTCGCCGTTCATCTGGCACCGGGCCGATATAGCTCTTGTAGGCGTCAGTCCAGTGGGTTGCAATGTCCCGCTGCGCTTCCTTCAAGGTGACCCTTCGATCGCACACCAGCCTGTGCAGGCGGTTCTCCAGCTTGTCCTTGGCGTAGCTCCCCCAACCACCGATCACATGATGCGGCTCCGGCCAGAGGTTCTTCGGGGAGTCGGGTGAACCACCCAGTTCGAGCGAGATCAGATGATCTTCCTCGTAGTCCCGCATCCGGTAGTCCGCATACCCATACGCACGGATCTGTTCTCTCTTGAGCTTGGCCGTGTACGCCTGAGGTGGACGAATTGACTTGGTGTAGCCCCCCTTCCTGCAAATCGTCTCATCCAGGGTGTCTTGGGTCACATCCGGGTTTGTGGCACCGGGGGTCAGCGTCGGGTTGGGCATGGCCGCCTGCAAGGGGAACACGACGCTGTAGCGGCCTTCTGCCTCCACGCCACCGAGATTGTGGCGTCCCCAGGCGACCACCGGCGTGGTCGTCAAGGCAATGAGAATGGCGGCGACAAGGGTTCTCCAACGTGCCTGCCTGGGGATCTGTGCCAGGCATGCCCGGCCAGCCGGAAAGCCTCTTGATCGCTGGCTCATTTGGCAGACTCGGCGTATCGGGGCAAGGGCTCATCATTGCAAGACCACTCCGCCCGAGAGTCCCAGAATATGCGGGCTTCCGGCTTGATGGGGAGAGTGTTGTCCAAAGACCCGGCCGGAATGACTACCGCAGTCGTCTCAGGGATGATGCGCGGGACCACGCTGCCACACTCGCTGCAGAACTGCCGAGTAAATTGTTTGGCATCCAACACTTTAAAGCGCTTCAGCAGGGATTCGCCCTGGGTAAAGACGAGCTGCGCGTTCTTAAGTAGCAGGTTCGTCGCATGGCCGGTTCCGGTTGACTTGCGGCACCGTGAACAGTGGCAATGATAAAAATGCTGCGGCTCGCCACTGGCCTCATAGTGAACAGCACCGCATAGGCAGCTTCCATTAACAGTGATTTGACTCATCTGAATTCCCTCCCACACAAAATCCTTGCAGAAAACTCCAGTTCATGCTGTCTACCTGAAGGGGAAGCTTACGACTCCATAAAAGACTGCTACAAGTTTTTGGGCCGCAGATCCGGGGAACTGACCTGCGCAAGCGACGCCGAATTGCTGAATTCCCCAAGCAGTTATTTGCCCTGGTTAGACTTGCAGGGGAAGGGGCCGATCAAGGCCCTAATGACCAGATCGTCACCCGAATGATCCGAGAACTGCGGATTGCTTTCGAGGAACTTCATAACCATGGTTTCCAGTTGCCCAAGCTTCACTCCATCCGGCATGCAAAGGAGCGATCCTAAAGAATTGTCCACCACGCCTTGAATGTATCCATCAAATTGTCCAACCTGGTGAGAGTCAGTAGGTTGGATATCGCCCGTTTCTGATCTTGCTAGTGCTTCGCCCCATTCACGCAATTCATTACCACTCACGAAGCCGGCAGAGGCAAAGGCCGAGAGAGGGAGAAGCAACAACGTAATTGGTATCAGGCGTTTCAAGATCGTCACCAGATCTTAGGCAAACGTATCGAAGTCCAGCTGAAAAACAAAGCGGGACAAAGTGTTGACGAAATTAGGCATGGGCTAAACATCCGAAGACGACGCCGAAAATGCGCTGGTCTACTGCAGGTCAATCAAGAGGGGGGTCAATTATAGAAGTCCAGACCTAATCTGAGCAAACGGCGGTGTTTCATGTCTTGACCAGACAATGACGACCATCGGCCACAGCTGCCTGAAACAGGCTCTTTGCCAGGTGAACCGCGACGGTAGTAGCATTCGTCTCGGACTCCTTTCGTTGAAGACAGCTGATCCCCATGAAGACCAGTGATGCCAACCATGGCCCCAAAAAATGGGGGAGGCCATCCCATCATCCCAGCCGACCGCCAAGAGCTTTGCCTTTGTCGTCGGGCGCATTCAGACGCTGGGCGGCATGAACACAAGCATTTCCCGGCTGCGGCAGGCTTATCGACCCAAGGACATTGCAGTCCTGTTCGTCGCCGAATCACCTCCAGAGTCGAGCGATGATGAAGTGCGTTTCTTCTACAACCCGAGACAGGCGCGCTGGGACCACATGTATCGCGCAATAATGGCAGCGGTCTTCCCGGAGTTCGTGTACCACCCTGGACAAAAGGACTTCTGGCTACGTCAATTCCAACAGCATGGCTACTACATGATTGACGCTACCGACCGCCCCGTTAATCATTTGTCTTCCACTGAACGGCGCCGCGAACTCAATGCCTCAGTGGACGCGAAATTGTTCGAGATAGGAACACTGGTCACGCCGAGCACACCTATAGTCTTGGTTAAGAAAAATATCTTTGCCTCATTTAACAAGCCGCTCCGCGATGCCGGCTATAACGTCATTCACGAGACCTTCTTGCCGTTTCCCTCTCACGGACACCAGGCGCGCTTCATCGAAGGATGTCGCAAGTGCCTTCGTAACGCTCAAAGGGGTGGATAACATACCGCCCTGTTCAAGATCTGGCGCAGCCTCCAGCCACAAATGGCCCCAAGGGGGGTAACATCTCAATTCCATCAACTCAAGGAGACCCCATGAACAAATCTGAACTGATCGAAGTTGCGGCCAATGAAGCCGACATCAGCAAGGCCGCTGCAGGAAAAGCACTTGATGCCGCTATGGACGCCATCGTCAAGGCTGTATCCAAGGGTGATAAGGTCACGCTGGTCGGTTTTGGCACCTTTAAATCGTCCAAACGCGCCGCTCGCACCGGCCGCAACCCGCAGACCGGTAAGGAACTCAAGATCGCTGCAACCACGGTGCCCCGATTCACCGCAGGCTCTGGTTTCAAAACGGCGGTCGCCGGCAAGAAAGCCGCTAAGAAGAAATGAGCTGCCTTAGGCGCGAGCCCATCACCTATGTTGACACCATCAGGGTGCTCTATTAGGGATGTCGATGAGTGATGGGCTGCTGCACGTCAAGCTCAGTTCACCCATGCTGGGCGTGATTATCCTCTTCATCTCGCTCGCCTTCTTCTATCTCTATCTCGCCTTTGTCTATCGCATAACTGAGATCTTCTGGAATGCTCTTCACCACAGTCTCCTTTGACGAGGGCCAGGGACCCGAATCGAATGTTGGAACAGGGCTCACGTGGTGAGTCAAACCTCGCCTGCTGTCATTCCGCACAGACCCATTTGGTCGAAAGTGAAGGAGAATTGCCATGTCTGATGCTTCCGCGCCTCCGCCGGGCCCCGACCTGAACTTGGCGATTCAATACGCCTATCTGGTCAAGATCGCCGAAGCGGTGCCTCCGAACCAGACCGTCTATAGTCCCGGCGACGTCATCAATGTCACCTATGGCGTGATCAACATCGACTACACGGTGGTGGCGACGGTCTATGGCAACGACCTGGCGACCGATGTCAACCCGGCGCGCGCAGCGCAAATTGTCTCGTTTGGCTTCATCGCGCAAGATGCCGCCGGGAATGCCGTGGTCTCCGTTCGTGGCACCGAAGGCATTCTTGAGTGGCTGCAGGACGCGCGGTTTCTGGCCGTGAAGTGCCCCTTTCTGACAGGCGCAGGCTGCACCGAGGACGGCTTCACTGCAGTGTATGAGTCGCTGCGCGTGAGCCCAGATCCTGCGTCATCGCGCGTGGTGGAGGCGCTGCCCAACCTGGCCTTTCTTCGTCCGATGACGTCGCTGACGATCTGCGGGCACAGCCTGGGCGGGGCACTCGTCACGTTGTGCGCCCTGGATGTTGCCGCCAATACACAGTTCAAGCATCCCGTGGTTTACAGCTATGCCAGCCCGCGCACTGGCGACTCATCATTCGCGGATACCTACAACCAGGTTGTGCCCAACACTTTTCGCTTCGCCAATCGGCTGGATATCGTGCCCAAGGTGCCGTTGCGTCCGCCGTACGAACACGTCTTGGGACTTCAGGACCTGAATCCATTGTTGAATGTCAAGCTGGACATTCTGTGCGAGCACCACCTGACCACCTACATGCACCTCATCTCCTCGCTGGGAGGCGGGACGGTGCTCCCGCTCGATGCGGATTGCAAGGGTCTCTAAGCGCGATAGTTTCCTGTCTTTGAACAAGATTTGCTGGCGGCGCCAAGATACGTGACAAGAACCTGCAGCCTTGTCGTGAGTCGGTCATCAATGTTCACGTAGAATCTCCATGGGCCAATACACCAAAGCTGCAATAGCAGTAGTTGACAGAACCAACTTCATTGGCATGCCCATGGCCGTTTGGCTTTGAACTTCGGGGCGCAGCTCTCATCGAAGCAACTACTTTTTTCCGAGGAAGGATTATGCGTACAACCGCTATCACCGCAACACTGCTCTGTCTGATGGGCTTCACATCCGTATGGGCCGACAACCTACCCACCATTCGAGAGGTGTATGCTGCCGCAGGTGCGGGTCACCTGACACAGACGCGCACTATGGTGGACCAGGTACTGGCAGCCAAGCCGGACAGTGCCAAGGGCCATTTCGTGAAAGCAGAACTATGTGCGGCCCAGTTGGACCGTTCGTGTGCACGCGACGAACTCGCCAGCGCCAAACGCCTTGAGCCCGGCCTGACCTTTGCCAACCCAGCTGCGGTCAGGAAGCTTGAAACACTCACGCTGGGGGCCACTCCGCTTCAGCGTTCCACGCCGAACAGTGAATCGGGGTTCAATTGGACCTGGGTCGCACTGGGCCTTGGAATCATTGCCCTGTTGTGGTGGGTGGTCTCGATTGCGACCCGCCGGGCTGCCCTGAATGCGAACTTGGCCTACGCGGGCGGCGCAATGGTTTCCGCAAGCCCAACCAATACCATGAGTGGAGTGTCCCCAGGCTATGGCGCGCCCATCTCGTCAGGCGGGTTTGGCATGGGATTGGGCAAGAGCCTTGCCACCGGTGCGGCACTGGGCGCCGGCATGGTTGCCGGAGAGGCGCTGGCTGACAGCTTTCTGCATCGAGGTCAGAGTACCCCGCTGATGGATACGCCGGTAAACGCCCCTTCCCATGAAATGACCTCGGACCTGGGGGGCAATGATTTCGGCATCGGTAATGCGGACAGCTGGGATGACAGTTCCTCAGACCTAGGTTCAGCAGACCTGGGAGGCTCGGACTGGTAGCCCTGGGGGCATCATCTGGCCTGGAACACCCCAAAGACATCGCACTGAACTCGCTTACGCCGTGACCTTCCTGCAAATTCTCATTCTCGCGGTCGTGCAAGGTGCTTGCGAACTGCTGCCCGTCTCCAGTTCAGCCCACGTCATCATGGCAGAAAAGCTGATGGGACTCGACCCCACCGCACCGGAGATGACGCTGCTGTTGGTCATGCTCCATACCGGAACGATGTTTGCCGTGATCATCTACTTCTGGCAGTCATGGCGGGACCGCTATTTTGTTTCCCGTGGTGCGATGTGGCCCTTCGCCAAGGCGCTTGCCGTTGCGACCTGCCTCACTGGGATTGTCGGGCTTGCGTTGATGCTGTTCATCGAGCATGTCGTCTTGCGTGGCTCGGCCCATGCCGAAATTGAGCAGCTGTTCGGCAATGCCTATGTCATTGCGGCGGGTCTCACTACAGTGGGTGTGATGATCATCCTTTCGGGACAGCGAGCGCGGGTTGCCGATGGACAGGTACCGCTTGAACTGAGACAGTCCATCTGGATTGGCGCCGTCCAGGGGCTGTGCCTTCCGTTTCGCGGCTTCTCACGGTCCGGTTCCACCATTTCGACCGGCCTGCTTCTGGGCGTGGACAAGGAACGGCTGGAGGAATTCAGCTTTGCCCTTGCGGTCATCCTGACCCCAGCGGTCATCGTGAAGGAGGGCTACCGGCTGCTCAAGGCGCAGGAGGATTCGCTCACGCACGCAGCTGGCGTCTTCCACCTGGTCGGGCCCAGCCTGGTAGGAATGGGGTTCAGTTTCATCGCTGGACTCTTGGCACTGAAATGGCTTTCCCGCTGGCTGGGGAACGGCCGCTGGCACGTGTTCGGTTATTACTGCCTGTTCGCGGCGGTCGTGGTGCTATCCATTGATAGGCGGACGCGCTAGACGCTGCGACGTTCCATCATGCCGGGCCCAAGGAATAGCCAAACGCTACAGAATAGGGAGATCAGGATGCCTAAAATCCACGAGTCAGCGATTAGCACTCTCCGTCCTAACCAGCTCACCGTCGGCATGATTGAAGTCCTGGACAAGAAAGCGCATCTGGCCTCTTTAAATTCCCAGGATCAACAGGATTTCATGCAGGCGCACCCCATGCCTGCGGTCATCGGGCCGGACGGCAACCTGTACATCACCGACCACCATCACCTGGGACGAGCCGAACTCGAAGCGGGAGTCAGCAAAGGTTTCTTCTTGGTGGAGGCCGATCTGTCCGCCTACGGCTTGGACGAATTCTGGAAGGAAATGGACCGCAACCTGTGGGTTCATCCCTTGGATGAAAACGGGGGTACAACACTATTACGCTGCCATTCCCCAGCATCTGGAAAAACTGGTCGACGACGCTTACCGCTCCCTGGCCGGGTACGTCCGAAACGCCGGCGGTTTTGAGAAGACGCCTACCGCTTCGCCTAATTCGTCTGGGCGGATTTCTTCCGCCGTTCCATTCCCATCGAAGATGTCAAAGCGGACTTCCAGGCAGCAGTCCGGACTGGCCTGTCGCTTGCACAAGGCAAGCTGGCGAGGGGGTTCCGGGATACAGGGGAAACTAAGACGGGAGTGAGGTGGGCCACGCGAATCCATGCCATGTCGAGAAAGGTCCGCGACATGCCGAATGAAGCAGAACACGAATTTGCCCTCCCCGCTTCCACCACTGGCTGGCAGCCGTGGGCCTCGGGGGGAATAATTGTCCAGGCAACCCAGTTTCGCAGGCGACATGCCCAACCTCGGGACAGCCCCTGGCCTTGCGTTCAATTTATTGGGTGGGCATTACAAGAATTTGTATTCCGGCTGAACGGTGCTTTCGGTACCAGTGCAGATCCCGCGTGATACGCTTTTAAATTCCACACCCTCACTCTACTCGTCCCTGAGTAGTCGCCTTCTCCAGCACTACTGCCGTACCGTAGGCCACCACCTCATTCATTGCCTGGCCACGGCCTGCAGCGAATTCACCGCTGTCGAATCGGGTCATGACAATTGCATTGGCACCCGCTGAGGCGGCCTGAGCGATCATATTCACCACAGCCGCATCGCGGTTAGCCGATACGAGTTTGGCATAGCCGCCCTGGTGCCCTCCGAACACCGCCCGAATACTTCCCAAGGCATTGCCTAGTACATTTCTGGATCGGACTGAGACGCCAAATACCGCGCCGATCACCTTCACGACTCTATAGCCAGGCACGTTCTCGGTGGTCACCACTAAAACCGACATATGGCCGCTCCTTTATCAAATACCATCCGCTCATGTTCTCGGTCACTTGCTAATCGGGCTCCATCGCTGCATTTTGATTGGGGTATAGGCCTCATCGCATGTCAGAACCACGGAGATGTGGTAATCGTCGCTCATGTGTGCCTATATGCAGTTGGTCTAGCTCACACCAGGTGCCATCTGGCCATTCTGCGATGAGCCATTTCTCCTCGGTACGGGGAATCTTAGTTCGACTCGCGTGCGTTGTTTTCATCCGGTTCTGCAATATCAACCTTGTGGTTATTCCACAGCCACAACCTCATCGCCAGGTTGGCGATATCGACTTCCTGATCCCTGGCAAAGGGTAAGCGTCGTGCGGAAAAGTGCCCGCCCCTCAAAGCCCAACACCAGATCGACTGCCGCAGGCTCTCGCGCGTTACCCGACAAACGCCGGACTTCCAGAAAGAACCGATGGAAGGTTGACCGTGCATGCCCGTTGCGCCATGCTTCGCTGACCAAGTGTTCGGCAGCCCCACACAACATGGCCCATTCCTCCCGAGAGGGGTCCGGGCAAGGCACGTCTTGCATCATGAATGCGTTCTGAACTGTTCGCGCTTCTCCTTGCCGGGCGCGCCGAAGGAGAAATCCTCGACGATGAAGTTGTAGCCGTACACGACCTCGCCGTCTTTCTCGTACTGGTTATTCTCAATCCGGTAGTCGACGATCAACTGGTCCCCTTTCAAGGCGTGTTTGGCAATCGCCTCGGCCTTGGCACGAAACGCGGTGAACTGGAGAGAGACGTCGCGTTCCTTGGCCTCGCCAGACTCCTTATCCTTCCCGGCATATTCATTGGCGATCAAGGTGAACTTGGTGACCGCGCGCTCACCATTGCCGGTTAGCGTTGCGGTCTTCGCCAGATTTCCAACAAAAATATTCTTCTGCATTTGATGCTCCTTAAAATCATTAATAAGTTGAAAAATCCTGATGCACACCTGTCTCTTCAAGTCTAAATTTCTGCCCTGACAAAAAAGGATCAAGGCCGTGCTACCCCTCAATCGATAAAAATAGCCCCTACCCTACCCTACCCATCCTCCGCCTCACGAATCGCTCTCAGCGTTTCCATAAACATTTCAGCACCCCTCCAGTTCGCATGCGCTGCGACCTGATTGGCATTGAGCCACATGGCCCTGAGTTGGGTATCCCTGTACCACGACGCCATGCTGGCCGGCATCAATTGCAACAGAGCTTGGATGGTCGGCCAGTTGACATGCCTGCCATCCCTCATTCGCCAGCGCAGGCTCTTGCGCTGCTGACGGGTTACCGAGGCCACCTCCAGATAAAACTGGTGCCCCCTGATTGCCGTTGTCTCACGCTTCAGTTGACGCATTGCCTCATGCACCTCCTGGAGTTGTCGTGTGGCGGCCCGTAACCAGTTGCGTGCGAGGGCCTCATCGCCCTTACCTTTAAAACCCTTTAGGTCAACGATTTGATTGACAATCAAATCAGCCCCTCTTCATCGCCTGGCGTAGGTTCCGGTTCGGGTGCCAGGGCAACCTCCTGCAGCAACCGGATTTCCTGCGGAGTTAGCGATACCCACCGTTTGGAATGACGCGGCACCAGTGCGCCGGTGAAAATCTCTCTGGGCACCTCACCGAAGATTCCCACCACCGCACGAACCCGCTTTAAGGCTTCCGCGGTTGCGCCCGGCAAGAAATCCGAGCGTGATAACGGCCGCAGTTCCTCACGCATCAGATAGCGCTCGAAGCGCGTGGGTGTCTCGAAGATGGACCGATACAGGCGGGTGATCTCACGCACGGTTTGCCGGCCTTCGTCGTCACTCATCAAATCCTTACGTACCAGCGTCTTGGCCAGTCGCACGAAATGGTCGTAGGTGATGATGTGCTCGGCGA
Source organism: Thiobacillaceae bacterium (assembly GCA_049578545.1). Lineage (GTDB taxonomy): Bacteria > Pseudomonadota > Gammaproteobacteria > Burkholderiales > Thiobacillaceae > DASQBT01. The sequence continues at coordinate 10,765 of JBAUMF010000072.1, forward strand.
CCGTATAGCCATACGGTGACTTGAACCCCAACTCCACTTCCTTGGGCACCCGGTTGCGCAACACCGAGATATTCAGGCCACGTTTGCGCATTTCGTCGAGTTTCGCCTCACAGTCACGGCAGAGCGTGTCGAGCTTTTTTCTGGCGTCATCCAGACGGCTGGTCATATCGATCAGCGCCCAGTCCGCATAGGGGTTATCGTTGCCGGACAAATACCAGACCGCACGCAAGGAGGCGGCAACCCGCCTCCCCCCGATGATGGGTTGCAATAGGCGATCCGGGTCCCGTCCCCGGCCAAGGAAGAGCCGGTAGGCTTCCTTGGTATGAATCATCATGGTGTCCTGACCTTCATCCACCAGACCGCCCATGTCACTGACCCCCCGGGCTTCGCGGTCATTCACCAGGCGGTCGGCTCCCTGGCGCACTTCATAGACCGTCCGCATCTGGCGCAGCTGCTCTTCCCGCTGTTTCAGCTCGACGAATCGCGGCCAACGCAGATCCGTCTCATCCGGGTTTTCTGCGGCGAGCAGGTCTTTCAGCGCTTCGCGCTCCCCTTCGATGTCATAGCTATCCTCGAAAGGGGAAGTGGATGAAGTGGGATACAACGGTGTGTTCCCTTTGTTTTGTGTGCCCATGCTTAGGTTTCCTTATTTCCGGTCAATTATATGGAGTCGGTCATTCACTTCCTGCTGCGCCACCATCCGGTTTCTTGGGGTGTTCCACTGGCGAACACCTCTCCCTTCCTGTTGCGCCATCCTTAAACCCACCCTGCCTCAGTGCAAGGTCACCAGCCCCAGCTCAACTAACGCCAGCCCGGGCCGCATATCGTCCGTCTCCGGGAAGGCCGCGATCAGCTTGTGCAACTCAGGGGCGTTGAGTCTGAACCGGGTGGGCTCCTGCTCCATCTCCAACAGCCCCTGTTGCACCAGTGCTCGGGTCTGCCGGTGGATGGTCGAGGTACCGACCGCATGGTCCATGCCCCGGCTCAGATCGCGAAAGCTGATCGTGACCCAGTCCTGTAGCGAACCCAGCCGGGCCAGATGCCAGACCACCGCCGCCGGCCCCAACTGTTTGCCCAGGGCGTAATACAGTCGGGCAAAGAAGGCTGGGGTCAGGGCGAATTCATCGTCCTGCTTCGCTGGCGCAGGCAATGTACTGTCGCCCGCCCGGTACCGGCCGGTGCGCCGGATCGAGGGCAGCACCTCGGACGTTACCCAGCGCTTGAAGCGCTTCGCCTTCGGCTTGCCGCTGCCAAAGATCAGGGCGTACAGGCCGGACTCGTTGACGAAATTTCTATTCGGATTCCCACGTTTACCGTCCGGATTCCGGACGGAATTCCGATCCTCTTCGTCCACATGGTCTACCAGGGCTTGCCTTGGATTCAGAAAGCCTAAAGCCTCGCATACGTCCTCAGCATTGAACCAGGGCATCTCGCCCTCCATGACCATCCTCACCGGCTCGCCCTCAAATCCGAACTGCATCAGCCCAGCAAGGGCGTCGCCCTTCGATGCGGTATGACCGTCGGGTTTCGATACACCCTTTGGCGGTTTCACTTTCTTCGCGCTCATTTGGCTAACCTCATCTCTAACCTCATCTCTGTCGTTACATGGTGTTCGCCAGTGGAACTATGAATAATCAAAGGGTTATTCATCGCTCACCCCAGCCGTAGTCCCCGTGTCCCGAGCAAAGCCCTAATCCGGCTCAGGTTCTGCTCGATCACGGCCCGATTTGCCGGAACGTCTTCCGCCCTCTGTTCGAGTGACGCGGCTCCCAGTTGCCGGACTTCACGTTCCGAGGCGATTTGCAAGCCCACCGTCGGACAGAACTGCCCCAGGCGGGCGCATCGAACAATACCGTTCAGGTAACCCAGCCGATTGAGGACGGGTTTGCCTAACCGGGTTTTCTGGCGCAGTTGACCCACCCATTCATCCAGCACCGCCTGGCGCAGCTCTTCCCTGGCAAAGCTCAGAAACTTGAGGGCGCTTTGCTGTTCCTGCTCCTGCAGGTTCAGATCACTTGGGAAGATCAAGCTTGGAGAACCACTTGGCCCAGGGTTGTCCTGTAGACTTTCAGAACTCAAACCACCACTACCCGCCTCATCGTGTTGATGACCCGAGTCTGCTGCCTTGGGTATGGGTAGTTGTTGTGTAAAAGAATCTGTGTTGTTTATACGCGCGCGCGAGGGCGGGCTGGAACCCGCTCCAGCACTGGGTTTCAGGGCAATTCCCGGAATGCTGGTTTCCCGCCGACTGGGAGGCGGGTTTGCAGCCGGCCGGGCGGTAGGATCCCAGCTTTCCAGAAGGTGGTTTTCCAGAACTCCAGTCGGAGGGTTTCCAGCATTCCAGAATGGCGCTTCTGCGCACTCTGGAATGGCGCTTTGGTGCGGTCTGGCGCCTTTACTTGCTTGCAGGACGATTTCATAGACACGTCCTGGGTTCAGACGGGTCAATTTACGCGGCGTCACCCGGCGTTCGCTCTGTTCCTCGATCAACCCCAGCTCAATCAATAGCCGACGGGCACGCTGCGCTTCATAGCGTCCCAACCCCAGCCGGTTACGGGTTCCCAGAACCGGCAGGGCCAGCCATTCCTGACCCGTTTGGGCCTGCAAGGCCAGGCGATGGGCGTGGATCACTTTGGAGAGATACAGGGCAGGCAGTACCCCGCCTACCGCATGCGCCAGTTTTCGGTAGAGGATGACCCGTGCGCCCAACATGCCGCGCACGGCAGGCGTATCGCTCCAGTCCCAATGCTCGAATGGAAGATCGAATCGAGCGGAGAGCAGTCGGCCAAGTTGGTCCAGATTGACCCGGAAGAAGAGCTTGGGCGGTGCGCCCCTGCGTTTCTCTTCCAGCACACCCAGCTTCTTCAATCGTTCGCGGGCGCTTTCCTGCTCCCAGCGTGACAGGCCGGTTTCCAGAAACCACTCCTCCCGTGTCTTCCAGAACCAGCCCTCGCGCCCCGGATTCTGCCGCAGGTACCCACTGGTCCAACTCAAGGCCTGCGAGAGCAGGATGGCCGATTTGATGTTGCCGCAGACCTCAGCGACGCGGGGGTAATACACCACGTAGTCGCCATGCAGCAGCCCCATCATGGCGTCGGTGTGCTGGCGGGAGGTCAGGGCCGGGGAAGGCGTCATATCATGCAGCGGGCAGGATTTCAGCCCAGTTGGCTTGCGCCTGGCGATTCATCAGTTCATTCAGACGGGTAAAGTCCACCCGGCACAGCAGAATGGGCGGTGCGCCAACGCGCTTTTCTTCTAACAGCCCCAGCTCGCGCAAACGCTGGCGCGAACTCTCCAGTTCGCGGCGCGAAAGTCCAGTCTCAATGCTCCAGTCTTCCTGGCGCTTGTGGAACCACCCATCAAAGCCAGGGTATTCATCGTTTAACCGATCGCTTGTATAGCATGCATAGGACAGCATGAGCGCGGCGGTCACGCTGCCGGTGAACTCCACGTAGGTCGGATAGAAAGTAATGGGTTCACGGAACACCTCCAACATCAGGGCGTGGTTCATGTTGAAGTGCGCAGGAGCCGATTGCCTGACCGGGTCGGCTGTTCCTGAGCCCTGATGCGCCGCCGCCTTGACGGCCTCGCGCAACCCGGGTGAGCTATCAGGCTTTGGCCGACTCATCAGGCCTCCTCGAATTCATTGACCACGGCATGCAAGGCGGCAAAGGTGTAGTCGCTAAATTGCCGATGCAGTTGGTAATACCGGTCTATCTTTGATGATTGGGCGCTGGCCGATTCATGCCATGCCTGATGGATGACATCGCGGGTTCGATGGTCTGGCAACCGGGGGCGCCCGCGTGGCTTGACCATGCCCAATGCCACGCGTGCATGGTCTTGCTCCCGTTGGCTCATGCGGAACAGCTCATACATCATCGCGGGAGAGGCGTGATGGGTCATGAAGTATTCCTGCTTCTCGAAGCGGATCTTGTGTTGGCCCATCTGCGCCAGACATCGATTGAGCGATGCCACATCGACGTGGACATACAGGCGCAGGGCTTTGGTTTTGGAGAGCCGCAGCAGGTCGGACGAAGACATGCCGTGCAGCGTATCGAGAGGGTCGGTGACAATGCAGGCTTTGATCAGCTCGTCAAATGCCCGCTTCTCAATCTTGCTCACCAAGAACGTCAGGAGCATCAGTTTGAGGCTATCGTCCTCGACCAGAAGCAGCCCGGTCATGACGGCCTCCGCTGAGGAACGGTGCAACCGGACAGCAAGGCCAACGCCAAGGGCTGAGTCGCCGAGTCAGAGAACAGACGCAAGAGCGCGGTCGGATCGACAAAGGGGCGATTATTGGCCCCCGACAAGCCCAACAGGTCGTCTTCGACCATTGCAGCAAACGCACTTTCATCGAGTCCGCCTTCCATCAGCAAGCTTCGACGCCAGCGCGAACCGGTAGGCAGGCGTTGGGCGACTTCGTTGTCGGCCTGTTGCGACAAGGTCGCGAGAAACCACCAGCCGGCGTAACGCAAGCCCACATCAGGACAGGCAAGCATGTCGATCGATTGCTCGGGCACCTCGACGTAGAAACCGTGCGGGAACGCTTCATCGAACTTGAGGCAATCAGTGGTTGTGGTCAGATCAGCCAACCGCATCACCATTTCGCTGATGTTGAGGACGACGGGCTCGCCGCCCCGATCAGTAATCCCTTGAGCCGCCAAGTTCGGTGTCGCAGCGGGGGCATTCGAAGCAATGGGCGAAGGATCAGGCTCAAGCGCCTTCTCCATGCCTGGAGCGGGGCTGCCCTCGTCGATGCTGGACTTGTTGACACGGGGCTTGGCCTGAGTGGTGGCATGCAGCGCGATGGCTTCCAGTTGCTCGCGGCTGGCGTCGGGATTTCTTTCCAGCCAGTTCAGCATGCGCAGCACCTGCTCCCGGGAGTGCCCGAGGGTTACCCCCAGCGAGACACTGAGATCTCGGCACAGGCGGTCAACATCGAGCTCGCCCTCGATGACCGCATGGTCGGAAAGCACCGGATTGAAACACTGAAACCACAGATCGGCCTCCTCCCTGCCCAGCCGCTGCCCGAGCCGCACCAGCAGGTTCAGGTGAGGCTGGAGGTTTCTAGCGCCCCGAATATGCAGTTTCGCTCCGATGACCGATAGGCGCTCGATACCAAACTTATAGGAACTCAGGTTGGCCAGCCCGACCACCAGCCCATGCTGCCTGAGTTCCACCTCAAGCTGGCGAAATGAAAGGCTCGTGCCGCGTGCTGCTTCGAGTTCCTGTTTGAAGTCCAACACCCCATTGGCTCGATCCCAGAACGTCATGCTGCCGCGCGTCTCGTTCTCGATCAGGTGGGCGGCAATGGCATCGGCATCCCCGCGCCAGGCCGTGTAGGTGACCAGGACGAATTCGAACCGCGTATCCCCCTCCTGATACAAAGCCTGCAGGGCCGCCAGTCGGGAATTGCCGCCCTCGGCCACCATATAGGGGTCAGTGGGCGAGCGGCGGGTGACGCGGAAGGGCGAGGTTAGCCCGCCACGCTCGCGGATTGAGGCCTTGATCGACTCCAGCTCCGTGTTAAGGGAGCGCCGCGGGTTTTTGTCATAGGGTTTGATCGACATCACCGGCAATTGCATGACGCTGCCTTCGAACTCGCTATCGCGCTCGACATGCGCTGCGGCGTTGCTTGGGCCCTCGCCCGCCAGGCGCTCGACCACCGCGCCGTGCATCATGCGTGCGCGCACCTCTTTGGAACTAAGCTGCGGCGAACTCAACTGGCCAGCTTGCTGACGCCGTTGAAGCACTTCGCTGGGTTTCAGGCTGATCGGATGACGAAACATCGGGTTACCTTTGTGCTTGCTCATCCGCACCCGCCGTCAGAATCATCGTGTCATCACTCTCCAACTGGAGGCCGTCTGGTCGCACATTCCCTGCATACAAGCCGTGCAGATTGGGAAACAGCTCCCACACCAATTGGTGCATCACCCGGTAGGGTCCGTTGTCCGCGCGCTTCTTGTCATAGCGGTGGACCGGTAGCCGCTGCGTAGGCGCGGCCACATAGGCGTCGGTGTCCGGAACGGTGGTTTGCAGGTCGGTCACCCGTCCATGGGTCTGGATGAAGTCGTGACGGATGGTGTCGGCAATCAGTTTGGAGTTGTTGAATCGGCGCAATCCATTGATGAGAACTTTCATGGGACCCAGGGCCGCACCGATGGCTTCCGACCCTTCAAGGCGCTTCATGGTGTTGAGCGTGCCGGCCATGAACTCGCTGCCGGACAGAATGTCGGGCTTGATCGGGGAGATCAGGAAGTCGGCGGCCAGGGCGACCGCGTCTTCGAGCGCGCCGTTCCCGCCATGGGAGTCCATGAGGACGCAATCGTAGTTGTCGACCACATCCGGGGAACGCAAGGCCATCTTGATGCGGACCGCCCGATCAATTCGGGCTTTCAACCAGTCGGAGAGATTGATTTCAGGGGAATTCGACACGATGATGTCCAGCACACCGGGGCTGTCGGGATAGTCAATTTCTGAAATGGACGCCGTGCTCACCATGCCTTTGGTCACCACCGAGGTCAGGCCCAAAGGCGCACGGCGCCGAAGTTTGAAGTACCGGGACAGGGAAGGCTTTTCGTCTGCATCGATCAGCAGAACCCTCAACCCCATATCTGCAAGCAATGCGCCCAGATTGGCGGTCAGCGTGGTCTTGCCGACCCCGCCCTTCGTGCTTACGATGCCAATTTTGATCATAACCGCCCCTGCGGCGTCCACGTGGTTGCCTCTGCGGGCAGGGCCACTGCGCGACGGGCGCGGGCAGAAGTATGGGATGCCGTCATGGTGGTTGCCCTCAAGCGGTCGCGCCGCTCGTGCGCGTACGGCTTGCTATCCATGCTTCCAGGTCGGCTCGCTTGTAGCGCACTGAACGGCCAATCTTTACGAAGGGAATGCCATAGCGTCCGGTCGATCTCCAGACTTGTAAGGTGCCGACAGTGGTGTCGAGGAAGGCGGCGGCTTCATTCTCGGTGAGAAGCGTTTTGCCGCTTGCAATCATGTCAGCAAGGGTGGGTCGTGATTCGCTCATGGGTTGCGCTCCGGGTTGGTGTTAAACGGCGTTTAACTCGGAAGCAGTTATAAACGAGCTAGGGGGCTAGCTTGCAACCTAGCTCGCAAGACCCGCATGAATAGGGGCTTGGAGGATTTACGAGCTAGCCCCCTAGCTCGTAACCGGACTCAATTGGCCAAAATGAGGAGCGATCCCCTACCCGGATCAGGCTGTGTTGAAACCAAGGGGTTTAATGGCGCGGTTAACTTGGGTTAAGCGGTGTGAGCGTCCGGCTTGCTTGCAATGAGCTGCTTTAACCGGGATACGGCAATGCCCTCTTCCTTCGCCACCACTTGCAGGAATGCCCTGGTTCCCTTGGCCTTCTCCGCATGAATGCGCGCCTTAAGTCGGGTCCGGCGAGCCTCTGGGATTTCGGCCGCGTGATGCTCCGCCGGTTTGTTCACCCGGCGAATCAATCCGGCTTTGTTAAGCGTGAGGCTATTCTTTTCGAAGGCCAGCACGTCGATGAGTGGCACGGTGTGACCGGCGAGCGATAGCGTGAAGCTGTCCCCGGCCAGCAGCGTGACCAGGCTCTTGTGCTTCTTTCCTTTGAGGACACCCAGCGTCCAGTGTTTACTCGTTGTGTCTAATTGCGGCGCCTGGGTGAGACCAAGCAACTGGGCCAAGGTCTTGGCGAGCAAGGCGCCGGTCAGTTGCCAGGCTTTCAAGCTGCCTAGGTCCACGGGAACGCGGCCGATATCATCGCGTTTGTCGCACGCAATGAACGCGCGAGCGACACGATGATCTTCGGCTGGGAAGACATGAACGGGCATGAGGCAGTTTTGTTCGCAGCCCGTACATTCCACGACAGAGGCAGGGTGGGCTTGTTGCAGCATGCCGGCATTGACAAGCAAGCCGAGCGCCCCGGCTGGCCACTCCTCGATTTCATCTGCGCTGAATAGCGCCTTTGCCACCCCGGCTGTGGCCAGGCGCTCAAGCAGGGATGCAAGCAGATCACTGCAGTTCATGGCAGATGATCAGGAATTGAGATGGTCACGCGGCTCGATACCCGAATCGGCGAGCATCTGGCGAATAACAGCATCGCGCCCATCATTTCCAAGCGTGCAGGAATTGGGCCAACAAATGTCGAAGCTGCGTGTGACGGGTTTCCCCCGCGAGGGCTGGTGGGCAAAGGTCACCACAAAGCCGACCTGGGTGATGTCGATCTGGGACAACGGGAAGGTTATTCTTAGCTTGCCCAGCAAATCATAAACCGCCCTGTCGTTATGGGTAGGGTCGGCTTCCAGGGTGATCCGTTCATTCGTCCCACGAATCCTGAGACGCAATTTCTTGACCGCCACCTGGGTGATGCCGGAATCAGGGGAATAGTTGAACTGCATTTCGGCCCGTTTGAGCAGGGCCAGGTCATAAACCCGTTCGTCCGTGTGGTTCTCCCCGAGTTCTAAACCCAGAATCGCGTCGACAAAGATCGCCTGCAATTCCGGCACCGTTTTTCTGCTTCCGGAGAGAAACACATTGAGCGTGCCCTCCCCTTGCGAATACACGAAGATCACCTCAAAGGCCGGGTGGTGTGAACGACGCCTGAATTCCTTGCCTTCCCACTCGATGCTTGAACGGGCATAGTCCTCCGGGTAGGCAAAGAAATAATCCAGTGCGCCCCGCTTATAGCAATCCACCTTGCAGTTCTGCCCGCGTCCCTGGGTGCGGTGAAAATAATGGCTCAGATGATTTTCTAACTGGCGGATGCTTTCCGCGTCCTCCTTGGCCGGTGAACGCATCAAATTCTTACGCTTGCGCCAGTATGAGGTGGGAACCGTATCGGCGTGATGAAATGCGCTTGCGCCCACCCAGTATTTTGGGCGCTCCAGAAAGGTCCAGAATGCCTTCTCGTTAAATCCCTCTAAGCTTGCGAACTGTTCGGCCAGGTCTTCACCGTGCCATTTCGCCTCGTCCAGAATCGCCCGGGCACCCGCTTCACAGGCCATCTCATTGATGACTTGAAAGTCACGCTCCATTTCATTGCGCATGTCTTCAGGTAGCTTAAGCCACGCCTCATAGATCGGGGCAATTTGCATTTCCGAAAGTGCATCGAATGGAACGTCGCGCAACACCCCGCGTTCTGAGAAATAGCGCTTCAGAAATGCATTCGATGTACTCCGAAAGAAGCTTTTGGGTGAATAGTGTTTTGACATCGTCAATTTTCAGGCGGCGCATTTAATTCTGGATCCACGCTCAATTCCAGACAGCCTCACCCCATTCAGCCCTCCCCTTCCGGGGCATCCGACTTGGGTTCCTCGGGTTCCATCGCCTCATTCAACTTATCTTCCTTCTTCGCCTGGTACTGATTGATATACTTGATCAGCCTTGCCTGTTCCTGCTTCGCATGGGCATCGAGGCGGATTTGCCGGAGTTCATCTCGATGGGCCTCAAACCCCTCGGTGTCTTCGATGACCCAATAGGGATCCTCAAGCCATTTGGCCTTGAGCGCTGCGAGTTCTGCCGGGGTTCTTTTTCCCATTGCAAGTTTTGGGGAAACCCTGGTGTCACACACCTCGCGGACGCAACTTCGGTGCCAGCACGGATCCTCATCATTTGCACATCCGTGAGGAATCGACTGCCGGATGGTTTATTTCAGCACCTGATCCTTAAACGCGTATAGCCGTTGTCGTGACTTCTTCCGCAAGCCCCTGCAGTCCTCCTATTGACCAGCCGCCACGGCAGGTGGATGAAAAAGAAGTTGGGGGTGTATGCTGCATCCGTCACCACGGTTGGTGAGTGACGCAGCGCTGACAAAGTGTCGATTTTTGGATGATCCATTTGTCATCGGGGCGATGAAGATGGTCCGTGATAACCCTATGTTCATGGTCGCTTGACAATGGCAACATAGAAAGATATATTGAATATATCTTTTACGGTCTCCAAGAACATCATGACGACGACAGCGAAACCCGATCAACTATTACTGCGTTTTCGGCCTACGGACACGCAGAACGGTATCAGCCGTTCAACCGTGGAAAAACTGGCCGAATATCTCGGTTTCACAGGGGAAACGCAAGTGATTCACTATGCTTTGCGTAAGCTGGCGAAAGAAGTGTTGCCGGCCTACGAAGCCGACGATGGCGAACTAACTCCTGCACAGTTGGCCGCAATTCGCAAAGCGGCCCCCAAAGGCCGCGCAAAATCGGTCAAATCGAGCTTGTTCTGAGGCGTGGGAAAATATTGGTGGCCTGCTCCGGAAGCAGGCGAGATCGTATGGTGTCACTTCCCGGAAAATAAGGGGATAGAGCCGGGGCCAAAGCCTCGGCCCGCTTTGATCGTCAAGGTATTTGACGATCAAACGCCCCATTTCGTTGTATGGGTGGCCTACGGCACCAGTCAGAAAACTGACCAACTCCGCTCGGGAGAATTTCTCATTGCCAACCATGAGACAGCGGCGTACCAACTCGCCGGATTGAGTTACTCAACCAAATTCAGTTTCCATAACACGGTTGAACTGCCCTACAGCAGTGAATGGTTCAAGGTGCCGCCCGGGGCACCAAACGGCCAAACACCCAAGCTGGGGGTGCTTCATCCAAGCCTGATGCAGCGGGTACATGCCGCCTGGGATGCGGCTCAAGCAAGCTAAAGAAAAGCAGTCACCTAGTAACAATCTGTCGATGACGTGATCAGCGCCGCCGCTTCGATTGCCCGCTTCCTTAAATGATGAACTGGCGTTATCGACCCACTAACGAGCCGCTCGGCCTTCGGCGTCATGACGGTCAGCTGAATGGGGTTAAGCCGCCGTTCAAAATATCGAGGTAGATGCCGGGTCATCGGCCTGAGCCGTCATAGAAGGCATGGCGCTCAAACGGCAGCTGAACTTCGCATTGCCGCCGTTTGGCCTCTTCTGACGAGAAAAATGGGCCTACGAATGCGAGCGGCTGCTTATCAAAAATTGCTACTCACCCTCTCGGCAACTTGTGAGCCAAGACGAAGTACGCTCCCACTTCTGCATCGATGCTTTCCCTGACGGATGAGGACCGTGCTTCTGTGATGTACTCGTCACGCAAATCACCTAGGCGGTTTGCGTCGCTATGCGTGATGCCGTAAAGCGGATTCTTCACCGCCATTTCCGGGATAGCCTCTAATTGATCCGCCGTGAAAAAGGTGGCCGTTGGTTCTGCCACTACCTCTGGTCGGACAAACCCAGCGGCAGCGAGAACGGCGCGGCAGCGTTCTGGCGTGCCAGTGTCTTGGCCGATCAAAGCAACTCGGATGCCATGTCGAGCAGCGATGGCCCGAAGCAGATGACCTGTAGCATAGGAGTGCTCCGTCCAACAGTTGAATGCAAGCCGACCACCTGGCCGAAGCAGCGAATGCCAGAGCCTCAATGCTGCGGGAACATCGGTCATGTACGGCAAAGCGTTGCAGCAGAAAATGAGGTCGAAGCTACCAGCAGAGTAATCCAAGGTTTCGGCGTCCGCTTGTATGAGGTCGACGTTGCTAACACCTGCGGCCACGATGGCCTTCGTGGCCTGATCCAGCATGCCAGCAGAGATATCCACGCCGACTACCGTACCCCGCTCCCCGACTAACTGGGCAGCTAAGATAGCCACGAAACCTGTCCCTGTAGCGACGTCTAACACCCGCTCGTCAGTCTGCGGGGCCGCGAGCTGGACAAGTCTGTCTGCCAGCCGAGCATGAGACTTGCTACGGCTATAGTCGGTGCGAGCGTCAAAGTCTTCTGCAATTGCCCGCTTGTACTCGTCAAGGTCTATCGGTGAAACCACGCTACGTCGCCTGTCGCCTACCTTTAAAATGAACGACATGTATATTGGCTCACTGCTGGATGTCAGTTCACTTTTTATCTGGATAGCGTACGATGCATCGTGCCTCTACTCAAGCGGAATGACAATCCTGAATGACCGTAATTGGCTGCGAGCACCTATTGGGCGACGTTGCCGCATCGCAGTCATTGGATGGCAAGCATCATCTTCCAGAGGCTGCTTTGGGGAGCATTAGCTCAACCGTCACTACCGGCCAATTTTAGACGTTCAAGTATTGCCCCCAATGCAGACACTCGCTCTCATTTACGGCCGCCTGAACCAAAATATTGGCCTGGGGAAACACTTGATTTTTAACCGATGGGCGCATCAACTTGCATTGCGCCCTATTACTGACCCTGATCCTCTAGTGGTGGTGGTACGCTGAAGTACCTTAATCTCAATCGGTATCCCACAGGATTAAAGGCGAAAACCCAGGAATGCAACGTTATTGCGTTTGCAATGGTGGTGTGTTCAAATCCCGCCATGAAAGCTAATCCCGATTCGGCTTTCTCAGCCTCGAATCTATTATGCGCACAACTGGAACGTCCGTGATGCCCTCTCGCGTATGGGTTATCAGCCTGCGTCAATCGCCACTAGAGTCGCTCAGCCGCACCCATCGCAGCGACCGTAGTGGCCTGGACGCGTCAACCCAGACTGCGCACGCACGTATTCCCACACGAGCGGATATTCTCAAGGGCTAAGCGTATTGCTATGAACTTACCACGCACTTGGCGCCGCTGGATCCTGGGATGGGTGATCGTTGCCTTTCTCGGCATCCAGATCATCGAGTCGACGCACCACCACGATTCAGCTGCATCTGAAGAAGCCTGCGCGGTCTGCCAGACCCTGGCGCATCACCCACTCGACATTGCGACACCTGTGCCCCCGCCGATCGGGGCCGTGCTGTTTTTCCTGTTTTTCATTTCCAACTGGCAACCGGCTCCCCGGATCGCCAAGGCTCTCTGCGCTTCTTACCACTCCCGTGCTCCGCCGTATCACACGGCTTAAACGAACTTTCTCAAGCTATTAAGCATTGTGCTCTGCCTCGTTGCCACGAGGCGGAGGTTATTCGTTTACGGGAGTAGGAAATGTCATCACTCAAGATGTGTAGGGGCGGCGCGTATGCGTCAGCCCTGCTGTTTAGCATGGTGTCCATGGTGCTGGCTGCACCGGTTGCTGCCGAGGAAATCCGGGGACAGGTTCAGGATGCCTTGGGGCGTCCCATCACCGATGCCAGCCTGAGTCTCAAGACTGTGGCAGGCTCCACAGTCGGAAGCACGCGAAGCGATGCGGATGGGCGCTTCGTTTTCATCGGCATAGCGCAGGGCACTTATGCGGTCCAGGCAGAGAAGGCCGGGTTTCAGCTGGGAACCGCGATTGTCACCCTATCAACAGGAACGGCAGCATCCACCACGTTGACGCTTGCCGCCCAGGAAGCACTGGAAGTCAAGGTCGTGGCTGAGCGCCTCAACCAGGCCAGAAACGGTTTGTCGCCGCAGACCGGTGGCAGCGTGTATCGATTCGGCACGAGCGACGTAGCTGCCTTGCCAGAAGGAAGTAACACGTCCTTCAACCAAGTATTGCTCCAGGCCCCGGGCGTCGCCAATGACTCTTACGGTCAGTTGCATATACGTGGCGACCACGCCAATCTTCAATATCGCATCAACGGCGTCATCCTGCCCGAAGGGATTACAGGCTTCGGCCAGGCCCTCGATACCCGTTTTGCCAAGAGTATTGATCTGCTGACCGGAGCGTTGCCGGCTCAGTACGGCTACCGCACAGCCGGAGTCATCGAAATCGATACCAAGAGCCAGTTTGAACCGGGCGGTCAGATTGACCTCTATGGAGGCAGCCACGGAACGATCAACCCGAGCATCGAATACGGCAACACCAGCGGCAATCTGAGCTACTACCTAAGCGGTTCCTTCCTCACCAATAACCTGGGGATCGAGAATCCCACGTCCAGCACTAATCCGATCCATGATCGCACCGATCAGGAAAAAGGTTTTGCGTATCTGTCCTATCTGGTAAATCCCACCACGCGCGTCAGCGCCATGTTCGGCACCTACGACGGCAAGTTCCAGATTCCCAATAACCCGGGGCAAACACCCGATCCAAACTTCCTCGCGGGAGCCGGGGTCTCCTCTTTCGACTCGGCATCACTCAACGAGCAGCAACGTGAAACCAATCGCTACGGTATCCTCTCCCTGCAAAGTTCAATCGGCACGGACTTCGATTACCAAGTATCACTCTTCACCCGTTACACCAGTGTCCATTTCACTCCGGATCCCATCGGTGACCTGGTGTTCAATGGGGTGGCCTCCGACGTATTGCGCAACAGCTTCAGCACCGGTATCCAGGGGGACGGCAGCTTCCGCTTGAACGACGCCCACACCTTGCGCATGGGGCTCATGGCGAGCACCGAGAATATCCGCAGCGACAACTCCTCCACTGTCTTCCCAGTCGATTCAGGCGGTAATGTTACTGGCGCCCCATTCACCGTCGTGGACAACAACTCCAAGAACGGCAATACACTTCTGGGTGTCTACCTCCAGGACGAATGGCGTGCCAGCGACAAGTTGACGGTCAACTACGGGGCGCGGTTCGATCAGGTCGATGCCTTCGTCAAGGAAAGTCAACTGAGTCCGCGGCTCGGCTTGGTCTACAAGGCAACATCGCAGACGACGCTGCACGCCGGATATGCCCGCTACTTCACGCCGCCGCCCACCGAGCTGGTGGCACCGACGACCGTCGCCCTGTTCGAGGGGACTTCCAACCAGCAACCGGGCACGGAGGACTCCCCGGTCAAGTCTGAGCGATCGCACTATTTCGACGTGGGGGCGACCCATCAGCTGACATCCACCATCAACCTCGGCGTGGATAGTTTCTACAAGCTCACCAGCAATTTGATCGACGAGGGCCAGTTCGGCCAGGCCTTGATCTTCACGCCCTTCAATTACGCCAAGGGGAAAGTCTATGGTGTCGAGCTGACGGCCAATTACAAGTCGGACAACCTGGCCGCCTATGCCAATCTGGCCCACACCGTGAGCACCGCCACGGACATCACCTCCGCGCAGTTCGAATTCGACCCGGACGAGTTCGCCTACATCGCCAATAACTGGGTGCACGTGGATCACGACCAGGCCTACACCGCGTCGGCTGGGGCTTCCTATAGTTGGCTGGGTGTGCGCTGGAGCAGCGACGCCATCTACGGCAGCGGCCTGCGCAGCGGCTTTGCCAATACCGAGCACCTGCCGTCCTATGTCCAAGTCAACCTGGGCGCAACACGCAAATTCCAGCTGGCTGACCTCGGCGACATCGAAGGCCGGTTAGCCGTCATCAACGCGTTCGACAAAGTCTACGAAATCCGCGATGGCAGCGGCATCGGCGTTGGAGCCCCCCAGTTCGGCCCACGTCGCGGCTTCTACTTAGGCGTGAGCAAGACATTCTGACCACGGAAGAGGCCGACCGGCCTCTTCCCCTTCAAAGGATTTGAGAGGACACGATGCAAGATATCCAAGAGGCGCTCCAGGCGCTGAAATTTGGCGGCGCCATGATCTATCCATTGCTGCTGCTCGCCATCCTGGCGCTCGTCATTACCATCGACAAGTCGTTCGTGTATTGGCGCTTTGTGACGCTGCCGCGGACACTGCTGGAGCTGGTCGAGACCTACGGCTTTGCGTGGACGAAGTTGGAACAGGATCTGGCAGCGCTCGGTCCTCGCAACTATTTCGCCCGCTTTTTTCGGGTCATCATGGAGAACCGCCAAAAGCCGGCATGGTGGGTGGAATCCCGCGCCGGCGACGAGGCGCAACTAATCGAAAAGGCGCTGAGCCGCGGCCTGTGGGTTTTGGAAACCGTCGTCACGGCTGCGCCGCTGCTCGGGCTGCTGGGAACCATCACCGGCATGATGCATTCGTTCCAACTGATAGGCGGCAAGGGCCTGGTCGACCCGACCGGTGTCACCGGTGGGGTGGCGCAAGCGCTGATTGCCACAGCACTGGGTCTATTCATTGCCATCATTGCTCTGTTCTCATTTAACTTCTTCTCTCGACGCCAGTCACAAACCCTCGATGAGATGGAACGCCTGGGCACCCGGTTGGTGGACAACATTCGCCTCGGCGAACACGAGCGGGAGAATTCCCATGAAACTACGTAGATCACGGCAGGCCAAGCGTGGGCGCATCGAGATCATTCCGATGATTGACGTGATGTTTTTTCTGCTGGCGACTTTCATGCTCGCATCCCTGTCGATGCAGAACCTCCATTCGCTGGCGGTCAACTTGCCCCAAGGGCATGCGGCACCCATGCAGCCGAAAACCCCGGTCACGCTCACCGTTACGCCGGACAGCCGATTGTTCCTGGACAAGACTCCGGTGACGCTGGAAACGCTGACATCCGTCCTGAAACCCCTGTTGCAAGGCCCGGAAACCAGTGTAATCGTGGCGGCCGACAGCGCCGCTCCAAACGGCATCACCGTCCAAGCCATGTTGCGCGCCAGGGCTGCCGGTGCCCAACATTTTCTCATTGCCGTAAAGCATGTCGACTAAGGCCTTGGCGCTTTGGGATCGTTCGGAAGACAGTCCCTGGCGGCGTCTCTACTGGACGTTTCCATCAGCACTGACAATCTGGTTTATCGTGTTGTGGGCGTTCGCGTATTTCATGGGAAAGCCAGCCGAACGACTTCCTGAGCCACCGCCCATCGATGCGCAAGTGATCGAAATTCCGCCACCGGCACCGGCTGCAAAGACGCCACCTGAGGAAAAGCGGCTTCCGCCCCCGCCGCCTCCTATGCAGCAACCGGCATTTGAACGAACTCTGCCACCCATTCAGGAAGAGAAGGAGGTTGCGCAACCCAATCCTCCCAAGGCACCGGCCATCCCTGAGCCACCTGCAACGCCTTCTCCACCAGTGCCGGAAAAGCCCGTTACCACCAGCGCAAATCTGACAGGCAACAGCGGTGCGCAGGCTATCTTTAAACCCATGCGACAGCTTCCGGATGAGTTTCGGCAAGATGCACTGAGTATCTCGGTGCCCGTGCGCTTTAATGTGGCAACCGACGGAACAGCGACGGTTGAACTCGTCAAGCCGACTCCCAATACCGGGCTAAACCGGTTTCTGCTTAACAACCTCAAGAAGTGGCGTTTCTTCCCCGCCATGCAAGATGGCAAACCGGTGGCTTCGACCTTGCCCTTTCTCGTCAAGTTAGAGGTGAAATGAGCGGACTGAACGTTAGCGCGCAGCTATCAACTACTCACGGTTCAAGCGGGAACACTGACCCTGCAAATCGATGCGCATTGTTATGAACATGAAGTCATGGTTCATGAAAGCAAAACGCATGAACGAGCTTTCTACAAGCAGACGGGCTTACCTGTTGAATGTCTGTCTGTTCCCGAAAAAACCAATGACTGAATTGGGTCGAGGTTGTGTGAAAACTCATTGGCCGCGTGTTTTCGGGGGTCGCTTTACCCCTCCTCGGGTGACGATCGTCCAATACAGATCGATTTGAAAGGTCGAGCATCTGGCCGCACCGCGAATTCTTGAGTTTTCACACAGGCTCGGTCGATAGGGTGAGTAGCGTTTTACGCTGAGCAGTCATACAGCCGCATTCCTGGTGAACGGCTGGTGTTCGGCACATAGCAGACCTGATTTGCACAGAATGCCACCGACCGCTGTGGCCGATTACTTGCCGAGCTGTCAACCAAAATGGCTGGCCGGTGTTCAACCTACAGCTGACGCCCACCGGCCTAATGCCCGCTTGGCGTCGATCACCTGCCGTTCACCACAATCACTTGCCGGTCAGGCCGATCAAGAGCCACCAGCTTTTTCATCCTGTAGGTCGGCAATGAGCTGGCGACCGGCCATTCATGAGCACGATTTTCGGTTCGTCTCAGCGGCTGGTCATGGCCACCCATGGATGCCCTTAATGCTTTTCCTCACACCCTCTCACCCATGTCACACTGAACCCAGCACGCCGGGTAAAATGCCGTCATGACCCGGTCCGAACTCATCGCCCGCCTGGCTTCATGCTATCCCAACTTGACTCCCGAAGACGTTCAGGCGGTGGTGTTCG
>JBAUMF010000073.1:0-4226 GCA_049578545.1 Thiobacillaceae bacterium
AACTTCACATCTCCCGCTTCTATCAGATCGTCTTCCTTTAGCAGATGCGCCTTGGTGCCAATGGATTTGCCATTTACCTTGGGGTGTTTTTTGCCTTCCACGTGGGCCACATAATAGCCATGCGGGCGGCGCGAAATCATAAACACCTGCATCCCGGATTGGCCAAAAGTTCTCAGAGGACGGCTAATCAATATTTCCTCCTCTGGATGCTGTCCTTTCAAGTTTTTCACCCCGCCCAACGGAAAACCGGTTTTCACTGAACGTGCAGAAGATACGGCCGTTGCCAATGGTGGCTTGGTTTGCAGAGTCCTGTGTTCCGGCAATTGATCGGCTTCCAGTTGCGCGGCCTGCATAATCATCGTCTTGTCAAAATCCATGTACGCCGCACGCTGATTGATATATTTCAACTGGTAACGACTCAGTTCGATCACATCGTTATTCTGCAGGATGTGCTTTGCAACTTTTTTTTCCCCGTTGACCAGAACGCCATTGGCGCTTGCCGCGTCTTCCAGCACATGGTCATTGCCGATAGTGGCGATCACAACATGTAAATGGCTGACGCCAGGGTCATCCAGAATAATGTCGTTATCCAGGTTGCGGCCGATGGCAAACCGCTCCTTGTCAATAAAATAATGCCCCTCGACCGCCCCTCCAACACCTACAATTAATTTCGCCATACCGTATTTCCGCTAGAAGATTTTAGCCAGTCGAACAATCTGCCCATGAGGCCACGTTCCCCGGTGCCGCCATCTTGCACCTTGGCAATAATCACCGAGACATTGTCATGGCCGCCGTTATCATTAGCCATCTGTACCAACTGACTCGCAGCCAGGGGAAGGTTGGCCCGCAACTCACTCATGGCCAGTTCGATATCGGGGTCATCTACCATGTCGTTCAAGCCATCCGAGCACAACAAATATAGATCGTTTGGCTGCACATTATGTTCGCGAATATCCACCTCGATTTCCGCTTCGACCCCCAGCGCGCGTGACACCAGGTGGCGATTATGGGAGACCTTGGCATCTTCGGAGGAAATCAGGCCCTTTTCCACTTGCTCCTGGAGCAGTGAATGGTCATGCGTCAGCAGGTCCAAACGCCCTTGACGCAGGCAATAGAGGCGCGAATCACCCACGTGCGCGATGGTCGCCAAGCTATGATGGAGCAGAATAAGCACAATGGTTGTTCCCATCCCAGCATATTTACTATCCGTTTGAGCGGCTCTGTAAATGGCGAGATTGGCTGTTTCGACTGCGGATTTAACCGCCAACGATTCGGGAGACAGCCCGGCGGATGGCATGGGTGACAACGGCATCTCGCTAAGTGTTCGTTTAAGGTGATCCATCACCAGACCGGTCGCCATGGAACTAGCCACATCGCCGGCTTGGTTTCCACCCATGCCGTCGGCAAGCACCAGCAAGCCGAAATTACTGTCAGCCGCGATACTGTCTTCGTTGAAGGAACGGATTGCGCCCGCATCCGTGCCACTGGCAATTTCTAAACGAAAATGGCTGCGCGCTGTCATATTTTTATAAGCCCAGGTTTCACATGCTTAGAATGACCAGCATCACACATTTTTCAATGCTGCCACGCGTTAGTTTTACTATGAGTTTTACAGGTAAATTTTCTCATCTTCTCCTGAAAATGAGCAAGGCTCATGCCAGATGGTGAACATTTAGAATTAAGCAACCTCTGCAAAAGTCCCGTGATGCCTCACTATTGAGGCTGCTTTAACACTCTGAATTGAGAGCCATGCGCCAGACAGGATTGAGCACTGAAGGCTTCGAAGCCTGCCGCAAAGTTACCTGCTGCGAGGCCTTTCTTACTGAGATGGACAAGGTTGTGCCGTGGAAAGGACTGGTCGCCCTGATTGAGCCCGGCTATCCCAAGGCAGGCAATGGACGCCCGCCAGTTGGGGTTGAGCGCATGCTGCGTATCCACCTGCTCCAGCGCTGGTTTAACCTCTCCGATCCAGCGTTGGAAGAAACCCTGTATGACTCGCCCATCAGGCGCCGGTTTGGCGGTATTGACCTTGGCGCTGAGCCGGTTCCTGACGCGACCACCATCCTGCGCTTCCGTCACCTGCTTGAAGCGCATGAACGGGGCGAGAAACTCTTTGGAACGGGGCATCGTCCCTTGGAATCGGGGGGCTCAAGTTTGCCACCGGCACCATTGTGGATTCCACCATTATCAATGCACTCTCCTCCACCAAGAACCTGGGCGGCAGGCGTGACCTGGAAATGCAGCAAAACAGGAAAGGCAACCAGTGGTACTTTGGCAGTGAAGACGCACATCGGCGTGGACAACAAGACCAAGCTGATGCACAGCGTGACGGCGACGGCCGCCAGTGTATGCCGGTGCCGTGATGCTGCCTGACTTGCTGCACGGAGAGGAAGCCCGGGTATGGGACTATGCGGCCTACTACCAGGGCGACAAGAATGTCATCCATGAGAAATCGCCCAAGGCTGCTGAGTGGGCATGTCGTCTAGATTAAGCCAAAACAGCATCTGGGGAAAAAGGAAGGCCGGGGTTGGGTTGCCCAACTTCGAATTTAAGGCGGGTGGGGGCCGTAATCCCCACTTCACTCATGAACTTCGGGGCGTCAGAAAAGGCGGCTGGCGGTATCGCGATTCCAGACATCGTCCTTTGCGGTAGAAAGCGTTGCCAGGAAATGCTCTTTCAGACTGGCAACCTCAATCGCTATCGTCATGGGGAAACCCTGACGACCACGGCGTCTATTCATCAGCAAGTCATCGAAATAAGGAATCATCAGATCGGGATATTCCCAGCGCTCAACCATACGGTTACAAATCCGCGGGTAGCGTTGAGCCAGATTATAAGGCCTCACATCGCGGGGAAGGGACTTAAGCCAATCGACCGCCTCTAGACTCAGCATCCGGTCGTCCCGCTTTTCGGGGGCGCGTTGGGCAGCCCTTGCGTCGTTTTCCGGCGATGGGTTTGCTTGATCAGCTTGTTCGATTCGCTCGAACGGCTTATCGGGTTTTATCTCATTTCCCCTTTCAATCTGTTTCCGATGCTTATCAGCGACCTTCCATAGGGCCATCGAACTTATATCGGACAAGCAAACGTGTTCTTTAGCCTGTCAGGAACGGCCCGCTCGCGAACCTCCGGCGAATACCTCGTTGATCTGTTCATCACTCCATCCTCTCAAGAAATGGAGTCTCCGGGAATCCCGGGGCGGTTCAAATGCAGCGGCTCGTGCTCGCAGCGGAGCAATTAAGTGAACGAGTCAGCACTGGACAAAGGGGTTTGCGTCTGGGCGAGAAGCGTGAATCCAACAGGGTGTGAGCCTGCACAGTTGGCTGGGATCGATCATGCTACGAGGCATGGGGATAGGCGGTTCAGGGTGAGGATGTCACTCTGCTGCTCGCGCACAGACGCATCGTCCGGCTGGTATCCCCCCGATTACAGGGAGGCCTTCGCTTTTTCCGCTTTCCTTTACCCGCAGCATTAACAGCGTTCCTTGCGGTTCGCCTGCCATTTCCGGCAACACTACGGGCTTATCCTGTTCCGCATGTATTTCAGAACGGGTCGGGCCCCTCCATTTCGCCGGCGGCCTACTGCCCACGAAGGATCATCGGTAACGATCCATGCCTGGCCGCACACCTTTTGGTTCAAGCCTGTCAACACCTTTGGCTTGTCTGGCATGACGACGTTTATCAGAGGTTCACATGCGTTGGCCGTACCCATTCATCCCTAGCCCCTTTCCGCATTGGTGTTGGCAGAATTTGCCTTGCCTCACGACTTGGCATATCGATAACATCGGCAGGTACATTGTCCCCGGAGCTTCACACGGTGCTGTTGCCGGCTCCGCATGTCCGGGTAGGGAACGGTTGGTGGGACAACCGGTTTCGTCAGGTCATATTGCCTCCCGTTAAACAGAAATCCATGCGACTTTCAGGTCGCACTGCCGAAGTACCACTGGTTGCCCTCCTTCGTCTGGTGCATGTCAGGGTCACGCGCCTTATCCTTGTTCTTGGTCGAGGACGGCGCGGCGATGATGGTGGCGTCAACGATCGTGCCGCGGGCCACCTTCATGCCTTGTGCTTCCAGGTGCCGGTGCACCTGTTCGAACAGCTTCCTGCCCAACTGATGTTTCTCCAGCAGATGGCGGAAGCGCAGAATGGTGCTCTCGTCCGGCGCGGCCTCGCACCCCAGATCAACACCGACAAAGCGACGCATGGCGGCCGAGTCGTAGAGGGCCTCTT
>JBAUMF010000074.1:0-7921 GCA_049578545.1 Thiobacillaceae bacterium
AGCGTCGCGCCCGTGGCTTCACGCGCCTGTCCACGATCAAGACCGTCATCTTCCTGATCGTCGGCAAACTCGACTTCCATGCGGTCAACCCTCATGCCCGGCAACCCACTTGAAATTCAACAGAGCCACTATTGAAGAAATCGCTCTCTAGAAGAGGGGTTAATGCGTAGAGACTGACCTCCTCTATATTGGGAAGTTGAACAGAAACCTGTTCATGCAAACGCCGCAGCCAGTCCTCGGCGGTTTGGATGGTATATACGCGGCTGCCGAGTCCTCGCGCCCTAGCCTTGTCGTGAATGCCACGATCTTGTGTAACTAACGCATGGGCTGCATCACATTCAAGGGCGAAGAGAATCTCGTGATCGGATGCGTCATTTGCCTTCGTATCAGATGTGTTCCACGGACAAAGAAGCCGATCCTGCAATCGGGTGTATTGCCGAAGTCGAGCCAATGTTTCCCGGCGACGTACCAGATTGGTGTCTCTTTGGATGTCATCTTCTGATGCGGGGTGATAAACAAGCTGGTGCCCATGTTCGTGGGCCAGCCGAACGAAGTTTGCAAGGCTTCCAATCAGAGGAATTTGTGAATCCTCTAATGGGAGCAGGATGTTCGTGTCGAGAAGAAAGCGCATACATCCCGCGGCTACACGCCCTGTTTCAGGCTGGCCTGGATGAATTCATCCAGATCGCCGTCGAGCACCTTTTGTGTATTGGATATTTCCACGTTGGTGCGCAAATCCTTGATGCGGGAATTGTCGAGCACATAGCTGCGAATCTGGTGACCCCAGCCCACGTCGGATTTGCCTGCTTCCAGCTTGTCCTGCTCGGCCTGGCGCTTGCGCATTTCCGCCTCGTACAGGCGCGACTTGAGCATGGCCATGGCTTCCGCCTTGTTGCGATGCTGGGAGCGGTCGTTCTGGCACTGCACGACGATGTTGGTGGGAAGGTGGGTGATGCGCACGGCGGAGTCGGTCTTGTTGATGTGCTGTCCGCCCGCGCCGCTGGCCCGGTAGGTGTCAATGCGAAGATCGGCAGGGTTGATGTCAATTTCGAAGGATTCGTCGATTTCTGGATACACGAACACGCTGGCAAAACTGGTGTGGCGTCCGCCGGATGAGTCGAAGGGTGACTTGCGCACCAGGCGGTGCACCCCGGTTTCCGTGCGCAGCATGCCGTAAGCGTATTCGCCCTCGACCTTGATGGTGGCGGACTTGATGCCGGCCACCTCGCCCTCGGACAGTTCCAGCACGTCGGATTTGAAGCCTTTGCGTTCGCAGTATTTGAGGTACTGCCGCAGCAGCATGGAAGCCCAGTCCTGCGCTTCGGTGCCGCCCGCGCCAGCCTGGATGTCGACGAAACAGTTGTTGGGGTCCGCCGGGTTGCTGAACATGCGGCGGAATTCCATGTCGCTGACCCGGCTCTCCAGATTGGCGACATCCGCCTGCAGCGCGGTCAGCGTGTCCTCGTCATTTTCCAGGCGGGCGAGGTCAAACAATTCCCTGGTGTCGGCGATGTCCTGGCGGATTTCTTCCAGGTTCAGGACAACGCCTTCAAGCAGTTTCTTCTCACGGCCGATTTCCTGGGCGCGCCTGGGGTCGTTCCACAGGGCCGGGTCTTCGGTCAGCCGGTTGACCTCGTCGAGACGGTTTTTCTTGCCTTCGTAGTCAAAGATACCCCCGGAGTTCATGGCTGCGGGCAGCCATGCCGGTCAGGCTGGATTCAATCTGGTTGAGGGTTTCGGCTTCCATGATGTGCAGGTCGGAAAAGTGCTGATTTTAGCATTTCCGAACATCGCATTGGACGGCTTGACGCAGGGTGTGGCAGAGGGCTTCAAGCCAATTACCAGCACCATGCCCATGAAGACCTGCAGAGGCCAGACATTGGGTGACGCCTCTGCTTCAACTGAACGTATAAGAAACCGCCCAGGCCAGGCCAAGTCCCAGTGCAATGGCGCCCATGCCTGCAATGGCATGGCGTGCCACGTTCCAGCCGGCGATGGTCCATACCAGGGCGGACTTGAAAACCAGGTTGGAGATGAACGCGAGGATGATGGCGAACGTGGCAGCCTCAATTTGCACCTTGCCAAGATTGAACAGCCGCAGCGTGGAGAGCGTGATGGCATCCACGTCGGTCAGTCCGGCAACGGAAGCGACCGCATACAGTCCACGCGGGCCCGCCAGATCCGCCAGCCACGCCGACGCCAGCAGCACGCCGGCATACAGGGCGCCGAACGTAAGTGCAGTGCGGATTTCCGTGGGGTTCGACAGCACCAGTTCAGGGGCCTCTCCCATGGGCTTGAACTTGCGCAGGCCATACCAGGCAGCCAGGGTCCCGGTTACCAGGCCTGTGGCCAGGATGGGGGCAAGTTTTGCAAGTGCCGGGACTGACAGGACACCGACGAGTACGGCGAGCCTGGCCAGTACGACCAGGTTGGCCAGCACGATCACGATGACAGCCAGTCGAGCCAATGCTTCATTCTGTTTGCTGTGACGGGAGAACGACAAGGTGGTGGCAGTGGAGGAAACCAGCCCGCCGAGCAGGCCAATCAGGATGGTGCCGCGTTTCTGCCCGGCAATACGAAAGGCGGCGTAGCCTGCCAGACTCAGGCCGGATATGAGCAGGACCATCCACCAGATCTGGTGAGGATTGAGCGCGCCGTAAGGTCCATAGCCATGATTGGGCAGCAAAGGAAGCACGATCAGTGAGAGCACCGCGAATTGGAGAATGGAAATCAGGTCCCGCCGCGTGAGGCTCTGCGTGATGCCGTGCAGTTCGGTCTTGAAATACAGCAGCACGGTTGAGGCGATGCCCAGCATTACAGCCAGGCGAATTTCACCGAACCAGCATAGAACCCCGAGCCCATAACACACCAGCATGGCGCCCACCGTGGTCGTACCGGGGTCGCCCTGTTTGTCCGGCTGACGAAAATAGGCGGCGATGATCATCACCCCCACCAGGAACAGGCCCACGGCGACGAGCCATGGCGAGGCTGTCTCTTGCCCCAGTTGTGCAGCCATTACGCCGAACAGGGCCACCAGCGCAAAGGTTCTGAGGCCGGCCCTGGCCGAGGGGTTGCGTTCGCGTTCCAGTCCCATGAGCAAGCCGATGGCCAGCGCAGTGCCGTAGCGCAGCAATACTTCAAGGTCGGGAACTGTCCAGTCAGACGGGTTCATGATTCCCAGTGATGCAGCTTGAGCTGAATGGCCACAGCGCCATTGAACTCGTTGATCATGGGCGCGTAGATGCCCAGGAAGCGTTCCGGTAGGAGTTCAGTCCTGAAGAACGCCAGCATAGTGTGACGCTGTTGTCCCAATTCCACGGTCAATCTGAGGTGTTTTTCGCCGACGACTTTCTGGCTCGTCACCTTGAACTGCCCCTCGAACAGCGGAGCGGGGAAGCCTTGTCCCCATACGCCGCTTTCCATGCTGCGGGCAAAGTCAAGATTCAGTTCTTCGGCATTCAGCTCGCCGTCCGTTTCAATGATTTCTTCCAGATCTTCTGGAGAGAGCCATTCCTTTGCCACGCTTTCAAATGCAGCCTGAAACTCCGTGAAGCGATTGGCGTCGAGGGTCAGCCCCGCTGCCATGGCATGGCCGCCAAATTTGTTCATCAGGCCGGGGTGCTTGCGATCGACCCAGTCAAGCGCGTCGCGAAGGTGCAGGGCAGGAATCGAACGGCCGGAACCTTTCAGTTCACCATCTTCTCCGGGTGCAAATGCAATCACCGGCCGGTGATGCTGTTCCTTGATGCGGGAGGCCAGAATGCCCACCACGCCTGCATGCCAATCCGGGTGAAAAACCGCAATTCCGTGCTTGTCTGTGCAGTCCACTTCGGACAGTTGCGACAAGGCCTGCGCCTGCATGTCTGCCTCGATTTCCTTGCGCGACTGATTGAGATCATGCAATTGCCGGGCAAGGGGCAGAGCACGGTCCAGGCTTGGTGCGAGCAGGCATTCGATGCCCACGCTCATGTCGTCAAGCCGCCCGGCCGCATTGAGACGCGGCCCCAGCATGAAGCCCAGATCGAAGACACTTGCCTTTCTGCAATCACGCCCGGAAACCTGGAACAGGGCCTGAATTCCGGGGCAGCCCATCCCGGATCGAATGCGCTCGAGCCCCTGCGTGACGAAGATCCGGTTATTGGCATCCAGCTTCACCACATCGGCAACGGTGCCCAGGGCGACCCGGTCGAGCAGAGCACGCAGGTCGGGCTCCGGTTTCTCCTTGTATGTGCCGCGCCTGCGCAATTCGGCTCTAAGCGCGGCCAGCACATAAAACATGACGCCCACTCCTGCCACGTTCTTGCTCGGGAATGAACAGCCCGGCTGATTGGGATTGACGATGGCGGCAGCGTCCGGAAGTTGATCGCCCGGAAGATGATGGTCGGTGACATATACTGGGATGCCCAGCTGGTTGGCGGCGTCGACACCGGCAATTGCGGCAATGCCGTTGTCCACAGTGATCAGCAGGTCCGGTGCCAGGCGTGCCGCTTCTTCCATGATGGCAGGGGAGAGGCCGTAGCCATGCTTCATCCGGTTGGGCACAAGGAAATCAGCCTGGGCGCCCATCTGGCGCAGGCCTGCGATGCCTATGGCGCAGGCGGTGGCGCCGTCCGCGTCGTAGTCGGCGACGATCAGCATGCGGGCCTCAGCCTCGATGGCATCCGCAAGATCGACAGCCGTCTGCTGTATGCCTTTCAGGCTTTCAAACGGCAGAAGACTGCCGAGCCGGGCCTGGGTTTCTTCCACGGAAGCGACCCCGCGGGCTGCATACAGTCGGGCCAGGGTGGGGGAGACGCCTTGCTTGACCAGGCTCTGCAAAACAATGGGGTCAATGGGGCGAGGCTGTATTTTAAGCATGGATCAATTCTAACGGCCTTGACATGTTTCGTTATTTCGATAAATATCGAATCATGGAAATTCATGAAGCAGTCCATGCCTTGTCCTCGCTGGCCCACGAAACACGGCTGGGAGTTTTTCGCCTGCTGGTCCAGGCGGGTCTGGAGGGCATGGCTGTGGGCCAGATAGGCGAAACCCTGGCAGTGGCAGCGCCGACCCTGTCCTTCCATCTCAAGGAATTGGCCCACGCCGGATTGATCCTCAACCGTCAGGAGGGCCGCTTCATCTATTACCGTGCCAACTACGATGCGATGAACACGTTGCTGGCCTACCTCACCGAGAACTGCTGTCAGGGCGAAGCATGTTCGCCGGTTGCTGCCTGCAAACCGAAAGGAAAAAGATCATGAAACGTTTTCATGTCCATGTGGGAGTGACAGACCTCTCATCCGCCATCACGTTTTATTCCAGGCTCTTCGATGCCCAGCCAGCGGTGGTGGAGAACGATTACGCCAAGTGGATGCTGGAAGAGCCGCGCCTCAATTTCGCCATTTCGACCCGGTCGGGCGGGAATGGCCTGGATCATCTTGGCTTCCAGGCCGAAAACGAGGAAGAACTGAACGTCCTGCACCAGAGAGTGGA
Source organism: Thiobacillaceae bacterium (assembly GCA_049578545.1). Taxonomy (GTDB): domain Bacteria; phylum Pseudomonadota; class Gammaproteobacteria; order Burkholderiales; family Thiobacillaceae; genus DASQBT01. The sequence goes on from JBAUMF010000074.1 coordinate 5,476, forward strand.
CGCAGCAAAAGGCCCGGTCATTGAACAGAAAGGCGCGGCCTGCTGCTACGCAGAATCGGACAAGTACTGGACTCTCGATCCCGCCGGCATTGCCTGGGAAAGCTTCCACACTCTCGGCCGTGTACCGGTATTCGGCGAAAAGGCCGCGGAGGGCACCGCATGCTGCGCACCCATGCAGACTCAGGTCTCGTTCGCACAGCTGCAACAGGATTTGTCACGGACCAAGCAAGCGGAAGAATAATCATGTCAGAGAAGACAGTGCTGGTGCTGTGCACCGGTAATTCCTGCCGTTCGCAAATGGCTGAGGTGATTCTCAATCACGACCTGGCCGGTCAGGTCAAGGCGCTTTCTGCCGGGACCCGCCCGCAACCCCAGGTGGCGGAGGGCGCCATCGCTGCGCTGAAGGAAGCAGGCCTGCCAACCGAAGCGCTTCACCCAAAGGACGTGGATGCCGTGATAAACGAGGCCATCGACCTGGTCGTGACCGTCTGCGATAACGCCAGGGAGACCTGCCCGGTGTTTCCTCGCCCGGTAAGATCCATTCATCTGCCTTTCCATGACCCACACGGCGAGCCGCTGGAGTCATTTATGACGGTGCGTGACGACATTCGTGCACGATTGATTCCCGCTGTGCGCAAAGCGCTTGATCTCTAGGAGTGTCATGTCCGCTCAATGCGAAGTCACCGCCAAGCGCGCCACTGGTGCACCTATGAGTTTGTTCGAGCGTTGGCTGACGGCGTGGGTGGCGTTATGCATCGTGGCAGGCGTCGTTCTCGGACAGCTTCTGCCCGCGCCCTTCCAGGCCCTGGGCCGGATGGAGGTGGCGCAGGTCAACATCCCCGTCGGCCTGCTGATCTGGGTGATGATCGTCCCAATGCTGATGAAGATCGATTTTGGCGCGTTGCATCAGGTGAAGTCGCACTGGCGCGGCATCGGTGTCACTTTGTTTGTCAATTGGGCCGTAAAGCCATTTTCCATGGCGCTCCTGGCCTGGCTGTTCATCCGGGTCGTGTTTGCGCCCTATCTTCCGGCCGATCAGCTCGACAGCTATGTGGCCGGCCTGATCCTGCTGGCCGCCGCGCCCTGCACGGCGATGGTGTTCGTATGGAGCCGGCTGTCGCAAGGCGACCCCTATTTCACGCTGTCGCAGGTGGCGTTGAACGATACCATCATGATCTTCGCCTTCGCGCCCATCGTCGGCCTGCTGCTCGGGCTGTCTGCGATCACGGTACCTTGGGATACCCTGTTCACATCGGTTGTGCTCTACATCGTCATTCCGGTGATCCTGGCCCAGATCTGGCGCAAACAGCTGTTACGGCAAGGTCAGGCAACGTTCGAATTGGTCATGACCAAACTTGGCCACGCCTCCATCCTGGCATTGCTGGCCACCCTGGTGCTGCTGTTTGCATTTCAGGGTGAAGCCATTACCAATCAGCCGCTCATCATTGCCATATTGGCTGTGCCTATTTTGATCCAGGTATTCTTCAATTCATCACTTGCCTACTGGTTGAATCGTAAAGTCGGCGAGAAGCACAGCGTGGCCGGCCCCTCGGCTCTGATTGGGGCGTCCAATTTCTTCGAACTGGCTGTGGCAGCAGCGATCTCGCTATTTGGTTTCAAATCGGGGGCAGCCTTGGCCACCGTCGTGGGTGTGTTGATCGAAGTGCCGGTGATGCTGCTGGTGGTGAACCTCATCAACCGCAGCCAGTCATGGTATGAGCGTGGCTTGCCCGCGCGGGCCTCTTGAGCAAACTTCTGTGAAGAACCTCCCATGCACAAGTCGCTGATGGCATCTCTACTATTCGCTGGTCTGCTTGCAACGTCCTTCGCACATGCTGCCGAAGACGACCGCCGTGTGCCCGTCAATATGCCTGACATGATGAAGACGCACATGCGCGCCAACATGCGCGATCACCTGCTCGCCATGCGGGAAATCCAGAACGCACTGGCTGATGGCAAATACGATGTTGCTGCAGAAATTGCCGAACAGCGTCTGGGCATGTCCACGCTGGAGAGTCATGAGGCGCGGCACATGGCTGCATGTATGCCGAAGGGTATGCAGGATACTGGCACGGCCATGCACCGGGCCGCAAGCCGCTTTGCCATGACTGCACAGGACGCCACAGTGACACGCGACCTGCCTCGTGCACTGGGTGCGCTGTCTGGCGTCACCGCCCAATGCGTCGCCTGCCATGCGGGCTATCGGCTGCAATAGCAGGACTCCTTGCACGCACTGCCTGCTTCGCTGCCTATGCTTTCCAGCCTAACCCGTCTTCCGCTATTCGAGGGTACATGAGACGCCAAGTACCTGATTTTTCGAGGGTCGACCGCCGAAGGTCGGCACTACACGGCAAGGGGAACGGGGTGCGAGACAGGCGAGGGTGAAACGATCCGGGGCAGCGGTTGCTGGGGCAGGTGGAGCTTCAGTTGTGCGAGGAGCAAGCGC
>JBAUMF010000075.1:0-3957 GCA_049578545.1 Thiobacillaceae bacterium
CTTTGCCGCGTACCAGGGCGGCTTTCGCTTCCTTCACGCAGACGTCCTTGTCGTTGCCCGCTTTGTCGTCGCATTTTTCCTTGGCCACAGCGTAATCCGCTTCTGCCTTGGCGACACTGGCGTTGTAGTCGGCCTTTTTAGAGGGTTTGTAACGCGCTTCGAGTTCGGCCTTCCCGACCTTTTCTTTGCCCTTGGCTTCGGCCATGCAAATGTCTTTTGCATTGTGGGCCAGGGAACCGCAGCCCGCCCTGTCCGATTTGTATTCGGCGGCGATGCGATGTTCCGCTGCCTTGTATTCATCTTTCGACATGCTTTGAGCCGTGGCGTTAACGCTAAACGCGAGGCTGAGCGCTAGCGCAATCGAACTGATATTCAACTTATTCATTTTGTCTCCTGAGAATCAATCAAATGGATTAGGCCTTGGTGCGCCCAATGAATGCCAAGTTATAGCGCAGGCACTATTACGTCTGTGCGATACCGCACACGTCGCAACCGCAGAGTAGTAGATTGACCAGCTTTTTAAAGGCGTTTTTAACCTGGAGGTAGAAAACCTCGTTCTGTCTACCATTATTTCTGAGTTACATGAGTGGCTCGTCCGCCCACGGTTTAGTCCCGTAATAAGAATGGATCTCTTTCTCCCAGGATTCATCTGCCATGTTGGGCCACTTGTCCTTATCGAATCCCGGTGCATTGTTGAGGCGATCCTTCTCCACGTTTAGCACGAAGCGCTTGTTCTCCGTATCGAGTGTCAACGCGTTCCATGGCACCGCGAAAAGCTTTTCGCCCATACCGAGGAAGCCGCCGAAGGACAAGACCGCATAACCCACTTTGCCAGTGCGCATGTCCAGCATAATTTCCTTGATGTCACCCAGATCTTCGCCTTTGTGATTGTAGACGTCGTTTCCAATGAGCGTGTCTGCACCCATCAGGTCAGGGCCGGGCCCCCGCCGCATATTGGGTCCGGGTCCACCACTGGTATTGGTTTTGTACATGCCATAGGTATCGCGATCTTCGTAGTTCATGACTGTCTCCTGTTAATTCATTTCGACAATTGACTTGAGCGTGCTGCCAAGTTTCCAACGCTGGCTTTAGCAAGAATATGGACAGGACTATGCGAGAACGGTACGGCAGCACACTTGGATAAAAGCGTTGTTCATCTATTGCGCCATGGCGCATAGCAGCGCTTCCACCAAACACCGAATATGCGGCGCTTAGTTGCCCTATATTCGGTCGGCTAGGCGGAAAGGATGCGAAGTGAAGAAGGTTGCTTTGGTACTCGTCGCTCCACTGATCGGCGCATCCCGGTGCGCTACTACCACCGGCCACCAGCTTATTTCCGCGGGTGGGGGTATGATGCGCCGCCGCGCTGGGGTGAGCACTGGGGCCGTAATTGGGACCAACGCCGAAGTGGATGGGACAGCGACCGCGTCATTCTCATGCCCGGACCAGACGATGAACTCTGCATCGTGAACCAGATTTACCGGTGGTTCATCGATGAAGGCCTGGTCGAAGCCGAGATTGCGGGGCGGCTGAACGGCATGCGGGTGCGCACCGATCTTGATCGGGACTGGACTCGGGCCACGGTGCATGAGGTGTTGACCAATGAGAAATACATCGGCAACAACGTCTACAACCGGATCTCGTTCAAGCTCAAGAAGCATCGGGTCATCAACACGCCGGATATGTGGATCAGGAAGGAAGGCGCGTTCGACGCCATCGTCCCGCCGGAGGTGTTCTACACGGCCCAGGGGATCATCCGCGCCCGCGCTCACCGCTATACCAACGAGGAATTGATCGAGCGGCTGCGCAACCTCTACCAGAGCCGGGGATTTCTATCTGGCCTGATCATCGACGAAACAGAAGGGATGCCATCGACCTCAGTCTATGTCCACCGCTTTGGCAGCTTGATCCGTGCCTATCAGGCGGTCGGGTTCACCCCGGACCGGGACTATCGCTATCTGGAAACCAACCGTTTTTTGTGCCAGCTGCATCCGGAAATCGTCGGCCAGACCGAGAAGATGATTACCGACTTGGGCGGTATCATCCGGCGTGATCCGGCGACCGATCTGCTGCGGGTCAATCAGGAGTTCACGGTGTCGCTGGTGCTGGCTCGCTGCCAGACGCATGACAGCGGCCGCAATCGCTGGAAGATCCGCTTCGATACCAGCCTGGCCCCTCGGTGGATCGCTGGCGTGTGCGGTGGCATCGCTCGGTCTACTGGTGTGGACTCTTGGGCATGGCGCCTTCTGTTCGCATTTCTCTTCTTTTGCGGCGGCGCAGGTCTGTTGCTCTATGGCCTGTTATGGATTTTCGTGCCAACCGAGTGACTGATTTGAAGAGACGGTACTCTGGCCATCCTTGATGCAGGCGAACCCACCGATGATCAAGCCGCCATCCTCAGGGACGGCATGGAAATCATTGTGGGGTTACTGGGGAACGTCATGAGTGGGCTGGGCAAGGAAAAGCACTGAGGCTATCGGTCAGCTCTCGGCCAGGAGCCGTCGTTGACGAGGCCAAATCTCTTAGCCGATGAACGTCTGCACCTGGTGGAAGCCGTCATTCAAGGTAGGCGCCTAGCCGCGCCCGATAGCATGGCGGGCCGCATAGTGCGTTTCCGTACAGACGGTGCCTTCGATTTCCTTTACTGTATTCTTAAGGTGTTGTTGCCGCCTACTAGTTGAGCATTCGCAGAGATGTTCTTGACAATATCTGGCCAAGGCGCTTTCGAAATGAAAATACTTGTCCTCGCAACGCGATGATCTGGTCCGACTTGAGCCAACTCGCCGGCGCGATTCTTCTGATCCTCGGCGCCGTGCTGCCCGTTGTTAACCCGCTGGGCGACGCCCCGATTTTCCTGAGAATGACGCCCGGTTGCGATGAGGCAACCCGCGCTCTCCTGGCAAGGCGCATTGCGTTCTACTCATTCTTCTTTGTGCTCGGGTCGTTGTTGTTTGGCTCTTTGGTCTTGCGTGTGTTCGGCCTTTCAATACCGGTGGTGCAGGTCGCTGGAGGCGCCGTGGTCTGCGCGCTGGCCTGGAATGTTCTGGCCGACATCCCCAAACCTGCCAATGTGACACTAGACCAGCCTCAAGCCAAACTCATTGCCCTAGGCCGGGCGATCACTCCTCTGACTTTGCCGATGACAATCGACGCTGGCGCCATTTCGGTCGCGATCACTGTTGGCGCCTTTCACGCGAACTCGCTCCAAGACACTGTCATCCAAGTGCTTGCCGCCGTCATCGGTTCCGCCATCATTGCGCTTTCCATTCTATTGACATATCGCTACGCTCACCGTATCAGTAGCATGATCGGACAAACCGGCATGATGGTGCTGGTTCGGCTATCGGCGTTCATCATGCTGTGCATCGGTGTAGGCATCAGCTGGGATGGGATCAAGTCTCTGTTGGCAGAAGTGGGCATCCATGGCTAGTTCTACTGTCGTAATTGCAAATCGGCCGAATTCTTGATTTCCGTGTCGTTCAGCCCGGGCCCTCAGGGCACGAGAACCGCGGCACCGACAAACCGCCCGGCCCGCAGATCCGCCAGCGCCTGATTAGCCTGCTTGGGCGGGTAGGCCGTAGTCTTCATGACAATGCCGACCCATTTCGATACAAACTGAACTAGCAGGAATGGCTTCTCCCGCTGCGGAGCGGACCTTCGAGCCACAAGTGGAGACTGACCGCAACGGGTCGCGCAGAGCCGGATACGATTAATGAAAGCGGTCGTCGCGGCCAAAATCAATCAGGCCCGGCTATCATCAGTTCCAGTCCGGCCAATTTCAGACGGTCGCTGAATCATAGAAGCCAATCTCTGGACGTCCGCTCGCCGCCATATTGTGTTGAAAAACTTAGTATTGCAAACGGGTTTAGTTTTCGCCTTTGTTCAAATTTTGAGGCATGGCCTCTTTTGAGATTTACAACCAGGTCTGGATACCTGGTTTTTGATCAATTCCTGTGT
>JBAUMF010000076.1:0-6039 GCA_049578545.1 Thiobacillaceae bacterium
TGAAAAAGGGCGAGAAGCTGCGCGACAAAATCGAGGAGCAACTCTCGAAACTCCAGCAATTGCCGCACCTCGTGCGCTCATTCTTCCAAGCCCCTTCTGTCGCCTATATTGGCGACTGCTGAGTAAGAAGCATCGACCGGACCAGATGTATAAGCGCATGAAATCAAATAAAGAAACGGGAATCTTCTCTTGCTACTCCGTTCAGTGTGTAAAGAAAGCTGACAGCTCGGGTGCATCGTGCATCGGGGAGCAAACCCGCCAGCGTGTCGTCGTCGTGATCAAATTCCCCTCTGAAAAAGTCATTCAAGAGTTCCTGAACGATCCGGAATACAAGCCCGTCAAAGATCTTCGTCTCGCTATCACGACAAATGCCAATGCAGTTATGGCACCTGCATGCAAACCGCCCCAAGGCTAACGAAAAACCTCTGAGACGCCAGTCGCAAAGTCCGCTTCTGGCCGGCAGTGACGGTTGAGCTAATGCTCCCCAAGGCAGCCTCTGGGAAAATGATGCTTGCCATCCAATGACAGCAATGCGGCAACGTCGCCCAATACGTGCTCCCGGCCAACTGCGGTCATAGCGTCACAGAAGAATTGGATGCCGTGAACGGCTGGTAACTGATCAAGAACCAGCCAATCGACTTTGCTGCCCTTCGGCCTGCTCATCGGCCGAAGCGGCCCGTCCTGACACCCCCGCATCACGTCAGCTTCATGGGTGCGGATTCAACCGGTGGATGCAACACCGCAGACGGAAACACGAACTGCCAGGCCAGCGAAGTCGAAGGATATTTGCGGGCAAGCGCGCTCGGAAGTGGGGCCAGTCCGGCGCCATGCGACAAGTCCTGCTTGTGTTGCTCCCCCACCCTGAGCAACTGCTGCTTGAGCGGGGCATGCAGCTGTTCAGGCAGCAGCGTAGTGCGATCCTTTCCGCCTTTCCCGGCGCGGACACTCAATACCCCACTTGAAAAGTCGATGTCCTTGACCCGCAGCGTCATGCATTCGTTGACGCGTAAGCCCGAGCCATACATCAGCTCCGCCATCAGCCTGACCACACCCGTCATCTGCTCCAGGATGGCTTTCACCTCCTCGCGAGCCAACACGACCGGCACCCGATGTCGCCGCTGCACCCGCTTGAGCCCGGCGATCTCACCCAACGGCTGCTCTTCCTGATCGTGCCCTTTCTGCCCTTGCGGTCTTTGGGGTGCTCGGCCAACCACTGGCGGAGTTGAGCGGCATCCTCTTGCAGGCGGGTGATGCGTTGCGCCTCTTTCTGTTTGAGATCGGGTTCAATAGCGCGTTCATCTTCCTGACGATGACGTTCGAGCATGACGTGGGCGGCAGCTTCAAGCTTGGCCGCCTGGTGGCTGAAGTCGGCAAGGGTGCCGCTCTTTTGCTTGCTGGCGTTGGAGGGAAGCTTGACCCCATCGATGGCGAACATCTCCCGGCCGATCAGGCCCTGCCGGTCACAGAGATAGAGAATCTGGGTGAAGATGCGGGCGACGTCGTCATTCAGGGTTGAAACAAATCCGGCGATCATGGTGAAGTGCGGCATGGTGTCGCCCGACAGGGCCATGAAGGTGATGTGTTCGCGGCAGGCGCGCTCAATGGCGCTGCTGCTGACAATGCCCTGGCTGTAGGCGAACAGCACGACCTTGAGCAGCATGGCCGGCGGGTAGGCGTACGCGCCAGTGGCGTCGTTCTTGAATCGAGAATCGAAGCTGCTCAGGTCCAGTTCATGGTCAATGAGGTAGTTCAGCGCGTATTCAAAGGTACCGGGAAGAAGTTGTCTTTGCAGATCAACCGCGAGAAACCGGGGACTGGTATCGATATGTTTGTAGCGGGCCATCTTCGCCTCCGCAATCTAGACTCCCGTTCGACCTTGATCTTTGATTTGGTTCACGGCACGATGCAGCAATGAAAAGACTCTTTCTACAGCCTCGTTAGGCCTCAATGGGAGAACAAGTGGATAATACATCCGGTCAAGGCAAAGCAGCAGTCGTTCCGCCGGAGATAAAAGGATGGAATTGGGGAGCATTTCTTCTTAATTGGGTTTGGGGAATCGGGAATGAAACCTATATTTCATTTTTAGTCGTTATTCCTTATTTCGGTTTGATTTTTCTCTTTGTTCTCGGTGCCAAAGGGAGCGAGTGGGCATGGCGAAACAAGAAATGGGAAAGCGTCGAACAATTTCGGCGAGTTCAGAGGAAGTGGTCTTTATGGGGACTTGCGCTTGTTGCTATTGGGCTAATGGGAGCTCTTGGGGCTTTGGTTGGATTCCATAACGATCCCGTTCCAAAAATGGCATTGGAGCGGCTCGAATTGAATAGGCAAGTGCAAGAAGAACTGGGCAGTCCAATGAAAGCAGGTTTTGCATCCGGTCAAACCTCGCTCAAGGGCAATGAAGGGCAGGCTAACCTTTTAATCCCAGTGGTAGATTCCAGAGGAAAAGGAACAGCGTATGTTGTCGCCACTCGCCAGAATGGCGTTTGGAGAATAGACAAACTGGTTTTTTACCTGGACGGCTCAAACCAAGAAATAGAAGTCGTGCCACAAGCGGAAGTACGTTGAGGCCTAACAAGGCGCTGCACGTGACAAAACCCGCCGGCCTGCGGCCGTCAAGTTTTACACGTGAGCTTTGTCGTTGAATGGTGCTTTGACCGGTAAATGCCGAACACCAGACATATGGACCGGTCAGCCTGGCGGGCTGCTCTGGCCGATGACTTGCCGATCATGCCGGCACTACGGCCGGCCGCTTACTGAAGTGAACCAGCCACCCAGGAACGCAATTTTCCGGCTCACTCAATGAGGGGCAGTTGGCCGGGAGTCGACCATCAACCGCAGCATCCAATTGTGTCGACAACGACCGCAACCAGGTTATGAGACTGGGCCCCCTTCGTGCCGAAACATTTGTCGGTCAACGCTTCGTACGCTCTTCGATTTCCCGCCTTACGCGCTCGATCTCTCTGAGTTTGGCTTCTTTTGTGCCCCACTTGACTTGATGTTGCCCGATAGCGACCTGCTCTGCCAACTGGCGTGCCCTGGCCGCGCGTGCTTCGGCTATTTGCGCTTCCTTCTGCCGCTGTATAGCCTCTTCTCGGGCGATAGCACATTCGGTAGCGATGGGGGTGGTGCGTTGGGGTAGCCCCGCCAAAGCCAGATAGTTGTCGATGGCCTCCGAGACATTCTCCCAGCCATTGTTAAAAGAGAACTCATTTATAAGGGGCAGATTGAGCGCCGTATAAATGGGACTCCAGCGTACATCTTCGCCCTGTCTGCGACGGACAGCGAGTTTTGGGTTGAACTGGTACCAGCCTTGTGTCACCCGCATGAACAGCCCCCGGTTGTAGGCGTAGTCGCGCTCGACCTCGTTTCTCGCCAGCACGCCTGAAAGATGCTGGCGTTTGTTTCGTTCTGGACGCACGATATTGGTGGGCAGATTCTGCCAAACCTCCAGAATAGCCTGGGTCTCGAACGCGCCGTTGGTCCTGCGCTGCCAGTAGGTGAAGCGCGACTTGAACAGTACCCACAGCGTCTGGAAGAGAACATATTCGGACAGATGCCGGTCAATGCGTACCAGACGATCACCGGTATTGACGTCGATGCTGGCCGGGGCGAGGTGTTCGTAGAGCGTGGCCATTGGGCCGCGGGCAAATTGCGGATCGCGGAACGCTTCGCGCAAGGCCCAGTGCAGGGCGCTGTAACCATAGTGATCGACGGCCTCGCGGTCGGCCCCACGCTCCAGCAGGGCCTCCACCAGCGGCACGTTGCCAGCGGCCGCGGCGGCCATCAGTGGCGTCTGGTTCATCGGCAGGCGATGCTCGATGCCGTGCTGGTCGCATTGTTTCAGGATGTCCTTGAAATGGCCGGCAAAGTAAGGGACGTAGGTTTTTCGTCCCAGTGTCATGCGCTGCTGCGTAAAGTGTTTCGCCTGGTCGAATTTCGCCTCCTTGAGTAGCCATTTCGCCAGCTCCGGTTCGTCAAAGCAGGTTGCATAGTCGTACAACTGCTGTTTCATCTTGCCGCCAGGTGCCTGTTCGCGAAACACTTTGAGCAGCAGTTCATTGATCTTCGTTTCGCTGAACACCGGCCAGGGTACCGGTGTCTGTTTCAGAATGGTGCGGCGGATGGTTTCGGCCTGCTCCTGCTTGCCCTGAAGCTCCAGCTTGCGTGCCTCTTTCTGCCAATCTTCAAGGGTAGATTGCTTCACCTCCACCTTGGCCTGGCCGAGGTACAGGTCGAGCAGTCCAAAGAGCGGATGCCCGGTGTCCGACTCGATGACGTAAATATTCTTGATGGCGCGTGTCAGCGCCACATAGAGCGCGTTGACAAAGAATTTGTAAACCTCCAACGACTTGTCACTTTTGTCTTTGGCTCTCCGGTAATCCAAGGTATCGATGGCCAGATCAGCCTTGGTGACTCCTTCGATTATGTCGCTGAATTCAGCACGGTGATCGGAGACAAAACGGTAGAGCACAATGTTCTCGTATTCGAGGCCCTTGGCTTCATGGATGGAAAACAGCAAGGGTGTGGCAAAGTGCTTTCGCGCTTCCGCCTTGTCTTCGTCGCGCATCACCAGCACGGCGAACTGGGTGGACCCGCGAATCTTCTGATCCAGCTCGCGTATCGTTGCGTCCTTGTTCGACATCAGTGCGACCCGCCCGGCCTCGCCACCGACGGCCTGTACAAGAAAGTTGCTCTCGCGGTCGATGGAACCGAAGCGCCCCTGCTTGATTTTTAATAGTTGGTTGGCAAGGCGTGTGGCCTCAAGCCCATTACGGAAATTGGCGGCGAGCACGCGCAGCTCCTGCCGCTCGGCCAGCTTCGGGTCTTTCCAGAACAGGCTCTTGACTTGACTCCAGGAGAAAAAGTTGGGATGGACGATCTGATTGGAATCACCGCAGAGCAGGAAGTGGCCGGGCTTCTTCAAGGTCTTCAACACCAGCGCCAATTGCACGGTGGTGATGTCCTGCACCTCGTCGATGACCACAAAGTCGTAGCGTGGTGCGGCCAGCGCTTGCCATTCCTGAGCCACAAGATTGAGATCGTAGAGTTTCGCCTCCTTCAGCCAGGCGCGATACTTGTCGAACAAATCGTAGAGCATGTCGCGCTGGTCGGCCGGAAAGATCGACTGGCGCACGCCGAGCGTGCGGTAGTCATCACGCGATAGAACGCCACTGGAACCAGCTGCAATGACGCCGCGAATTTCTTCAAAGACCTGATGGCCGTCGAACTCTTTGAAACTCTGCCGCACGCGGGCAAACCAACCGGCGAAGTCCCGCCAACTGGCTTCCCGGCCCAGAGGAACATGAATGGATTCGACAAACTCGCGATAGGAGAGGAACACGGCTTCCTGTCCGCTGTGCTCAAAACCGTTGGCGTAGTAAAGATCCCGTGCGCTCTGCGCCAGATAGCTGGAGTGGGTGACGTACAGCACCTCACCTTCGGCGTGTTTGAGCTTTTCCAGGGTCAGTGCGGTTTTGCCGCTGCCGGCGCTGCCAACCACGATGAGCGGCGGCGGCTGCCGATAGATGGCGTCCTGCGTATCATCGAAGGAGATGGGCTTGTCCAGCAGATGAATCGCTGTGCGTTCCGGGTGCAGGTAACGCACGGGTTGGGCATCCTTGATGGCCTCATCCGCATCAATGTCGGGAATTTTGCTTTCATCAATCGCGGCACCCCGCAAAAAGCGCGACTTGTCATACTCGTGATTGGCGATGACTTCCAGCATCAGCGCGCAAACCTCTTCGCCGTGGCGAACCAGGGAGAACAGCAGCCGGTCCGCGTCATCGAGCCTGGCCCGGTAGAACTTGCCGTGGCTGAGATTGGCAAGTTTCTTGACCTGTGCGGCGCGAAAGTCGTGACGTGCGATGGCATCCGCCACCTTGGCGTAGCTTACCTTGACGCGAGAGGTGTCAAGACCCGTGTATTCAAGAATCTTCATGGAATTGGGCAAACTGATCCTGGCCGGTTTGGGACTACTATAGCCATGCCACCCCAGATGGCTAAACTGGAACCATGACTCCCGTTTCAAGGCTTGATATA
>JBAUMF010000077.1:0-9615 GCA_049578545.1 Thiobacillaceae bacterium
CTTTGCCGCGTACCAGGGCGGCTTTCGCTTCCTTCACGCAGACGTCCTTGTCGTTGCCCGCTTTGTCGTCGCATTTTTCCTTGGCCACAGCGTAATCCGCTTCTGCCTTGGCGACACTGGCGTTGTAATCGGCCTTTAGTTGCTTGTTCACTGCTTCCTGCCCTTAGATACGCCCTCAAGTCACAATTTCTTGCGTCCAAGACGATCGCCAGCCGTGGCAAGCATTGACACCTTAACGCTTTCAAAAAGGGGCAATACGATACGCAATCTGACCAACCTGGCGACGCGAATTGAATCTGACTGAACTCTTCACGCAACTGACACGATTTGGTAATAGGACATTTCTTGACGACAAAGGCAATGAGCCGGAAATGGGCAATTGACTTACGTTGTGAGAAAGCGAAGCTGAACGGAGTACTCGGCTATTAAACGATGGCCGTCCATTAAGATTTTCGATTGGCTTGGTCTGCCGCTTGAACTAAAAAGGGGTTCTGTAGGGAAATTCAGATCAAGAATACCAGAGCCTCCATTGGCCCGTATTCTTCGACCCAGCGTCCTGTGTTACCGCTAGGAGCACCTTGAAACGCAAACAAAGGCACACATCCGCGCCACAGCCAATTCAACGAAATACAGGGTTAGGGCCGATTCAATACCCCTGCTGCAATGATTCGTATTCAGGAGACTACCATGAATAGTGTGAGGATTTGGGACCGATTCCCGTTTCGTCTGTTTTTTGTGCTCTTTATACCTGTCGCTCTGCTCATCCTCGGTGGCGCATGGTACGTTGGACATCAGCGGATTGAAGGCGAGTTGAATCTAGTACAATCCAACGAGGTCAGCAAGGTTGTATTGGGTGTTCGGCGCCTCGATGGCGGAATGCAGGTACCGCTGCAACAACTAGGCACACTCGCTAACGCCGACGATGTGCGCCGGGCCATTGCCGATGACGGCACGGATGCAGACAGGAGCATGGAAGCCGCCTTCCTTAACCTGATCACCTACAACAAAATCTATGACCAGGTGCGCTGGATCGATGAGAATGGACTGGAACGGGTGCGTGTGAACAATGTGGCGGGCCATCCCACACCGGTACCAAAGGACCAGCTGCAGAACCAGGCTGGCAGCTATTACTTCACCAAGGCCGTGCAGCTCAAACCCGGCGAAGTGTATATGTCCCCGCTCGATCTCAACGTCGAGCACGGCCAGGTGGAGGTTCCCCACAAACCGGTGCTGCGCCTCGCGACCCCCGTCCAGGACCGCAACGGCCGGCCGCGCGGCATTCTGATCGTGACCATCGCGGCCCAGCACCTCCTGGATGGCTTTACCGAGAGTGTGGTGGAGAACCGGGATCATGTCATGTTGGTGAACCCTCAAGGCTATTGGCTCAGGAGTCCGAATCCGAAGGATGATTGGGGCTTCATGTTTGGCCGCAAGGAGACCTTAGGCAGCAGATACCCCGGCGCGTGGAAGAGCATATCGACCATGCCCATGGGCCAGATTGAATCAGATGATGGGCTCTGGAGCTGGAGCACAGTCTACCCACTCAAGGTGGAAGACAGCCGGGGTATGGCAGACGTCCCTTATTGGCTGGTCATTTCCCACCTGCCTTCCAATTACTTGACGATGCTGCGTGACGCCGCCTGGAAAACGGTCAGCATTTCATCCCTCGTATTGCTCAGCTTATCCGGCTTCATCACCGCGTGGCTGGCGCTTGCGATAACCGGGCGCAAGCGGGCGGCCATCGAGGCCGCCCGCGCCCAAGCCAAGGCGGAAGCGGCCAAACATGTGGTCGAGATGCAGGAACGCTTCCACCTGGCAATCAAAGGCAATGTCAACGGCGTGCTGGTGGTAGATATTAGTGGACACATCGTAATGGTCAATCCGGCGCTGGAGCGCATGTTCGGCTACGAAACAGGAGAACTGACCGGCCAGCCGCTGGAAACCCTGTTGCCCGAGCCAGCACGCCTACAGCACAGCCGCGAGCGCACGGACTACCTGCGTGCGCCTGTCGCAAGGGCAATGGGCACCGGGCGCGACCTGCAGGGCCGGCGCAAGGACGGCAGCGTGTTTCCCGTGGAGATCAGCCTGAGCCCCTTCACCGATAACGGCAAGCAGTATGTCGATGCCATTGTCGCCGACATCTCCGAGCGCAAGCGAAGCGAGTTGCTCCTTAAGAAAAGTGAGACCCGTTTGCAGCTGCTATGGCAAACCAGTCCCAACGGGCTTGTGGTGGTGGATGCCAAAGGACGCATAGAAATGACGAATCCCACGCTCGAACGCATGTTCGGCTACGAGCCAGGGGAGCTTCTCAACCAGCCCGTGGAATGCCTGGTGCCGCAAGCAATCCGTTTCAGCCACACGCAACAGCGCATGCATTACCTGCAAGACCCCGCGGTCCGATCCATGGGCGCCGGGCTCAACCTGCAAGGCGAGCGCAAGAATGGCAGCACTTTCCCGATCGAAGTGAGCCTGGCGAGCTTCACCGAGGAGGGCCAGGTCTATACCCAGGCAACAGTCGTGGACATGACCGGGTGGAAATTCCACCCGGGGTCGGTGACGGCTCGCTCCCAGTCTGTCGGCTAGCGTGTTCAACGCCCGGTACCTGCTCATGCGCGGCGTCCAAGCGACTTGAAGACTTATTGACGCGGGGGTTTACCGGGCAGTCTGCCCTGTGTTGGCAGGAACTCCGGAGAGGTGCCGCAACAGCTTAGTGATTCTCCCCGTCCTCATCCAGCTTGCGTATCTCGTTCGTCGATCCGGGTGTCCCGAATGGTGTGCCGGCGTTGAATGGGACAAAGGTGCTGCCTTGGCCAGGGGTTTGCCACGCTTCGGTCCAGGCGCGGAAATTGGCGGGATCGCCGGCGGGCTGCAGCCACTTGACTGATGTATTGAGATCGGCCGCCTTGGCCAAGGGTTCCATTACCTTTGGATCCATCCCCGCGGTCATCCACGTCACCCACATCGCGGGATTCATCATGTTCCAGCCCACCGACCAGGCACGCTGATCCATGGGCAGTGCTATCCAGCGAACATACGTGGATGGATCCATGAAGGGCCGCATGGCCTGGACATAGAAATCGGGGTTCATGAAGGCCTGCATCCATTTCGTGTAGATGCCAGGGTCTGACCATTCCAAATAGTTCTTCACCGTGCGCGGATCCATCATCAGGTTGGCTACCCTGGCGTAGGCCTCAGGATCCTGCATGCGCCGGGCAAATTACAGGTAAATGGCCGGATTGCTGTACAACTCTATCAGCCTGACGAAATTCTTTGGGTCCTTGAACCCCCAACTGTTGATGGTGAAATCGGTGCACCGATCAGCCCACCCGCCGACGCTGGTGGGGGCAGGCTGCCACCCGGGGGACTTGTCGACGGGCGGCCCCGGCCGACCGGGTTCTGGCGCCGCGGCCCAAGCCGAGGTCGTCAACAAAATCGAGCCAATCAAAATCGAGGCTGCCTGTTTCATGTCCGTACTCCTTTCACAGCATCGGCACAATTGAATGTTTGGGGGCGATTTAGGATTAAAGAATATGAACCGGGTCAACAGACCCCAATAGGTAAGTGCCTTAGCCGCCTAAAGCAAACTTCAAACCCCATCTCGGCCAGCAACCTGCAGCGGATGTTGGGGTACGATCTTGTTCACCAAGCAGCGCTCGAATCTGGCCCGACAGCGTTGTTCAATGGCCTCTTTGTGCCTGTGGAGATGCCATTGGCATGGATCCTACCCCGTTAAAAGCGGGTAAGGGTGCCAGAGTCTGATGCGATACCGTGTGGAGCAACCGACATTCCCGGGCAGGACTCGATCTCAGTGATTTTTCACAGCATCAGTCGAAGCGATTCGATGACAGGCCGGTGTTGGTGGGAACGATCCCGCACATGAGAAGCTTGCCTGTTGATCAATTCTCTGAACAACGCCGCCCTGAAGTGTCGGACGCGGCTGCCTGTTTCACGATGTTTCCCATGCTGTTAACCTCCCCACAGCAAACTTCAGTCAGGTCAAAACAAGCCATGGCAAAGCGAATCAAGCCCGAGCCCGTGAAAACTGCAGCGGTGGCGAAAACCGTGGGCATGAAACGCGTGCAAGAAAAGGCAGGGGCTGACAATTTCCCCATCGTCGGTATCGGTGCTTCGGCCGGCGGGCTGGAAGCCCTGGAACAATTCCTGAGCCACGTGCCGGCAGACAGCGGCATGGCCTTCATCGTCATCCAGCATCTCGATCCCACGCGCAAGGCCATCATGTCCGAGCTGTTGCAGCGGGTCACCAGCATGGACGTCAAGCAGGCCGGCAACCGAATGAAGATCAGGCCGAATTGCGTCTACATCATCCCGCCCAACAAGGACATGTCCATCCTGCATGGCAGCCTGCATCTGCTCGACCCGGTCGAGCCGCGCGGCCAGCGCCAGCCCATCGACTTCTTCTTTCGTGCCCTGGCCGATGACCGCCGTGCGCTTGCCATCGGCGTCATCCTGTCGGGCATGGGCTCGGATGGCACCTTGGGTCTCAAAGCCATCAAGGAAACGGGCGGGTTGGTATTAGTGCAGGATCCGGCCGCGGCCAAGTTTGACGGCATGCCCAGGAGCGCCGTCAACACCGGTCTGGCGGACATCGTCACCACCGCCGACGTCTTGCCCGCGCGTCTGATTGCCGCCTGCAGCCACCCCTCATCGCGCCATCCACCCGAGCTGAAACTGGAGGGTTCGTCGCATGGCGCCCTGGAAAAGATCGTGATCCTGCTGCGCAATCGCACTGGCAACGATTTCTCCTTATACAAGAAGAGCACGCTATACCGCCGAATCGAGCGGCGCATGGGCATCCACCAGATCGACCGGATTGGTTCCTACGTCCGCTTCCTGCAGGAGAATCCTGGGGAACTGGATCTTCTGTTCAAGGAACTGCTCATCGGCGTGACCAATTTCTTCCGCGACCCGTCGGCTTGGGCTCATCTTCAGGAACACGCCCTGCCGGCCCTGCTGGCGCGATACCCGAAAGGCCGAAAGCTGCGCGCCTGGGTGCCGGCCTGCTCAACCGGTGAGGAGGCCTATACCCTGGCCATCCTGTTCCGTGAAGTCATCGAACAGGTCAAGCCAAAATCGCGATTTACCCTCCAGATCTTCGCCACCGACCTGGATCAAGACGCCATCGACAAGGCTCGCCAGGGCTTCTATCCGGGCAACATCAGTGCTGATGTCTCAGAGGAGCGGTTAGAGCGTTACTTTGTGGCCGAACAGGACGGCTACCGGGTGGCCAACGAGATTCGCGAAATGGTCATCTTCGCGCCGCAGAACATTCTCATGGATCCGCCGTTCACCAAGCTGGACATCCTTTCCTGCCGCAACCTGCTGATCTACCTGAGCATGGAGTTACAGGATAAGCTACTGCCGCTGTTTCACTACGGCCTCAGTCCCGGCGGCATCCTGTTTCTGGGTAGCGCCGAAACCATCGGCAGCTTCACCGACCTGTTCACCCCGCTGGATGGCAAGTCCCGACTTTATCAACGTAGCGACGCCACACTGGATACGGCAGTGGAGTTCCCCACCCGGGTCTTCCCTGCCCTGACGGGTGAAGAACCGGGCGAACCGGCACTGCGGGCACTACCCAACCTGCAGACCCTGACCGAACAGATGATCCTGCACCAGTTCGCCCCGGCCGCGGTACTGGTCAACCACAAGGGCGACATCGTCTACATCAGCGGCCGCACCGGCAAGTACCTGGAGCCAGCCGCCGGCAAGGCCAACTGGAACATCCACGCCATGGCACGCGAAGGACTGCGCGGCGAACTGGCGCAGGCCTTGCAGAAGGCGATACGCCAGCGCGGCATGGTCAGTGTCGATGGACTCAAAGTGCAAAGCGATGGCGGCTATCAGAGCCTCAACCTCACCGTACAGGCCATCGACGAGCCCGAGGCGTTGCGTGGCATGGCGCTGATCGTGTTCCACGATGTGGCCGCCCCCGCGCCGGGAAAGTATGAGGAAACCCGCCGTGCCCCATCCCGCAGTAGGCGAGTGGCGGCCCTGGAAGAAGAGTTGCGCAACGCCCGGGAAGAGAACCGCACCCTGGGCGAAGAGATGCAGACAACCCAGGAAGAACTCCGCTCCGCCAATGAGGAACTCCAGTCCAACAACGAAGAGCTGCAATCCACCAACGAGGAACTCACCACCTCCAAGGAAGAAATGCAGTCCCTCAACGAAGAATTGCAAACCGTCAACGCCGAGCTGCAATCCAAGGTGGACGACCTCTCCCACACCAACAACGACATGAGGAATCTGCTGGACAGCACCGAAATCGCCACCGTATTTCTGGACGGACATTTGCGGGTCCGCCGCTTTACCCAACCCGCAACCCGCCTGATCAAGCTCATTCCGGGCGACACGGGCCGGCTTCTGTCCGACATCGTCACTGATTTGGACTATCCTGACCTGCAAGCCGATGCCCAGGAGGTGCTGCGCACCCTGGTCTCTAGAGGCAAACAGGTCACCACCCATGACGGGCGCTGGTACAACGTGCGCGTCATGCCCTACCGCACCCTGGACGATGTCATCGATGGCGTGGTTATCACGTTTGTCGACATCACAACCACCAAGAAGCTGGAAGCTGAGTTGAGACGGGGGAACCTGACGTGAAGGAAAAGCCGGAAAGGGATGCTGACCCGTTGCGCCAGCGCGCGGAACGCCTGTTGACTCCGTCGCAATCCGCCGTGCCCTACGCGGACATGCAAAAGCTGATTCATGAACTGGAAGTCCACCAGATCGAGCTGGAACTGCAAAACGAGGAGTTGCGCAAAACCCGCTCGGAGGCGGAGACCAATCTAGAGCGTTACACCGAACTGTATGATTTCGCCCCGGTCGGCTACGTCACGCTTGGTCCCGGGGGCGTCATCCATCAGGCCAACCTCACCGCCGCAAAGCTGCTAGCTATCGAGCGCGGCAAACTGGCTGGGCAGCGCCTGGGCAGCCTGGTTGCAGACCTGCCGGCCTTCAACGCCTTCCTGGACAAGGTGTTCAAAAACCAGGTCAGGGAATCCTGCGAGGTGATCCTGTCAGGCGCTGGGGCGCGACGTATCGTGCGCATTGAAGCCACCCTGGCCGAATCGGGCCAGGTGTGCCGTGCCATGTTGACCGACATCAGCGAAAGCAGGCTGCTGCAGGAGCGTCTCGACCGGTTTGTCCGATTCAGCCTGGATCAGGTCGCCCAGGCGGCCTATCTGATCGGGGCGGACGCTCGCATCCAGGATGTCAACGAGACTGCCAGCCGGATGCTCGGCTACAGCCGCGAAGAATTGCTCGGCCAGCCATTGTGGAACATCGAACCCGGCCTGCAGCCTGAAACCTGGTTGGGTCATTGGCAGGAGATGCAGACACAAAAGACGACGACCTACGAGACCGTGCATCAGGGCAAGAGGGGCCAGCTCCTTCCGGTGAAGATTAATGTTTCTCACCTCAATTACCATGGCCAGGAATACAACAGCATCCTGGCCCGTGACCTTACCAGGGAGAAGGAGGCGGAGGCCGCACTCAAAAGGAGCCAGGGGCAACTGCGTATCTTCGTCGAACAAGCGCCAACCAGCATCGCCATGCTCGACCGCAATCTGGACTATATCGCCGCCAGCCGACGCTGGATCGAGGAATATGGCAGGGGGCATCGCGAACTGATCGGTCGCAATCACTATGAAATTCACCCGGATATTTCGGATGAATGGAAAAAGGTTCACCGCGATGCGCTGGTGGGTGCCTTTCTGAAAAATGATGATGATTTGTGGGTGCAGGCAGACGGCAGCAAGCACTGGCTGCGCTGGGCGGTTTACCCGTGGACCAATGAAGCCGGCGAAGTCGGCGGCATCATCATTTCTGCCGAAGACATTACCGAACGCAAGCGGGCGGAGGCGGCACTGCGTGCAAGCGAACAACGCCTGTCGGGACTGGTCAATTCGGCGATGGATGCGATCGTCGCCGTCGACGATGAGCAGAAGATTGTGCTGTTCAACCCGGCGGCCGAACGGATGTTCGGGCTGCCGCACAGCGATGCCGTCGGTCAGCCGCTGGATCGGCTGTTGCCCCCTGCTTCCCGTCAGGCCCACACCGACCATATCCGCGCTTTTGGCCTCACCGGGGTCACCAGCCGCAGCATGAAATCACTCGGTATCCTCCGAGGCCTGCGGGCCAACGGCGAAGCGTTTCCCATTGAGGCCTCGATTTCGCAGGTCGAATTGCCCAGCGGCAAGCTATACACCGTCATTGTGCGCGACATCACGGAACGCAAGCAGGCCGAGGAGTCGCTGCGTGCGAGTGAGGAACGCTATCGCATGCTTGTTGAGCAGTCTGTCGATGGCATTTTCGTCAGCGATGCGCAAGGCCATTACATGGACGTGAATTCTTCCGGATGCAGGATGCTCGGGTATACCCGGGAAGAAATACTTACCATGAGCATTCCTGATGTCATCACCCCGGATGAAATTCCTCGCATAGCCCCGGAGGTGGCACGCTTTGCCGGGGGGGCAGTCGTGAGGAGCGAGTGGCAATTCCGCCGCAAGGATGGTTCGATCTTCCTGGGGGAAATCCAGGGCAGGCAGCTTCCGGATGGACGCCTGCAAGCCATCTTGCGTGACATCACCGAGCGCAAGGCAGCAGAAAAAGCGCTGCGTGACAGCGAGGCGGATCTTAATCGTGCCCAGGCGGTAGGGCATATCGGCAGTTGGCGGCTGGACGTGACACGCAACGAGCTTACCTGGTCCGTGGAGAATCACCGCATCTTTGAAGTTCCCGAAGGGACGCCCATGACCTATGAGTTCTTTCTGTCCACCGTCCATCCGGATGACCGGGCGTACGTGGACCGCAAATGGCAGGCGGGCCTTCGTGGCGAGCCCTACGACATCGAGCATCGATTGCTGGTGAACGCCAAGGTGAAGTGGGTCAGGGAGAAGGCCGAGCTGGAGCTCAATGCGGACGGCGAGCTGATTGGCGGATTCGGCACCACGCAGGACATTACAGACATCAAGCAGGCTCAACTTGCCTTGCAGGAAGCTGATCGGCGCAAGGATGAATTTCTTGCGCTGCTGGCGCACGAACTGCGCAACCCGATGGCCGTCACCGCCACCGCCGCGTTCCTGCTCCAGAGCAAGGGCTTGACCGATCCCGAGATCTGCCGCTGGGCGACCTCCACCATCACCCATCAGACCGATCTGCTCAAACACCTGGTGGATGACCTGCTCGACGTCGAACGGGTCAACCGCGGCCGGGTTGCCTTGATCAAAACCCGCTTGGACCTGGGGCACCTAATCGACAGGCTGGCGAAAGAGCGTGCAATGCTCTTTGAGCAACGCAAACAGACTTTCACATATAGTCCCCCTTCACAACCAGTGATGGTCGAGGGTGACCCGGCGCGGCTGACCCAGGTCATCGGCAATCTTCTTGATAATGCCAGCAAGTTTACCCAAGAGAATGGGCAGATCGAGCTGTCGCTCAAACCGGTAGACAATGAGGCCGTCATTTGCGTCCGCGACAACGGACGTGGCATCCCACCCAATTTGCTGCCGCACATCTTCGAAATCTTTACCCAGGGCCAGGTCTCAATGGCACGGGATGAGGGCGGTCTTGGAATTGGACTCGCTTTGGTCAAAG
>JBAUMF010000078.1:0-1795 GCA_049578545.1 Thiobacillaceae bacterium
AGGTGGGTCTTGGCCCGTGCAAATTCTTCATTGGTCAGAACCCCCTGGTGACGCAGCTCCTCCAACTTGCTTAGTTCCTCGCTAAGTGACATCGCCCGATTTCCTTTGACACGATAGCTTTTCAGTAATGAGCTTAGAAGTGCAACGCGGCCACGTCAACAGGCGGGTTGCAGGTTTGCTGACACCTACGCGGGCTAACAAAAACTGAAGGTGAATCAGTCAGACAAGTCCGAGCTTCAGGAATCGACCCAATTCCGTCATTGGTGCCCGTCAAGAACCAATGGCTGCTTCCATCGTGTGGATTCAAGCGATCGATGCAACAAGTTGGTGAAATTGTTGTGCGGGTGTTTCATAGTTTAAGGTTTTTCTTGGGCGTTGATTCAATTGGCGTGCGACGGCGTTGAGCCTGGCTTGCGAGTGGACGGACAGGTCGGTCCCCTTGGGGAAATACTGTCGCAGGAGTCCGTTCGTATTTTCATTCGAGCCACGCTGCCAGGGATTCTGGGGGTCGCAGAAATAGACCTGGATGTTGGTCGCGAGCGTAAAGCGTTTGTGGTCCGCCATCTCCGTACCCCGATCCCAAGTGAGCGACTTATAGAGTTCCTGCGGCAATTTGCGCGCATGTTTGATCAATGCGTTGATGACGGTCTCGGATCCTTATTAGGGACCTTGACCAGCATCACGTAGCGTGTCTGGCGTTCGACTAGGGTGGCAATCTGACTGCTCTTGCTGCCGCACAGCAGGTCACCTTCCCAGTGACCCGGCACCGCTCTATCTTCAACCGAGGCTGGACGCTCGCTGATCGATACCGTGTCCATGATCCTGCCATGATCCTCGGTCTTCTGCGTGTGATGGCGCGAGCGCCGCATCACTCGGGTGCGCCGCAAATGCGCCAGCAGTTCCTTCTTCAGGGCACCGCGGGCCTGAATGAAGAGGCTGCGATAAATGGTCTCGTGTGACACCTGATTGTGCTCATCCCCTGGGTAAGCATGCTTGAGCCACCCGGCAATCTGCTGTGGTGACCATAGCGCCCTGAGCTTGCCTGCCACCAGGTGGGCCAGCGTTCGGTTCTCTACCAGTTTACAGGTCTTGGGGCGACAGGCCCTATCCCAAGCGGCCTGATCGGCCTGGTTCGCCCGATAGCTTTCCTCGCTGCCGTTGCGCTTAATCTCGCGACTGACGGTGGAGGGTGCACGTCCAAGTGAGGCGGCAATCGAGCGCATCGAGTAGCCCGCCACCACTGCACGTGATATGTCTTCCCGTTCAGCCAACGTCAGGGCCAATCTGGAACGCTTTCGTTGAGCCGGTCTTATCCCACCTGTCTTAGCCAGGATACCTTCTACGGATGAGTGGTTTCGATCAAACAACTGGGCGATTTGCTGCAGCGAATCGCCTTTCTGCCAGCGCTCCCACATGAGCGCTTTCTGGCTTTCCGAGTAATAAATCCGTGGCCTTTGTTTCATCTGCAACACTCCTTCTGCTTACGCAGTTTCTAGGGCCTGTTAACACAACCGCAGTCCTTCTATGATTAGGGCGAAATGAATAAACCCGATGAACATCACGTCGAGTTTGTCAAATCGGGAGAAGATGCGCCGGAAGCCTTTAAGCCTTCTGAACAGGCGTTCGATCTCATTACGCCGCCGGTACATGATCTTGTTATATTCCCAAGGCTCCACGCGATTGGACTTGGGCGGTACGACGGGAATAAATCCCAAGTCCAGCGCCAGCTGTCTGGTTTCGTTGCCCTCGTACGCGCGATCCATCAACAAATGGATCGGCCAGTTGGGTGTGCCCA
>JBAUMF010000079.1:0-3496 GCA_049578545.1 Thiobacillaceae bacterium
AGACGAATAAGACGGACGCGGCCGATGCACGGGCGATCTGGACGGCAGTACAGCAGCCGGGGATGCGGAGCGTGGCGGCCAAGACAGAAGATCAGCAGGCGATGCTCGGTCTACACCGGATGCGCGCGCTGTTGGTCAAGTTCCGGACGATGCAGATAAACCAGTTGCGAGGGTTGCTGTACGAATTTGGTGCCACGTTTCGGGCGGGACGCATAGCCGGATTGGCTGAGATCCGAGCACGAATGGCGGAACTGGAGAATGCGCTACCGGAAACGATGCTCTTCGGACTGCAGGAGCAGCTGAGGCGTATCGATGGATTTGAGAAGGACATCAATCAGATTGAGAAGCAGATCGGTGCATGGCACAAGCGGGAAGCGGAGTGCCAGGCAATCGCTGAGGTGCCTGGCATCGGTAGGCTCACCGCAACGGCATTTGTCGCGACGATTGGGGACGCCAAGACTTTCAAGTCCGGGCGTCAGGTCGCCTCGTTTATTGGGCTGGTACCTCGGCAAAGCGGCACGGGTGGCAAGATCCGATTGGGATCGATCTCAAAGCGAGGCGATCCATACTTGCGCACGTTGTTGATTCACGGGGCGCGGTCAGTGCTGTGTCATGCCAAAGCGCCGACGCCGTGGCAGAAAGGAATTACGGAACGACGACCTGCCAACGTGGCCGCAGTGGCGTTGGCCAACAAGATGGCACGCACGGCGTGGGCGATTCTGGCTCACGGTCAGGCATACCAGAAGGACCACGTGAGGGTAAGACCAGTGTAGCCAACGAACCTTGAAAAGGATGTAGATGAGCCGATAGGTTGCTGAGGTTGATTCTCGTGTGATGGCAAGACAGGTCGGACCGCAAGAACGCAAACCTGCATGATGTTCTGCGCCTCCAAGCGCGGCATCGAGATGAGGACGATCTTGGCGAATTCCATCAGGGCCCGCAGGCTTTGGCCTGCACGACAAGGCCGGATATAAGACTGCAGCCAGTACCTCGTTGAGGCATCACAGGAAATCGGCCTTGCAAACCAGGCGGTGTCCATATAAGAACATCATGACACGCCAGACCGGGGCGAGCCTAAAGGGCGAGGCGGTCAAGCGGCTGACGGCCGAACAGGTCAATGAGTTCGCCTTCGCGCCGGATGTGGCGCTGGCAATGGTGGCCAACCGCGCGGTGAGCCAAGCGCTGGGGCAACAAATCGAGGCGATAGAGAAGCGGCTAAAGGAATCGGTGGGGCTGCGGCCGGAGTATCGCCTGCTCAATACTATGCCGGGCGTCGGCAAGGCGCTGGCAACGACGATCATGCTCGAGACGGGTTCCATTGGTCGATTTGCGCAGGTGGGGAACTTCAGTTCGTATTGCCGCTGCGTGGACAGCTTGCGGGAGAGCAATGGCAAGAAAAAGGGTGAAGGCAACACCAGAAACGGCAACAAGTATCTGGCCTGGGCCTTTGTGGAGGCGGCCAACTTCGCTATTCGCTACTGCCCGCAGGCCAAGAGTTTTTACGAACGCAAGAAGCGCAAGGCCAATCGCGTCCTGGCGATCAAGGCTCTGGCGCACAAGCTGGCGCGAGCGTGCTACCACATGCTTCGGGACCAAAAGCCCTTCGACGTCAGTCGATGTTTCGGGTAACGGTTTGGCCAAAGGCGGCGAGCCAGGTAAGCGGACTGGGGTGAACCCACGTGAATGCTTTGGACGCCGTCTTTGCGCCATCGGACTGAATGCAGATTGTGAATCGCCCAAGCCATGAGCCATAAAAGGACTGGCATCGTCGTCAAGGCGACAGCCATAGGGAATGTGAGCAACCCCTTGGACATGGCTTGGCACCAACGTTTCTCTGGGGTGGCGCAGGCCACCAGGGCAGTCGCAGAGCATCGCGACACGCTCGATCCCGATATAGTTGGTCTGTCCTACTTTCAGCGATACTTATCGTAGCTGGCAGGTAGCTGCCGGTGAAGGGGGGACATGCGCCGGCGAACTACGAATATTGATCCCCTAGCATGCGATGCTTGACCCGTCAGCTTCGAGTTCTCTGGTGCGCTTGAGTTCGTTAACGAACACTCAGGGCTTGCCGATACACCGGCTCACTATATCGCCTTCGCGGAGCTCAAGCACGCACGTCCCATATCGCTACGCTATTACTTCGGGAGGTGGATGATGAAGTCTCTACCCGACGGTGAATTCGCCGCCTTCATCGGCATCGATTGGGCTGATTCGAAACACGACATTTGTTTGCAAGTTGCCAACACGAAGAAGCGAGAGTTCGCTGTTCTGCCACATCGTCCCGACGCCATCGATCAGTGGGCATGTTCTCTCAGACAGCGCTTTCAGAGCCGGCCGGTGGCCGTGTGTCTGGAGCTGCGCAAAGGACCAATTGTCTATGCGCTGCAGAAGTATGAGTTTCTAGTTCTCTTCCCGGTCAATCCGGCAACGTTGGCGAAATACCGGGAGGCCTTCACGCCAAGTCATGCCAAGGACGATCCCACGGATGCTGAGTACCAGCTCGACCTTCTTGTCCAGCACCGCGATAAGCTCAAAGTCTTGCGACCGCAAAGTGCTCCAATGCGAACGCTGGAGAGTCTGGTTGAACAGCGACGTCGCCTGGTGGACGACAGCAAACGCATCACCAATCGCTTAACCAGCGCGTTGAAACAATATTATCCTCAAGCCGTTCAATGGTTCGAGGAGAAGGACACTGTGCTGTTCTGCGACTTCTTAAGCCGCTGGCCGACCTTTAAGCAGGTGAAGCAGGCCCGTAGAGCCACGCTGGAGCGTTTCTTCCATGAGCACCATGTGCGTTCTGCAAAGCTCATTGAAGAACGACTCGCGGCGATCAAGAGCGCCACTTCACTCACCGAGGACATTGCCGTCATCACGCCCCACCGACTTCTGGCCCAAGCCCTCGTTGATCAATTGCGTGTGACCCGGCAAGCGATCGTGCGATTCGATGCCGAGATCAGTGCCATCAGCCAGACACTACCCGACTACGCGCTGTTCAGCGACCTGCCAGGCGCCGGCGTTGCCCTAGCGCCCCGGCTGCTTAGCGCCTTCGGTGAACAACGCGAACGCTACGAGAGCGCGGCGGCAGTCCAGAAATACATGGGTATTGCGCCCGTCACGGAACGTAGCGGAAAACAGCGCTGGGTCCACTGGCGACTACAGTGCCCCAGGTTTCTACGGCAAACGTTCGTCGAATGGACGGCGGAGACGATTTCTAGATCCTTCTGGGCCGGCGCTTACTATCGGCAGCAGCGCGCCAAGGGAAGTTCGCACCCGGCTGCTGTGCGCGCCTTAGCCTTCAAGTGGATCCGAATCCTCTACCGCTGCTGGCAGACCAGGACAGCATATGACGAATCGAAGTATCTCAACGCACTCAAGCGCCGTGGCTCGCCGCTCCTTAATACGATGCTGGAGGGTGCAAATAGTGCTTGACTGGCCCCCTCAGGGCATGACGGGTGTCTGGTGCGATTCACTTCGCAACCAACAGCATGAGAGAACG
>JBAUMF010000080.1:0-34406 GCA_049578545.1 Thiobacillaceae bacterium
ACGAACGCAACCCAGGGCCTCAACCCCTTCAGCTTCATGACCCCCATGATGCCTGCCCCGGCGCCCATGCCCGCCCCGTAATCGTTGGTAGTAGCATCAGCGCCCCGGCATGTCCGGGGCGTTTTCATTTCAGAGAGGTATTGCTGTGCAACGGGCAAAAAGCCTTTAAGACACGCCGTTGCAAGCGGGTTACGACGGTAGTGTCCTGATTTATGTGCAAAAGCGTTTCCGTGCGGGAGCGTCGGCCACTGGATTGATGGTGAATGACGAACAAGGGCGAGGCGAAGACCAATCTCCAGATTGAGTCGCAAGCAGGTATAATGTCAATTCGTGGAAAAGCCCCCGCACGGAAAGCATAGCTCTTGTAAATGAAAGCTTTTCGGCACCGTCGATTGGAGATCCTTTATCCATGGGGTGCAACGGACGTTCGAATCCCCTCTCGTCGCATAGGCCAAGAGGGCCCTAATAGGATGCTTTTGATCTTTTAGGGTGGGGGAGTTGAGAACTCTCTTGAAAGGGCGGAGCAAGCACAGCTTGCGACGGCAACCTGAGAGTAGTCCTGGGCGAGGACTGAGGTTTCGCAAAGGCAATGCAAAACCGAAGGATCGCTCCCAACAATTTTTTTGTTTTTGATCCGTTCATAATTGGCTTGATGCCAACCGTCCTTGCGGCGGTATCCCTGACCTATTTCCTGATTCTTTCAGTGTTTGCCGGTTAGCGAATGAGCGCCGGCAGCCGTGCCTCGGGCACTCGGCAGCATGTGTATATTGTTTGCCCTTATTGAAAGAAAATCATGACGTTCGAATCGCTCTTGCTCAACCCGTTTATTCTGAAAGCCCTGGAAGATTCGGGCTACACGGCTCCCACATCTGTCCAGGCCGAGGCCATCCCCATCGTGCTGGCAGGCCATGACTTGATGGCCTCTGCGCAAACCGGTACCGGCAAGACAGCGGCGTACATGCTGCCGGCCCTGCATAAACTGGCCGATGCCCCCAAAGGAGCCGGCAAGGGACCACGCGTTCTTGTATTGTCCCCAACACGGGAACTGGCACAGCAAATCACGGCGGCGGCCAGCCGCTACGGCAAATACATGCGCCGCGCCAAGTGCGTCGCCATTCTGGGTGGGATGCCCTATCCCCTGCAGAACCGCCTGCTTTCCAGCCCATTGGACATTCTGGTGGCAACGCCAGGCCGCCTGATTGACCATATGCAGCGGGGAAGAGTCGACTTCTCCAGACTCGAAATGCTGGTTCTGGACGAAGCTGACCGCATGCTGGACATGGGGTTCATCGAGGATGTGGAAACGATTGCCCGGGCAACACCGAAAACGCGCCAGACCCTCCTGTTTTCCGCTACCCTGGACGGCAAGATGGCACAGGTGGCAAGAAACCTGTTACGCGAGCCCAAGCGGGTCGAAATGGCGGGGCAGCAGGAGCGTCACGAAAACATCGAGCAGCGTCTGCATTTTTGCGATGACCTGGACCACAAGAACCGCATTCTTGATCACTTATTGCGGGACGTCGAACTTAACCAGGCCATCGTTTTTACCGCCACCAAACGCGATGCAGACCAACTGGCGGATGACCTGTATCAACTGGGATTTCCCGCAGCTGCATTGCATGGCGACATGCATCAAGGCGCGCGCAATCGGACCCTGACCAAATTGCGCCGGGGCGAAATTCGTGTGCTGGTTGCAACCGATGTTGCCGCCCGCGGCATTGACGTGGCGGGCGTATCCCATGTCATTAATTTCGACCTGCCCAAGCAGGCGGAAGACTATGTGCACCGTATCGGACGCACCGGCCGGGCTGGCGCCAGTGGCATTGCTGTTTCACTCGTTTCCAACCGGGACGGCATTCAGTTGCGGCGCATTTCCCATTTCACGGGACAAAAAATTGAAGCCTTGGTGATCCCGGGACTGGAACCCAAAACGAGGATGCGCACAGAAGCGTCGCGACCCGGCAATGGCGGCAAACGTCGCGCCCCACATGAGTTCAAGGCTGGATTCAAGCCGAAAGCGGGCGAACGCAGCCATGCCAAGCAAGGTCAGGGCAAACATGAAGCTGCATTCGCGGGACCCAGTGAGCGCCGTCAGCAGGAACGCTATGCGCCTCAACCAGCTCCCAAAGTCGGGGAGAGCAGAAGCGGCGGGAAACAGCAGGGCAACCGTGCTTCAAGCAAGTTTGACCGGTAACACGCCGCAGACCTGAGGCGGTACCTTATCAAATCGGGCGTTTGAAAAGATGCCTGATTGGGCCGACCTTCCGGTTCTCTGGCCGCACCTATGTGATGCCGCTGGTCAGAAACAGGCAAAACAATCTCGAACCCCAGCGGCGGGTGACTGCTGCCCCGTGAAGGCGGCAGGTAGGGTTGCTAACGATTTGTATCGACGGTGGCAACATGGATTCGGCAGACGCTTGAATCCAGCAATTGCAGACCGCAGTTTCCGGATTGCGGGCATCTTCCCGCAAAGCGTCGTGTGGATTTGCTGGCAAACGTCTTTCAGCCAGACAATCCAAAACTGCTGGCCAGCGCAACAAAGGCTGGGCTGCTCACTCGCAGTCTGGCCAACACATGCAGGATTTGCGGACGATTAGGTGGCAGCTTTTTTCGGCAATTCCACTTCCCGTGATGGGGAAATGGTTGAAATGGCATGTTTGAAAACCAGTTGACCAGCCTGATCATGGCCTTTCAGAAGAATGGAAAACTGGTCAAACGACTCGATTTTGCCGACCAATTTGATTCCATTAACCAGAAATACTGAGACCGGCATGTGCTCCTTGCGCAGGGTATTCAGAAACTGGTCCTGCAGATTGTTGTATTCCTTGTCAGCCATGGCAGTGTCCTTTTAGTGTGGCCTGCTCATTGGCAGGCCTTTGTACCATTATTATTCAATTTTGGCGTCTTTGCGCAAAGCCTGTAATGCTTCACGGACACGCGCCTGCTGGAGCTGATGTACGATGTCCCCCTTTACCTCATCCAGGGGCGGCACCTGCACTGGACGCACGTCTTCAACGCGAATGACATGCCAGCCGAACTGCGATTTGACTGGGGTTATTGAGGTTTCGCCCTTTTTCATGCCCGAAAGAGCATCAGCGAATTCCTTCACGAAGGCACTGGGAACATTCCAGCCAAGCTCCCCTCCATTCTTGGCTGACCCTGGATCAATTGAGTTTTTCTTCGCCAGAACCTCGAATTTCGCCCTTTTCTTCAGTTGGGAAATGATTGATTTGGCTTCCGTCTCGCTTTTCACCAGGATGTGTCGGACCTTGTATTCGTTCCCTGTTGCGCCTGCTTTGACCTTGTCATATTCACTCTGGATTTCGGCATCCTTAATTGGGTGCGATTTGACATAGTCTTCCAGATAAGCCTTGGCAAGCTGATCCTTGCGCCGTATGTCCAAGACGGCGGCCAGCCTGGGATCCTTGTCCAGCCCCTTGTCGATGGCAGCACGGCTGGCCAGTTCCAGGCTGATCAGGCTGTCCCTGACCTTGGCATCGAGGCGGGCATCGTCAGGCTGGCCCTGGGCCAGCAAATCTCGCTTGATCAGGTCAGCATAGACTGCCGGGATTTCCCTGCCATTGACGACTGCAATGGGTTTGTCTGCAGCAGGTTTAGCCTCATCAGCGGCCTGGACAACGGTAGCCAGTCCCAGCAGGATCATGGTTGCATATAATTTGAACGGGTGTTTCATTAAATCTCCTAGTTTTCAGAGTTCTTCGGGGGTCAAGGCGATAATGGCGAGCGCATGAACCGGCCCCTTCATGAGCTCGCCAAGGGTTTCATATACGAGGCGGTGGCGCGCTACCGCGTTCAAACCGGCAAAGCGGCTCGAAATAATGGTAAGGCGATAATGCCCCCCTCCGCCGGCAGTTCCAGCATGACCTGCATGCTGGTTGCTCTCGTCTTCCAGATTCAGGCTATCGGGCGCCAGGGTTTGCAGCCGGTTCAATATCTGTTCGCGAATGTTCAAGGCAATATTTCTCTAAATGGTCTTACGCTGACGTTGGCATATACGCCAGCCGCAATGTAGGGATCGGCATCTGCCCAGATCCTGGCGGATTCGAGAGAATCGAATTCGGCTACGATCAGGCTGCCAGAGAATCCCGCGGGGCCAGGGTCAGGGCTGTCGATCTTCGGGAAAGGACCGGCCAACAGCAGCCGCCCTTCAGCCTTCAGATCTTGCAATCGTTCGAGATGAGCTGGGCGAGCGCGTGATCGTCTCTCTTGCGAATCCGGAACATCCTCGCCGGTGATGGCGTAAAACATTAGTTATGTTCTTCCTTGTCTAGATACTTGTTCAGCATCAGGCTTTGCAGTACGACAAAAATAAGCATCAGAATCAAACTGCCAAAGAGTTTAAAGTTGACCCAGGCATCCGTAGAAAAATTCCACGCCACAAAAATGTTTGCCAGCCCCATAAAGGCAAAGAAACCCGCCCAACTGAAGTTCAGCCGGCCCCAAGCTTCATCGGGAAGTTCCATTTGGCTGCTCATGATCGAGCGGATCATGTTCTTTCCCATCATGGCTGACACAACCAGCACGGACGCAAAAAGCCAGTACAACACAGTGGGCTTCCACTTGATGAACGATTCATCATGCAGCCAGAGTGTAGCGCCGCCGAATATGACAATGATGACAAGGCTGGCCCACAACATGGATTCAACCTTCTGCCCACGCAGTTTTACCCAGGCAACCTGGAGAAAGGTTGCAGTGATCGCGATAAGGGTAGCGAGATAAATGCCGGGCTTGCCAGTGGGAGATGGTGGCAATCCAAGGCTGTCCATGAATGCCTTGGTCGCTTGTGCATTGCTGTCCCCAAGCTTGTAGGCAACAAAAAAAACGATGATTGGAAGCAGGTCGAAAAGAAATTTTTTCATGTGCAGGGCAAAGCCCATTTAGGGGATTTGAAGAGAAAACTCTGTTATTTTGCTATGATTTGCCCACCCGTCAAAGCGGGTTCATCATAAATTTAATGCGTAATTTCGATTTACACTGCCATTCTAATACCTCGGATGGCGTTCTTTCTCCTCAGGCACTTGTTACCCGGGCAGCCGAAAAAGGCGTGGATGTGCTCGCCTTGACTGATCATGACGATATTGGTGGATTGCCAGCCGCAGAACAAACTGCGAAAGCGCAAGGTATCGTGCTTGTCAGAGGCGTGGAAATTTCCGTCACCTGGAACGGGGTGACCATCCATGTGGTCGGGTTAGGTATTGATCGGGAAAATGACAGTTTGTTCAAGGGCCTTGAAAGCATCCAGCAGGGTCGTCAGGAGCGTGCTCTTCGCATCAGCCATGAACTGGAAAAGGCTGGCATCAAAGATGCGCTCGACGGGGCCAGAAGGTATGCCAACAATCCAAGGTTGATCGGCCGAACTCATTTTGCCCGCTATCTTGTGGAAGCAGGGTTAGTAAAGGATGTGCGCACCGTGTTCAAACATTATCTGGTCAGGGGTAGGGCGGGTTATGTGGAGCACCAATGGACCACCCTGGAAAATGCTATTGACTGGATCCATGGTAGTGGCGGACAGGCTGTACTCGCCCACCCTGGCCGCTACGACCTCAAAACAGGCAAACTCAAACGCCTGCTTGCCGAATTCAAGGAATTGGAAGGTGAAGGGATCGAGGTTGTGACGGGAAGTCATACGCCTCAACACAATGCGCGATTTGCCGTTTTAGCCGATGAGTTTGATTTGCTTGCATCGCGGGGTTCGGACTTTCATGCACCCTGTGAAGGGGGGCGGGAAATCGGCGGTGGACCGGCGTTGCCGGATACTGTCACACCAATCTGGCACAATTGGCGATTGAACTGATCCAAATGTCCGACTTTTCCTACTTTGCAATGGCCCAATTTTTCAATATTCATCCGGACAATCCGCAGCCACGCTTGATTCAGCAAGCTACTGCGATCCTTAAGGATGGCGGCATCATTGTCTACCCAACCGACTCCTGTTACGCCCTCGGTTGCCGTATTGGGGACAAGGATGCTGCCATGCGTCTTCTGCGTGTGCGGGGTTTAGATGAAGGCCATGACTTGACCCTTGTTTGTCGTGACTTGTCCGAGTTGGGACGTTATGCACAGGTGGACAACAATCAGTTTCGCCTGCTCAAGGCCCATACGCCTGGGCCATATACGTTCATTCTCAAAGGCACTCGGGAGGTCCCCCGCAGGTTGCTGCACAAACGTCACGACACCATTGGACTGCGAGTGCCCGAACATGGTGTCGCCCTGGCGTTGCTGCAGGAGATGGGCGAACCTATTCTGTCATCTACGCTAATGCTGCCAGGTCAGGACGTTCCGCTTAATGAGGCCTGGGAAATTCGTGAACGACTTGAACACCAGGTTGATCTGGTCATTGACAGCGGAGCTTGCGGCCTGACACCCACCACGGTAGTGGACTTGACCGGCAGCGAGCCTGTGGTGCTGCGTCCCGGCAAGGGTCCGGTGGATGATTTCGTAAGCTAAGAAAAAAAAGAGCTATGGATCTCAGCCTGATTCAAAAAATTGCCGTCTTCGCCATCCCGGTCATCTTTGCGATCACTCTGCATGAAGCGGCACACGGTTTCATTGCGATGAAGTTTGGTGACAAAACCGCCTGGATGCTCGGCCGTGTTACTGCCAACCCGTTAAAGCACATCGACCCGATAGGCACAGTGGGCTTGCCGCTCTTTCTGCTGTTGATGAGCAAACTTTCCGGCGGACCTACGTTCCTCTTTGGCTGGGCCAAACCGGTGCCGGTGAATTTCAGTGCATTACGACACCCCAAGCGGGACATGATTTGGGTTGCGGCAGCCGGACCGGGGGCGAATCTGCTCATGGCTATATTCTGGGGCATTGTTATTCATATTGGGCATGCCTTGCAAAGCAGCTTCGCCAGCAACCCGCTGATGCTCATGGGCGCCGCCGGCATCTTTATCAACGCTATCCTGGCGGCACTTAATCTGTTGCCCCTGCCACCATTGGACGGCGGGCGCATTGCGGTAGGCTTGCTGCCCAGGGGGCCATCTATGGCGCTGGCCCGTATCGAGCCTTATGGGTTCTTCATTCTGATCGCCTTGATGTTTACTGGCATGCTCAGCATTTTGGTGATGCCGTTGATCAACATTTTTCTGGCCTTGATCGGACTGTTTACCGGACTCAATGTTCAAGACATCACTTTCCTAATAAATACTCTATTAGCCTAACAACATGTACGCTAACCGCGTTTTATCCGGCATGCGCCCGACAGGGCGTCTCCATCTGGGCCATTTTCACGGTGTGCTTAAAAACTGGACTAGGCTTCAACTTGAGCACGAATGTCTGTTTTTTGTTGCTGACTGGCATGCACTGACCACGCATTACGACGAGCCGCAGATAATCGAACAAAATGTTTGGAATATGGTGGTGGACTGGCTTGCTGCGGGTGTCGATCCTTCCCAAAGTACATTATTCATTCAATCCCGCGTTATCGAACATGCGGAACTTCACCTGTTGTTATCGATGATGACGCCGCTGGGATGGCTTGAAAGAGTACCTACTTATAAGGATCAGCAGGAAAAACTGACCGACAAGGATTTATCGACCTATGGTTTCCTGGGTTACCCCTTGCTCCAGAGTGCGGATATCCTGATATACAGGGCCAATCTGGTGCCAGTGGGTGAGGATCAGGTTCCCCATATCGAATTCACTCGGGAAATTTGCCGCCGCTTCAATCACCTGTATGGAAAGGAGACCGGGTTTGAGGATAAGGCGCTGGCTGCCATCAAGAAACTCGGTAACAAGAAGGCTCGCATTTATCGGGATGCGCGCAACGCCTACCAGGAAAGGGGCGATGAAGAAGCACTCGAACAGGCGCGTGCCTTGCTGAATGATGCACAGAATCTCGCTCTTGGTGACAGGGAGCGCCTTTTTGGTTACCTCGAAGGAGGCGGACGCATGATCCTCGCCGAGCCCGAAGCGCTGTTAACCGAGGCAGCCAAGATGCCGGGTCTTGACGGACAGAAAATGTCAAAGTCGTATAACAACACCATCGCGCTGCGTGATGACCCCGAGATCGTCAGCAAGAATATCCGCACCATGCCGACGGACCCGGCGCGTGTGCGTCGTACTGATCCGGGTAACCCTGAAAAATGCCCGGTTTGGCAGTTTCATCAGGTGTATTCGGATGACGCCACGCGCAAGTGGGTAGTGGAAGGTTGCACCAGCGCCGGCATCGGCTGTATCGAATGCAAGCAGCCCGTTATCGATGGGGTGTTAAAAGAGCTCTTGCCGATGCGTGAGCGCGCTGAACATTACGAAAGCAGCCCGGATCTGGTACG
The DNA here is from genome assembly GCA_049578545.1 of Thiobacillaceae bacterium. Lineage (GTDB taxonomy): Bacteria > Pseudomonadota > Gammaproteobacteria > Burkholderiales > Thiobacillaceae > DASQBT01. Next base: position 8,301 of record JBAUMF010000080.1, read on the forward strand.
CAACATCATTGCCGACGGCTGCGAAAAGGCCCAGGAACTGGCCCGCGAGACGATGCGGGATGTACGGGATTCGATCGGACTTAACTACGACTGATACCTTGAAATAGACGAATCCACCCGCATACTCAGAGCTTGTTTCAGCAGGAACTGAATGATGCGTTGCTATCAAAGTCCGGATGATCGCGCGAAGCGCGACGCAGGTCGTAGTCATTCTACGAAGCCAAGGAGCGCGACAAAGCGAGCGCCGGGCTTTGGTGCAACCCGCAGGGACAGGGCCTGTCGGGCGGCTGACTTTGTTGGGCGGCTTATGAAGGGGGCGACGCTCCACTGCGCCACACACCTCGTCACCCATCCTGACATGCCGCCATCGCACTTCCAATTCCTATTGAAATAATCTCTTGAGTATGGAACAAAATAACGAAGCCGAAGAAGTGAAAGGGTTTCCCCTGGAAGGGGAAATACTCCCAGAAGAATCCGCAGCGCGGCTACCCGCGCCAGCCACCTGGCCGGATGAGCTATATCTGCTTCCACTATCCGAAAAGCCATTCTTTCCCGCCCAGACGCTGCCACTGTTGATGAATGAGGCGCCCTGGTTCGAGACGGTCAGGGCCATCGGTGAGACGCCGCAACATCTGGTCGGTCTGGTGCTGGCCAAACCGGATAACACAGACGAAGCCACTTACGAGGATTTCAGTACGCTCGGAACGGTCGTGCGCATGCACCATCCAGTCAGGAACGATGGCAAGATCCAGTTCATCGCCGAAGGGCAGCGTCGATTCCGCATTGTGGAATGGCGATCGAAGAGCTCGCCTTATCGCGCGAAGGTAGAATACCCCAATGAACCCGGCAAACAGGATTCTGAGGAAATCCGCGCCTACGGCGTGGCGATCATTAACACCATCAAGGATTTGTTGCCGTTGAATCCGTTGTATTCCGAAGAGCTGAAATTCTTCCTCAACCGCTTTAGTCCCAACGAACCTTCCCTGCTGGCGGATTTTGCTGCCACGCTCACCACGGCCAGCAAGCAGCAATTACAGGACGTATTGGAAATCCTGTCGCTTAAGAAGCGCATGGAAAAAGTCATCGTCTTGCTCAAAAAGGAATTGGACGTTGCCCGGCTGCAGTCGCAGATTCGCGGCAAGATGGAAGAGAAGATGTCCGAGCAGCAACGTGAGTTTTTTCTGCGAGAACAGCTCAAAACCATTCAGAAGGAATTGGGCCTCTCCAAGGATGACAAGACCGCCGAGCTCGAAACCTTCAAGTCCCGCATTGAAAAGCTCACCCTGCCTGAAGCTGCGCAAAAGCGGATCGAAGAGGAAATGAGCAAGTTTTCCGTACTGGAAGCCGGCTCGGCTGAATACACGGTATCGCGCAATTACCTGGATTGGCTGACCGTCTTGCCGTGGGGCCAGCATTCAGAGGACAAGCTTGATCTGGCTCGCGCTCGCAGGATACTCGATCGTGACCATGATGGTTTGGCTGACGTGAAGGACCGCATCATCGAATTTCTTGCGGTTGGCGCCATGAAAGGTGAAGTGTCCGGATCCATACTTCTGTTCATTGGCCCGCCGGGCGTCGGCAAGACCTCCATCGGCAAATCCATTGCGGAAGCCTTGGGGCGCAAGTTCTACCGTTTCTCCGTTGGCGGCATGCGTGACGAAGCCGAGATCAAAGGCCACCGGCGCACCTACATCGGCGCCATGCCGGGCAAGTTTATCCAGGCGTTGAAGGAAGCGGGCACCTCGAATCCGGTCATCATGCTGGATGAGATCGACAAGATCGGCGCGAGCTATCAGGGCGATCCGGCATCAGCCTTGCTGGAAGCGCTTGACCCCGAGCAAAACAACGATTTCCTTGACCATTACCTGGATGTTCGTTTCGACCTGTCCAAGGTGCTGTTCATCTGCACTGCCAACCAGTTTTCCATTCCTGCTCCTTTGCTTGACAGAATGGAAGTGATCCAGCTTTCGGGCTATATCACCGAGGAGAAAATCGACATTGCCAAGCATCATCTGTGGCCCAAGGTTGTGGAAAGGACTGGCTTGAAGAAAGGGCAGGTGGCGATCAGCGAAGCAGCCGTGCGCCATGTCATCGAGGGCTATGCGAGGGAGGCGGGTGTGCGCAACCTGGAGAAACAGTTAGGCAGAGTGGCTCGCAAGGCTGTGGTCCAGATTCTCAATGGCACACCCACACCCATCAAAGTTGGCGTGAAAGAAATCGAGTCTTACCTCGACAAGCCCATTTTTCACAAGGAAAAACCACAGAGTGCCGTAGGTGTCGTGACGGGACTGGCCTGGACTTCGCTTGGTGGAGCCACCCTTGATGTGGAAGCCACCCGAGTCCACACCCTCAACCGTGGATTCAAGCTTACCGGCAAGCTGGGTGAAGTCATGAAGGAATCTGCTGAAATCGCGTACAGCTATGTGGCATCACATCTAAAGGAATTCAAGGCCGATACCAAGTTTTTCGACTCGAGCTTTGTGCACCTGCATATCCCGGAAGGCGCAACCCCCAAGGATGGACCCAGTGCAGGCGTCACCATGGCCACCGCCTTGTTGAGTCTTGCGCGCAATGAAAAACTTGCGAGACCGTTGGCCATGACCGGCGAGTTGTCCCTTACCGGCCAGGTGTTGCCTGTGGGAGGGATCCGGGAAAAGGTCATCGCCGCACGGCGGGCCGGCATCATGGAACTGATCCTGCCCGATGCCAACAAGCGTGATTTCGAAAAACTGCCGGATTACATCCAGGCAGGAATCAATATTCACTATGCCAAACATTTTAAGGAGGTGGTCAAACTTGTGTTCGTAACCGACCGAATAACAAAGAGAAATCAGTCATAAGAATTGGGCGGCCTGTCGGTTGGGGAGATGGTAGAATCACACCATGGATGTCGTTCAGACCGAACTCCCGATTGCCCGTGTAAGGGGCGAACCGCTCGCGGAAATGCCCGCGGATCTTTACATTCCACCCGATGCGCTTGAGGTATTTCTTGAAACCTTTGAAGGCCCGCTCGATCTGCTGCTGTATCTGATCCGCCGGCACAATCTGGATGTGCTGGACATTCCCATGGCGGAACTGACTCGCCAGTATCTTTCCTACGTTGAGGCGGCCCGGACATCCAGACTGGAACTGGCGGCTGAGTACCTGCTGATGGCAGCAATGCTGATCGAGATCAAATCGCGCATGCTGCTGCCACGCCCGGCAAGGGAAGAAAATCCAGCAGAATCCGAGGATCCGCGCGCCGAGCTGGTGCGTCGTCTGCTCGAATATGAACAAATGAAGCTGGCTGCACAGCGGCTCGACAAGCTACCCCAGGCAGGACGTGATTATGAGGCGGTGTCGGTTGCCATAGGTGCGGCGGCCGCCCGTCTTCCCCAGGTGGGCGCAACCGATCTGGCCCAGGCCTGGATGTCCATACTGTCGCGCGCCCGGAGCAATCGCCACCATCGCATTCCACGTCAGGAGCTCTCGGTACGCGAGCACATGAGCCGCATCCTTAAGTCCCTTCAGGGTCGTGAATTCACCCAGTTCCAATTCCTGTTTACTCAGGGGGCAGGCATGCCCGAACTGGTGGTCACCTTCCTGGCCATTCTGGAACTGGCCAAGGAGACACTTATCGACGTTACCCAGGACGAACCCCTGTCTCCCATTTACGTAAGACTTCATGAATTTGGCACCGATCAATAATCTCGACGAACTGAAAAGGATTCTGGAAGCAGCGTTGCTGGCCGCCGAGGAACCCCTCACGATTAAACAGCTGTCCCGCATGTTTGAACAAGACCTGTCTGCCGATATGCTGCGTCGTGCACTGGAAGAAATCCGCGAGGCCTGGGAAAACAAGGGCATCGAACTTGCCCAGGTTGCCGAAGGCTGGCGCTTTCAGACAACCGCTGAGGTTCAGCCTTATCTGACAAAGCTGCGCAGCGAGAAACCTCCACGTTATTCGCGTGCAGTTCTCGAGACCCTGGCCATCATTGCCTATCGCCAGCCCGTTACGCGCGGTGATATCGAAGACATTCGCGGTGTATCGGTCAACGCCCAGATTGTCAAAACCCTGGAAGACCGAGGCTGGATCGAATGCATTGGGCACCGCGATGTGCCAGGTCGTCCGGCCTTGTATGCAACCACAGGCCGATTCCTGTCCGACCTTGGACTCCGTTCGCTGCAGGAACTGCCACCGCTGGAAGACATCGGTAGTGTGCTTGAGGCGGATCATTCCTCCCAGCTGCAGGCAGCACTGAACGAAGTTCCACCTACGGGTGATGAGGATGAGGAAGAGACAAAGGTGCAGGAATCTGCCGGCCACCTTGACGAACAGGAAACTTCATCAAAAGAAATGAATGACCCTGACAATGATGTGCAGTCACTGGCAGCGCGTAAGCACGGTGAACCCGATCGCCATTGATGCCTGATATTTCTTGAATGGGATATTGAAGCGCTGCGCAATTGGAATTGGAATGAGCGCCAGCATTGGAATTGCTTTCATTCAGTCAAGGCGTTCACAGTCATCTCAATAACCCCTTGCGCAAGCTGCCGCTGCGCACCTGCGGAATAGCGAAATGCCACGCCCCTCCTACCCCCGAGCCCCAGAAGAAAAGCGTCGCCGCCCCACAACGCCGGCCGCTGAGCCTGAAGCATCGATCAAACTGCAAAAGGCCCTTGCCGATGCCGGTCTTGGATCACGTCGGGATATGGAGGAGTGGATCGCGCAGGGCAGAGTAAGCGTTAACGGAGAGACCGCCACCACTGGCCTGCGGGTGACATCAAAGGACATCATCAAGCTGAGTGGTCGCCGCATTTATCTTCGACCTGCGGCCGAGAAACGGATCCGGGTGCTGATCTATCATAAGCCAGAAGGCGAAATCGTCAGCCACGACGATCCAGGCGGTCGGACGACCGTATTTGCCAGCCTTCCCAGAATTCGTGGCGCTAAATGGCTTGCTGTTGGGAGGCTTGATCTGAACACCGAAGGCTTGTTGTTGTTTACGACCAGCGGTGAACTGGCTAACCGCTTGACGCACCCAAGTTTTGAAGTCGAACGTGAGTACGCGATCCGGGTTCTCGGGGAGTTAACGCCGGATCTATCTACCCAGCTTCTCAGTGGCGTGCAACTGGACGATGGACCCGCACGTTTCGAGAGCCTGGTTGAAGCCGGGGGAGAGGGCGCGAATCGCTGGTGGAAAGGTGTGATCAAGGAGGGCCGTAACCGTGAAGTACGCCGGCTGATCGAAGCAGTGGGCCTGAAAGTGTCGAGATTGATCAGGACACGTTTTGGACTGGTCAGCCTGCCGCCTCAATTAAGACGGGGGCAGATTCATGAACTCGATGATCGCGCCATAACGCAATTAACGCAATGGGCCGGCATTGCAGCTCCGGCGCGCACCAACCGCCCGAGAAGTCAACCCCACCTTAGGCCAGCGCGCAAACCGCGTTAAAGCCCGTTACGTTTTTCAGTCAGCCGCTTGATGACACCCGCGGCCCATTCCCGGCCGCCCAGGCCAAAGGCCAGGGCCAGCGCCAGTGCAATTGCACCAAAGCCGATCTGGAATGCGGCTGTCAGCAATTGGGTGCCGATTTCCAACTGCTCCAGCGCGACAAAAACCACGAACACAATGACTGCATACTCTGAAATTGTGCTGATCGTCAGCGCGCCTTCCACCCCGATGTTATTGAGGTAAGCAAAGATCAAGCGGTTGATGAAGCGTGCCATCAACACGCCGAATACCAGCACCAGAATAGCCACGATTATATTTGGAATATAGAGGACAATACGGTTAAACAACTCCGCTACTGAATGCAGACCCAGGCTGTTGGACACCATGACGATCATCACCAGGATGAATAGCCAGTAAATTAGACTGGCGACGATGCGCGAGAGGGAAGCGGTGATGTTGCCTTGCTTGAGAAAGCCATCAATGCCGGTCTTTTGACTGAGCTCGTCAAATTTGAGGGCATCCAGCAGCTTTACCACGCCGGTGCGGAACAGGCTCGCAAATATCCAGCCGATGAAGAGCAATAGCAAGGCTGCAAGCAACTGCGGCACGAAGCCCGCCAGTTGAGTCCAGAATGAGGTAAGGGAAGCGACAAAAACGTCGAGTTGTTGTTGCATATCAATCCTCCTTCGTAGAAGCTAGCCATAATTATACCGAAGCATCAGTGACAAGATTTCCTGTAATCGTTGCCTGCAGACAAAAATTCTTAATATCTGACTGTTAGATTGTCAGGATTCTGCTTAATATTTCTATTAAATAATTCTGCATGTCACCGGATGTCCTCTAACACACTTACATCGAGATTCTTGCGTCATGATGACTTGAGCCGACTGGTCTCGGCGTTGATTGCCAGTGGGTACTGTTGCATTGGCCCAAAAGTTGAAGAGGGTGCGATCGTCTTTCGCGAGTACGCAAACGGGGAGTCTCCACCACAAGGCTATCAGGCGTCGCAATCGCCAGGCAGTTACACACTGACCAGTGACAAAGAACCGCGTTATTTCGCCTGGGCCAATGGACCCCAGGCGCTGAAGCGATGGCTCTTCAGCCCAGTGGAGCCACTATGGCAATCGATCGGATCGAATGACCATCTCCAGTTTATCGAAATGATGCCGCGAAGCAAACCACTGGCGGTCATTGGCGTGCGAGCATGTGACCTGGCAGCTCTGGCGATACAGGACAAGCATTTTCTACACGGACCCTATCCGAATATACACTACGCTCGCCGCCGCGAAGGCCTGTTTCTTGTGGCAGTGCAATGCGCTGAGCCGGCTTCCACCTGCTTCTGTGCATCAACAGGCGATGGGCCTGTACCCAAGATCGGCTTTGATATTTCATTGGCGGAACTGAGTAGCGGGTTTGTTGCTGCGGCTGCCAGCGACGCAGGCGAGCAGGTGTTGGCTGCCCTCAGTCTGGCCACTGCCACCGAATCCCAGCTGGGAGAAATGCGTACTCAGGAACACGAAGCCATTCACAAGCAAACCCGTAATCTGCCCAGCCACAATCTGAGACAGGTGCTGCTCGATCGCCTTGAACACCCTCGCTGGGATGAGGTGGCTTCGCGCTGTCTGGCCTGTGGCAACTGCACGGCCGTTTGTCCTACCTGCTTTTGTCACGCCCAAGAGGTCAAGCCCGAGCTTGGAGGTGGGTCGGCTGTAGTGGTGCGCAAATGGGATAGTTGCTTTGGTGAAACCCACGGTCAGCTGCATGGTTTCCAGGTTCGGCCTGACACCCGAACCCGTTATCGGCAGTGGCTGGTGCACAAGCTGGGAACCTGGCATGACCAGTTTGGGCGCAGCGGTTGTGTCGGTTGCGGCCGATGCATCGCCTGGTGCCCGGTGGGTATTGACCTGACCGAAGAAGTGGCCGCGCTTCTGGAGAACGCTTAGTGAATATCCAATCGGCGTCCAATGCAGTTCCACAAATGGCAGTCATCACGAACCGGATTCAGGAATCCCCCACCATTTTTACCTTGCACATGAGACTGGAGGACGAAGTCAGCCAGGCCGCATTTGATTTTTCGCCCGGCCAGTTCAACATGCTGTATCTGCCTGGAGTGGGTGAGGTTCCCATATCCCTTATGTCCGATCCGGATGACAAGCATCTAATCGGCCACACCATCCGCGCCGTGGGCCGGGTCACCCAAGGCTTGGCCAGCCTGCATATTGGCGACAGGATTGGTCTGCGCGGCCCCTATGGAAAGGGCTGGCCAATGCCGTTCATGGAAGGCAAGGATATAGTAGTGGTCACCGGGGGCCTCGGATGCGCCCCGGTGGTCGCGGTCATTCATTACATACTCAGGCGCCGAACAAATTACGGCCATCTGACCATCATTCAGGGCGTGAAGAAGTCCGAGGACATGATCTGGCGAGAACAGTATGCCCAATGGAATAGACTTCCAAATACCAAGGTGCTGGTGGCCGCCGATCAGGGCGCACCGCTTTGGCCATGGCATGTGGGCCGTGTGACGGAACTCTTTGATCAGATCCCGATGCAATCCGACCAGACCATGGTCGTCATGTGCGGCCCGGAAGGCATGATGCATGTATCAGCCCAGATGCTCCTGGATAAGGGTTTGTCAGAAACCAGCATCTTCCTCAGCATGGAACGCAACATGCAATGCGCAGTGGGGCACTGTGGCCATTGCCAGTTTGGTGGTGCGTTTGTTTGCAAGGATGGGCCGGTATTCAGCTGGCCCCAGGTCAAAGACCTGATCAAGCATCGCGGATTTTAGGAAAAGTATGGACCATATGCCAAAGGTAGCGGTGCACAAGTTCAGTTCCTGCGACGGTTGCCAGCTGGCCTTCCTTAACATGGGACCGGATTTGCTCAAGCTGACTGAATTTGTTGAGCTGGTGCACTTTGCCGAGGCAGGTCTACTGGCGCCGGATGCTGAAGTGGATCTGGCGTTTATAGAAGGCAGCATTTCCACGGCCGACGACGTGGAGCGCATCCAGCGCATTCGCAAGCAGAGTCGAATGCTGGTTGCCATCGGTGCGTGCGCGACCGCAGGCGGTGTGCAGGCTTTGCGCAACGGCCCGCACAGCGTGCACTGGCTGGCCAGCCTCTATCAGAACCCGGAACATGTTGAGAGTCTGCCCACCTCCACGCCCATCGGCGCCCACGTCAGAGTGGATTACGAATTGTTTGGCTGCCCGGTGACGAGTGAACAGGTGCTGGCTGTCGTCAATTCGTTGACGCTTGGTGTAACGCCCCATGTCACGAGCGAAAAGGTCTGCGTCGAATGCAAGCGGCGGGGCTTGACCTGTGTCATGGTGAGCAAGGGCATTCCCTGCATGGGTCCCGTTACCCATGGCGGTTGTGGTGCCTTGTGTCCAAGCCTGGGTCGTGACTGTTACGGCTGTTTTGGCCCGGCGGAACTGGCCAACACCGATTCACTGACGCGCCAGTTCAAATCGCTTGGCCTAAGCGACGAGGCCATCGCTCAACGGTATGGATCCATCAACAGTTTCGCGCCAACTTTTTTTGCTGCAGCGGACAGGGCATTGGAAAGAAATGGCTGACCAGCAAAGGACCGTATCGATCCATGTGCCAGTATTGACCCGGGTCGAAGGGGAGGGGGCGCTACATCTGCACATCAGTCGAGGCCGCATTGAAGAACTGAAACTGCAGATTTACGAGCCGCCACGCTTCTTTGAAAAATTCCTCGAAGGCCGCTCCTTTCAGGAAGTACCGGATCTGGTAGCGCGCATCTGCGGAATCTGCCCCGTCGCCTACCAGATCACCGCTGCGCAAACTCTGGAAAAGCTGTTTGGTGTTGAGCTGTCACCTTGGGCCAGGGCCATGCGCCGTGCCATGTATTGCGGCGAATGGATACAAAGCCACAGCCTGCATATCCATCTGCTCGCGGCACCAGATTTCTTCGGCTATGACAGCGCCATCGCCATGGCGAAAGACCATCCGGATGTGATTCGCCGCGGCCTGAAATTACAGGCAGCGGGCAATGCCCTCATGGATCTGTTCGGTGCCCGGTCAGTGCATCCAGTCGGGGTGAAAGTCGGTGGCTTTCATCATGCCCCGACCAAGGAGCAGGTCGGACGCATGCTGGAACAGCTCGACGAGGCGCTGCCACTGGCCGAAGAACTGGTGCGTTGGGCCGCGGCCATTGTCATGCCCCAGGATGACCAGGTTTTTAGCAGCGTGGCGGTGAGCGATGGCCACTATGGCATTGAATCCGGAGCCATTGCCTCCAGCCAGGCGATGTCGATACCGGCAGAAGAATTCGAGCAGCGCTTTATTGAATACCAGGCGCCTCATTCGACCGCGTTCTTCAGCCACCTGGATGGCCAGCCCTATCTGGTAGGACCGTTGGCCCGCATGAACCTGAACGTGAAACAACTGCCCGCCTCAATCCAGGCCCTCCTGGCCGAAACCATACTGATATTCCCAAGCACCAACATGTTCATGAGCATGGCGGCCCGCGCGGTGGAGATTCTTTATGCGCTTGGCGAAGCACGCCGCCTGCTGCAACATTATGAACGCCCGGCGCGTCCCGATGTGAATGTCAGTCCAAGGGCAGGGGTCGCCATGGGCTGCACGGAAGCGCCGCGCGGGCTGCTCTGGCATCGCTATGAAACCGATGCAGACGGGCGCATCTTGTCTGCGCGCATTGTTCCACCCACCAGTCAGAACCAAACCCGCATCGAAGAGGACCTGCGGCTTTCGCTGACAGCCTTTGGCCTGGATCATGAGGACAGCGCGCTGCGGCTGCACTGCGAAAAAGTCATCCGCAATTACGATCCCTGCATTTCATGCGCGACCCATTTCCTTCGGCTCGACGTTGAGCGTCAATAAACCCGTGCACATCATCGGCATCGGCTCTCCATTCGGGGACGACCAGGCCGGCTGGCGGGTGGCAGAGGCCCTGAAGAACCGCCTGCCACCTGAAATTACAGTCGTCCAACTCGATCGGCCGGGTAGCTCGTTGATTTCCATTCTGGAAGATGTAGACAGGGTGATATTGATCGATGCCATGCAGGCTGGTGGCAATCCCGGAGACATGCGCCACTTTTCCGATGACGAGTGGACAGACTATCGAACGGGTTTGTCCACTCATGGTCTGGGCGTGTTCGAGGCATTGATGCTTGCCCGAGAATTGGACTGCCTGCCTGAAAAGCTTGATCTTTATGGCATTGAGATAGGCTCCGCCAGGCCTGGAGATCCGCCTTCTCAAGCGGTCCTTTCAGCCGCAGGAAAACTCGCGGATAGAATCACAAGCGACTGGCAGCAGCTGAAATAGGCTTACACAAAGATGTCCATTGGTTTCGAACGCAACTGATGAAAGATGGATGGATGGTTTTCTGCCATCGCTGGCGTCCAGGCCGTGACGCCCGTTAGGGGAATGTCAGCAATCGGGAAAGGCTGTGTCGGGCTGGACGCAGCCAAGAGCAACCAATTAGTCCGGCACCAGAAAATGTCCGAAATTTAGGCCAAAGCCGACCGTCAACCAAAGGAGAAAGCAGTGTCGAATTTCTTTACACAATCCAGTGCATGTGGTCTGACTTCACGAATAACACACTGAAAAAACTGAGTATTCTCAATTGGCATGAATTATGCGAATTCTTCATCATGCCCTGGCTTTGGGGTTTCAAGGAGAATCCAATGAAACAATTAGTTCTGACATTCATCGTGGGCCTGGCGAGCCTTCCTGCTCTGGCGGGAGCGGGAGTAGTAGGAGACTTCACTACAGTTCCAGAACCCGGTGTGTTGCCCCTGCTGGCTATCGGCACCGTCGGTGGACTGGTGCTTTGGGCCCGCAACAGGAAGAAGAAGTAGCCCCGGTTTCTACGAAGGACGGATGGACCTCCTGGCGCAACTCAGCGAAACCAGTCTCAGCTTCTACATCCTGCTGGCTGGGTTCGGTCTAGTGGCGACTTGGGAGGGACTCCGGCCCCTTCGTCCCGCTAGCGTATCCACGTCCCGGCGCTGGCGGAACAACTTCCTTTGGTACATCCTCAACGGATTGTTTCTTCGCTGGGTGCTGCCGGCCTCGGCTATCGGCTGGAGCATCCTCTCAGCGGAGCGCGGATGGGGGTTTCTTTCCAGTTTAGGGCTGCCGACATGGATCGGACTCGGGCTAGGCCTGCTAGCGCTGGACTTGGCCCTCTATTTTGCTCATGTCCTGCTGCACAAATCCAAGCTACTGTGGCGTCTGCATGCTGTGCACCACAGCGATGTGGATTTCGACTGCACTACCGGGTTTCGCTTTCATCCTCTTGAAGGTCTTTTTACCCAAGCGATCATGCTAACGGTCATCTCGAGCATGGGTATTCCTCCCTTGGCTGTCGCGTTGTACGTAACGTGGCTTGGCTTGCAGAACCTGTACGGCCATGCCAATGTCCATTTCCCCACCAAGCTTGAAAAGGTGCTGCGCTGGCTGGTAGTCACCCCCGACATGCATCGGGTGCATCATTCTGCCCGTCTCGAGGAAAGCAATCGTAATTTCGGGATTATTCTGCCCTGGTGGGACAGACTTTTCCACACCTATCAGGCTGATCCCCTGCATGGCCACGAAGGGATGCAAATCGGCTTGGACTGGCGGCGACAGGAGGGGAGTTTGTCCGAGCTATTGCTCTTACCGTTCAAGGCCCAGTTTCCGCCGGTGCGGTTCGAAATCGATTGATTACGGACAGCTAGCACCGTCGACCATCGCAAGATGAAGAATCACTCAACGTCATGGCGGCCTCGTAGGCGCTGATTGCGTTACAGCCACATTTGTTTGGACATGAATTTATGGGTCTAAGACCTCAGGTATGGAATAGGCCTAGCGAGCGCGGGTTCGAGGTCATGTTCGGCATCAATGGATGCCATGCAGCAAGTAAATAATGATGCATCTACCGACAGGGCAATGCTGGAAAATATGTCGGATACGAAGCCGGAAAGCATGAAATGAGGCCGCTTAACGTAATCTCTTGCACCACCACGGCACTGCTCCTGTTTGCTTTTGGTGAATATGCATTTGCAATATCCAGTGACTACTCCGATTCGATAAAGCTCGCCGTTAACCGCTGGTTAGCTGTTCAGAAACCATCCGGACTACTGCCCTACGGCTTTGATTTCCTCGAAAATGAGGAATCCGAGCCGAACACCCTGTCAGCCGCAAACCTTACACGTCAAACGGGAACGGCGGCTGTGCTTGCGGACTATTACACGCTAACAAACGATCAGCGTGCGCGTCCGGCGATTCGGCAATTTATACAGGCTTTCGGCCGCTATTCACTGCCGATTGGCAAGAGCAGGGTGCAAGCGCTTGTCGAAAGAGCCCATCTGCTGTCCATGCCATTTGGGCGATACAAGATCCAGGCCACACTAAATCGGTTCGGCCTTCTTTACGAAACAGAGGGAGCAGGAAAGGTTTTGTCGCCCAGCGGTGATTACAGCAAGGCATATGCGGGAACGGTCGCCCTTGCGCTGCTAACAGAACTGCGTTATTCCCAGACCAGTGGGGACAATAGCTTCGCCAATCTGCGGCATGCCTGGTTGGAAGGGCTTATCGGACTTCGGATTCCTGGGGACGGCTTCCGGCAATTCCCGACTTCCATTGATACGACCCCATATTATGACGGTGAGGCCTGGCTGGCTCTGGCCCAGTACCATCGCGCCTTTCCCCAGGACCAGCACGTGAGCGAACTCCTGACTGATGTGGACGATGCGCTTATAGAGAAATATAGGGGTGAATTCAAGATCGCATTTTTCAGCTGGGGCGCCATGGTAGCGGCGGCGCGATTCGCTGATACGAAAGAGCGGAAATTCCTTGATTTCATTAAGGCTCAGACGTCGACATTCCTCGATCGCAAGAAGGATCATGTCGATAACGACAACACCTGCGCGTCAGTTGAAGGAGTCGCCGATGCCTTGGGTTCTTTGCTCAATGCTGGGGAAGGCGGCAGCGAATTGGCGACGCGGGCAAGGGAATGGGTCGCGACGGAAATGCGAAAGGTGAAACAACTGCAAATTCAGCCAGGGCAGAAAGAGCTGATCTTCTCTACCGCCCGCATCATTGCGCCACGTATGCAAGAATTTACTGGCAGCTTCCGTGGTGGAGTCTATGCTGCCAACACACAGGTTGACTTGACTGCTCACTGCGTATCCGCAATGGTGAAGCTCACAAGATATAGCGGAATGTCTTCGGGAAATTGACGTGCTGGGAGATTGGATTGCACACCAGGAAGGTCTGCTTCAAGAGTTATCCAAGCTGGTCAGGCAGGCATGTGTGAAGGGCGGTGGGCCGAAAGCGCCACTACAACATTTTTCAGAAGTAGTCATTGCAAGGCATCCAGTATCGGGGGGAGCCCAATAGCTGAAATAGCCGATGTCCCGACTATCGTCGCGACATTTAAGGTCGAAAATCTTCGCGCCGCAACAGAAACACAAACTGATCCCCGCCACTGGTTTCCAGCCAGGTAAAGGGAAGGTGAGGGAATGCGGCTTCCAGCGCGTCGCGATTGTGGCCGATCTCTGCGATCAACAATCCGTCCGGATTAAGATGCCTCGGTGCTTCTGCAAGAATCCGGCGAATATGATCCAGACCGTCCTTGCCGCTGGCCAGCGCCAGTGCCGGCTCGCGCTGGTATTCCTGTGGCAGCTCAGCCATTGAGGGCTCGTTCACATAGGGCGGGTTGGTGACAATGAGATCATAATTTCTGCCCTTGAGCTTCTTCATCAGGTCGGACTGGATCAGGTGTACCTGCTCCTGCAGGCCATAATCCGCCACATTCCTTTTCGCCACATCCAGCGCATCGGTTGAAAGATCCACCGCATCAACGGATACATTCGGGAAGGCGTGGGCCATCAGGATGGCGAGACAGCCGGAGCCGGTGCAGACATCCAGCGCAGCATGAATCGATTCCGGATTATCGACCCAGGGCGCCAACTGTTCCCTGAGCAACTCGGCAATGAAGGAGCGGGGCACAATCACGCGCTCGTCAACATAAAAGCGGTACTCGCCCAGCCAGGCTTCATGCGTCAGATAGGCGGCGGGTACGCGTTCCTTCACGCGTCGCTCCAGCACAGCTTTGAGCTGCTCTGCTTCGGCATGTGTCAGGCTGGCATCCAGAAACGGTTCCAGCCGATCCAGCGGGAGGTGCAGGGTATGCAGGATGAGATACGCCGCCTCGTCAAACGCATTGTCCGAACCATGGCCAAAAAACAGCCCTGCTTCGTTGAATCGTGACACGGCAAAACGCAGCCAGTCACGCACGGTGATAAGCGATTCGGTGTCCCTGAAAGGGTCTGAAGATTTAGCCATGGCCCTATTCTATTTTGGATCAGGCATGCGGTGCCAACGCTTCTTGTAGCAAAAACTCGTCTTCCTCTCATCAGAATATGACTTCAGCTTGTGTGAAAAAGCGTACCGAAGCAAGGCCACTCGCGTCTAGAATTCCCGCATGCATGATCTCCTCTTCAAAGTAGCGCAGTTGCTCTATTTCGTATTGCCAGCCTATATAGCGAATATGGCGCCCCCGTTCGTGAAATACTGGAGAGGCTGGAATCGTCCGATCAGCAGGAGATGGCTCGGGGAGCACAAGACGGTCGTTGGGTTCATCTTTGGAATCCTTGCTGCGCTATTCACCACCTACGTGCAGTCTCGACTCAACTGGAGCGGAAGTCTTGCCTCGAACATCGATTGGCGCCTGATTGGCGCCGCGCTGGGTTTCGGCGCAATGGGCGGAGACTCGCTCAAGAGTCTGTTCAAACGGGCGCGCGGAATTGCACCGGGGCAATCGTGGATGCCGGCAGACCAGCTGGATTTCATTGTGGGGGCACTCATTCTCGCACTGCCCTGGGTGCGACCGGGCTGGCCAGAGCTCATCATAGTGCTTGCCATCACATTTGCCGGCCACGTCGCGGTGAACCACTTGGCTTACTGGCTGAAGATTCGCGATACCAAGTGGTAGCGCTGGCCGGTTTTGATCAGGTACCTTGACTGGCAGCGCTCAGGGTATTTCGTGCGTTTCCAGCACATCCAGCAGGGTCGAGACTATTCGCGCACGCAGGTCGCGCCAGCTCCCGACGTCTGGTGTGACGTGCTTCTGGTTGATTTCCAGTTCAATGCCCACGTAGTCCTGCACAGAAAACTGTCTTCTCAGGTAGGCCGTAAAGCCATCCGATTTGCCGGTATAAGGATAATTGCGGCGCACGCGTAACTCCGAAGCAGACGCTTTCAACGCGGCCTGCCACAACCGGCTGAGCGCGACCTCCCCTCGTCGGGCCGGGTCATAAAGCAGGCCCACGTCGGCTTTTCTCTCGTCACCATGCAGGACGGGAGTGAAACTATGCGAAGACAGATGCACGATTCTGTGCCCGCGCGCCACTTCCCGAACGATATGTTCTTCCACGCGATTGCGATAGGGGAGGTAGTGGTGCAACAGAATTTCCTTCCTGACCTCCCTGGGTGCGGCGCGCGTGACCTCGGAGTAGAGGCGTGAATGACCGATGGAGCGGTTGAGGTCGATCACCAGCCGGCTCACAGTCGCATAGAACAATGGTGCTTTCAGAGCGCGGGCGAGCTGCCGGGCGAGGAAGAGGGCGCCCGGATCCCATCCACGGTGGGAGTCAAGCAGAGCCTCCCGGCTGGCGAACAAGTGTTGGTATGGTGTTGGCACATGGTTGCCTCCATGCTCGCAGGTCACAAGATATCGGTCCTGCCCACCCCGCATTAATTCAGCCCCAGGAATGGACGCCCGGCGCCGAGGCAGTCGCATAGAGACTTGTAAACCGCTTTCAGGCGGGCGCGAGGGCAGGCTAGACCCGCCGCCCGCAGGATGCGTCGGGACAGCGGCCCGTGTTCCAGGATCGCCGTCAAGGGTTCGCTCCAGGTTTCCTGCTGTTCCGGTTCCCGCTGCCACCACGCCTCGATGAGTCGCCTCCATACCTCAGACGCGCTGCACGGTGCGGGGGACAGTCCCAGCAGAGCAAGATAGGCTGGATCTTCAATGCGGGCCTGGTCTGCATCCCGGATGCATGCATCAAGCAACTCCACTAGAAGATGGGTTGGGTAGGATTGCTGAGCTACCAGAACAGATGCTTTCCCCTCGTCAAGCGAGCGCACGGCCGCAGTGACGGCCGCTGCCACAGCCAGGTCGGCGCCAGGATATTCCTGCATGTCGATCAACCTGATTTCCAGTGCCATGCGCTCGAAACGTGGGATGGCACCGCGTGCGTTAAGCCATTCGTGCCTCAGTATTCCCCGGGGGTCGAAAGGGGAGATGGCCTCGTACATGGGCTGGAGGATGCGCGACCGGTATTCGGCGCGAGTGGAAATCGTGTCCGGAATCACCTGGCCCATGGTGGCAGGCAGCTTGCGTTGATGAACGAGATAGGCCGCCAGCCGGTTATCCATCAGTCCGGTGGTTCGCGCATCAAGGATCGGTGAGCTGGCCGCCAGCGCTGGCAAGATCGGCAGAATCAGCCGCGCCGCCGCATGCAGGCGGGCAAATTGCGCGTCATCCTGAAACGGCAGATTAAGGTGCATGCTCTGCAGATTGGCGAAGCCGTGCTGTCGGCAACCGAAGATGCGGTCATAGGTCTGGTAGATGTCAGAATGCTCGTGTGGCCAGAGTTTCGTTTCCGAGACGGGGTCCATCCAGGGATGCATGCCGCCAGGCATGAGGCAGGCTCCGAATGCCTTCAGCTGACGGTTGATCTCTGCAACTTCGAGCTGGAAGGCATCTGACAAGGGCAGGAGCTTGGGAACAGGGGAGTTGTTCTTGATTTCAATCAGGTGAAGGGTCAATTCGTTCGACCAGCCCATGCTGTTGCGGGTGAGCTCATTCACAACTTCACCGGAGGCATTTCGTAACAGGGTGTCGGCAACAGGACGGACCGACAGGGTATCCTGGTCCACGATCATGTATTCAAGTTCAATTCCGCAGCCCGAATAGGCGGAGAGCGGAGTCATCGCGTACGGCCCTGCTTGCGCTCTTCGATTCGTTTGAGAAAGACGCCCATGACTTCACGGTAGAGCGCATCCTTGAGGATGCCGTCCTCGTTGCCGGCATCGACATTTGGATTGTCATTGACCTCGATGATGTAGCAGCGGTTGCCGATCTGTTTGACGTCGACGCCGTACATGCCGTCGCCAATCAGGTTCGCGGCTTTGAGCGCGGTCCTCACCACCTTGGTCGGCGCCTCACCCACGGAGACGGCGAGCGTCGGACCTTCCTCGATGGTGCGGCGCTGCGCATCGCGGCGGATGATCTGCCAATGGCCGGGTGGGAAGAGATACTTGGCCACGAACAGTACGCGGCGATCGAGGATTCCCACGCGCCAGTCAAATTCCGTCGGCAGCCACTCCTGGGCGATGATGAGGTCGGATTCGGCCAGCAGGGCGCCGACCTTGGGCGCGACCTCATCCTCCGCTTCCACCTTGACTACGCCGCGCGAAAAGGAGCTGTCCGGCTGTTTCAGCACGCACGGCAGCCCGAGCGTCGGAATGATGTCGGAAACGTTGTCCCGGTGCACGACCAGGGTCTTTGGCGCCGGCAGCCGGTGCTGGACCAGCAGCTCGGCGAGATAGACCTTGTTGTTGCACTTGAGGATGGAGTCCGGGTCGTCGATCACCACCAGCCCCTCGGCGATGGCACGGCGCGAGAAGCGGTAGGTGTAGTGATTGGCGTAGGTGGTATCACGGATGAACAGGGCGTCGAACTCCGGCAGCCGGCCGAGATCAACGCGGGTGATGAATTCCACGTGCATGCCCAGCGCCTCGGCCGCCTTCTGGAATTTCTGCAGCGCCTTGACATTGGACGGCGGCTCTGGATTGGCCGGATCGTGGAGGATGGCCAGATCGAAGCGGGGCGGCTGGCGTTTGCGCAGGCGCTGGCCACGGCCGGCGAAATAGTCGATCGCAGCCTGCACGACAAAATCGTGGTGTTGCGGCGGGATATCGCTGGCGGCGATGGCACGGATCGCTCGAATGCGCCAGCGCTCACGCCGCCGCTCGAAATGGGCACGCAGCAGCGGGGCCTGTAGCATGCCAAACAGCTTGTGGCTGAGCACATCGTAGCGACGCGTCACGTTGCGGCCAAAGTAGATGCTGAGTTCGAAATGGTCGGACTTGATCGGCGCCAGCAAGCGCTGGATCAGTTCATCCATATCCTCGGTCAATAGGCGCACCAGGTTGCGGCTCTGCAGATCTTCCATCGTGCCGACCCTGGGCAGCGGCTTGTGTCCGCGCGCCTCGGCCAGCAGCGAGACGTAGTAGCCCAGGCTCTGATAGCGGTATGACTTGCACAAATTGAACACCTTCACCGAGTGGTCCTCACCATACGCAGGCTCGGTCAGGTAGGCGCGGGCGGAGAAGACGGCAACGCCCGGAATCTGCAGCGGCCAATCGCTGGGATTGTCGACGACGAACAGTATGCTCATGGCAACTCCGCTGCTCGTGCAATGCGCGGGGGATGGATGACCAGCAGATTGGCATCGTGGGTCACGATGCCGAGAAGCACGGCAGCAACCACGCGGTCGATGTTGATCCAGTACTCGTGGTTTGGGCCGTAGGGATGCGGGCCGTAAGGGTCCGCGATCAGCACCTGGCGTGCTTTACGATCGTAGCCCGCCATTACAACGAAGTGGCCGCCCGGCGTGCCGCGCACGTCATCCGGCGTATCGTGGGGGCCATACTCGCGTGCCGTGCGATAGAGGTAGGTCGAACTCAGCCCGGTGAGGATGGGCAGGTTGCGCCGCAGCAGCCCGCGAATGAGGGTGCGCGAGAGGTCGGTGGAGCGCAAGTGGCCGCCCAGATCCAGAAACTCCAGATAGCCTTCGGTGGCGTGCTGCAGACGGGCATCCCTCTTCTTGGCGTTGGCCTGGCTCCGCAGGCGGTCGGCAATGTCCACCCCGGGTGCAAACCAGGTCGGGTCGAACACGGTAACGTTATAGGTGTAAATCGTTGCCTCGAAGCCCTGACGCAGGGCGTCACAGGCGAGGAAAACGGCAAAGGTGCCGCCGCCCTGATCGAGCTTGCGAGTGCGGCTGATAACCTGTTGCAGCGGCTCATCTTTTCCCCAGTAGCGATAGACGGCATGCAGGCAGGTCGGGCCGCACGTCGTTTCGTCCGGCTGCGGCAGCATCTGCACTGGCAGGGTCAACGTGGTCGGCAGCATCAAGACATCCTTGTATTCGAGTTCCAGTTCTCATTATGTATGAGGTCGCCCGCGCGGCAATGGCAAGACAGGTATATTGTGTCTGCGGCTTTACCCGGGTAACTCACCGCCGGTATCCTTAATCAAAAATGATGAACATCCGACTTTATGCGACCCCTTACCCCACTTCAGGCAGAAGCCCTTTATACCTTCTGCGATCCGGCAGTCCTTGACTTCCCCAGCACCGAAGCGCTACCTGAACTCGATGTTTCGCGCATTCATCCGCGCGCCGTCGAGGCCCTGCGCCTGGGCCTCGACATCAAACACAAGGGCTACAATTTGTTTGTGCTTGGGGAGCCAGGCAGTGGCCGCCATTCCATCATTCGTGATTTGCTCCAAGCCGAGTGCAAGGACGGCGAACCGGCCGCCGACTGGTGTTACGTCAACAACTTCACCTCGGCCTCCCATCCCCGCCTTCTTCGCCTGCCGGCCGGACGGGGTGCTCGTCTACGCGACGACATGCAGCACTTCGTCGCCGAACTGGGGTCGGCCATCGCGGCCGGTTTCGAAAGCGACGAGTACAACAGGCGTATCGAATCCTTGCGCGAGGAAGAAAAGCAGCGCGAGGAAAACGGATTGCGGGCGCTGGGCCAGGATGCGGCACAACGTGGTATCGCCCTGTTGCGCACGCCTCAAGGATTTGCCTTTGCGCCGCTGAAGAATGATCAGGAAACGCTGTCTCAGGAGGAGTTCGAGAAATTGCCTGAGGAACGGCAAAAAGAGCTTAGCCGTCACATCGATTCCCTGCACGAACAGTTGCACAAGCTGACAAACGAGTTTCCACATTGGCGCAGGGACCTGCGTAACCAGATCAAGGAAGCCCGCAGTGAGGTGCTTAGACTGGCGGTGGGCCACCTGATCGAGGAACTGAAGTCCCATTATGCCGACTTGCCCAGGGTCGTCGAGTATCTCGATGCGGTCATGCAGGACATCGTTGAGACCGGCGAGTCCCTGCGGGAATCAAGCAGAAGCGAAGAGGACGCCGAAACCACGTTCTACACCGGAAGCATCTCGGTTCAGCGATATCTGGTCAACCTGCTGGTGGAGAATACATCCGACGGCGCCCGCCCGCTCGTTTATGAAGATCACCCGACCCTGCAGAACCTGGTCGGGCGTATCGAACATATCCTCCACTTGGGCATACTGGTGAGCAATTTCACCCTGATCCAGGCCGGTTCGCTGCATCGCGCCAATGGCGGCTTCCTGGTGCTCGACGCCCTCAGGGTATTGCAGCGGCCATATGCGTGGGAAGGGCTCAAACGCGTCCTCAGGTCGGGCGAGATTCGCATTGAATCGCTGTCCGAACTCATCGGCATAACCAGCACCCTGCAATTGGAACCGGAGCCCGTGCCGATTGATCTCAAGCTTGTGCTGATCGGCGATCGGCAGACGTACTACCTGCTCACCAGCCTCGATCCTGATTTTGCCGAACTGTTCAAGATCAATGCCGACATGGACAGCCAGGTCGAGCGAAACCCGGAAAACACGCTCAACTACGCGCGCCTTGTCGGCACCCTGGCACGGCGTGAAGGGCTGCGCCATATTTCATCCGAGGCAGTCGCCCGCGTCATCGAGCATGCGGCCCGGCTTGCTGGCGATGCCCAGCGGCTGACCACGCAAACCCGTTTGCTGGACGATCTGTTGCTGGAGGCCAACCATTTTGCCGCCCAGGCCAGCGCCTCGCTCATCGAACGCGAGCATGTCGAGGCAGCGCTC
Organism: Thiobacillaceae bacterium; assembly: GCA_049578545.1. Lineage (GTDB taxonomy): Bacteria > Pseudomonadota > Gammaproteobacteria > Burkholderiales > Thiobacillaceae > DASQBT01. The sequence goes on from JBAUMF010000080.1 coordinate 29,671, forward strand.
GACGCCCATGACAGGCGCAATGAACGTGTCCGGCAACGCTATCAGGAAGAAATCCTGCGAGGTCAGTGGCTGGTCGACACCTCAGGTGTTCACGTTGGCCAGATCAATGGCTTGGCCATGGTGCTGCTGGGCGAGGGAACATTCGCCCATCCCGTCCGCATCAGTGCCACCGTGCACCTGGGGGAAGGGGAGGTGGTCGACATCGAGCGCGAGGTTGAACTTGGCGGCCCGCTTCATTCCAAGGGAGTGCTGATCCTGTCGTCATTCCTGGCAGCCCGGTTTGGCTGGAACCTGCCGCTCTCGCTCAAGGCCAGCCTGGTATTCGAACAGTCCTATGGCGGGGTGGAAGGGGACAGCGCCTCGCTGGCAGAGCTTGCTGCCCTGCTGTCGGCACTGGCCGGAATACCCATCCACCAGTCCCTGGCCGTGACGGGCTCAGTCAATCAGTTCGGCGTGGTGCAGCCGGTCAGCGGCATCAATGAAAAGATTGAAGGATTCTTTGCGATTTGCTCTGCGCGCGGGCTTTCGGGCGAGCAGGGTGTATTGATTCCTGCCGCCAACACTGGCCACCTGATGCTGCGCCACGATGTGGTCGAGGCGGTCAAACAGGGTCACTTCCACATCTGGCCAGTGAACTCCGTCGATGACGCGATGGAACTGCTGACCGGAATGCCGGCCGGGGAACCGGACGACAAGGGCAATGTTCCAGAAGGTTCCGTCAACTTCCAGATCGCCATGCAGCTGGCCGAACTGGCGCAGCTGCGCCAGACGTACCGCAGTCCCCAGCCACAGGTCAGACGCAAGAGAAAGGCAGCGCAGCGGCGCAACCCGGCAAAGCCATCATCCGTGCCACCGGGCAAGTCCGGGCGCCGCTGACGGTCTGGTTGATCGAAGGATATGCCCGGCTTCTTGCGAATTGCCGGTCTCGGTCCAGGGTGGACGTCGTTTATGGAACTTGGACCACCGTTCGGGCGCAGTCCGCCAGCACGGAGCAGGCCGGTGAAAGTAGATTCATGGCGTCTCTCCCCATTCGCCGCGACAAGAACAGCCCCGTGTGCCGGTCAGATTTCAATTGAGGCCAGGAGTCAGGGAGATCCTTCCTTTCCAAGCTCACGCCTTTCACAGTGCCTGATTGAGCAAACGTCCGGTCGCCTCCATTTCGGCGGGCAGGCATGCAGGGAAGCACTTCCCTGTGCATAACGATCTCAGAGCAATCCGGAACAGCGCAGCCGTGTGCGCAGTTCATCCATTTCCTCCAGCAGGTCAGCCATCAGTGCAGCCAGTTCTGGCGCGGCCTCAAAATCACGTTCCAGCTCCCGCATGCGGCGCGCCCGTGTCAGTCCGGTGGCGGTGAAGCGCCACACACCGGCTACACATTCCGCATTGGGGAAGAGCCCCTCGTTGATGTGGCGCAGGAGCCAGTCCGGTTCTACTGCGCAGGCTGCGGCTACCTGCTCCAGGGTCATCCAGGTCTCTTCAATAAGGCTGCCGCTGATAATTTCATCATCACTCATGGCTCAGGCCCTCCCACGTTGACGCGGATCGAAGTTCAGCTCGCGTGCCATGGCTTCGTACAGTTCTCTCGCTTTCGGCGTGTCGGCCGGTGGCAGCACCACCTGGATATCGAGCAGAAGATCACCCGGCGGATTGCCCGGAATACCCTTGCCTCGCACCCTAAGCTGGCGGCCGCTCTGGGCGCCTTCCGGAATGCGTACCTTGAGGCTGCCTTCAGGTAGATCGACCCCGACGATTGCACCCAGTGCGGCCTCCCACGGGGCGACCGGCAAAGTGAGATGCAGGTTGCGTTTATCCGAACGGAAACGGGGATGAGGCTTGAAATGGATTTCCAGCAGCAGGTCACCGGCCGGTGCCCCCCCCACGCCCGGAGCACCCTGACCAGCCAGACGGATGACCTGACCTTCACGCACGCCTTTGGGGATCTTCACATTGAGGGTGCGCGTCCCCAGCGCAACCCGTCCCTGAGGATCGACTTTCGGCACGCGCAAACTGAACTGCCGGGTAGCGCCGTGAAAGGCGTCCTCCAGATCCAGCAGGACCTTGGCATGGTGATCTTCGCCCTGTGCCTTGAAGGTTCCGCCATGGGTGTGAAAGCCGCCTTGCCTGCCGCCCATGCGGCCGAACAGTTCAGAGAAGAAATCGCTGAATCCGGCGGCCTCGTGGGGTGAGAAGCCCTCACCGGAAAACTCAAAGCCCGCGTCCCAATTGGGCGGCGGCTGGAAGTCCTGTCCAGGCTGGAAGCCTTGCCCCACCTGGTCATACGCAGCGCGCTTCTCGGGGTCTGAGAGGACCGTATAGGCTTCGTTGACTTCCTGCATGCGCCGCTCCGCGTCCGGCTCCTTGGAGACGTCGGGGTGGTATTTGCGCGCGAGCTTGCGAAACGACTTCTTGATGTCCTCTGCCGTGGCATCACGGGCGACTCCCAAGGTCTGGTAGTAGTCCTTGAATTGCATGCAGGCTCCTTTTTTTTCGGCTATTTCAGTTGCTATTGACCCTGACTTGATAGCGGTGGGTGGCGAAGAATATCAGGGATCAGACTCAATCAATTAATTATGACCCTAAAGACTGATCCCTCACGTGGGATAGGCGCCCGAATCAACCATCCAGTTGCCGCCCATTGCAACAGCGGAAACGTGATCAGGATGTCTGCCGGAAAAGAATCTACCGCAGCTTGACGGACGCGGCCAAATCCTGTTGTCGCTAGGAGATGCGAACGATGTTAAAAACAAATATCGTATAATCATATAATTATATTAATTACTTGATGCTATATAACAGATTGTTCTTGCAAGGATAGCAACCTGCGAACGTGGATGATAAGGGAGAATCAATCGGCCAAGTACAGTCGCTCAAGATCAATGCCGCGGTTGGGCCGGCGTTTGGCAAAGGGGGCTTCAGCGCAAGCAAGGTGCTTTCAGCAGGAATGCGCACGACGGGGCCGGGGGCAAGCCAACATTTGTCCGTTTATTGACAAGTAGGTAGACGGCTTGGTGAAGGTGTTACAGGAGAAGTTTACCAGGATTGACACCTACCCGTGGCGCCAGTTCCAATGTGTAAGGTGGATTGGCCCGAATGCCTTTTCTGATAGGAGCCTTTCATTTTGAGGTGTCTCAAGCCTCTGTAGGAACCAGAGCAACCCGCTAACTCCAGCACAAACGGATCAATGGGTTACTCCTCTTGAGCGCAGAGTGCTCCATAGGCCTCAGATTGACTCAGGTATTCCGATACATCATGTCGTTCACCCAGCGATACCGGTTCGGATCTTTCGCCAGCAGGAAAACCTTGATGGCTTCGCGCTTAACCTGATCCGCTCGTTGGAAGATGCTTCGCAACTCCGCGTCGATGGTTCGGGTGCTTGCACCACGTTTCTCGGCCTTGGCGTACCAGTCGTGAGCCTCTCCAAAGTTGCCCAACTCCATGTGCACGGCGCCAAGCAGGGTGCACGGGCGGAAATCCTGCGGCTTGAGCTCATGACCCTTCTCCCCCAACTGCCGAGCCTCGTCGAGTTGGCCCATGTCGCGCATGACTCCGCCGCGGGTGGTGTTCATGGCTGACTTGATTTTGGGGTCTTTGAGACGGCAACCCGACGCGCTGTCGAGTAGTTCGAGTGCAGCCTCAGGCCGGCTGCACTTCCGATAATGGCCGTTGGCGTTCACTGCGTTCCAGGGATCCTGGGTTCGGCGGTACTCACCGGCGTAGAACTCAGCCTCGCGCAGGTGATAAGCCTCCTGCACCTCGTCCGTGAAGTACTCCTCGGCTTCGGCTATGAGCCAGACAACATCGTCCTCGGCCAGGCGGTTACCTGAGTCGACACCCTTAAGGATGGCCATCATACGGGGGAATAGGGGCTGATCGATTAGCCTATCCCGTACTTGTCGCGAAGCGCCTGGCTTTTCTTTTTGGCGATGTACTTGGGGTCGCTCTCGCGGGCAATCCGCGCGGCTTCGGCGGCCTTGCACTCAAGCTTGTATTTTCTCTCCCACTCGGCCTCCTTGGCCAAGCGCTCCGCCTCTTTGGCCAAACGCTCTGTCTCTTTGGCTTGACGTTCGGCCTCCGCGGCTTGCTTGCGTTCTTGCTGAGCCGCGCTGGCCGCAACAAGGTAAGTGTCGTAGGTGATCTGGCCGGTGGCCAGCTGGTGGAGGCTGGTGAGCTTCTGCTCAAGCAGGTACACCTGAGACATCACCGTAAGCGGGCGCCCATGGTACATGCTGTCCAGCACCTTGCTCAGGCGCGTGGATGGGATGGTGGCGCCGGGTATGTCACTCACGCAAAAGTGGCGGGCGATGTCGTGGAGGGACGAACTGCTCATTCTTGTAGTCGTGGCTGCCTATGGGGTTGTGCGGGCAATTATGTCGCAGTGCGTAAAATTCCGTAACGGAAAATAATGGGCACGTAATTGAGGCCATGACCCAAAGCCGACACCAAAAATAACGTATGAACCCAGCTAGAGCAGAAAGGCCTGGAGACTCATTTGGCGTCAGAAACCCGGGGGTCTGGCAGTTGGCGCTAACCTCTGGACTCGTTGGCGCGTCAATGCAAAAGGGACATCACGCCGTCAACGTAGACTATGCCGTTACCTGGCTGAAATACTGATTCGATAGGCCACTAATTTAGGGCCTGAGTTAGTAGGCACCGCCGACCCCCAGAGCTTGTTCAAAACCGAACGGCAAACACATCTCGTAACTCATTGATTCCACGGAGACGCGGTTAGCAGGTTG
>JBAUMF010000081.1:0-32743 GCA_049578545.1 Thiobacillaceae bacterium
TCCGGACTCTTGCTGACCGAGTCATGAGTGATTGGATGCGACTCCACTTTGGTGGTGGAAAGGATGTAAAGATGATCGTTGCCAAACGCTACGCTTACTGGATTGGACATGGCGGGAACCACTTGCGCCAGCTTAAAGCTCAAGTGCTTCAGGTCTTCATCGAAAACGGAGACAGAACCGGACGCAAAATTGACGACTGCCAAGAGGCTGTAGCGGTGGGCGATTCCACCGGCATTGCCGCCAACCCCGCCTTGCCCGTTCGTCGGGATTGTATTCAATAGCGCACCCGTCGAGTCATAAACCAGCAGCTGGTTATTGGTCGCGTTCGATGCGGTAACAATCACCACCTGCTCGTCGAGTTGGCCATCGTCGCTTTTTGCACTCGCCGCATTTGCGCTGAGTAGAGCCACGGCTGTGATACCAAGAATTCCAAGAATTCGATTCAACATTTGCCTTCTCCTTTGTTGCTGACAGGTTGTGACAATGCAGGTCGCATGGTCATTGAGGTGAGAACGAAAGCCACCGGATGAGGGCGGCTACTTGCTAATTCGATCAAGGGGACAAAACGGTTACACCAGCAGCCAAAAAAGACTGCACGCAAGGCCAGCTGTGCGCCAAGCAGTCCTTCACCGAACCGGTGGCTTTCACTTCCATCAGCCTCAGCCATCCCGACCGGGCGATAGCATGTCCCGGCCAAACGCAGGGGTTGGTAACTGGAGTCGTGGTGGCCCCTAGAAGACAACAACATGCAAGGGCGGGTGCGGGTTCTTATTCAAGCCTCCTTGGCTGGACGGGCCAGCCCACGGATCGGTAAAGGACAGACAGATTAGGGCGCAGTGTTCAGTAATTCGTGCTGCTCTGGTGGTTGGTTACAATCCAAGGCAGAATGGGCAGAAACCAGTGGATGGCAACAAATGCGTGTCGGACTGTAACCAAACACCGCCAGGCTACGAATGAAAGATGAGGGCCGGGCAAATGCCAGCGAGGCACGTCTCAAAGACTTGCTGCTGCGCGGACTTGATGGCGATGCCCCTGCCTACCAGGCCTTTTTGAAGGAATTGAGCGCGCATCTGCGTGCCTATTTCCGCAAGCGCCTGACCCGCTTACCAGACGAAGTGGAAGATCTCGTGCAGGAATCGCTGCTTGCCATTCATAACAAGCGTCAGACCTACGACGCCGACCAGCCTCTAACGCCATGGGTGCACGCGATTGCCAAGTACAAGCTGGTTGATCTGCTGCGTCGGCGGGCCAGCCGCGACATGATTACTGATCCGCTGGATGACGAAATGGATTGTCTGTCCGCCACCGACCGCGAGGCCACCGAGGCGAAAAGAGACTTGGGCAAGCTGCTTGAGCAACTGCCTGACCGCCAGCGCCTGCCGATCCTCCATACCAAGCTGGAAGGCCTGTCGGTGACCGAGGCCGCGCAACGCACGGGCATGTCGGAGTCGGCAATCAAGGTTGGCGTCCATCGCGGCATGAAGGCGCTGGCGGCCTTGATTCGAGGCAAGACATGAAGACCGATGATCTGCTGATGATGCTTGCGACTGGCGAAGGCGTCGTCAGGCGGCATGCGGCCGAGCGCCGCTATGCCGCCGCCATCGCGGTCGGCCTGGTTGGGGCGACCCTGTTGATGCTCGGCCTGCTCGGTGTGCGAGCCGACTTGGCCGAGGCGATGCGGCTGCCGATGTTCTGGGTCAAGCTCGGTTTTGTCGCCTTCTTGGCCGTAGCCAGTCTCCTGGCGGTACTGCGGCTGTCACGGCCGGGCGCGCATCTCAACTGGGTGCCGGTCGCGGTCGTCGCGCCGGTGATGGTCATATGGGTTTTGGCGGCCATCGTGCTGGCCGTTGCCGAGCCGGAGCAACGCCTGGGGTTGTTGCTTGGGACCACCTGGGCAGTATGTCCGTTCCTGATCACCATGCTGTCCGCGCCGATGTTTGGCGCAACCCTTTGGGCGATGCGCGGCCTCGCCCCAACGCGCCTGCCGTTAGCTGGGGCGGCCGCGGGTCTGTTGTCGGGCAGCGTCGGGGCGCTGGTCTACTGCCTGCACTGTCCAGAAATGGAAGCGCCGTTCGTCGCTTCCTGGTACCTGCTCGGCATGCTAATCCCGGCTGCCAGCGGCGCTTTGCTAGGACGATACGCGCTGCGCTGGTAACCGCTGCCAATGAGAACAATTACGTGCCAACGTGCGATCGGTACGGCAAACAGTCGGTCAATAGGGTTCAAATTTCGCAGTCTCTATGAGCGGTCTTGGCCGACTCCCGCCGGATGAGCATCGCCGCCAATTGACGTCCGCAGCAAGGGCAGCTTTCATGACTGGCGTCAGGCTCTTGGCGACCCAAAAGCGACATATAGAACTAAATTCGAGTCGACTGCTAACAGGCAAACAACGGCCATTCCGGTTTTCTAGCAGCGGCCGTTCAGTTTGCATGTGTACTCGTCAGTCGGTCCTTCCATAACCTCAACCTCAGGGTTGACTGGCAGTCCATCCATCACTACCGCTTAACAAAGCGGAGGGTTACGCGTTGCAAGATGAGGCCAAAGGAGCATGACGTGGACTATAAGTTCCTGTGCCGCCCTGAGAATTCAGAAGGGCGAACACATATTAAATCGACTTACAGGCGACGGTCACTGCTGTGGCGCTAGCTGGCCAAAATCCGGTCGTTCCAATCAATCAGATGGACTCGACGTTCAAGTCGCACCCAAAATTCCTGTCGGATCAGGTTTGAACCTCAGCAGCGATTACGGCACGCCCAGGTAATCTTTTTTCCCGATCTCCAGGCCGTAGTGCCGCAATATGTCATAGGCGGTGGTGACATGGAAAAAGAAATTGGGCAGCACCGACTCCAACAGGTAATTCAAGCCCGCGTAGCGCACTTCCTCGCCGTGGTGGTTGAGGGTAACCGTGCGCGCCTCCGATCCATTGATCTGCTCCGGTTTGAATGATTCAAGGTAGGCGATGGTCTTTTGCAGACGCGCCCTCAGGTGGTCGAAGTTGACCTCAGTGTCCTCATACTGCGGTGGTTCCATCCCGGCCAGCCGGGCAGCGGCGCCTTTGGCCGTGTCGGAGGCGATCTGGATCTGCCGCGACAAGGGGAACATGTCGGGGTATAAGCGGCTGTTGAGCATGAGAACGGGATCAATCTTCCTCGCCTCGGCAAAGGCTGCAGCCTTTCCCAGGATGGCATCCAAACTCCTCAACATGCGGATGAAGATGGGGACAGAGGTCTGGTACATGGAAATGGGCATTTCGACTCCTCAAAAAGGGTTCTGACTCATTTGGAACAGCATGCTTTGCAATTTGAGGTCAGCGCAGCGCATGCGGACCACTTTTCAGTATAGATGGCCAAAGCCTGCTCAGCGTGTCGGGGCACAGCAAACTGGTAGCAGATCGTCGGCCCGGCGATTGCTCTACAGAGTGAAGAAACGAAGCGTCTCCATGAGAATTATTGCCGTCCCTGCAGCGCGCGGAGGACTCCCAGAAGTTAGGCGAGCGTGGACGCATGAACTATTCAAGCATCAGGGACGACGTCGAAAGATACCTTTCCAAATAGCGTTCGAAAGGCTCCGTGTCCGCTGCTTCGATCTCCCTCTGTTCCTCGACCGAGTTTTGCACGAGGTCCCTGAAGTATGTTTCTCTGTCCATGGGCATAGGCATGTCAAGGAGCGTGGCTTTGGTTTTTTCGGACTGCGCCAGAGCAAATTGAATATAGGAGTTGTCGAAGCCGCTTGCCATGGAGGCCAGGACTTGCGCGGATGGAGTCTCAGTTGGATCATGCAATGCGGCATAAGTCGCCCCAAGGGCATCACCATAACCAGTGCCGCCATGCACCGCATCCAGCACCTCGGCGATCGCGGCACACCCATCCAGCACCTGAGTACCCCACTCCGCCAGTGGCACTTGCTCGCTGCCACGGGTGAGACATAGGCCCGGCTCGCGGCCACGCGCCGCGACAAGGCGCTGGTTCCTGCCAAGTGTTGCAATTTCCTCTGGCGTGTCTGGAGGGCTGTCGGTCAGCACGCAATGCAGAAGCAAGAGGTCGAGGAAACGAATGGTTTGCATATCGATGCCCACTGGCAGGAACGGGTTGAGGTCCAGACAGCGCACCTCGACGTATTCCACCCCTCGCTGGCGCAGCGCGTGCAGTGGCCGTTCGCCCGGAAAGATCACGCGCTTCGGGCGAATGGTGCCGTAGAACTCGTTCTCGATCTGCAGCAAACTGGACGCCAGCTGGTTGTAACCACCCCCAGGATCGCGTATCCCAATCGCGGCATACGCGGGATAGGGAACCGTAAGCGCCTCCTGTAGCGATGCTGCGTAGCTCTCGAGGCTGTTATAGCTGACCGCAAGGGATGTCTGAGCGTCACTCTGGTAGCCAAGGCGTCCCATGCGCAATGAGGTGCTGTGCGGCAGGTAGAGAGTATGGGGATTGAGAGACTGAAGGCCGTGTTCACGGCCAGCGACAAAGCTCGAACATACGGCGGGGGAAGCGCCGAACAGGTACAGGAGCAGGAAGGAATGGCGCCGGAAGTTCCGAATCAGGCCGAAATAGGCATCCGTCGACACCCCGGGCATCGACCAGTTGTAATGGATGCCAGAGATTGTCTGCATGCGTCGGCCATAGCGGTGACTCAGGCCCACGCGGTACACAGTCTTGCAACGGCCAATGTTGGATGAGCCATACACGCCAATTGGAATGACTTCTTCCGCAGGCAAGATGCACGGCATGCTGTCTACCCAAAGCAATTCGTCGCCTATGGCCGGATAGACAAACTGATGAACCTGCGTCAATTCCGCGAGGCAATGCTCGACGCTCTCATGTGCACCGGTTCTCATCTCCAACTGCGCTTCACTAAAGTCTGTCGTGATATAGGGGTGCGTCAGGGCGGAGCCGAGAGCAGGCGGGTGTGGTGTCAGTGCGAGCTTCCCGCTTGCCTGCACGCGCAGGCTTTCCTTCTCGATGCCGCGACGAATCCCTCTCAGCCGCTCCGGTGGAAGGGCGTGCAGACGTTTCTGGAAGCCATCCATGTAATCTTCTCGGGAATGTTAGTAAGACGGCACCAAGCTAATCACAAAGGCCGCCTGGAGACTTTGCGCGATGGGGTGCGAGGGACGCGTCAAGCCGTCCGAAATTGGCCATTTTATTGATCCCCGTTGCCAGCGCATCGGCCGTTTGCTCGATTCCCAGACCGCCTTTGATCCGGATACGTCATACATATGCATCGTCCTGGCCGGCTATGGCGCCAAAGGTTTCAAGAAAACCACGATCCGGCAAAACTGACTGCCAGCGTCCATCCAAATTATCCCTGGCGCGGTGCTGGTTCTTGGCTATGGGAGGGCAGCATGCGTGGACAACGGCAATGACAAACCCTAGGCACCCAGGATGGCGTGGCCCACCAATGTGGCAATCAAGCGCAGCTTATATGCGTTCCGGGACAAAGGGGCGGCGTTGATCAATGCCGCTTCCCCTGCCGCAGCGGCGGTTTCCTCGGTGATCTCCTTCCCCGCGAGCAGTGATTCGGCCTGCCTGGCGCGCCAGGGAACCGGTGCCACCGCGCCAAGCACGATGCTCGCCTGTTGGCAGTGACCGTCCCCATCGATATCCAGCACCGCCGCCACCGCGGCAAGCGGCCAGTCGAAAGCCGCCCGTTCGCCAACCTGAAGATAGACGGAACGCCGCTGTGGCACAGGCGGGGGCAGCAATACCGCCGTCACGATCTCTCCGGATGCGAGGGTGTTTTCACGATGCAAGTCGGTCTGCGGCAAAAGGAAGAAATCCGCCAACGCAACCCGGCGCCGCTCGCCTTCCGCGTTCAGGATTTCCACCTCGGAACCGTAGGCGAGCAGCGAGGTAGCCAGCGTGGAGGGATGAACGATGGCACATTCACGGTTCGCGAAAACGGCGTGGTAACGGTCATCGCCATCAAACGCGAAACAGTGGGCGCCGCCCTTCCGCAAACAGTGATGTGCTGCGGAGCGAAAGTACCAGCAGCGTGGACGCTGCAGCAGATTCCCGCCCAGGGTGGCGCGGTTGCGAATCTGGGGGCTGGCAGCGATGGCGGCCGCCTGGGTCAATGCCGGGTGGCTTTGCCGAAGGGCCGGGTGCTCGGCGATCTGGGCAAGGGTTGTGAGCGCCCCAATGCGAATGCCGCCATCGCTCTCCCGGGAAATGTCCTCCAATTCCGACAATCCGCTGATGTCCACCAACCGCCTGGGATTCACCAGACCTCCCTTCATGAGATCCAGCGTGTCCACCCCGCCAGCCTTTATCAGCATGGCCTGCTGTGAGCCTGGCCTGCCCGTCAGCGACAGCATCGCCTCGGCCATGGTCTGGGTGGCGATAGCCGCAGCTTCATCTGGCGACACGGCGCGCTGCCATTCGAAGGCTTGCATCAGCGGCGCCCTCCTTTTATCGCACCCAGGGCTTGCAGTACTGCAGCCGGCGTCATGGGCAGTGACCGGATGCGCGCGCCGATGGCGTTGTACACGGCATTGGCGATGGCAGGGGCGGTCGGAATATTGGACGGCTCGGCGATCCCGTAGGCATCCGTGGCACTCAAGCCCTGATAATTCTCCACAAGCACCACCTCGATCTCGGGCATGTCCGATGCCCCAAGCAATTTGTAATCGACTAGGTTGGGATTAAGCATGCGGCCCGTATTGGCATCCAGGATGCGTTCCTCCAACAGGGCGTACGAAATTCCCATGAGCACCCCGCCCTGCACCTGGCTTTCGATCTGCAAGGGGTTGATGGGGCGACCGCAGTCCTGCACCGCGACCACGCGCAGCACGTGGACGACCCCGGTCTCCGTGTCCACTTCCACTTCGGCAAACTGGACGCCCCCCAGTTCGCCCTGGGCGAACGCCGCATCGCCCGAGCGACTGCGGAAGCCCCCATAGTCATCACCCCGGCCGGCGGTAGCGCTGATGCGGTCGGTACGCAGCTTGCCGCTGGCCTCCTGCCAGGAGATGCGTTGCTGCGGGTTATCCCGCGACTGAATCCACCCTTCCCGGACAGTCAGACTTCGCGCATCCGCCTGCCAGGCAGCAGCGACGGTGCGCAGCAAGGCCTGTTTGATCTGCCAGGCGGCAGCCCGGGCTGGAGGGGTGATGGAAGCCGTGGTGCGGCTACCGTAGGAAGGCGGTCCGGAAGGAAATTCGGTATCCCCGATTCGTATCTTGACGTCCTGGGCTTCAAGCCCCAGTTCTTCTGCAACTACCTGGGCCAGTGTAGTGCCGACACCCGTACCGATGTCCTGGACGCTGGAAAGCACCTCGATGCTGCCGTCCCGCCAAAGCCGCACCTCGCAGGCGACATTAGTCTGGACCAGGGCCGGCCACAGGGATTGGGCCATACCCAGGCCGCGTTTGACGGGGCCCGCGTCACTACCCGGCGGCTTGCGCTGCGCCCAACCGATGCGGTCAGCACCGATCCGGCGTTCCTCCCGGCGTACCGGGCTTGGGTCGATTCTGTCGCGCAGGGAAATGGGGTCCATGGCGAGTTTTTCCGCCAGTTCATCGATGCTTTGCTCCAGAGCGAAGGCGCCCTGAGTATTGCCGGGCCCACGCATGGCAGAGCTGGGCGCGGTGTGGGTGAAGACGTCATATTGCAACGATTCGACGTTGGGGCAGCGATACATGGCGCTGGCGATAAAACCGACACCCGCGCCAAAAGCGATGCCGGCAGTGCCATATGAGCGAAGCGAAAGTGCAGTGAGCGTACCGTCCTGGCGGGCACCGATGCGCAGATGCTGCTCGCTGGAGGAACGGTTTCCGGTATCCATCTGTTCCTCGTCGCGCGCATGAACCAGACGCACCGGCGCCTTGGCGAGCCGGGACAGGGCTACGGCCGTGCGACCGTACAGGCCCATCTGGGACTTGGAGCCGAAGCCCCCGCCGACGGCCTCGGCCCGCACGCGAACTCGGGAAAGAGGCAGTTGGAAGTAGTGGGCGAACTGGGCGCGAACCCCGGCCGTGAACTGGGTAGACATCCAGATGTCGAGGCCGTCCTCGTTCCAGGAGGCAACGATGGCATGCGGTTCCATGCAGCAATGAGTCTGCACCTGGGTCTGATAGGTGGCGTTCACGACGACGGCCGCCTCAGCAAAACCCACACTAACATCGCCAAAACTGTTCTTGCCATCGGGACCCAGGATGTTGCCTTCCAGGGGATACGCGCCGGCATTGGCCGGCAAGCCTGCCGATGGAATCTTCTCCAGCTCGGACTTCTGGTAAACGACTGGCGCGGTTGGCTGCCTTGCCGCGCCGGAAAAGACGACGAAGGGCAAAGGTTCATATTTCACGTCGATCAGCTGCAGGGCCGCCTGCGCCAGCTCCGGCGTCTCTGCCGCCAGCGCGGCGACGGGCTGGCCGACATAGCGCAGCACCACCGGACCGTCTGCCGTCAGGGGTTCCGCCAGCTTGAGCACTGCATGCACGCCAGGCGCGGCGGCGGCGCGGGAGAGATCGATGGAGCGGATGCGGGCATGCGGCCAGGGCGAACGTAGCACCGCCGCATGAAGCATCCCCGGCAGTTGCACGTCCACCGTATAGCGGGCGGCGCCAGTGACCTTTGCCTGGGCGTCCCAACGGCGTACATCCTTTCCGATCTGGCGCAGTTCGGCATTGGGCGCCAGTGCCGGCGGCTCGTCGCCGGGTATCTCCCTTGCTACGGTCTCCAGGCCGAGGTGGGCCAGACCGATGGGAAAGGTCTCACGACGCAGTTGCAGGTCGTCATCCATGATTAATCCTCTCCGTGCTGCGCCAGCGCCAGCATGGCCCTTAGCACGTGAGGATAGGTGCCGCAGCGGCACAAATGACCACTGATGGCAGATTGAATTTGTTCCTCGCTCGGGTGGGGATTGCGCTCAAGTAACGCGGCGCAGGTCATCACGAGGCCCGGCGTACAGAATCCGCACTGCACGGCGTCGTGGGCGATGAACGCCGCCTGCACGGGATGCAGACGTTCAGGCGAAGCCAAGCCCTCGATGGTGGTGACACGTCGCTCCCCCACCTCCACGGCAAGTATGCTGCAGGATGCGACGACGAGATCGTCCAGCCAGACGGTGCAAGCGGAACAGGCACCGTGATTACACGCGATCTTGGTGCCCGTGAGGCCGAGGGGTCCGCGCAATGCCTCGGCCAGAGTAGTGCGCGGCTCAATCGTCAACCGATGGGCGGAGCCGTTGACCCGGAGGGCAATGGGCAGAGCACCTGGCCCAAGGACGCGCGTGGGGGGCGTTTGGGCAACGCCCTCGGGATCCTCATCGATCATTGCGACCCTCTCAACATTCACACCGGATGCGGTTTGCCCCAATCAAATTCGATGACGGGTTGCATCTGAACTCAGGTTATGCAGCGCTGACAGGGCTGTCAAGCTTGACGGATAGACGCCTCGCCCAGCTTCCGCAGCCCCTTCCAAGGCCCCAATGGATTCATTCACAACGGGTGTGGGATCGCACCTTCAGCTTCTTCGGCCGCGGGCTGGTACAACTGTTCAGGATCCAAGAGCCGAACAGCATGAACCCCCGAGTTCAAAAGCTCTGATCTATTTATTTATGGCCGATGTAATTCCATCCGCCCCGTACCCTGGTCAGCCATCACACCACCGGTGCCACGAACCAAAACAGTGTGCAGATACGCAAATAGCGCTTTCATATTGAATGATGACAATGGCCGATGACTTGCCGATCATATCAGCACTACGACCGGCAGCTCACTGAAGTAAACCAGGCACCCAGGAACGCAATTGTCCGGCTCATACGCAGTTGGCCGGTAGTACCCCCTCGCCTTGACTCTAGATAGTCGTCCCTGAAAAACCCCATTTTTTCAGTCGGCCCGAGGGATGATGGGCGAGGACGCGGACAGAAGCTGGCGGATGCTGATCCTGATCTGGGTGCACAAAAGCGCCAGCTGGCGCAGGATCTTGCGCAGGTTGTGACCTGCGCCGCAGAGCAGCGCGTTCATTGCATCGCCCAGAGCGCCTTTGAGGAAATTTCTGGCAAGCCGGCCATCAGACTTCAAGTGCCCGATCACCGGTTCGATTGCGTTGCGCCGTTTAAGCTTCTTCTTGATGGCCACGGTCACCCCGCGTCTGGCTCCGGCAATCCACACCTTGAGCGTTTCCAGTGTGACGCCGTGCCCGCGATAGCCGCGATCCACGTAGACCTCCTTCGGGGCCATACCCGTCAGCCTGGCTGCTTGTTCCAGTGAGGCCTCAAGCGTGTGGCCATCGTAGGGATTGCCGGGCAGCGCCTTCATCCCCACCACAAAGCTCTCCTTGCTGGTCGTGACCACCCCGACCTTCACTCCGAACTCGTAGGGCTTGTGCGCCTTGCCTTTGGCAATGCACTCCACTTCCGGCGCGTGCACGCTGTACACCTTGCCTTTGTCATGGCGCTGCTAGGCGTGGATGTGTCGCGCAAGCGCCAGAAGCCGGAACAGCCTGGCTGGCAAAGCTTGCTGTGCCGCTACCTTGCGCTCGATGTCGCGAATCACCCGCCCCAGGTACGTCTTCAACCGCTTCTGTTCTCGCTTCGCACGCTTCATCTGCCGGGCGTGCGCATAGCGCCCGTTCTTCGCCAGAGCATGCTTGGATAAGCGCTCGTAACTCTGGCGCAGCTCGATCCCCATCTGCTTTGACAGCCTGACCAGCGCGCCTCTTGCCTTGTGGTACAGCCTGGCATCAGTGGGGAAGGCGATGGCCTTGTCCTGTACCGTCGTATCGACATTGACCACCGCAAGTGACGATCGGCAGACGGTCTTCGTCTCGATCCCCGCCACCACCGTGAGTCCCAGCATGAATTCGCAGCCGGACTCCCCGATCCGCTCACGGAACCGGGTCATCTGGCTCGGGTTGATCGGCATCGTGTGGCGAAAGTACTCTTCACCACAGAAGTATTGCCAGTACGGATTCTCCACCCAGCGATGAACCACCGTTTCATCCGATTCGTTGAAAGCGTGTTTAAGGTAGTGCAACCCCACCATGAGCCGGATCGGAATGCCAGGGCGGCCTTCTTCGGCATACAGTGATCCAAACCGCTCTTCCACCGCGTCCCAGTCGATCTTGCCAGCCATGCGGTACAAGGCGTGACGTTGATCGAGCATCTGTTCCAAGCGCATCCGGAACAGGTCGTCACTCGCTACTCGTTCTTGCCTCTTCGGGCGCATCCAATTCACCAGAAATCAGGGGGAAACAGCCCCAATTCTGGCAAATCAACTGCCCCTTGAATACCCCTGAAATCCAATATCTATGCGCGATGAGAGAATATTTCAGGGGCGACTAGATAACGGACAATTGCGGGAATCGGTTGGTGGTTATCAGCGTCCGGTTTGCGGCGCCAAACTCACGGGGCGGTCCCAGTGGAGCAGAGACGGTTGCCCCTATCACGGAACGACCCCGATCAAACCTCTGGTCGCTATCGCGTACTGCTCAATGGATACCCTACGGTTTGCGCAAGAATGATCTTATGATGGTTGTCCAGCCCCAATGCGGCAGCAAGTGCATCGCGATCAACCGAGCCACGCACCACCGTGGCCAGACCGGCTGACGCACAAAACAGATACACGTTCTGCGCAATGAAGCCCGTGTCGGCTGCGCTGTAGAATGTTTCTTGCTCGGCGCTGGAATCGACCATTCGCTTGAGATTTGACACATACACCAGGTTCACCGGCGCTATTGCCACAAAGTCCTGCAACCCTGTGAGTTTGCGAATGTCACCCGTCACGACGCGTTTCAGCGTATGGGTCGGCGGATCGAAGAGATAGGCACCTTCTGCCATGGCCACGTACACATCAATGTTGCGCCAATCTTTTGCCGATGGGGCGGTGCGTTTCCCAGAGTCGGGCCGATTCACGCCGTTTGCCGCCCACAACAGGTTAGACAGGACTTGGAGCGGCAGTGGTTTGGCGCTGAATTCCCGCGTTGAGTGGCGCTCCTTTAGCGCTTGCATCACGGGCATGCCGCCCGTCATCTCAGGCGGCGGTAGCTTGATTGCATCGGGTTCCTGTGCCAGTCCCGTTCCCATCAAACTCATCATCAATAGCCCAGCAGCCATCCACTTCCTCATGGTCGGTTTCTCCTTTGAAGGGGGAGCATCACTGCTAACTGTAGACGCGCCGCTCCTTGAAGCAAACCTTGACCTCGGATTACGGCGTGGCGACGACACCAGTCCAACCATACAAGCACCGATCCATAATTTTGAAATCGGAGAGTGTCGAGTGACCCGAGATCGGATTATCGTCATCAATGCTTCTCTTCACCCAAACCACTTATAACATTCCCCAGCACCATGTCATCACACACCGGTAATCCGCATGGTTCTTGGGGCGTAATAGAGGCAGTTTGATGACAGGATATTTAACCATGCCATTGATAACATCTGAAATATAGCCTGCATGGGGTGCAGGGGGTCGGAAGTTCGAATCTTCTCGCCCCGACCAATCCACGCGGCGTTCCGGCCTATGGATGAGAAAAAACCTGTCATCAAGTGCCCCGCTAGAGAATGATACTCGGCGTGCTTCCGGCGGTTCAGCCTATTCCGGAGAGTTTGCCGCACAGTATGTGGTGCCGCTCATCTACCCCGCTGCGCTGACTCACGAGTTGCAGATCGAGCTGGGGCTAATGGTATCTCTGATCAACGCCATCGTTTATTTGGCAGTCTGGCTCAGACTGCGCAAGATCATGCACTGAACGCCTCGCCTGTGCACGCCAAACATCCAGGTAAACCTGGAACACCCATCCCAATTGTCATCACTGCCCAATTTGGCGGATCAACTGGATGAATGCGCGAAGGTCAGCTCTGTCCAACTAATAGAGCAGATAGTGGGCCCGGCGAGTGCGGAACGCATCCAGGTCCGACTGCCAGCCTGCAGCGATGGCCCGCGGATCCTCGCCGGTGCGGATAGCGTCCAGCACCCTGGTCGAGCCGATGTTACCCAGGGTTTGCTCCAGTTGGAAGTCGTCGGGGTAGAGGTGATGGAGCGCAGCGGCGACCTCCAGGCCCAGTGCCGGAGTGTCCAGGGCATCGCGGTCAGTGACCGTTATGCGCACTCCATGGCAGGCCCGGCCCTGGTAGCGGCTGGAGTCAGGCGTGAACTCTGCGGGGGCGAAGCGCAGCCCGGGCAGGGATCGCGTCGCAAGGTAATTCGTCAAGGTCTGCGCGTCGATCCACGGGGCGCCAACCAACTCAAAGGGGCTATCGGTACCCCGTCCCACGCTCACATTGGCCCCCTCCACCAAGGCCACGCCGGGGTAGAGGACTGCCTCGGCCAGGGTGCGCAGGTTGGGCGAGGGGGCTACCCAGGGCAGACCGGTGTCGTCATACCAGTCGCGCCTTGCGTAACCGTGCATGGGGATCACGCGCAAGTCAGCGCCGATGCCGGCTTCAGTGTTGAAGAACCGGGCCAATTCGCCCACCGTCATGCCGTAGCGCACGGGCAGGGGATAGTAGGCAGTGAAAGAGGTGCGTCCCGCGTCGAGCATGGGTCCCTGTACGGCGGCAGCGGTGATGGGATTCGGCCGGTCAAGGACATAGATGGGGATACCCCGCTTCGCCGCGGCCTCCATAGCGTAGCCCAGGGTCGTGATGTAGGTATAGAAGCGGGCACCCGCGTCCTGGATGTCGAACACCAAGGCGTCCAGACCCTTGAGCATCTGGTCGGTGGGTCGTTTCGTCTCCCCATACAGGCTGTAGACCGGCAGCCCGGTGCCGGGCTCGGCACCAGAGGCAACTTTCTCGTCCAGGTTGCCGTCGAGCCCGTGCTCCGGGCTGAACAGGGCAACGAGGCGAACCCCCGGCGCCGCCCGCAGCAAGTCCAAGTTCCTCTCGCCGCGGGCAGCGAGCCCAGTGTGGTTGGTGATAAGCCCCACTCGCAGCCCCCGGAGCGGGGTGAAGCCCTGGCTGGCCAGTACATCCAGCCCCGTTTGTACGGTTGGCAAGACACGCACGGCAGGCGTGATAGCCGCGAAGGATGCCAGGTCGGGGCGGGCGGCAAGGATGTCCGCACTGGACACCTTGCCCAAGGCGTCACCCACGGCGGCGGTCAGGCGCTCCCGCAGCGGCTTCACGTCGCCCCGGCCGTCTGGATGGACGCGGTTGCTGAGCAGTATCACAAAGAGCTTCGAGACGGGGTCAATCCACAGGGAGGTGCCGGTGAATCCCGTGTGGCCATAGGCCCCAACCGGCGGCAGCGCGTCCTGGTCAGCGGAAAAAGGGGCGGTCAGGTCCCAGCCCAGGCCGCGCAGCCGCTCCTGGCCCAGTGGAGACTGGGGGACAGTCATGGCCTCGACGCTGCTCGTCTGCAGCACCCGTACCCCGTCCAACTGGCCCCCTGCCAGCAGCATCCGTGCGAAGCGGGCCAGGTCGTCGGCGGTAGAGAACAGCCCGGCATGTCCGGCCACCCCACCCATGCGGTAGGCGGTGGGGTCGTGCACCGTGCCTTGTCTTCCTCCCTCGGTAGGGGCGATGCGAGCCGTGTTCGTGGGTTTGAAGGCGGTGTCCCGCATCTCCAGGGGGGTAAAGATATGTTGCCGGCAGTAGTCATCCAGGGTCTGCCCCGAGACCCGTTCTATCAGCTCCCCCAGAACCTCGAAGTTGATGTCGCTGTACCGGTAACGGCTGCCGGGTGGGTCCACCGGCCGCTCTTGGAGGATCAACCGCCGTGCAGCCTCCCGTCCGGCCCATTTGCTCCTCATGTCGAGGTCCGCCTGCAGACCGGAGTAGTGCGTGAGCATCTGGCGCAGGGTGATGGCTGCCTTGCCGTTGGCGGCAAACTCGGGCCAGTAGCGGGCCGCGGGAGCATCCAGGTCCAATCTGCCTTGCTCCACCAGTTGCATGATCGCGGTGGCGGTGGCGACAGGCTTGGTCAGGGAGGCCAGATCAAAGATCGTATCCTCAGTCATGGGCAGCGGCTCAGGCTTTACCTCACGGTCGCCGAAGGCGCGGTGGTAGTAGACAGTGTTCGCGCCACCCACCAGCACTACTGCGCCGGGCAGGCGGCCGGCCGCGATCTCCTCTTTCACAATGTCGTCGATCCGGCCCAAGGCCGCCGTGTCGAGCACCGGTGCGGCTTGGGCAAGGGGAATGACACACAGAAGCGCGAGCAGGGCGATCAGGCGCCTCATTTTTCCTTTCCCCTCAGGCCTGCCGCGCTATAGATGTTGCGCGGGTTCCACAGCATCCACCCATCACTGCCGAATTCCTCGGCCGCGCGGATCTGGGCGCGGATCTCTTCGCTGCCAAAGACACGGCGGTCGAAGGCGTAATCGCGGAAGCTCTGCAGCCAGGGGCGGAAATGCAGCGCCGGCAGTGCGGTGCGCTTCTGCGCGTTGCGCAGGCTGAGGTCGACCACCTCGTGGGGCGCGGCCACTGGGTCGCGGTAGCCGGGGATGCCGTACTGGAAGGCGGAGGGATAGAGCATGGGCGAAATATAATCCAAATGGGGCGCCAGGTCCTCCAGGCGCTGGCCAATGCCGGTGTCGGTTCGGTTCCAGAGCACATAGCCGAAGACGTCCGCAGCCACGAACACGTTGTAGGGGGCCAGGCGCCTGGCTGCCTCGGTCAGGAAGCCGGAGATGGCCGCCATCCGATTCGCCTCGGTGGCGGGCTTGGAGAAAACCAGCCCAGGCTCATCCGGGAAACGCAGGTAGTCGAACTGGACCTCGTCAAAACCCATTTTGGCCGCCTCCTCGGCCACGGCGAGGATATAGGCCCAGACCTCCGGCCGGAACGGGTCAGTCCAGGCTAGCCCTTCCGGGTCTGCCCAGATCTCGCCCACTCGGTTGCGCACCGCCAGTTCCTGATGGGATCGAGCCAGCGGGTTGTCCTTGAAGGCCACAATCCGGGCTATCGTGTAGATGCCCCGCTCACGCAGGGAGGCGAGGAGGGTAGGCATATCCTGCACGATGATGGGCTTCTGGGCTCCTACCTCGGTGGCCATCACAACCTTGCTGTGATAGGGGATGTGGCCTTGATCGCCCTTGACGTCGATGACCAAGGCGTTGAGTTCTGTCTGCTCCATGAGTTTCAGCGCTGCGCCGCGCAAGTCCCTGTCGCCGATGCCGTAGAAAGACAGGTAAAGGGCCTTCGGCCTGAAGGGCTGGAGATGGACCTCGCGCCTGTTGACGGTATCGCCCGTATCACTCAGTTGTGCGCGCAGGTAGCCGGGGGCGCGCACGCCCAGGGCCCTGAGCGGGGTGGGGAGGGTCAGTTCACCCGCCGTATCTGTGCTCGCTACGCTGCCGCCTGCCGTTACTAAGGCGCCTTCAATGGGGCGGTGGGTCTGGGCATCAAGCACTCGCAGCGCACCAATGACAGCTTCGGCGGGACCGGTCAGAACCAGAAGCAGCAGGACGAAGATGAATTGCATGAGCCTCCAGGTCATTGCTTCCTCGGCACGTTCAAGGCTTCCTGTCTGCGGGTGCGCCATCTGCTTGCCGCAGGATCGCGGCAAAGGCGGCAGGGCTCACCGAGTCGGTGATCAGGTAGCGGGGCAGGGCCAGGGCATCGTCATCACTACGCGCGGGCCGACGCTCCAGGGTAAAGGCCGCGATGTAGCCGGCGCGCGCGGCGCGCGCCCGCAGCCCCGCGTCCTGCAGGCCGAAAGGCCAGGCCAACATATCCACCCGCTCGCCCAGTCGTTGCTCCAGTTCTGCTTTCGACCGGGTCAGTTGCGTGTCAACGAAACGCGTATAGGTCTCGGGATCGAGTCTCTTCCTTTCACGAAAGAAATTGGGGTGCCAGTAGGTGTGGGACTGAATGTCGAACAACCCGCTCGCCCGCAGCTCCGCCAGCTGTGCCCAAGTCATGGCGTAGCTGGCGTTGGAGATCGCCGAGGGATAGATGAACAGGGTAACCGGCATATGGAGGCGTCGCACCCGCGGCAGCAGCTCCGTGTAGACCGAACGGTGGCCATCGTCCACGGTGATGACCACCGAGCGGTCCGGAGGCGGCGGAGCGTGGGCGACCAGATAGTACACAAGCTGCCTGAGGGGGATCACCCGGTACCCAGCGTCCTTGATTTGCCGGAGTTGCGCCTCGAAAGCGTCCGTCGGTACCGTCATGCTGTCTGTCGCCTGGGGGCCAAACCGATGATAGACAAGGATGGGAATCTGCAGTGCCGCAGATGTCCGCGGCAGAAGCAGCAGCGCCAATATGGCCATAGAAAGGGTGAAACGCTGCATACTCTTAAAGGTGATGAGGCTAAGGCGTTGTTCAGCGCGGGGTCGATTCAGGAAATTCCCCATGGTGCCGCCCTTAACCAAATCATCCACGTAATGGAGATTCCTCTCCAATTGTTGTTCCTTGATAGCCTGATCATAGTACGCCGCCTGTCAGGAAATTGTGTGTGGAAAATACGCACAACAACCCCTCCCCTTTGGCAAAAATTCTGCTGCAGGAATGTGGATCGAAACTGCACAATTCCGGCCGCATTGGGCATACACTGAAAAAGTACTTATTGACTATGCACGATCCAGATCAATATAGGGGCTGCTTGCCGTCGCATCATGGGGATATGATTCAATGCCTTTTACACGGATAGTGAGGACATGCGCGGTTACCGCACCGTTTTTCTTGGCGTACTGATTTGTAGCACGCTTGGGTCAGCGTTTTCGATTGCGCAAACGGAGAATGCTGTACAAACGGAGACCGAGCCGGCTCCTGGACACTATTCGCAAGCGGAACTTGACCAATTGGTAGCGCCAATTGCGCTCTATCCGGATGCTCTGCTTAGCCAAGTATTGATAGCGTCTACCTATCCCTTGGAAGTGGTCAAAGCCCAGCGCTGGCTGCAACAAAATCCGGGGTTGTCCGGCAACGCGCTCGACAGCGCATTGGCGAACGAGCCGTGGGATGCGAGCGTGAAAGGAATCGCCGCGTTTCCTTCCGTCGTTGCGATGATGAACGACAACCTCGATTGGATGCAAGAGCTGGGGAATGCTTTTCTCGCTCAAGAAGTGGACGTGATGGATACCGTGCAGAGGCTGCGACAAAAGGCGCAGTCCGCCGGCACGCTGTCCTCGGATGATCGGCAACAGGTCACAA
Organism: Thiobacillaceae bacterium; assembly: GCA_049578545.1. Taxonomy (GTDB): domain Bacteria; phylum Pseudomonadota; class Gammaproteobacteria; order Burkholderiales; family Thiobacillaceae; genus DASQBT01. The sequence goes on from JBAUMF010000081.1 coordinate 18,046, forward strand.
CGCAAGACGGTGACATCGACATCGAGCCGACCAATCCCGATGTGATCTACGTGTCGGTCTACGATCCGACCATCGCGTACGGTCCCTGGTGGTGGCCCGACTACCCCCCGCTCATCTGGGTGCCCCCGCCGATTTACGGCCCGGTCGGCTATGTCATCACGGGCTTTGGCTTCGGCATCGGCATACCCATCGGGCACGCTCATTTCCATGATGCACATCCGGATTCAGGTTGGCATCACATCGTCATCCCGCCCCCGCATACTGCTGGCTCCATTCCTTCGGGTAAGCCCAGCGTGTGGCAGCATAATCCAGGGCATCGCATCGGTGTGCCGTACCCGACGGAGAGCGTCCGCGCGCGCTACATTCCAGCAAATCCGGGCGCCGTCATACAGCGTCACGAATACCGTGGATTTCAAGGCGGAGCTGTGCAACCGTCCGCGCTATCGCCGCTTGCGCCAGCGCCCCGAGCCAGCGTGCAAGACGAATCGCGGCGCGGCCACGCAAGCCTGTCCGCGCGGCCGTTTGCGGTGCCCCGGCCGATCGGACAACCGAGCGCTCCGCCTGTCCGTGGAGGACAGATGCCGGCCCAAGGTGGACGTCACCGCTGATATGAATTCATTCGACACGACCACAATGACTCGACCATGAACGCCCACCGCCCCTATTCGCATGTGGCCTGTGCACTCGCTGTGGTGCTCACAATTTTCGCCACCGCTGTCGGGTCAGCGCCTGCTGCGCACGCTCGGCCCACAGAGAGCCTTGCTCCTCAGTTGTTTGCAACACCGGCTGACGCGGGCAGGGCCCTGTATCAGGCCGCCAAAGCGAACAAAGTCCCGGCTCTGCGTGCTGTACTTGGTCACGGTAGCGGGCGCATAATCAATTCCGGCGATCCAGAGGAAGATGCGCAAGGGCGTGCGCGGTTCGTTACCGCTTACGAGCGCGGCGCTCACATCGAAATGCACGGCAAGGCTAAAGCGATCCTGGTGCTGGGTGAGCACGACTGGCCTTTCCCGTTCCCACTCATCAAGAGCGGAAAGCAATGGCGTTTCGACACCAGGGCCGGACGCGACGAAGTGCTGGCCCGACGTATCGGGCGCAATGAGCTGTCGACGATACAAGCGGCGCTCGCCTACGTCGACGCGCAACGTGACTACGCACTCAGGTCCGCCACAAAGAACGGAGAACAAAGCTATGCGCAACGGTTCGTGAGTCTGCCCGAGGCGCACGATGGGCTCTATTGGCAAACTGGCCTGGGCGAAACTCCCAGTCCGATGGGGCCGCTGTTTGCCTCAGCCGCGCATGAGGGCACGCCTGGGACTCTCACCGCGCCTTATCATGGCTACTATTTCCGGATCGTTTATGCACAAGGGCCGCACGCCCCGGGTGGGGTAACGGACTACATTGTGAAGGGCAAGATGATCGGGGGCTTCGCACTCGTCGCATATCCCGCCCGCTATCGCGCCTCGGGCGTGAAGACGTTTATCGTCAACCACGATGGTATCGTCTACAGTAAGGATTTGGGTCCCGATACCGGAGCGATTGCGCAAGCGATCGAGCGCTATGATCCCGACTCTTCCTGGCATAGAGAGACAGCCGAGGGCAAGCCGGCAGGGCAGTGATCGATCGCAAACGGGGTTAGGCAGTCAATGATGCTGTCATCAGCACGGCGTGTGAGTTAGCGAATGGGGAGTCCGACTATGCAATGGCCAAGCACGGGTTCAAATGTTTTCGAAACGATCCTCGCACGACGTTCAGTCCGCAACTACCAGGACCAGGATATTGATCGCGAGACGGTACGCACGCTGCTCGACGCCGCTGTGCGCGCACCGACAGCGATCCATGAGGAACCGTGGGCGTTCGTCATCGTTCAGAACAGGGCGTTGCTGCATCAGCTTTCGGAGTATGCCAAGCCGCTGATCGCCAAGGAGGCGCAGCGCACCGGCCATGCCCACGACGTCTTCACAAGCCCAGATTTCAACATCTTCTACAACGCTGGCACATTGATCGTCATCTGCGCCAAACCGATCGGTCATTTTGTCGCCGCGGACTGCTGGCTGGCCGCCGAAAACCTGATGCTCGCGGCATGTGCCATGGGGCTGGGGAGTTGCGTTATCGGTTCCGCACTCACCGCGCTGGATATCCCGGAGATAAAGAACCAACTGGGGATTCCCCCCGAATTTTCGGCTATTGCCCCCATCATTGTTGGCCATCCGCGTGGCGAGACACCCGTGACCTCCCGACGCGAACCGTTCATTGTCTCGTGGCATGAGTAGTCGAATCGTCTCGTCGAGCCGCTTCAAGCCGGAAGCTGAGAGATGTCCAGAAAAGCCCTCCTCATGCCACCATGAGATTTTCTATGCGTCTTAAATTGGCCGCACTCTGACGACCCGGAGGACCCGCGATTAGCGGAACAGGAGTCAGCCAAAAGAGGAACGACAACGTAAAGTCTTGTAAAGAACGTGGGCAACTCCCTTTGTGCTTCTCTGCCCGTAAACTGCGCTCGATTCTGTCAATAGCGTATCTGTGTTGCACGCTCCAGTAGAACCACCCAATGCCGTGGCGCATCTTACTCGCCACGGTGCACTACGACGTTAAAGGTAAGACTCATTTCTCACCCTATACTGACTTGAGTCTTTGTCCCTAGACACTGGTAGTGATGGCGAACGTAGCAATTTCTGCAGCAGGCTTGGTTAGATGGTTTGGCGAGGGTGATGCCAGAACTGTCGCGGTGAAGGGCGCGACCTTTGACGCATTTTTCGGCGAGATGCTTTACATCGTGGGGCCCTCCGGCAGCGGTAAGACCACCCTGCTTAGCATGATTTCCGGCATTCTGCGGCCTAATGAAGGCCATGTATCGATCAAAGGACGTGACATCTGGCAATTGAAAGAGAACGCGATTGCCCAATTCCGGCTGAATACGATCGGCTTCGTTTTCCAGGACTACCATTTGTTTCCCCGCCTGACGACTGCGGAGAACGTGGCGATTCCATTGATTTTGAAGAAGATGAACTGGGATGCCTCGATCGAGCAGGCCAATCGCTATCTGGAAATCGTAGGGCTCCTGGACCGCGCTGACTTGCCTCCTGTCAAGCTAAGTGGCGGTGAACAGCAACGCGTGGCGATCGCGCGCGCCATTGCCAGCCAGCCCGAGATCCTTATCTTCGACGAGCCAACCGCATCGCTTGACGGCGACACGGGCCGTCGGATCGTATCTTTCGTCAAGGAGAAGGTACTCACGGACAAGCGGTGCATTGTCATGGTCACTCACGATCCCCGTATCTACGAGTACGCAGATCGAATCATGAACATGGAAGACGGCAGGATAACGGGCTTGGCCAAGGAGAAGGCATGAAAAGAAAACTGGTTTTTGTTATCTCCGTCATTGGTTTCATCGGTGCCCTTGTCAGCGCTTACATATTTAGCTTGCCGCACAAGGCTGAGCCGCCCGCCTTCAACCCAGCAGCCAACCCGTTTGACAAGGGTCTCTACACGAATGGGATTATCGAAAGTTATCAGTCTAGCGGAGCCAACACCAATCTGTATTTCGAAGTCTCGGGATCGGTAAACCAGATTTTTGTCCATGAGGGCGAGGCAGTAAGAAAGGGAACACCCCTGGTCGCCATAGATGATTCCGTGCAACGCCGGACCACAGAGCAGCAAAAGCAGCAGGCCGCCGCCGCCCTGTCACTCCTGCAAGAGCTTAAAGCCCAACCCAGACCGGAGACGCTGGCAGTGTCCAGGGCCCAGGTGGACCTTAGCCTGGCTAGCCTTAAGCTGGCTCAGGATCAATACGACAAGCAGAGGCGGTCGAGCGAACTCAAACCGGGTTCGGTGAGCCGTGATGCCCTGGACAACGCGACAAATGCATTACAGGTCGCCCGGGCAAACTTGGCGCTGACTGAACGGCAATACAATCTGACCAAGGCTGGGGCATGGTCCTACGACATAGCCAACCAGGAGAAGCAATACAAGGCCCTTTCCGCTGCTGCCGATGCCTCGGCAGCGCTATTGGCCAAGTACTCCCTGCGGGCGCCTGGTGATGGTGTCGTGCTGGCCATCAATGCGTCGGTAGGGAGCTATGTCTCTGCTCTGGGAACGTACGACACCTATACCGGAGGCAGCGATCCAGTCATCGTGATGGGAACACCGCCGGAAACACTTGCAGTGCGTTGCTATATTGATGAGATCCTGGTGCACCGCTTGCCTGCAGCAGATAAAATCAAGGCGGAAATGACCATTCGGGGCACGAATGTACGAGTACCCCTGGAATTCGTGCGCGTGCAGCCGTATGTGTCGCCCAAGATCCAACTTTCCGACCAGCGACAGGAGCGGGTGGACGTGCGCGTTCTTCCCGTCATCTTCCGCTTTGCCCAAAAGCCGGAACTCAAGATCTACCCCGGTCAGTTAGTCGACGTATACATCGGTCAACGACAATGACTGTGAACCGAGTCGGGGCAGCTACCGCAGAAATGCCATCAGTTGCAGCCAACCGGCTGATTCGCATGGTGAGGGCGGCGGCTCTTGCAGCTGCTTTGGCAGGCTGCGCCGTAGGTCCTGATTTCAAGCGGCCCGTACCTCCCCAGGTAGATCGTTATTCGGCGGATGCTGATCCCTTGTCCACTGCTTCGGTCGACGGCCAGGCCCAGCACTTTGCGTCCGCTGCCAAGGTTTTGCCTGACTGGTGGCGGTTGTTCGACAGCCCCGATTTGGACTCGCTGGTAAAGACGGGTTTGAAGAACAGTCCGACCGTAGCCACCGCTCAGGCGATCCTCTCGCAGAGCGAGCACAATCTGCGGGCCGGCCAGGGCGTGTTTTATCCGGAAGTCGACCTTGGCTTCGGTTTCGCGCGGCAACAGCTATCGCCGGTGCGCCAGGGCGTCAGCGGGCCGCCGACGGTATTCAGTCTGTATACGCTCAGTGCCGCTGTCAGCTACGCGCTGGACGTCTTTGGCGGGGAGCGTCGGATGGTAGAAGGGCTCGCGGCCCAGGTCGACGTTCAGCGGGCCACGGCCCAAGCCACTTACCTGACCCTTGTTGGCAATATCATCAACACGGCGATCGCCGGGGCGGCCTACCGGGCCGAGGCTGACGCGACTCAGCGTTTGATCGCGCTGCAACGGGAACAGGTGGCCATCGTGGAAGCGCAAGCGGATGCCGGCCTCGTTCCAGCTGCCAATGTCGTGGCAGTGAAATCACAGCTTGCCGCCAATGAAGCGGTCCTGCCAACGATTTTGCAGCAGCAAACTGCGGCCGAGGACTTGCTGGCAACCTTGCTCGGTTTCGTGCCTGCGGAAGCCAAGTTCCCCAAGCTTGCTCTGGAAGACATCCGGCTGCCCGCGACCCTGCCTGTCAGTCTACCGTCCAGCCTGGTTCGCCAGCGTCCGGATATTCTTGCGGCGGAGGCTAATCTTCATGTGGCGAGCGCGCAGGTGGGCGTGGCCACGGCAGCACTGTTCCCTACGCTTACCCTTTCGGCCAATTACGGACTCAGCAACCCGAGCTTAGGTGATCTGAACGATCCGAATGGTCGCTTCTGGGGTGTCGGGCCGGGCATAAGCTTCCCCTTATTCCAGGGCGGCAGCGCATGGGCCCAAAAGAAGTCAGCCGAAGCCGGATATGAAGCAGCCTTAGCCAAGTACCGACAAACCGTGCTTTCCGCCTTCGCCCAGGTTGCCGACACGTTGCAGGCACTCGCCCATGATGCGCAAGTTGCGGCTGCGCGCCGGCAGTCATTGGAACTGTCCATCGAGCAACGGGACCTGTTGGCTGCCAACCACGAGGCTGGCATCGTCGATGACCTGGATTGGCTCGTTGCCCGACAGCAGGTTGAGACCGCCAGGATTGCTATGACGGATGCAACGGCCCAGCGCTACCAGGATTCGGTCGCCCTGTTTGTGGCACTGGGGGGCGGCTGGTGGAACGCACCATGCCAGGACGGGATAGTACCGAAGGTGTCCTGCACCGGTGTCCAAACGGGTGGCCCGGTCAATCATGACGTGGGCACGGCAAAGCAGAATGAGGAACAGCCATGAAATCCGCTGGCTTATTCAGGATTGCCTACAAGCTGTTGGTGAATGACAGGGCCAAGTTTGCCGCCTTGCTCATCGGGATCACCTTCGCGGTATTTCTGATGGTGCAGATGACGTCGATGTTTGCCGGCATCCTCGACCGTTCCTCCGCAACGGTGACCAACGTTGGTGCGAGCATTTGGGTGATGGACCCCGCCGTCAACACGGTCGCCAACACCATTCCGGTGCCTGACTACCTGCTGGATGCCGTGCGTAGCATAGACGGCGTGAAGTATGCTGTACCACTGTATTCCGGAGGCGGCCTCGCCAAGCTGAAGGATGGGACCTACCAGTCTGTCAGCATCCTTGGGCTTGATGACACCAGCCTGTTCGGCAGGCCAACCCTGGAAAAGGGAAATATCCAGGATATTTTTGGGGAAAACGCTTTCCTGGTCGTCCATGACGCTGAGTTCAGGAAGCTCCACAATCCCGACATCGGAACAGAGTTTGAGATCAACGACCATCGAGCCGTGGTCGTGGGCATCGCCAAAGTGTCTTCTGGCGGACTGTTCGGAGTGCCCACCTTGTATACGACCTACAGTCGCGCAATCCAGTATCTGCCCACCGCTCGTTTCACCATGTCCTACATTCTGGTTGAGCCCAAGAGCAAACCGGCCGTCAAGCAGATCAAATCGGAAGTCCGTCGTCTCGGTTATCTTGCCCTCACCAAGCATGAGTTCGATCAGCGGATCGCGAATTTCTATAAGTACCAGACGGGCGTTGGCACCAATATCATGATCATGACGATCGTCAGTTTCATCGTTGGTCTGTCGATCTCGGGCCAGACGTTCTACACGTTTATCCTGGAAAATCTTCAGAAATTCGGCGCCTTAAAAGCAATCGGCGCCAAGGGCCACGAACTCATATTAATGATCCTGTTTCAAGCCCTGTTCACTTCCCTGACCGGCTACGGTCTTGGGGTCGGCCTTTGCGCCCTCTTGATTGCCCTGGTGCGCCTGCGGCTACCCGATTACGCTGCAATCATCACCTACACCAATCTTATTTTTGCTTTCGGGATGGTTCTGGTGATTGCCGGCGTATCCAGCTATTTCGGGGTTCGACGGGTGCTTCGTATCGAACCGTTTGAGATTTTCCGAGGTTAGGGTGTGAACCTGAAACGACTACGCAAAGGGCTTTGGTGATGGTAATACGATGGCAGGATTGGATGGATGTTCTGTTGGGCTGTTGGCTCGTTGCTTCACCATGGGAAATGGGCTATTCACTAAATGTGGCCGCCACGGCAAATGCGTGCGGACTTGGCGCAGTACTTATCGTGTTTAACCTCATTTCCGCCTGCAGGCTGCTGGATGAAGGGCAGGAAATCTTCAATATCCTATTGGGGATTTGGCTACTTCTTTCCCCCTATTCGCTCAGTTTCGCAATTGAGAAAGGCCCAACTATCAACGCCATTGGGGTGGGTGCAATGATTGTCTCCCTCGCTGTCTGGAAGATTTACGATTCTACAAAGGCGGGGAAGGGGTGATCCGGCGAGCGCTGGAAAGAACATGCCACCTGCCAAATTTGCCGCTTTGCATTGGTTGCGTGTTGCCGACTCCATAAAACCGGAGCCCAGAATCCCCGGTAAGCATCCGGAGTTGGGCCGCGGCCGAACCACTCGAAAGGCCGCTTTGAGCCCTACCCGGATCATGCCGCGGGAGTCAAGGTCAACGAGAGGATGCAGGGATGAACGTCGCTGAGCGAAACCGGGCCGACGTCGAGGTCAGTGTCATCTCCTTTGCAGGACAGATAAAAAAAGACGCCCCATTAATTGCGGGCTTCTTATGCGTCGAAATACTCCGTGTGAGCGGGCGACTTTCCGTCCGGTGGCTTATCCATCATTTCGTGAGCGTGATAATGGAGATGATGATGGTCGTAATGATGATGTCCTGCTCATGCTGCTTCGCTCCTTTCCAAGTTGCCTCAGTTTAAAGCAGGACCTTCACTTCACCCTGTACAGCTTTTCCAGACCACAGCTATGCACTTGGCTACGCGCCTTTCATCTAGCGAAGGCTAAGATGTGCACCTCACTCTAGCCTGGTTCTTCCCTCATGAATGCAGATGGCGATGATCGAGATAGACGCATCGTTCGGTGAAGGCGGGGGCCAGATTCTGCGCAGCGCTCTTACCCTCAGCGGTGGCACCCATGTGCCCTGGAGTCCATGCTATCACTACCTGGAATGCCAATGGCTGCCGTATTTGGCGCAGGCCGGCTACGGTATGGATTGCAGTCTCGAACGCGCCGGCTTCTATCAGCGGGGTGGTGGCGTGCTGCACGTGAACATTGCCCGGAGCGGACCGTTCTCGGCCCTGCGCATCACCGAGCGTGGCCGGCTCCTGCGCATTCGCGGCCTTTCCGGCGTTGGCCGACTCGACTTATCGATTGCCGAGCGACAGCGCAGGCGCGCGCTCGAAAGCCTGCGCCCGCTGGACCTGCCAATGGATATTGACCTTGCGGAACTGCCTGCGGCTTCGCCGGGGACGTTCATCCTGCTGCAGGCCGAATTCGAGCGCGGTCACTGCTGTGCATTCGCGCTGGGCGCACCGCGCAAGCCGGCGGAGACGGTGGCGGATGAGGCGGTCGACGAGCTGCGCACCGACATCACCTCGGGCGGGGCGATCGATGACTGGCTTGCTGACCAGCTGCTGCTGCCGCTGTCTTTTGTTCCCGAGCAGTCGGAGCTTTCCATCTGCCGGATCAGCCGGCACCTGATCACCAACGCCGAACTGCTCAGCTACTGTCTGCCGATCTCAGTGCAGATCGACGGCGAGGCCGGCCAGCCAGGGATCATGCGCTTACATGGCGTGGCTGCTCCGACCTGCGCATCGAACCCCCAGGCATGGGCCAAGGATGGCGGCGCATAGTGGAACGAGACGAACGGTTCCCCGAGGTTTTGCCGGCTGCTCCAAGTTGTGAAGCGATTGCGCTATGCTCGCCATCAGGTCGCCGGCTCGAAAGATCCGGTTTTGTGAAATCTTCTGCAACAGAAGGGCTTTCCTTTGCACAACGAGTCGAGCATCTTCTACTGCGAATAAGCCCGCATTCCGTTCCAACACAATGAGCAAACATAACATCAGGCGGCTGCGCATTGCCATCATTGGCTTCGGCAGGCTGGGAAGAGCCTGCGCGGCGGGCATTCATGAATGGGCGGATCTGGAACTCGCAGGCATCGTGCGACGGGAGGAATCTGCCCGCGAGCCCCTGCCGGAACCTTTTCGCGATGTCCGCTGCGTGTCGCATGTTAGCGAGCTGGAACGCATTGACGCCGCACTCGTTTGCGTGCCAACAGATTGTGCTTCGGGGGTGGCGGGGCTGCTGCTGCAGAGCGGGGTTCCACTGGTCGAATGCGCCAGTCTGGAGGGCGATCGATTCAGGGCACATCGCGACGAGATTGACAGGCTGGCGACGCATCATCGCGTCCCCGCCGTCGTGGGGGCAGGCTGGGTCCCAGGGGTTGCGCGCCAGGTTCAGCGCCTGTTCGAGATCCTAATTCCAAAGGGGCAGACGACGGTGATCAACCGGCCGGGTGTCAGTCTGCATCACAGCGCTGCCGCGGAAGGCATGAACGGGGTCAAAGGCGCGCTATGCAGCGAGTTGCGCACGGCGGAAGGCAAACTTCAGCGCTACCTCTACCTCGAACTGAATCCGGGCGCCGAGCTTGAACAGGTGAAACGTGCGGTTGAAAGCGATCCGCTGTTCCTGGGCGAGGAGACGTATGTTTTCGAACTGGAGAGCATCGCCGCCCTGGAAGAGGAAGGTCATGGCATCCTGATTGAACGCAGAGGAATGGCGGGCGCCGGGCTGCATGATACCGTGCTGCTCGAGGCCCGATTCAGCACCGCGAGCTTTGCTGCGCACATCATGCTCGATGCGGCGCGCCTGCTGCCGCAGTGCCGACCGGGCGCGCATGTGTATTCACTGCGTGCTTAAGGTTGCGTCGGCTGGCAACGGTCTGGTCTTTGCCGAACTTTATTGCACCTTGGCCAACCAGACGTGCGGCGAGGCCACCGCGGATTGCGTCACGCACGTTGCCGACGATGGCAGGACTGCTTAACAGCACTTGGAAACAGTCTGGCTGGGCAGCACGGGCTTCTTTAAGCTCATCACGGCTCGGCGACCCAATCTGGACCGTCATGCCGGCAGCAGTTGCTGGTGCTGGTCTCAGGAATTACATTACACAGTGTGAATCAGCTGGACTGAAGCGAACGCGCAGGGCGACTGCTCGGCGCTTAGATCGATTGCCTAAACGTTTGGGGAGAGGTCATGCCGCCAAAACACCTTGAATTCCGCAACGCTGCGCTGGCGAAGATCTGCGCCGGGGTGGATGTCCTCGCCAATGCAGTCAAAGTCACGCTGGGGCCGAAGGGCCGTTTCGTGGTGCTGGAGCGGCCCTTTGCCTCACCGATCATTGCCAATTCCGGTGTCACGGTCGCCAAAGAGATCGAGCTTGCGGACCGGCTCGAGAACATGGGCGCGAGTATGGTGCGGGAAGTTGCCAAGAAGACCTCGGAGAAGGCAGGGGATGGCACGACCACGGCGACCGTGCTGGCCCAGGCGATCGTCAAGGAAGGGCTCAAGTTCCTTGCTGCCGGGATGAACCCGATTGAGATCAAGCGCGGCATCGACGCGGCGGTGGCGGCCACGGTCGCAGAATTGAAACGATAGTCCCATCCCTGTGCGAGCAACGAGGAAATTGCCCAAGTCGCTACCGGTGCTGCCAATGGGGACCAGGCGATTGGCGCAATCATCACGCAAGCCATGGAGAAAGTTGGCAGGCAGGGAGTGATCCTGGTGGAGGAGGGATCCGGCCTGGAGAACGAGCTGGAAGTGGTGGAGGGACTGCAGATCGATCGTGGCTACCTCTCCCCCTATTTCATCACGCAGGCGGAAAAACAGGTGGCGTTGCTGGATAACCCCTACATCCTGCTGCGCGACGGCAAGATTTCCAGTGTCAGCGACCTGCTTCCGGTGTTGGAACAGGTGATGCAGGCCGGCCGGCCGTTGCTCATTGTTGCCGAAGATGTGGAAGGGGAGGCTCTGGCCACCCTGGTGGTCAACCAGTTGCGCGGGGTGCTCAAGGTTTGCGCGGTAAAAGCGCCCGCCTTCGGCGATCAGCGCAAGGCGCTGCTCGAGGACATGGCCATCCTCACAGGCGCTAGCGTGATTTCGGACGAGGTGGGCTTGACTCTGGACAAGACGAAACTCGCGCAGCTGGGCACGGCGAAACGGGTCGAGGTGGGCAGGGAATACTGCACCCTCATCGGTGGTGGTGGCAACGCACAAAGCATCGAGCAACGCGTGCGGCTGATTCGCCGTCAGATCGAGGAAGCCGACAATGCTCATGACCGGGAGCAACTCCGGCAGCGCGCGGCCAAGCTGGGTGGTGGCGTGGCGGTGATCAAGGTGGGTGCAGCCAGCGAAGTCGAAATGAAGGAGAAAAAGGGACGCGTGGAAGACGCGGTGCACGCCACCCGCGCTGCGGTGGACGAAGGCATCGGGCCGGGCGGAGGGGTGGCGCTGCTGCGGGCCCGTGCTGCGCTGAAAGAACTCAAGGCTGTCAATCTCGACCAGGAGGCAGGTCTCAAGATTATCTACCGCGCTCTGGAGGAGCCACTGCGCCAGATTGTGATCAACGGCGGGGAGGAAGCATCGGTGATTCTTGAGAAAGTGGCACATGGCAAGGGCAGTTTCGGCTACAACTGCGCGACCGGTGAATATGGGGACCTGATGCAGATGGGGGTGCTGGACCCCACCAAAGTCACGCACCATGCCCTGGTAAATGCCGCTTCCATTGCCGGCCTGATTCTGACCACGGATTGCATCATTGCGGAAGCGCCGGACAACATGCCAGAAGCGGGCGAGTGAGGCGCCCTACCCGATGTCTGGTCGCCGCAACCTTTTTCGTTGCCGTCTACGCTTACTGTGCGGGGCGGTAGGTCGAGCGCCGGTGTTACACTGAAGAATTAGCGTGTTACATAAAAGTAGGCCCTGAATATGCCGAGACGTCACCCAAAACCCGGCGTGCAGCCGGTCTACAGAACCAAACCCCTGCTTGCCCATGTCGATGACAGCTACAAGTCGCGCGGAAAGTTCCCTGAGCCCACGCTGTGCCCGCAATGTGGCGCAGTCTTTGAGAAGGGCAGGTGGCAGTGGCTGCGCAAGCCGGCATCAGCGCACAGCGAGATGTGCCCGGCCTGCCATCGCATTCATGATCAATACCCCGCGGGCTATGTCAAACTCGAGGGCGAATTCCTTGCGCAGAATCGCGGGGAAATTCTGAACCTGGTGCACAACATCGAGCAGCGGGAGAAAGCGGAACACCCGCTCCAGCGCATCATGAGCATAGTCGATGAGAATGAAGGTATTCTCGTGACCACGACCGACATCCATCTTGCGCGCGGCATTGGCGAAGCGGTCAGCCATGCTTACCAAGGCCAGCTCGAGCTTCAATACAACACGGAAGAAAATTTGCTGCGCGTTCATTGGAAGCGATGACCCAGCAGATCACCGGCTATACCGTTGTCTATCGCTGCCAAGGTTGGGAGTTCAGCACGGTTCTGCCGTATGACCCCGGTCGGGAATTGCAACTACCCGTTTCTATCTGCCGGCCCCCTACAGCCGGTCGATCGTCATTCACCCCCCGCCGCATCGGCTGCGTGTGACCGAGTGGACTTTCCCCGTTACAGTAGACACGTTATAAGGTCGAATCTGAAATTGAGGGGGCAATGAAGATGAGGAAACACACTGCCAATGGTGGGCTAAGATGGTTACACAAGTCACCAAGGACTCGGTGGCCTGTTGATTCCAGCTTTGCCGGACTCAACTTTTCATGCTGGATTGGCCGGGCCCTCATTCAAGTGCCCAAATCATGGAGATATTCGAAGTGAGAAAAAGCAGCTCTTTTGCAGCATTGATCTTCATCCTAATTCTTGGCCTTGGCGCAGGATTGGCGTTTGCCGTGTACAGCGTCACAGCTGGCATGGAAAGCATTTGGATTGGAGCCATTGCCTTGGTTACTGCTCTCGTTGTTTCTTCCTCAATTAAGGTTGCGGACCAGTGGGAAAGGGCAGTGATCTTGCGGCTAGGCAAGTTCCACTCGCTCAGCGGACCAGGACTGTTTTTCATTATCCCGGTCATCGACGTAATACCTTACTGGATCGATATCCGCGTCATCACCACTACGTTCAAGGCAGAAAAGACGCTTACCAAGGATACGGTGCCGGTGGATGTGGATGCAGTGCTGTTCTGGAAAGTCGTGGACCCGAAGAAAGCCGCTCTGGACGTGGCCGACTATCAAAGCGCCATAAGTTGGGCGTCCCAAACCGCTCTGCGAGATGTCATCGGCAAGACCATGCTTTCGGACATGCTCGAAGGCAGGGAGAAGATCAGTAACGAGCTGCAAAAGATCATCGATGAGCGCACCGAGCCATGGGGCATTAACGTTATTTCAGTGGAGATCAAGGACGTACTGATTCCGCCGGCCCTGGAGGATGCAATGTCGATGCAGGCCCAGGCGGAAAGAGAACGTCAGGCCCGGGTAATCCTGGGAGATTCGGAGCGACAGGTGGCCGAGAAGTTTGGCGAAGCGGCCAAGACCTATACCAACAATCCTATCGCGCTGCATTTGAGGGCGATGAACATGCTTTACGAAGGCTTGAAGGAAAACGCCACGATCGTGATTGTCCCGAGCACCGCCGTGGAAACCATGCAGCTAGGCGGCATTGCCGGGATAACAGCGCTCACTACGGGACTGGGCCAGGAGCGCGCAAACAAAGAGAAGGAAGGCGAGATAAAGAAACAAGAATGACCGCAATAGCGGCCGGTCTGTCGGCCTGACCCGGCCATTCGCCGCTTGCGACAAACGGAGGTCCAGGAATGACCGCTTCCAACGATGTCAAAGTGGTGCCCTCGACAAGTCGTCGGTCCTGAAAATACTTCAATACAAGTCAGCACCTACGTAATCTTGCGTAGTTAGATTTGGATTCACATGCTAATGTAATCAAAGTTACGCACACTCAAATAATAATCAGGGACGAACGGCTTGGCTGCACATCGCGTTTCATAAGCAAAACCGGGCCGGTTTCAGATCAACCGCCAGAGTACAAAAACATTTTGGAGACAATAATGAGCACAAGCAGAAAACATACCGAAATAGCGCTTCTGGAAGGCGCCCCTCCTTTAACTGACTTTGAAGCGACAGAGGCGCATCAGCAAATTGCCGTGCTGGCCTACCTTAAGGCAGAAACACGTGGATTCCTGCCCGGACACGAACTGGATGACTGGCTGGAAGCAGAACTGGAGATCAATGCTTCGACCCCCCACGCCGAGAAACACTAATGCGCACAATACGGAATGGAAATGACATGCCTACTGCGTCCCCCCAGTTCGTAATATCTGATGCGGTGCCCAGCCAACCGGGGCTCGCCACCCTGTTTTTGAATGATGACGGGCTAATCGAGGATTGCAGTGCGGCCAGTGAAACCGTGTTCGGCTATCCGAAACAGGAGTTGCGTGGCCATCATGTCTCCCTGCTGCTGCCCAAGCTGGAAGGAATCGAACTGGTCAATCAGGGACAGGTCAAGCCGCGGCTGAAATTCCTTTGTCACTGCGCCGTCCCCTTCATGGCAACGCG
>JBAUMF010000082.1:0-16514 GCA_049578545.1 Thiobacillaceae bacterium
TGGGCACACCCAACTGGCCGATCCATTTGTTGATGGATCGCGCGTACGAGGGCAACGAAACCAGACAGCTGGCGCTGGACTTGGGATTTATTCCCGTCGTACCGCCCAAGTCCAATCGCGTGGAGCCCTGGGAATATAACAAGATCATGTACCGGCGGCGTAATGAGATCGAACGCCTGTTCAGAAGGCTTAAAGGCTTCCGGCGCATCTTCTCCCGATTTGAGAAACTCGACGTGATGTTCATCGGGTTCATTCATTTCGCCTTAATCATAGAAGGACTGCGGTTGTGTTAACAGGCCCTAGCTCGGAGGCCGCAGTGGGTCAATCTGAGACGGCCAAGGCCCATAGCAAACACCGGACATTGGTATATGACCACAGTCCGGGAAGGGCGCACCAGCGACTGCACAATACCTAATTCCTACCCAGGCCTTTATGGCCTTAGGCGCAATTTAGTGCGTTCCCCGTGGCCGCTACTTGTCCTCCATGAACTTGATTCCAGTGCGAGTTTGATGCCAATGTTGAAAACCGACGGACAGAAGCATTCAGGCAGGCTTCACCCTAAAGGTTCAGCCTTACAAACCGCGTTCGCAGGCAGGTGATCGCTGGATTTGTGGGTTAAATCAAACCTGAGAAAGCTGCGACGTTTTGCTTTTCGACACTACGATTGCAATAATGCGTCCCAACACCTTGGTACGCTTTGTTTCACTGTGCGTAGTGCCTCATACGTCAACCCGATGGGACGTGGGTAAAAATCGGGGTAAAATTAAAAATGTTAAATTGCCCTTTCGCAGCACCGTTGGGTTGCAGACGATTTTTAGATACTCGCCGTCGCACCATTCAAATTAGTAATACGATCATTAGTCAGGACTATCTTGTAACCCATTGAATTAACTATCGAATCATGGCCAATGCCGGCTTGACAGTTTGGCAACGTCACAACTAAACTGACTGCCGTAATAACGCCTCTGCGCTGAGGTGATGTTAAGGAAGCGAGGAGAGCGTGTTAGAGCATTATTTCCCCATTCTGCTGTTTATCCTGGTTGGCCTGGCGTTCGGAGTGGTTCCCATGCTGGCCGGTTGGTTGCTTGCCCCCAATCGTCCTGATAGCGAAAAGCTTTCACCCTACGAATGTGGCTTTGAGGCGTTTGAAGATGCACGGATGAAGTTTGATGTGCGCTACTACTTGATCGCCATTCTGTTTATTCTCTTCGATCTGGAAATCGCGTTTCTTTTTCCCTGGGCGGTTGTGCTGAAGGAGATCGGCATGTTTGGTTTCATTGCCATGGTCATCTTCCTCGGAATTCTGGTCGTAGGGTTCATCTACGAATGGATGAAGGGGGCTCTGGAGTGGGATTGATGGTTCGGAGCCTTTGGGCGAGGCCCAACAATGCCTTGGCTTGGGGATCAGAAAAGATGTGGTCACGAAGCAGGAGCAGCAAAAGGTTTGTGGATGTTTACGCAGCGGACGGTTTAGGATGAGCATCGAGGGCGTTCTCGAACAGGGCTTTATTACCACCAAGGCTGACCAACTCATCAACTACATGCGCACGGGTTCCATGTGGCCAATGACGTTTGGCCTTGCCTGTTGTGCTGTTGAAATGATGCAAGCGGGTGCGTCGCGTTATGATTTGGACCGGTTTGGCATTGTGTTTCGCGGCAGCCCGCGTCAATCCGACGTCATGATTGTGGCAGGCACATTGTGCAACAAGATGGCACCCGCGTTACGCAAGGTGTATGACCAGATGGCGGAGCCCCGCTGGGTGATTTCCATGGGATCCTGTGCCAATGGCGGAGGCTATTACCACTATTCCTATTCCGTTGTGCGCGGTTGCGATCGCATCGTGCCTGTCGATATCTATGTGCCAGGCTGTCCGCCCACTGCAGAAGCATTGATGTTCGGCCTGATCCAGTTGCAGAACAAGATCAAGCGCACCAACACCATTGCTCGTTAAGAATCAATTGACATGACCCAGCCACTGGACGCCCTTTCCTTGAGCCTGCAGGATGCCCTGGGCTCGGCAATCGTTTCATCTGTCACGCGGCTGAAAGAGCTGACGGTGGAAACCAAAGCCGAATCCATGCACGAGTCGATGCGGATCCTGCGGGATCACCCCGGCTTGCGCTTCAGCCAGCTGATCGATCTGAGCGGAATGGATTACCAGGACTACGGTGGGGGACGCTGGCAGGGAAGGCGATTTGCGGTGAATTACCATCTCCTTTCCATCGTCCATAACATGCGGGTGCGTGTGCGTGTTCCATGCCCGGACGACGAATTGCCCATGGTTGCCTCGGTCAATGACCTTTGGCCGTCAGCCAACTGGTATGAACGCGAAGCATTTGATCTTTATGGCATCGTGTTCGAAGGGCATCCGGATTTGCGCCGCATCCTTACCGATTATGGCTTTATCGGGCATCCGTTCCGCAAGGATTTCCCGCTTTCGGGGTACGTTGAAATGCGCTATGACCCCGAACAGCAGCGTGTCATCTACCAGCCGGTTTCAATTGAACCTCGTGAAGTCACTCCGCGCATCGTCCGTGAAGAAGGTTATGGCGATGTCGGTTGACAGGGCTGGGATCTGCAAATTCAGAAGACCCCCAGGCATGGTCCCCGAGCTACGCCGTGGCTGAAATCCGTAATTACACAATGAACTTTGGCCCGCAGCATCCTGCGGCGCACGGAGTGCTGCGACTCGTCCTTGAACTGGATGGCGAAGTGATTCAGCGTGCTGACCCGCATATCGGCTTGCTGCACCGCGCTACAGAAAAGCTGGCCGAGCACAAGACATTCATCCAGTCGGTCCCTTATATGGATCGACTGGATTATGTCTCGATGATGTGCAACGAGCACGCTTATGTCATGGCTATCGAGAAACTGCTTGAGCTCGAGGTGCCGGTTCGCGCCCAGTACATCCGCGTGATGTTCGACGAGATCACGCGTATTCTCAATCATCTGCTTTGGATCGGTGCACATGCGCTGGATGTCGGCGCAATGACGATGTTTCTGTATGCCTTCCGCGAGCGCGAGGATTTGATGGACTGCTATGAGGCTGTCTCGGGCGCTCGCTTGCACGCGGCCTATTACCGACCGGGCGGCGTTTATCGCGATCTGCCTGATGCAATGCCGGCTTACGTCGTCTCAAGATTCCACAGTGAGGACGCCGTAAAGAAACTGAATGATAGTCGTCAGGGCTCCCTGCTCGATTTCATTGAGGATTTTACCAATCGCTTCCCGGCCTATGTTGATGAGTATGAAACCTTGCTGACGGATAACCGCATCTGGAAACAGCGTACCGTGGGCATTGGGGTTGTATCACCGGAACGTGCCCAGGCACTTGGCTTTACCGGTCCCATGTTGCGCGGCTCCGGCGTGGAATGGGATCTGCGCAAGAAGCAGCCTTATGAAGTCTACGATCAGGTCAGCTTCGATATCCCGGTTGGCACCAATGGAGATTGCTACGACCGCTATCTGGTGCGCATGGAAGAAATGCGCCAGAGCAACCGTATAATTCGCCAGTGTGTCGACTGGCTGCGCGAACATCCCGGTCCGGTGATGTCGGACAACCATAAGGTGGCGCCGCCCTCCCGGCTGGATATGAAACAGAACATGGAAGAGCTGATTCATCATTTCAAGCTGTTCACCGAGGGCATGCATGTGCCCGAAGGTGAATGCTATGCGGCGGTAGAGCATCCCAAGGGTGAGTTTGGCATTTATCTGGTGTCAGATGGCGCCAACAAACCCTATCGTTTGAAAATACGCGGGGCTGGTTTTCCTCACCTGGCAGCGCTGGATGAAATGTCGCGTGGTCATATGATTGCCGATGTGGTGGCGATCATAGGCACACAGGACATTGTATTTGGCGATATTGACCGATGAACCCCCTGAGTCGCTTGATTTCGTTGTTGGACCGCGGCGCGGAAATTCTTGCTTGCGATTCAGTAAACTCCGGTTTCCCGTCCGGATTCCGCCTGGCGCTCGAATCGATTGAACGGGTTCAGAAATAATCATGCTTAGCCCCGAATCTCTCGCCCAGATCGACCGCGAAGTTGCCAAGTATCCGGCGGGCAAGCAGCATTCCGCAGTCATGTCTGCGCTGCGTATTGCTCAATCAGAAAAAGGCTGGCTGTCGAACGAAACCATGGATTTCATCGCCAGTTATCTTGACATGCCTGCCATCGCTGTCTATGAGGTGGCCACTTTCTACAACATGTACAACCTCGCCCCGGTGGGGCGGCACAAGATTACCCTTTGTACCAACCTCAGCTGCACTTTGATGGGGGCACTGGAAATTGGCAAGCAGCTGGAAGACCGGCTTGGTGTGCATTTCGGTCAGACCACCGAAGATGGCCGTTTTACCTTACAGCAGGGCGAATGCATGGGCGCCTGCGGTGATGCGCCCTTGTGCCTGATCAACAACCATCACATGGAAAGCTATCTCACTTCCGAGAAAGTGGACAAGCTGCTGGACAAGCTGAAACAGGAATGATCATTCAAGGTGGCCCCGTTATCTTCAACACGCTCCATCTGCGAGAGCCATGGAAGCTTTCCACCTATGAAAGTGCCGGTGGCTATTCCGCCCTGAAAAAGATCCTTGCAGAAAAGATACCGGCCGAGAACATCATTGCCGAAGTGAAGACTTCTGCTCTCCGTGGACGCGGTGGCGCGGGCTTCCCGACCGGGCTGAAGTGGAGTTTCATGCCAAGGAGTTTCCCCGGCGACAAATACATCGTCTGTAATTCGGATGAGGGCGAGCCGGGTACCTTCAAGGACCGTGACATCATGGAGCTCAACCCCCATTCCTTGATAGAGGGCATGATTATCGCGGGTTACACCTTGGATGCCGCTGCGGGGTATAACTACATCCACGGTGAGATCTTCGAGGTTTACGAGAAGATGGAGCGGGCGCTTGATGAGGCCAGGACTGCCGGTTACCTGGGTGAGAACATCCTGGGCTCGGGTTTCAGTTTCAATCTGCATAATCACCATGGCTATGGGGCCTATATCTGCGGTGAGGAAACTGCCTTGCTGGAATCACTTGAAGGCAAGAAAGGCCAGCCCCGCTTCAAGCCCCCATTCCCAGCCAGCTATGGCCTGTATGGCAAGCCCACCACCATCAACAACACTGAAACCTTTGCCAGTATTCCCTATATCGTGCGTGAGGGCGGACAGAAGTTTCTCGATCTGGGCAAGCCCAATAACGGCGGGACCAAACTGTTTTCCGTTTCCGGCCATGTCAACAAGCCAGGCAATTTTGAAGTGCCGATGGGTACCCCGTTTGCCAAATTGCTTGAGCTGGCGGGTGGGGTGCGCGGTGGGCACAAACTGAAAGCGGTGATTCCAGGTGGCTCATCAGCGCCCGTTTTGCCGGCAGATATCATGATGGGCTGCACGATGGATTTTGATTCCATTGCGAAGGCCGGTTCCATGCTGGGCTCGGGTGCAGTCATTGTCATGGATGAGACGGTTTGCATGGTTCGCGCGCTGGAGCGGCTGTCCTATTTCTACCAGCATGAGTCCTGCGGCCAGTGCACGCCCTGCCGTGAAGGTACAGGCTGGTTATACCGTGTGATTCACCGCATCGAACACGGGCAGGGCCGGCCGGAAGATCTGGACCTGTTGGACAATGTGGCGGGCAATATTTCAGGCCGGACCATTTGCGCCCTCGGTGATGCCGCTGCGATGCCGGTGCAGGGCATGTTGAAACACTACCGTCATGAGTTCGAGCATCACATCGAACACAAACATTGCCTGGTGCAGGGATAGGACCGATGCCGAATATCGAAATTGACGGCAAACAGATTGAGGTCGAATCCGGTTCCACCATCATGGATGCCGCAGGAAGACTTAGCATTTATATTCCGCATTTCTGCTACCACAAGAAGCTCTCTATTGCAGCCAACTGCCGCATGTGCCTGGTGCAGGTGGAGAAGGCGCCCAAGCCCATGCCGGCTTGCGCCACGCCGGTTACTGACGGCATGAAGGTCATGACCCGCTCGGAGAACGCCATCAATGCCCAGAAAGGCGTGATGGAGTTCCTGCTGATCAATCATCCGCTTGACTGCCCGATCTGTGACCAGGGCGGCGAATGCACCCTGCAGGATCTGGCCGTCGGTTATGGCGCCAGCAGTTCGCGCTACCAGGAAGTCAAGCGCGTTGTCACCGAGAAAGACCTGGGGCCCCTGGTTGCAACCGACATGACGCGTTGCATCAACTGCACCCGCTGCGTGCGCTTCGGGACTGAAATCGCGGGGATCATGGAGATGGGCCAGGCTTTTCGCGGCGAGCATGCGGAAATCATGCCCTTCATCAATCAAACCATTGACTCGGAGCTTTCGGGCAACATTATTGATCTATGTCCGGTTGGTGCCCTCACGTCCAAACCATTCCGCTACTCTGCCCGCACCTGGGAGATGTCCAGGCGCAGGTCGGTAAGCCCCCACGATGGGCTGGGTTCCAACCTGCAGATTCACACCAAGGGCGACAGGGTGATGCGGGTGTTGCCGTTGGAAAACGAATCCCTGAACGAGTGCTGGTTGTCGGATCGAGATCGCTTTGCCTATGAAGGACTGAATGTCGAAGAGCGCTTAACCCAACCCATGATCAAGCGAGACGGGCTTTGGCTAGAGGTGGACTGGCAGGTCGCGCTTGAGCATGTGGCCCATGTGCTTAAAGCTGTGCGTGACCAGCATGGCGCCGATCAGATCGGCAGCCTGACTACGCCCTACCAGACAACGGAAGAACTTTACCTGCTGCAGAAACTGACGCGCGCATTGGGAAGCGGGAACATTGATCACCGTTTGCGCGAGTCTGATTTCAGTCTGGATGACAAGGCCCATGGTGCGTTCTGGCTGGGCATGAAGGTCGAAGAGTTGTCCGATCTTCAGCGCATACTGGTCATCGGTTCCAACCTTCGCAAGGAGCATCCACTCATCGCCCATCGCTTGCGCCAGGCCGTCAAGAAGAATCGGGCGGACCTGAACCTGATCAACCCCATCGACGAGAACATGTATTGCCGGGTTGCCAACAAGGCGGTCGTTGCTCCTGACCAGACCGTCGAGGTGCTTGCCCAGGTGCTGAGAGCCCTGACTGAAATCAAAGGGGCAAAGGCACCAGTCAAAATGCAATCCACCATCGTGACTGATGCGGCCCGTGCGATGGCAAAAAGCCTCATTGCCAATGGACCCAAGGCAGTGATACTCGGCAATCTTGCGCAGCATCATCCGGCCTATGGCCAGATACACTACTTGGCACAAACACTGGCGGAATTCATCGGTGCATCATTTGGTGTATTCAGCGAAGCTGGCAATAGTGTGGGGGCGGTGCTCGCTGGCGCCATCCCAAGCCGTGGTCCGCTTGGCAAATCGGCCATATCGGGCCTGAATGTTCAGGCCATGCTCAGGCAACCGCGCAAGGCTTATGTGTTGATGGGCGTTGAGGCCGAACTGGATTGTCATGACGGGGCGGCAGCCATCCATGCCCTGGAAGAGGCCGAATTTGTCGTTGCCCTTACCGCATATAGAAGCAAGGCCATGGACCATGTCGATGTTGTCTTGCCTATAGCACCGTTTACCGAAACCGCTGGCACTTTCATCAATATGGAAGGGCTTGTGCAAGGATTCCGCGGGGCAGTCAAGCCAAGAGGCGAAGCCCGCCCGGCCTGGAAAGTGCTGCGCGTACTGGGCAATCTGCTTGGGCTTGAGGGTTTTGATCAGGACTCGGTCGATGAGGTCCGGCGTGAAGCGCTGGGTGACAACCCGCAGTCAGCGGTCAATGCCAGGCTGAATAACGCTGTGTCAGTCGTTCAACTCAGCTTCAATGTCTCATCCGGAAAACTGCAACGGATCGGTGAAGTTCCGCTTTACCAGTCGGACGCCATCGTGCGCCGGGCAAGATCGCTGCAGATGACCCGGGATGCTGCACCACCTGTTGCGCATATGAAGGGTGCCCTGATTGCTCGTCTCGGACTCGAACCCGGCGGCATGGCAGCCCTGCGCCAAACCAATGGCACGATCAACCTTAAAGTGGAACAGGACGAGTCTCTGCCGGACAACTGTGTTCGGGTTCCGGCAGCACACCCTCTGACCACCGGTTTGGGTCCGATGTTTGGCGAAATCAGCGTGGAGCGCGTCTGATATGACCTGGGACATGTTGATCACTGCCGTCTGGACCCTTATCAAGATCATCATCATCGTGTTGCCGTTGATGCTTGGCGTGGCTTACCTGACATTGGCCGAACGCAAGATCATCGGCTTCATGCAGGTGCGCATCGGGCCCAACCGGGTAGGCTACAAGGGTCTGCTTCAGCCCATTGCCGATGCAGTCAAACTGCTGATGAAGGAAATCATCATCCCCAGCGGCGCGAGCAAGGGGCTGTTCATCCTTGGGCCGATACTCGCCATAGCGCCCGCGATGGCGGCGTGGGCCGTCATTCCGTTTGCCGATGGCTGGGTATTGTCAAATATCGATGCCGGCCTGCTGTACGTCATGGCGATTACCTCGATGGGAGTGTACGGCGTGATCGTGGCAGGATGGGCGTCCAATTCCAAATATGCCTTCCTCGGTGCGCTGCGTTCTGCCGCGCAGATCGTCTCCTATGAAATTGCCATGGGCTTTGCCCTGGTGGGTGTGCTGATGGCAGCTCAAAGCCTCAATCTGGTAGATATCGTCAAGGGACAGGCCGGCGGTATCGGGCAATGGTATATCTGGCCACTCTTTCCGCTGTTCATGGTCTACCTCATTTCAGGCGTGGCGGAAACCAATCGTGCACCATTTGACGTGGCAGAAGGCGAATCGGAAATTGTTGCCGGTTTCCATGTGGAATATTCCGGCATGGCCTTCGCCGTCTTCTTTCTGGCCGAATATGCCAACATGATCCTGATTGCCGCACTGACCACAATCATGTTCCTGGGCGGCTGGTTGTCGCCGGTTTCATTCCTGCCCGACGGCTTCATCTGGTGGGTTCTCAAGGTGGCCTTCGTGTTGTTCCTGTTCCTTTGGTTCCGCGCCACTTTCCCGCGCTATCGTTATGACCAGATCATGCGATTGGGCTGGAAGGTGTTCATTCCGATAACGATCATATGGCTTGTGGTGGTGGGCGCAGCGATGCAAACCCGCTATGCCTACCTGTTTCACTGAGGAGAAACGGAATGATGAACCGCATCACCGGTTTCTTCTCCAGCTTCATGCTCCTGGAACTGCTCAAGGGCATGAGCCTGACCGGGCGTTATCTGTTTTCACGAAAAATCACCATCCAGTTTCCAGAAGAGAAAACGCCTCAATCGCCACGTTTCCGTGGCCTGCATGCGCTGCGCCGCTACCCCAACGGCGAGGAACGCTGCATTGCCTGCAAGCTGTGTGAAGCGGTATGCCCGGCACTGGCCATTACGATCGAGTCCGAACAAAGGGCAGATGGCACGCGCCGCACCACCCGTTATGACATCGATCTGACGAAATGCATATTCTGTGGATTCTGCGAAGAGTCCTGCCCGGTCGATTCGATCGTGGAAACCCGTATCCTCGAATACCATGGCGAAAAGCGGGGCGATCTCTATTACACCAAGCCCATGCTGCTGGCGATTGGGGACAAGTACGAAGAACAGATCGCCCGTGATCGGGTGGCGGATGCAAAATACAGATAAGGAAGAATAGGGGAGGGAGTAAGGCAGAAAACCAATCGGGTTGCGCAAGACGTCAAGTCGAACGCACATGCCTTGCTCCATGCCAATGACAATATGAATTTCCAGAGTTTTGTTTTTTACCTTTTCTCCGCCATCCTGCTGTTTGCAGGGCTGCGTGTCATTACTGCGCGCAACCCAGTGCATGCCGCGCTTAATCTGGTGCTGGCATTTTTTACGGCGGCCGGGCTGTGGATGCTGCTGGAGGCCGAGTTCCTCGCCATCACCCTGGTGCTGGTATATGTGGGAGCAGTGATGGTCCTGTTCCTGTTTGTGGTGATGATGCTGGACATCAATCTGGACAGGCTTCGGGAGGGCTTCTGGGATTATCTGCCGTTGGCGGTTCCGATTGTAGTGATGCTGATGCTGGAAATGGGAGTGGTGCTGGGCGGCAGATACTTTGGCTTGTCCGCCATGCCCAGTCCGGCAGCGCATCCTGAAGGCTATAGCAACACCAAGGAACTGGGGCGGCTGTTGTATACGGACTACGTGTATCCGTTTGAAATCGCTGCTGTCATTCTCTTGCTGGCGATGGTTGCGGCGATCGCCCTCACCATGCGGAAGCGCAAGGACAGGAAGTACATCGATCCCTCCAAACAGGTGCAGGTCAAGCGTAAAGACAGGTTGCGTATCGTGACCATGCGTTCCGAAGAACGGGTGCAGGCCACCCAAGCGGAAATGACCAGGGAAGAGGGCAGGCCATGATCTCGCTGTCCCATTATCTGGTGCTGGGCGGAGTCTTGTTCGCCATCAGCGTGCTGGGGATTTTCCTCAACCGCAAGAACGTGATCATCCTGTTGATGGCCATTGAATTGATGCTTCTGGCTGTCAATCTGAACTTTATCGCCTTTTCTCATTTCCTGGGCGATATCGCTGGCCAGATTTTCGTGTTTTTCATCCTTACTGTCGCTGCTGCAGAATCAGCCATCGGCCTGGCCATTCTAGTGGTGTTGTTCCGCAATCTCAAGACGATCAATGTGGACGATCTTGATCAGCTGAAGGGGTGAACATGAATAGCCTGTATTTGCTCGTTCCCCTTGCGCCACTGTGTGGCGCGCTGCTGGCAGGGCTGTTCGGCAAGATGCTCGGACGGACCCTGTCCCACGTCGTCACCATCGCGGGCGTCGCGGTCGCTTTTGTCGCTGCACTCATGGTCTTCCAGGATGTGAATGCGGGCCACACCTTCAATGGTACGGTCTATACCTGGATGACTTCCGGGGACATCCGCTTCGAGGTCGGTTTCCTGATCGACCCGCTTACCAGCCTGATGATGCTGGTAGTGAGCTTCGTTTCCCTCATGGTGCACGTCTACACCATCGGCTACATGCATGACGATCCGGGCTATCAGCGTTTTTTCAGCTACATCTCCCTTTTTACCTTCTCCATGCTCATGCTGGTGATGAGCAATAACTTCCTTCAGCTGTTCTTTGGCTGGGAGGCGGTGGGCCTGATGTCCTACCTGCTGATCGGCTTCTGGTATACGCGCGAGTCGGCCATTTATGCGAATCTCAAGGCCTTCCTGGTCAACCGGGTAGGCGACTTCGGTTTTCTGCTGGGCATTGGACTGATTCTGGCATGGACAGGCAGCCTGGATTACGCCACGGTTTTTGCCAAGGCTGGCAGCCTGGCGCGACACAGCATAGAGCTGTTCCCCGGCCACGCCTGGTCGCTGATGACCGTCATCTGCATCCTGCTGTTTATCGGCGCCATGGGCAAGAGTGCCCAGGTTCCGTTGCATGTCTGGTTGCCGGATTCGATGGAAGGCCCCACGCCCATTTCTGCGTTGATCCACGCGGCGACCATGGTGACGGCCGGCATCTTCATGGTGGCGCGCATGTCGCCCCTGTTTGAGCTGTCCGATACGGCACTCAATTTTGTCATGGTGATTGGCGCGATTACCGCCCTGTTCATGGGGTTCCTGGGCGTGATCCAGAACGACATCAAACGGGTGGTGGCTTACTCTACCCTGTCCCAGCTGGGCTACATGACCGTAGCGCTTGGCGCTTCGGCCTATTCGGTTGCCATCTTTCACCTGATGACGCATGCCTTCTTCAAGGCTCTGCTGTTCCTGGCGGCCGGTTCTGTCATCATTGCCGTGCACCACAATCAGGACATTCGTTACATGGGCGGGCTGCGCAAATACATGCCGATCACCTGGGTTACCTCACTGATCGGCTCGCTGGCCTTGATTGGCACGCCCTTCCTGTCTGGTTTCTATTCCAAGGATTCCATCATTGAGGCAGTGGAGCTCTCTCATCTTCCGGCTGCGGGCTTTGCCTACGTTTCAGTCCTCTTCGGCGTTTTCATTACCGCCTTCTATACCTTCCGCATGTATTTCCTGGTGTTCCATGGCAAGGAACGCTTTCACCAGGGGCATGCCCATGGCCATGAGCAACATGCCGAAGGCCATGAACACGCTGCGCCGCATGAGACGCCATGGGTGGTGACCGGGCCACTGCTTGCGCTAGCCGTCCCTTCACTCGTCATCGGCTACATCTCGATCGAGCCCATGCTGTTCGGTGATTTCTTTGGCAATTCCATCTATGTATCGGACCGCCATCCTGTCATCAACCAGCTTTCCCATCATTTCCATGGTGCCTTTGCCATGGCGCTGCATTCGGTGCTGTCCCTGCCATTCTGGCTGGCCGCATCCGGTGTTGGCCTGTCGGCATTCTTCTACCTCATGCGGCAGGACATCCCGGCCATGCTGATGCAGAAATTCCGTTGGGTGTACGCCATCATGGAAAATAAATAT
The DNA here is from genome assembly GCA_049578545.1 of Thiobacillaceae bacterium. Taxonomy (GTDB): domain Bacteria; phylum Pseudomonadota; class Gammaproteobacteria; order Burkholderiales; family Thiobacillaceae; genus DASQBT01. The sequence goes on from JBAUMF010000082.1 coordinate 12,428, forward strand.
GGCTTTGATGCCTTCAATGACTGGTTCTTTGCCGGTGGCGCCCGTCTGTTGGGCGGCGGTTTGTGGAAGCGCGGCGATGTGACGGTCATTGACGGCTGGATCGTGAATGGCACAGCCCGACTGGTGGCTTGGTTCTCCCGGCTGATCCGTCCCTTGCAGTCCGGCTATATCTATCACTACGCTTTTGCCATGTTGATCGGGGTGTTTGCCCTCATCACCTGGTTTGTGCGTGCTACGCAGCCATAACAGGAACAAGGCATGTTGGGTTATCCCCCTCTCAGTCTGGTGATTTGGGTACCGATTGTGGCCGGCCTGCTGGTGCTGGCCACGGGCTCTGATCGCCAGGCCCGTCTTGCCCGCTGGATCGCACTGATTGGGGCCGCGTTGGGCTTCTGGGTTGCCCTGCCGCTCTATACGGGCTTTGATACCTCGACTTCAGTCATGCAGTTTCAGGAACTCAAGCCCTGGATTCCCAACTTCAATATCCATTATCACCTTGGTGTAGACGGCATCGCCATGCCGCTCATTCTGCTCAACAGTTTTACAACGTTGATCGTGGTGATTGCGGGGTGGGAAGTGATCCAGAAGAAAGTTGCGCAGTACATGGCGGCTTTTCTCATCATGTCCGGGCTGATCAATGGGGTGTTTGCCTCACTGGATGCGATCCTGTTCTATCTGTTCTTCGAGGCCATGTTGATCCCGATGTATCTGGTGATCGGGGTATGGGGCGGTCCCAACCGTGTGTATGCAGCGCTTAAGTTCTTCCTCTATACGCTGCTCGGTTCACTGCTGATGCTGGTTGCGCTGATTTACTTGCATTTCCAGTCGGGTGGCAGTTTCGAGATTCTCGAATTCCACAGGCTGCCACTGGCACTTGCTGCCCAGATTTTCATCTTCATTGCGTTCTTTTTTGCCTTTGCGGTCAAGGTGCCGATGTGGCCGGTTCACACCTGGCTGCCGGATGCCCACGTCGAAGCGCCTACCGGAGGCTCGGTCGTGCTGGCTGCGATCACCCTGAAGATCGGCGCCTACGGATTTCTGCGTTTTGCGCTCCCCATTGCACCTGATGCCAGCCACAAACTGGCCTGGATCATGATCACGCTGTCATTGATTGCCGTGGTATACATCGGCCTGGTCGCGCTGGTGCAGTCGGACATGAAAAAGCTCATCGCCTATTCGTCGATCTCGCACATGGGTTTTGTCATCCTGGCATTTTTCATGTTCGATGCGGCTGCCCGTGGCAGTCAACTGGCGATCGAGGGGGGAATCGTGCAGATGCTTTCCCATGGCTTCGTGTCCGGCGCATTGTTCCTGTGCATCGGCGTCATGTATGACCGGCTGCATTCCCGCCAGATCAAGGATTATGGCGGTCTGGTCAATGTCATGCCGATGTTTGCCGCCTTCTTCATGCTGTTTGCCATGGCCAACTCCGGCCTGCCTGCCACGTCGGGGTTTGTAGGCGAATTCATGGTGATCCTGGGTGCTACCAAAATCAACTTCTGGTACGCAGCCATTGCAGCTACCACATTGATATTTGGCGCCGCCTATACCCTGTGGATGTACAAGCGCGTGGTGTTCGGCCCCGTGGTCAATGAGCCGGTCCGAACCATGCGCGATCTGAACAAGCGCGAATTCCTGTTCATGGCCTTGCTGGCGGTGAGCGTTTTGGCGCTAGGTCTGTATCCCAAGCCATTTACCGATCCCATGCATGCCACTGTCGCCAATCTGGTGTCCCATGTCGCCCAGAGCAAGATTCCGCAATAACGGACATGATGGCCTTGTCGATTAGATCCATGAACATTGAGGCCTCATGTCTGTTCCCTCACCCCGGCCCTCTCCCGCAAGCGGGCGAGGGGGACGCAGTGTCGCTGAGCGACGTTAACCTGAACGATTTGAGATGAACCTGACTGAGTTCAACACCCTGCTGCCGGAAATATTCCTGCTCTCTGCACTGTGCGTCATTCTGATTCTCGATGCCCTGCTCAAGGACAGTCAACGGGTGGTCACCTATCTGCTGACCTTGCTCACCTTGGTCGGCTGCGCCTGGCTCACCTCGCAGCATTTCGCCGCCGGACCTGTGCTGGTGATGCATGGCATGTTCGTGTCCGATCCGATGGGCGATGCGCTCAAGCTGGCGCTCTATGTGGTGGTGACCGTCGTTTTGGTCTATTCGCGCTCCTACGTGCAGGCGCGCGGTCTCTACCGGGGCGAATACTTTGTGCTGACGCTGTTTGCCACACTGGGCATGATGGTGATGATTTCTGCCAGTCACTTCCTCACGCTCTATCTCGGTCTGGAATTGTTGTCGCTTTCCCTTTATGCCCTGGTAGCCCTCCAGCGTGATTCCAGTGTCGCTACCGAGGCGGCGATGAAGTATTTTGTGCTGGGTGCATTGGCGTCCGGCATGTTGCTCTACGGCATGTCAATGGTTTACGGTGTCACCGGTTCGCTTCAACTGGGTACCGTTAGCCAGGCACTGGTTGCGTCCCATGGCATGAAGATCCCGCTCGCTTTTGGCCTGGTGTTCATAATCGCCGGCGTGTCGTTCAAGCTTGGGGTGGTGCCGTTTCACATGTGGATACCGGATGTCTACCACGGCGCGCCGACAGCCATGACGCTGTTCCTGGGCACGGCACCCAAATTGGCTGCCTTCGCCTTCGTCATTCGTTTGTTGGTGCAGGGACTGGAGCATCTGGTGGCCGACTGGCAGGCCATGCTCATCGTCCTGTCCATACTCTCCATGGCCATCGGCAACCTCGTTGCCATTGCCCAGACCAACCTCAAGCGCATGCTGGCCTACTCGACCATCGCGCACATGGGCTTCCTGTTGTTGGGCATTCTGTCAGGTTCGCACAATGGCTACAGCGCCAGCATGTTCTATGTGGTGGTCTATGCCCTGATGAGCCTGGGCAGTTTCGGCATGATTCTCTATCTGTCGAGGGAAGGCTTCGAGTCGGACAATCTGGATGATTTCAGGGGACTTAACCAGCGCAGTCCTTGGACGGCATTCCTCATGCTTCTGTTGATGTTCTCCATGGCCGGCATTCCACCCACCGTAGGCTTCTATGCCAAGTTTGCCGTACTCCAGGCGGTGATTGAGGCAGGGTATGTGTGGCTTGCCGTGGCCGCGGTCATGTTCTCACTGATTGGCGCGTTTTACTATTTGCGTATCGTCAAGCTGATGTACTTCGACGAGCCGGTTCATGGTGCACCGATTTCGTTCCACGATGACATGAGCGTCATCCTTTCAGCAAACGGCATGGCCGTGCTGCTACTTGGTATTCTGCCCCAGCCCCTGATGGCCTGGTGCGCCTGGACTATTCAAGCTTCGCTGTAGCAACTTCCATTGTTAGTCTGGTAATAAATTTCACGTCTGGACAAAGCTCTGGCTGCCAAGGTCCTTGTCTGACTGCCGTTCCTTGCGGAAATGCATCGGCAAAGGGAGGAGTGTCACACGGTCACCGCTGCATTGTTCCTTGTGTTGGCCATTCCCTGTTTCATCTGGACCGCGCAGCCTTTCTTTGCCTCGGGCCGCGTTTGACTTGCTGTGCAGTCACAACAAAGCGATGGTTATGGCTTTAACTCGCGACTTGCCTATTCTTACAGGTCTCCATTCGCAGCGGCCTGCATGATCTGATCCATCCTGTCCCGGATGTCGACCGCCATCTTTGCCAGTTCGGGCGAAATGCCCATGGAACCGTTGACGGAGTCCAGCCATGCAATGTCCCAGTCCAGGGTCAACACCCAGATGTTCTTGTCCGCGTCCTCCATGACCGCGATGCGGCAGGGCAGAAACGCGATCGCCTCGGGGGCCATTTTCATGACCTCACGACCGGCCGCAATATCGCAGTACTGGAACACTTCCATGCGCGGCGATGTGGTGTCGCCCAGTACCGCCTGGATATCCTTCCACATGGGGTTGGTGCCCACCAGCTTGAAGTTGAGTTCGTTCGCTTTCAGCTTCATGGATTCCACCACGTCATCAAAGCTCAATCCAGGCTTGGCTTTGTACTTGGTGGTCATGTAATTCATCACATCCCGGATGTTCATGTGCATGCCCTGGGCCATCCAGGGCATCATCATTTTC
>JBAUMF010000083.1:0-60661 GCA_049578545.1 Thiobacillaceae bacterium
CGTTTCACCCTCGCCTGTCTCGCACCCCGTTCCCCTTGCCGTGTAGTGCCGACCTTCGGCGGTCGACCCTCGAAAAATCAGGTACTTGGCGTCTCATGTACCCTCGAATAGCGGAAGACGGGCTAGCGCCTGGCAAGGCACCGACCAGGACATGCAAACGTGCCGCCGATTCCATCGGTTGGGAAACTGGAGCGCTGGAACCTCACGGGCCGGGAAATAGAAGCGGCGCTACTTCCATGGGCACTGCTGTGCCGGGCGGATCGTGCAGCGGCAGTCCTGTTGCACGCCGTCTCCGCCCGGTGTCACCCACAGTGGCGCGTAGTAATGCACGGGTCCGTGCGGTAGCTGCAAGGCCTGGATTGAATTTCCGTCGGCGTCGATCTTTGGCACACCGTTGCTGTCGAGTTCTTCCGGCCACTCGACGTCCCCGGTCGCCACGCGCGCTGGAATCAGCCAGTAGTCTCCGGCCTTGTACTGCCCGCCCTGCCCGAACCAGATCTGAACCCCGTCTTCGAGTTCGATCCAGCCCTGCGCCGGGTCGCCTGATTCGACAATCTGCAGCGCGCCGCCCCAGGCCGCAGGATCGCCGGGATGGTCCCAGCGCCGCAGCAAAGGGTGCTTGCTTGGCACGTCACTTGCGGCGTAATTGGGCAAAGCGGTTACGGCGGCCGGCAGGGTAAGCGTGATGGTCAGCGCGTCGCGGTCCACCGTATCCACTTGAGCCAGCAGCCCGGCCTGCTCGCCCAGCGCAATGTCGTCATCGCTCACCTCGACCCAGTCCCCAGGCTTGACTGACAGGCATTCGTCGCGGCCCAGGTTCTCGACCACCACCGTAGTCGCCGTGAGCGACACAATCGGGAATACCACCGAGCCGTTTTCGCGCGACCATTTGTAGGTGGCGCCGCTCGCGTCGCCGGTGGCGCTGCCGCCCTGCTGCACTTCCACGCGGTAGAGCTGGTTTTCCGCACCGCGGTAACGGGACTCGGGCGCAATTACGCATAAGCCGGTGGCTGGTTTGTCCAGCTTGGCACGCGCCCTGAGGCGCGGGAGATCGCGCGCCACCAGGGCCTCCAAAGAGCTGCAGTCGAACTGTTCGGCATTGTCTGGGCGCAGCAAGACCTTGAGCTGCCACACCACCTGTGCGCGGGTGCAGGTATCCGGCCCGCCCAAGGCGACCTCACGGATATGGTCGTCCTGCACATAGCTGATGTGCCTCTCCCATACATCGAGATAGGCCATCAGGGCTTTGCCCTTGAGATTTTCCAGTTTGGTGTCCTCGGAGAACGGATAGCCCGCCTGCTCGGTGTAGAGCAGCGCCCGGTCATTTTCTGCCAGCATGCCCTGCACGTAATAGCGGCCAATGCCGATGACGGCATCGCCGCCTGCGACCTTCTGCTTGAGGAATGCGGCACGAGTGGCATCCGGTTCAATGGCATCGATTTGCGCATCGGCATTCGGTCCTCCCGTGATGAGATCGAATCCCATGGCGTCCCCAGGCCCTGCAGAAGGCCCGAGAAGATCCCCCGCAAGGGTGCGCAGGTAGTGCAGCAGGATGGAGGTCTGCTCATTCCAGTCGGCGTCCAGTTGCACGCGGCCCTGCTGCATGAGCACGCGACTGAAATGTCTGGCCGCATCGAAGGTATCGCGTGTGAAATCGCCTTTCATGGTCGTCTCCTAGTTCGCAAACAAGATACCGGCCTCCATCCCCGCCGGCGTGTATTCATCCAGCCGCGTGCGCAGGTTCGCCTCGCGCTGCGGCTGATACAGATCATGGAACGCACCCATTTCGGATTCGTCATCCGCGCCGCGCTTGATCTCCCCGGCGCAGTCGCAAGCCAACTGACAATAGGCCGGGTGGCCGTAGCGCGTACTGGTAAGCCGTGGCCGAACGCGCACGTCCTCGCGCTGCCTGGCCGCGGCAATCACGGCGTCGCTGAGCGGCGGGTCGGTGATGGCGCGCGGTGCGCTGCGCAACGTTTCCTCGATGTCCGCCTCCGCCAGTTCGGGCTGGCAGTGGTAGCGCCGCGGTGTACGGGAGCCCGGCACGACATGGCAAAAACGCACGCAGCCCTGCTGACGGCGCGCAACCAGGATATGGCTCAGGAAAATCGAGTTTTCCGCCAGCGCGATCGCGTGCGTGTTGACCTCGCCGATCACCGTGCTGCGCAGGATGGTCAGCTCGGCAAAGGCCAGCGGCAGGTTGGCGGCGCCAATGGCGGTGCGCGCTGGGCTGGTGGCGTCGACGATGCTGTCGGAAATGGAGATCTGCACCGGGTCGCTCTGCACTTCATCCGCCACCACCTCGATTGCCCCGACGATGCTGTGCTCGATGACGATCTTCGCGCTGGTGTAGAGCAGCTCCAGGCTCGGCTCGCTGGGGCGCTTGGGTGCGCAGTCGCATTCCAGTCCCCATCCCGGCACCAGCGTCACATGGCGCAGGGTCACATCGCACAGGTCGCCTTCGGCAAAGCGCTCGGACTCGGCGCGATCAGGCCCGACGATCTGCATGCCGCGCCCGGTGACGACAATGCCGTCGAGCGTGAAACGGCTGCCCTGTTTGCCGGAGACCGTGAACGCGTCCGGACGTTCGGCCATGTAATCGAGCAGGCGAATGACCGGCCGGGCCCGACTGGCGGCACGAATCTGCAGGCTTTCTCCGGCTTCGAGTTCGATCGAAATCGGTTCGCTGTACACAGCGCTGTCCTGGATTTCCACCACTGCGGCGCGCAGACGCTCCTTGTCCTGCTGCCATTTTTCCCTGTCCGCCGGATCAGCAGGTTCAGGTCCAAGGCTCTGTTGCTCCTGGCGCCATTGCGCAAGCGCGGCGCTGATGCTGTCGAAGCCTCCGGCCGCCGGCTTGTCCTTGCCCACCCGGTACAGCGCATATGCAAGAGGCTGCAACAGGGGCCGGCCATACTCGCCACCGCCCATGTCCGCGCTGAATGCGCAGTGATAGCTCACCCACACCCCGCGCTTGGGCATCTGCCCGATGGGGAAGACGAGCCGGCCGCGCACCGGGTCAACCGCCACCTGGCCGCGCTGGGCGCGATAACACCAGTCGGAAAGATCGGCGGGAATCACATTCTCCGGTGGAATGGGCTGTGGTGCGCCTTTGCTTGGCCAGTCCGGCGCGTAGACCACCAGGCTCCTGCCCTCTCCATAGTAGGCGGCTGACGCTTGCGTCTTGAGCGGTCGCACGCTGATGCGCTGCTCCAGCGCCCGCCGCCGGATCGGAACGGGAAGATTGATCTCCTCAGCAATATGCGAAGGCTCGGTCTCCGGCTCCGCCTTGGTGTAGAGCGGCGCGTCATTGCCGAGGACGCTGAAGGTGAAGCACTGCGGCCCCACGCTCTCCAGACAATAGGCTGGCGCATGCGTAACCGAATAGACCTTGAGCCGCCAGACAAATACGCCGACGCTGGGAATGCTGTAACGGCCCGGACGATGGTGGGAGATCACCCTGCGCACATCCACCGAATGCGCCAGTGGGTCAAAGGGGCCGGCTACGAAGTCGAGCGCACTGCCGTTGCGCAAATCCGCGCTGCGTGCCCGGGTGAGACGCAGATGGCGGATATGCTGGGTCCAGTTGAGCAAGGCATAGAATTCCACCGCGCGCGCGGGCCAGTTGGCGACATCGTTTGCCAGTACCTCGAGCAACGCGAGGGTGCCCTTGCGCCGGCGAAAACCGATGGTGTTGGCGACCTCGCGCCGCGGGATGAGAATTCGGTTGCGGCCGCGGCCCTCCGCCGTGTCGGCAAGCACGGAGGGGTCGCCGGCTTCGCTCGCCGGTCGGTAACCGATCAGGTCACCGATATAGGGCACGACCCAGTCGTCGCAGGTCTCGATGAACCAGTTCTCGTAGAGCTGCGCGATGTCGTCCTCGACGACATTCACCTGCTCGTTGATCACCCGCAGCAGTGCGCGCAGCGGATAGTCGTATTCCGCGTCGCGCGTGCGCTGCACGACGGGAAGCAGTTCGTAGAGACGGTCGAGAGAGCGGCTCATGACTTGATCTCCTGCAGAATCAGGGTGTCGGGCACCTCGGGTGCCAGGTAGGAAAGCTGCGCCGGAAGCAGTTGTCCCTGTTCGTATCGGCCCGGCTCGATCAGTATGCGGTCCCGCAGTTGCAGATTGCTTGCGGCTGCCGCGTCGAATCCGGCAAGCAGGCCCGCTTCGGAAATGGTGTCGAACACATCGACATCGACATAGGTGACGCCGGGGATGCCCTGCATCACCTTGATTGCATCCGCAAGCAACAGGTCCTGGCCCAGATCGACCTTGTCAAAGCCGAAGGCATCAAGCACCGCGCTGCGAATCTTGGGCTCCAGCGTTTCCCACTGGTAATCCGGATCGACGCGGATGCTGGCGCTGATCACCAGGGCAAGGCGCTCGCGAATGGCGAGGGTGATGGGCAGATACGGGTCGCCGTAGCGATGCAGTGCGACGAACAGATTGCGGTACAGATCCGCAGTCTCGTCGATCGGGATGTCGTCCACGCCGGCGATGGTGACGTGCACGCGCTGCTGCCTGCCATTGCTGAGATGGACCGCCGCGGCCTTGCCGATCCCGCCGAAGGTGCGGGAAAAGTCTGCATAATCCCGGGTGGAAACCAGGCGGTCGAGCGCCATCACGGCAAGCGGGGCGTTGTTGCGCGCCTGTTCGCGATTCTCCGCGTCGGCGCCGCCCGATGCGCGGATCGGGTTGATCACCGCGCTCACCCCCAATGGCCGGGTGTTGAGCAGCGAAATCTGTTCGGCCTTCACGTTGCCCGGACTGCCGATGCCGTTGCGATACATCGCCTTGACGTTTTCCGGGCCGGTGGGCAGGCGCGCGCCGTGTGCGCCGTTGCCGAAGATGACGCTGGTCTTCGCCGTGTCATCGGTGCGGGTGATGAACTTGCGCTCGCCTGCACCGAGGGACGCGAGGCTGTCGACTTCGTGCCACTCCACGTCGTTTACCCGCACCTGCAGCGTGCTCTGCACCCCGGCTACCGTGGGCGCGGAGACATAGGTCAGCGGCGACTGCTTGAGGGTGAACTGCTGCAACGGGATCGTCGCATCGCCGCCGCCCAGGGTTTCCTGGCGCGTCTCCCCGTTGGTCGCCTTGACCACATTGGCGTAGATCGTGACGGTGTCGCGCTTGTACTGGTAGGCCAGTGGCTTGGCTAGGGTAATCGTGGTGTGGGTGGTGTCGCCTGCCACCGGTTCGTTGTTCACCTCGCGTATCTTCTGCGTCACCGCGGCAAGCATGACCAGCTCCGCCGCCTTCACACCGGATGCTGCCACGCCGCCGGAAACGAGGTCAGCACGCTCGCCGCCGACGATGAGCCAGCGTCCCGGCTGCAAGCCGTCGTATACGTCGTCCAGTTCGATCTCATCCCCCGCAACCACAGCATCGATGGGTTCGTCCGCTGGCGTCAGGCTCTCGCTGCCGGCATAGACCTGGGTGGTTCGTACCGGAGTGAAATCTGTCGAACTGGCATCCAGCCATGCCGGCCCGGACGAAGGCAGATCAACCTGGATGGTCTTGCCCGACAGTCCGTAGGCAGCCAGGGAGCGGTGCGCAATCGCTTCCGGCTGCGTGACGATGGTCGTGCCATCTGATTTCTCGATCGCCACAAAGCTGTCGGGCGCAATGTCATAATCGTTGTCAAGATACAGGACGTACGGCTGATGGTGGTCCGGCGTCCCGCCGGCGCTCGTGCCGGCAGCCAGCACGATCTCGCCGCCGCTGCTGGCATTCCACGGATCGGTGATATCCCACTCCGAGAAGATTGCGCGGTTGTTCTGAAAATCTGTCTGGCGCAGGGGAGCGTTGTGGCCAAACGGCGCCGCGGCGACGCGCAGTGCATAGACGTTGAGCTGCTGCGCGCGCGGCGGCGGCAGGCTTTTCCAGGACGCATAGAACACATTCTGCAACAGGGGCTCCACCAGGGTGAGGAGTCGCGGTACCGTGTCGGACTGGCCGCCAAAGGCGCTCGCCACGCTGCGCGACAACTGCTTCTCGCTCGCGGGGGGCACCGAAGGCCGGAGAGTCAGTTTCTCTACCAGCCCGCCCAGGACGCTGACCTCGCCCCGCCCCCCGACAATGGCTTTGGGCGCCAGGGGCTGGACAGCCGGCAGGCGCGCGCGGACCCTTTTCAGATTTCCGATCAGTTCGCCCAGCCACGGTGTGAGCTTGCTGAAGTGGGCAGATTCGGCCTTGCTCAGCTCAGCGGCGAGTTTGGGCAGGGCCGCGGTATCCAGGTGCGCGGCAAGCGCCGCGTCGCCGCTTGTTGCGGCGTCGTGGATTTCCTGCACGAGTTTGAGCACGCGCTTGGTGGTTGCTGCCTCCGGCGATACGCCGAAGTGCTGCACATCGCTGTAGCGATTTACCAGCGTTGCGACAGCGTCGGCCACGCTCTGCATGCGCAGCACCACGCGGGTGCGCTGGTTCGCGCTGTCCTCATCGACGGCGTCAACATGAACGAGTTGCAGCCCCAGGCCATCGGCGGCGTCGACAAGCATGGCATCGTTGGCCTTGATCTGGGTCGAGGTTCCCTTCAGATAAAGACCATTCTTGGCGATCGAGGCCGCGGTTTGCGGCTGGGTGAGGCGCGGCGTAATGGCGTTCCATTCCACCCGCGCATCGAGCGGGTCCGAGGTCTCGAACGCCTGCATCTGCTCGCCCGGGCCGGGAATGCTGTTGGCGCGCGCGCCCTGGGGTATGGTCACCGGCGCAGAATCCTTGGCCAGGGAATAGGCGAGATACACGCTGGATGCCACGCCGGGCCGCAAGGCATAACCAATGAGGCGGGCGAGTTCCAGAACCGAGCGGCGTTCGGTGGCAGTGCGCAGATAGCCTTCGTTGGCGATGCGCTCCTGATAAAAAGTGAGCACGTCGCCGACCGCCGCCCACGCATCCAGCAGGGCGATCGATGGATCGGTTTCTTCGCGGGTGCGCAGGCCGGCGAGTTCCGGATAGTCGGTGCTCGACAGGCGTGCCTGCATGGTCTCAAAAAACGTCGCGTAGCTGCCGACCCGATAGTGCAACTGAGCCAGCCCCGGACGATTGTAGATGGGTAGCGGCGTCACGATGTGCGGGCCCTGGCAGCAGTCGCAGGGTGGATTCCCCCCGCAGCCCGCATTCGTGGTGCAAGCCTGATTCATAGTCCACCTCTGAGCAAGAATTCGAGCTTCCCGTTTTCCGGAAAATCGGGATCGTTGTCGCACTGTGCGATTTCCCGGGCGGCCATGGGCAGCGCGCCATCAGCGGGAACCAGGGCGATCGCTCCGGCTGGCGCGAGTGCCGGCGGGGCGCTGTCATCCTGACGGACCAGCTTGAGCAGGCGCACAGCATCCACCCCCTCGACACCTTTTGCCGCGCTTATCAGGCGCGATACGTAAACGCCGTCACCAAAGCTGAGATTGTCCGGATGGAAAAAGCCGAGGCTGCCGTCAGACAGACGCCGGTTGCCGAACACCTTGAGCAATTCGGCGTTCACCGCGCCGCGCGCGTAATCCGGCAGTACGCAGACCTCCATGGACACGTCGATCGGAACATACCGCGCCGCAACCACAGCGAGGTCATGGCCCATGCGCCGGTACGGAAACAAATAGCCGGCAACGGCGTCCAGCAGCTCGGAATCTGCGGTCTCGGTGGACAGGGGATCAATCGCCACCTGCGCTTCGTACCAGCTCCCCATCCAGCGCAGCTCGGCGGCCGCCCGCTGGACCTGCGGCTGATTCTGTGCAAGTTCGGCATAGTCTTCGGCCGTGATGGCTCGCTCGCACCGGGCGCGAAACGCGCCGGGAGCAAACAGTTTTGCCTCCGCCATCGGCTCCGGCGCGGCGCCGCCCTGGGCGGGCATGGGATTGCGTGGCGCTATGCCGTCGGCGCTCAGCGATTCGGTGCGCAGCACCAGATAGGCAATGGTTTCGCGGCCGACGTTGCCGGCGGGTCCGTTGCCCAGCCGGTAGCGGGCCTGAAAGTGGGTGTTTGCGTCCGGCAGGCGGCCCAGCTCGCCGTCACCGAAACGCAGGTGCGCAGCACCGTCGTCGTCGATCTCCGCGACAAAGCAGCGGTCGTCGGCACTGCTGTCGAGAAGGTCGTACCGCGCATTCCAGCTCGGGCCGTTGGCGAGTGCACCGGTACATTCCTGCAGCCCGACCGCAGGCAGCGCGCGACGCGGGTCCTGCACCAGCAGCGCGGAGGCTGGAGCGTCGGCGGGAAGCGGCTGGGCGAAAGTGAGCGGCGCACCGTCGAGTCCGGGATAGAAGCGCCCGGGCAGTGTCGCGCTCTCGATCACGCTGCCGTCGCACGCACATTCGCCTACGGTTTCACCGGCTGGCACCGGGCCAATTGTCCCGACCGTGCCGCGCCCATGATCCGCCAGCACGACATTGCCCCGCGCCACGCTGACGCCGTCGATGCGCCGGCAATCGGGCGGCGGCAGGCGGCTGGAGAGGCAGAGCGAAAACGGCAGGGCATCCTCTGGTGCCCATTCGATTTCCAGCACGAGGCGGCCGAGCAGGCCATCCTCCGACTGCGTGACCTTGGTGAGTCGCACGGCGTGCCGATGCGCCGGGTCGGCGTCGGCCGGATTGCCGGTGGTCGGCCCCAGGACTTCTTCGAAGATGAGCACATCGCCGGGCTTCAGGTCCAGCGCGCGGGATGCCGCAGGGGCGAGTGTGACGCTGGTTGATTCTCCCGGGCGTTGCGCTTGCGGTGGGCCTTCGTCGAGCAGGGTCGCGCGTGTCGCACCCTTTGCCAGGCAACACTCCAGGTCGCCCCAAGTGTAGAAGTCAATCGTGCAGTGCCCAGCAAGAAAGCGAAACTCCGCGTCAGGAATGCTTGCCAGCGGCTCGAACACCTCGTACCAGCTGGCCGGCACGCCCTCAAGATCCGCCTGTTTCACGACCCGGCCGCTGGCCGCCTTGATGTCTGGAAAACCGGTGATGAAGTAGAACTCGCTCGCCTTGATTGGATCGAGATCGGTCTGGGTGCAAACCGTAATCCAGGCGCGCGCATTGTTGCCTTCGTGCATGAAATAATCAACCAGGCGCGCATGGCGGTGCACGGAGATACGCCGGCGTGCCGTATCCAGATAGGCCTCGGTCGCCACCGCATCCTGGTAATAGCTCAAGTAGTCGCCGACATAGGCGAGCAGTTCAACCAGAGTCACCCCCAGGTCGGGCACGTGCCGTTCCTGCCAGTCCGGCATGATCAACGCCAGTCGGTCGTAGATCAGTTGCCGGAAACTGGCGTAATCCTTGGCGAGGTAGTTGATCTCGGGAGCGGGAAAGACTTCGGGCGGACAGGACGAGTCCTGCCTGCAATCAAGGTCGCTCGGGCACTCCACCTTGAAGCTGAAACAGACGCAGGAATAGCGCGGGTCGATCCCCGCCAGGGGCTGGTGGCCCGTGTCGCTCTGGGTCCCCTGCCCTGCTATTTCAGGGGACTCGATGCTCGGAGCGATTTTCTCCACCAGGCACAGCCGATAAATGGAAAAGTCGCCGGCCTTGTTTAGCGTGATGCGCAGGCAGTCGTCCAGCTCCGGGTCATCTGCGCGTTCGATCTGCACCTGGATCGCCTGGATATTGCGGATGCGCCGGCCGCCTTCAATGCAGATGTTCTGGGTCGTCACGCCCTGCGGGACCTGGCCGAAGAAATGCACGCACAGCGAAACCTGATCCTCCGACACCTCGACGTAATCGATGCCGTTCCAGTTCGGGTTGTCGAACAGGTGCTTGCGCCGCTCGGCGATGCGGCAGGCGAGTGCGGCGGCATCCATCATACGACCCCCCGTTCAAAGGTATCAGTGCGGACTTCACCCGTGATGCGCAGGGCGTAGCTCAACTCCACCTTCAGGCGCGAGTCCACGCTCGACACTTCCAGCGCGCGCACCTCGATCAGGTCACCCAGCCAGCGATTGAGTGCGGCCTGCAGCGTGAACTGCAGCGCCGCGGCGAGCTCCGGGCTGTTTGGCGCGAATACCATCTGCATCAGGCCGCTGCCGAAATCGGGCCGGTTGACGCGCTCGCCCGGACTGGTGAACAGCAACTGCTCGATCATGTCGCGCACATGGTCGCTGTCATCGGTGGAAGCGGTACGGCCGCGGCTGTCAAAGTGAAAGGGATAGTCGATATTCATGGCGGTCTCACGTGGCGCTGACGCGCGGCTGGGTGGCTGTAATCAGCAGCGGGGTGCCGGTCGGGATACAGGTCGACATGCTGCTTTGCAGGATGACTGGCTGGCCCATGGAAGTCACGCGCAATGCGCCCGTCGTCCACTGCGCCGTGGCGCACGGCGGTGCGCCGCTGCTCATGGCGGGGAAAGTGCAACCGGCGATGCTGTAGTTGTTGGCCAAGGTCACGATAGGCTGGCCCGACACGGTCACCCGCGGGTTGACCGTCACCGGCTGGGCAATGCCGGCGTGCGCGCATTGCACCGCGGCTCCCATATGAACAATGAATCCCGGCATGTGTCTCTCCTTCACGTCACCTTCAACGCGCCCTGGTTGACGTCCGTGACCCCGACCAGATTGATTGCTGCCGCAGTGATCTCCACCTTGGGCGCAACCAGCGAGATTTCCGCCTGGTTGATGAGCACGGTTGAAGCGCCGCTGCGCAACATGATCCCGCCCGCCGGGCCCGGCACGTCGCTGATCACCACCATGTTCTGGCCGGCGGTCTGCAGCACGATGCTGGGCGACACCGGCAGGCCGGCACTGGCTATCGACGGCACATCGGCCTGCGATCCCCAGCGGCAACCGACCCAGACCGGCCGGTTGGGGTCGCCGTGCTCGAACTCCACCCATACTCCAGCGCCGATCGGCGGCACCAGGTACACTCCCATGGGCGGCCCGGTGGGACCGGCGAGCGGCGCGCAGGCTTCCGCCCAGGTGGAGGGGATCAGGCTCAGCACGTCGGGCACGCTCACCATGAGGCGGCCACGCAGTTCCGGGTCGATGTTGTTGATCACCGTGCCCCGATATTTGCCCCAGTATTTTTTTTCTTCAGTCATGACAAGAGTCTGGGAGTATTGGAGATCAGGCCATCGCGCGACAAGCTGAAGTTCTGCTTGTATTCGCCGCGCTTGATGTTGTGGGTCACACTGTCGACGTAGTACAGTCCGTCGTAGGCCAGGCCCGCGCCGCGTACCCCCACCAGCATGCGCGAACGCAGGATCTGTCCGTAACGCATCACATCCAGCGTGCCGCTGCCGCTGATCGCCTCCGAGTTGTTCATGAAATACCCGAGTATGCGTTGCGCCGCCTCGGGGGGCTCCATTTGCGCCACGTCATCCGCAAACTCGATCCTGGCGGGCGGCGTGGGGCGCAGGCCCAGGGGCGGCTTGAATGCATTGACGTTGGGCGCGGGAATCGGAATCAGGATCTTGTGCGTGATCGGATCGAAAACGAAAAAAATTCGCACCTTCTTCGCCAGGCCGTCGAGCGAAAAGTTGAGCGACTCGACGTTCGATTGTGCATCCATGTTCACATTCAGCGCCGGCTGCGGGATGGGGATGCGGATATCCGGCCCGAAGTAGGCGATGCTTTGTCCAGGCAACGGCCCCGGCTCGACATAAAACACATAGCCGCAGTCCGAAGCGCGGCTCTTGATGAACTGGAGATCGCTGGTGAACTGGCTGTCCCAGCCCTCGGTCGGGATGCGCAGCGCCGAGATGATGGGTGGAATCACGGCCGGCACCACGCCGAACAGAGCATAAGGGGCGAGCGCTGCATAGATCTGCGCAACTTCGGGCATGGCCGGATAGGCGAACATCTTCTGCACCACGTCCATCAGCACGCTCAGGTCTTCGCCGGTGACGGTGAGCGTTGACTGGCCCGGCTCGTTGCTGGGTTGCAGCTCCTGCCGCGTGATGATGCCGTCCATCAGGACGTTGGGAATCCCGTTCAGCGTGGCAATGATGATGACGCGCGTCACGACGGGATCGAAGTAGCCGGCAGGCAGCATGGTGGTCAGCAGGGTCGATTTCTTGCTCACTGAAAACGTCAGCTGAAACCCGCTCTGATCCTTGCCGCTGGTCACCTGCACGCTGGTGAGCGCGTCGACGACCGACTGCGGCGCCGGTAGCGGGACTGCTGGTCCGATCAACAGCGTGAGATGGACGCCGTTAAGCATTGGGTGTCCCCGGGATGCCTTCCGGCAGGGTGATGCGCAGTTTGTCGCCTGGGGTTTCGGTCAACTCGTCGGGACGCAGAGCACGGTTCGCGTCGCACAGGCGCCAGAACTGTTCGGGATCGCTGAGGTATTGCGCAGTGATATTGTCGAGACGGTCACCCTGCTTGACCACATAGGTCTGCAACAGGGCGAAACGCTCCGGCGCGGGCACGAAGCGGCGCGCAAGGTAGACGGTCTTATTGCCATACGTGTCCTGCACTGTGATGGTGTCGATACTGTAGTAGCGGCTGGTCGGTGAGAATTGATAGTTGCTCATGGCACCCCCGTAATTCCCAGGGTGGAAAGTGCGCCGCCTGGCCCGAGTTGCGCCAGCAGCTCCTTGTTCTTCAGATAGGCCATGAAGAGGTTGCCGCCCTTGTGACTGAAGGTGAGATCGTTCACTGACAGCACGCGCATGCCCAGGCTTACCTTGGCGCGGATCGGATTGAGTGCGACGTCGAAAGCCTCTTCGGTGATGCTGAATTCGGTAAGCCGCACCGGCAGGATGCGTGTCTTGCTCCAGATGAACAGCGACAGCGGCGCTTCGGCCGGCGCAATCTCCAGTGTCCCGGCCTGCGCGAGACTGTTGGCGGATTCCAGCTGGGCGCTGGTCGGATAGACGATGGTCTCCAGCGCAGCCAGCTGGGGAAAGATTCCCGACTGCGTGGTGGTGCGGTTGTCGTCCGGAAATTCGAGCTGGTCGGTCGCGTCGATTTCGGCTTCCAGCTTGATGGTTTCGTTTGGCGGGCCCTTCAGGCGCAGCGCTTCCAGGCGGTCGCTCTCGCCGCCCACCGCCTGCACCTGCAGCGTGCGTGTCAGCGTGTCGGGGTTGTACTGCAGGGCGATGATGCGCAGTACCGCCGCCGTGGTCGGATCGATCAGCACGATGCCGCCTTTGATGATCCGGGGGGAGTTGGGGAAGGTGCTCATGGCTAGTCAAAGGGAATCGTCAGGGTGCCGCCGACATAGGGCGCAGTGCTGAGATCGCCGGCAGTCGGCGGAGTATGGGGCGAGAAGGGTCCGAGAGGCGTGTGGGCGCCAAACTCCAGGCGGGCCCGGGTCACCTGCTTGCATTTCGCCTTGGCGGCATCGATCTCACTCTGAACGCCAACAATGGCCGAAACGACATCTGCCAGTTTCTCCGGTTGCGCCGACTGCTGCGCTGCCAGCACCGCGTCACGCAACTTCTTGCCGGCCTTGTCCAGCTTGTCATGCGCGGTCAGGGGGTCCTCAGCGTGGCAGATCGTGTCGCTGGCCTCGATTACCAACCCGGCAGAGCCCTGCGGCGTGCCGCCAACCTTCATTCCCGCACGCAGGGAGATGCGGACGTGAGGGACCGCGTTGATGGTGATGGTCAGCGCGAAATCCCCGGAGGTTTTGGCTTCCAGCTTGAATGCGACCACCTGAGCGCCACGATCGCTGAGCGGAAGCGCCGCCGTGAGCGAGGACGGGAGGTCCAGCTCCGTCTTCAGATCGCCCAGTTGAAACTTCAGCTTGGTGGACGGCAAATGGATACCTGTGCCGCCTGTGGAACCCTTGCCCGGCCTGGCGGGCGTCACGGCAGGACTCGGCTGTGACCCGGCAGTCAGGGAACCTGTTGACGGGGTAAGGGCGCCGACAGTGAGGCAGGGGTCGAGCCCCGGGGTGGCGGTGGCCAGTCGGCTGGGGGCACAGTTGCGGAATGCCCGCATGGCTCGCGCAGTGTCCACGGTGTGTGGATGAGCGAAGTGCAGTTGGCACAAGGTGCGCAGGTCACAGAACATTTCTGCGCGAAAGGCATCTCCTTCCTCGGTCGAAACCCTCGGTGCATCCTGTTTGCGCAGCCCGGGGCGACTGGCGGAAATCGGCGGCAACACTGCACCCGCCGTTGCAGCGCCTGCGACGCGGTCCGCCTCGGCCTCGTCGCGAGCGACATTTGTCGTTCCTGCCCCACCTGCGGACTGCTGCACGACATGGGTCAACTCGTGGGCCAATAGCCGATGGCCTTCCACTGTGTGCGGCGCATAGTGCCCGGCAGCAAACGCGATGTCACTTCCAACGGTGTAAGCGCGCGCGTTGATGGCACGCGCCGATAGCGCGGCGCTCTCATCGGTGTGTACCTGGACGCGGCTGAAGTCGTGGCCGAAACGGTGCTCCATATCCTGCCGCACCGCAGTGTCGAGCGACTTCCCGGTACTGACCAGGGCGCGTTCGACGCTGGCGGGCACGGCCTCCATCTGCCTCTTCGCGTAGCCTGAGAAGCGCTGGATGCGCAGCAGTGTGCCACTGACACGGGAATGTGCCGGCACCGCCATCACCTGATCGGCGATCCGGTCCGCTTCCCGCTCCAGTGGATCGTCGCTTGCCCCGATCACAAGCTTGCGCTGCAGGCCCAGCTCCTTCTTGCTGCAATCGTTACACTCGCCGCCGCCGGTGCTGTGCATGCCGCACGCGCATTGGTGTTGCAGCAAACCAACGCAGCCTATTCCGTTGGACGTGGCAAGTGGTGGCGCGTGCTGTCGGGTCGGAATCATGGCTTCGCTCCGTGTGACCAAATCGCCGAATCACCGATTCGTTGGCCAAGCGTCCAGGGTGCGGCGCCGCTTGGAGCGGGTTCGGCTTGGACAATTCGATACTGCGCTGGCTTGATCACGATGGTGCCCTGCCGGTACGGTTAAGCGTGTCGAACCACTGGTACACACTGAAGTGGTTGCGCCGCAGCCACTCGGGATCGGTCTGGTAGATGGCAAAGGCCTCGGCAAAGAACTCCTTGTCCGGGTTCTCTTCGGCATAGTACGTGAATGGCCGAATGCCCTGCTTCGCCACGAATCGGTCGAATGCCGGCTTGGCCCCGGTCATGGGCTGCATGACATGGCCGAACTCGTGGGTGATCAACATGGCCTGCGGCAGGTTCACGCCCTCCGCTCCGCCGCGGAACGCGGATGCCTTCTCGGTCATGCCAGTGTCGTAAATCACCACGGTCTTGTTGGAGCCGTTCCAGAATGTTTCACCCCCATAGGACGTGGCGGTCCCGTCGGCTTTGCGCGAGGTCTGCTTGCGCCCGATGCGAACAAAGCGCAGCAGGTTCAGGACTGTCTCGGTCAGGGTCTGCAATGCCAGTTCGGCAAGCCGCAGCTCATCGGGTACAAAGTTCTTGTTGTCAGCATCGGGCGTCTGCGCGGCATTGAGTTTATGTAGGTCTCGCAGACGCCTCTGCGTCGTTACGCCGTCGATGACCGTGAGCTTGTAGTTGTTCTGATACCACGCCTCGCTGCTGGCGTCGCGCTCCATCGTCTGGTTGGCAGAATCGCGCAGCTCTTCCACGCTCGTACCAGTGGGTCTGAGGCCGGGATAGCGCTTGCTCAGCCAATCCTTGAACTTGGGTGCAGTGTCGGAATGGGTATCGAAGCCCCGCACCCGCGCAATGTCCATGCGCGAGGGATCGAGCTTGGGGCTGGAGCCCTTCTCGCCAACGCGCTCCACATCAACCTCATTGTCGGGACGGAAGCGCAGCGTGTAAAAGAGTTGCCGGTTCGTGCCGACGATCGGCACGACCGCGTCGACCTCGGCATTGCGGGTACCAATCGTTGTGAAGTACTCCGCGATGACGTACTTCACCGACACCAGCTCGTCTTGGGGCACGCCGGTGAGATCCACGTAGCCCAGCAGGTCGCGCTTCTCTGCGTTGGGCTTGGTC
The DNA here is from genome assembly GCA_049578545.1 of Thiobacillaceae bacterium. GTDB lineage: Bacteria > Pseudomonadota > Gammaproteobacteria > Burkholderiales > Thiobacillaceae > DASQBT01. The sequence continues at coordinate 15,841 of JBAUMF010000083.1, forward strand.
TGCGCGCGATCCAGCAACAAATCCCCATAATCGCGATTCCGGTAATCCTGTTCCGGCGTCACCTCGGTCGGCCGTCCGCCGGGGCGCAGCTGAATGTCGAGCTGGCTCAACGTGCCATTCTTTTCCTTTCTGCCGCTGAGCTGGAACAGGGTTTCGATCGGCGAGCCCTTGCCCCCCTTGGGAGCCGACCGGGTGACCAGGAGCTGTTCGAATGCGCCACTTTGTCGGCTGATCCAATAGGCGACCTGGCGCTGCTCCTCGGGGTGACTGGCGAAGTATTTGTCCGCACCATCGGCAAACCCGATCTCGCTGGTGAAGCTGAGCTGAGGGGCGCGGTAGCCCTTGGGCGGCTCGGCAGCGTCTTCGATTACATTGCCGGCGTGTTCACGCACGAAGTTGATGTCGAGCCGAGGCTTGCCGCCGGTCTTTGGCGGCGGACTGATAACAAATTCATAGGCCAGCGCGTTCTTGCGCTGCGGGTTGGGCGGGATGGTCACGAGTCTGGACGTCGGCGGCGTCGCCGCCCCTTGCGGAAACGTCTGCCACAGGGCTGCATAGACTGCGTCACGCTCCTCGGCGCTATTGGTGAAGCGGGCGACATTGAATGGCATGTCAAACGCGGACCAGGTGCGTTGTTCCCAGTCGCTGAGGCCAAGCAGCTTGTCCATACTGGCCTTGGTCAGGTCGCGCGCCGTGGTCTCGATCTGGGCGGTTGGCCCCGGTACCAGAAGCCGATCGATAAAGGCTTGTACCGCCGGATCCATCACCCACATCCGATACGCGCGCAGCTCCACACGGGTCATGGCGTGGAGCCGCATGCTGATCTCGGGGTCGGACAAGTCGTCAACCGTAATCTGCCCGGTACCGAAGCGGTAATTGGTGCGCGCCGGAGGAAACGGCGCGCGCCGGACCGTGGCCGCCGCGCCGCCTCCCTGCTGAACGACATGCGCCAGCTCGTGCGCCATCAAGCGCCGTCCCGCGGATGTGTGCGGCAACGGCGCACCGTCGCCGACCACGATATGGTGTGCCACGGTGTAGGCCTGGGCGGCGACATCGCGCGCCGATTGCTTGGCCGCTGCATCCGTGTGCACCCGCACCCGGCTGAAGTCGTGGCCGAAACCTTGCTCCATATCCCGCCGCAGCCCCGGTTCCAGGGGCCCGCCAGCGCTAGCCAAAGCTCGCTCAACGCTGGCAGGCGCCGCCGCGCTTTGCCCGCTTAAGCTGTCGGCGTAACGCTGGATAGGGGGCGCGGTGCTGACAAATCCGCCGCACGCCGTTTTTGCCATCACTTGATCGGCCACCCGGTCCGCTTCCAACTCGAGCGGGTCATCGCTGGCCCCAATCACGAGCTTGCGCTGCAACCCTGACTTCTTCGTGCGGCACTCCGCGCACTCCCTGCCGGCCACCGTATGGCTGCCGCACGCGCATTGTCGTTGCAGCACGGCGCCTAAGACCGGCGGGATGGATGCAGGCCCGCGCGGCATGGACTGATTTTGCGCTCGCTCGCTCATCGGCCGCCTCGGTCGTGCGCGCTGGCCAGCTCGCCGGACGGGGCCACGCTGGTTCGATGGGTAATGAGCAGAGTCGTCACGAGCGGCGTCACGGCTTGGGCTGTGGGCAGGCCGGCGTGCCCGGCAGGCTGTGGAACATGTCGGCGACGAAGCTTGCGTAGCACTCCGCGTGACGGAAGTTTGCTACGTGCGCCACGTTGGCCCACAGCATGTGGGCTGACTCATGAATAAGCAGGGTCGCCTTCTCCGTGTCGCCCAGCGTCCAAAAACGCGGGCAGAGAAAGACGGCGCGCAGCCCGGCGCACGTGGTTGCGTCACGGCCCTTGCAGTGCGCATCGCAGCCGGCGAACGTATCGGGCTTGTCGATGCAGCGATAGCGAATTGGCTTGTCGAAATTGTCGGCGAGCCGCTGGAAGCGGTCGGAGGCGGAATCCATCTCGTCCGCCAGCGCCTCCTCCCGGGTTGGCCTGGTCTTGCCGCTGAGCCGATTAAGAAAGCCGCCGGCGAACTTGGGCGGATCGCCAAACCGGTTATGGTAGGACTGCTCCACCCCGGAACTGGGAGACTTCACGCCCAGGCTCGCCGCGGCGCTTGCCGCGGCGAGCAGGATTGCGGCCGCTTGCGCCAGGCCCTGGGCGTGAGCGTCGATGCGGGTCAGCGCCGTGGCCGGATTGGCCGCTGCCCCTTTCTTTCCGCCCGCGCAGTCGAGCGCCGTGGCCGACACCGAGCGCGCGAGTGCGCCGGGCGACGAACCGATGCTCGGCGCGCCGCCGCCATGCGCGATCGCTTCCGCCGCTCGATCAGCTTCCACCTCATGGGCGTCCGACGGAGCGCTGATCCGCGGCGCGGCGGCCGGCGCGTCGCGCTGCTGCGCCACGTGGGTCAACTCGTGAGCAAGCAGGCGCTGACCGCGCGGCGTATCGGGAGCGTACTGCCCGGTACCAAACACTACGTGATGTCCCACGGTATAGGCCAGCGCATCGATGGCGTGGGCTGACCGGGCCGCGTGCCCGTCCATGTGCACCTGCACGCGGCTGAAATCGAGGCCAAAGCGCGGTTCCAGGAACACGCGCGTTTGCGGCGCGAGCGGTTGACCGGGGGAGCGCAGTACCTCGTACACGATAGGTGGAATTTCCCCAGTTGGAAGATCGGGGTCATCCACGCGCCGCGACAACTGTCTCTTCTGCGCCGCACAGGCATCACACTTCCCGCCTGGTGTGTGATTACCGCATGCGCACTTGCGCTGCAAACTGCGCTCCCCGCCAGACGCAAGCGCGGGGGCAGGTTTGGATTGTGCCTGGAGTCGCGTCGTATTCATGGCATCGTTCGTTTCAACCAAGTCACCCAGTCAAGTCATTCAAAACGTGTTCATGTTGTGGCATCAGAACTTGCGCTCGTAGACCGGAAAAATGGGTGTCTGGATGGCACCAGGATGCGCATTCTTCCAGTCGAAGTTCAGCCGATCCATCGCATTCGGATTCTCGCGTTCCTGCGAATCTTCCAGTTGCATCTGTATTCCCTTGTTGAGGATCCACTGCTTGGTGATGAACCACAGCTTGAAGCGATCGTCGATACCGAAAGCGTCGAGCAACTTCGAGCTGCGTTCGCGCTCGCGCAGGATGTCGTCCGCGTCCCTTAGCGAGAGGCGCCGCCCGTGCGCGCCGAGCGTGGCCTGCATCTGGAGCCACTCGGCGGGGCCTGGCGTCGAAAGCTCGAGTTTGGGCAGCGGTGGCAGGGTCGGCGCAGTCTTCGGCTTGTCCGGGCCTTCGTCCGGATCGCGGTACAGACCCATCGGCGCGCCGCCCAGCTCCGCCGGCGCAACACTCGCGCCGCTGCCGACGCGTTCTGCGGCAGCGCGCGCGCGGTTTTCGGCTTGCGCAACCGGAGCGGCCCCTCCCATTCTCTGCTGCGCGACATGTCCCAACTCGTGAGCGAGCAATTTCCGTCCCGTTGCAGAACCTGGCGCATACTGCCCCGCGCCGAACACCACATCGTCAGCCACGGTATAGGCCCAGGCCCCGATCCGGCGCGCCGATTCGGCTGCCCGCGAGTCGGTGTGCACCCGCACCTGGCTGAAGTCAAATCCAAAGCGTGGCTCGAAATAGGCCCGGCTGGCTGTGTCTAAGCGGGCGCCAGAAGACCCGAGCACGTCGTCCACGATGGCTGGCCTATCTGTTCGCTGCTCCGCCGCGCTGGCATGTCGCTGCAACCGGGCACTCGGCCTCGGCGCGTCGAATGCAGGCGAGCGCGCGGTCATCTGATGCATATTGGCAAACACATTCATTTCTCGTTTACCTCCAACAAATCGGTGTTTGGCGTCGTGCTTCCTCTATACGCGGAAATAGCTCATTGCTGGCTTCTGGCGCGTGCCCCCAACCCAGCCCTTCCAGGCAAAGCCAAAGGATTGCAGCACCGCCCACGCGGAATACGCCTCGTCGCGGCTGGCACCGAAGCCGGCGATCACGTTTACGTTGATGCCGGTTGCCACTGTCGAGATATCGGTGATCGCCCACTCCCCGGCATTGGGAAAGTCGAACGTCACCTGATAACGCGTGGGATCGATGGCGAACTCATTTGCGGCTTTGAGCGCGCCGCTCGGCGCCGCACCGTTGACGAGGAAATATTCCAGCGATCCGATGACGTTGCGCGACGTCATGCCGTAATGCTGAATCACGCCGAGCGCGGACTTGGCGTCGGCCGCGTTGCCGAAGCTCTTTACCACCGTCTTACCTTCGTTGAGGTCGTTGCCGACCACCGTCAGCTTGGTAGGATCGAAGTTTGTTACCGTCGGCTTCACCGTTGTGACGTTGCCCGGCCCGGCGCCTGCCTTCGGCGCGCTGGGCTGGTTGACTGTCAGCGTGGCAGCACTGCAGTCCTTGTTCGTGTCGATCCGTGCCGTATCGGTATGCGTGCCCAAGGGTCCGTCGAGCTTCTCGAGCGACGTCGCCCAACCGTAGCTGAATGCGGAGGCGGCTTCCGTGGGACGGAAGCCGAGCTTGCCGGCAAGATCCTGAGCGCAGGCCGGCAGGTCTTTGCCGCTGCCGCTCAGGCCGTTGACGAAGGCATCGTAGGGAGCCAGGTAGCGGTCGTGCAGCCACTTCAAATCGGCGACGTGCTCGTCCTCGCTGTTCTGCACGCGCTTCACGAAATCGGCGTTGTTCGGCAGCGCGTTCATCGCGATCGGCAGTTTTGCCACCTTGGCACACTTGGCCTCCGAGGAAAGCCCGTAGCGGGCCCCACGGTCGCAGTCCAACCACCGGGGGGCGCCGCAGTCGCCACAATTTGCTCCGCCGTGGTGGCGAGGTGGAAGCTGTCGAACTGGCAGCTCACGGCGCCGCCGCTGCTGGCCGTCTGCTTCACCTTCGTCGGCGACAGCGCAGTGAACAGTTGCTGGCCCGAAGGCGACTTGGTGCCGTTGATTTCGGGTGTCGTTAATCCCGGTGTCAGCCCCTTCAACACGCGTACAATGGGATTGTCGGCTTTGACTGTCGGTTTGGTGAACGTCGCGGCGCGCTGAATGTACAGCGTCGGCGTTGCGCCGTCCGTGGAGCTGCGCCGCAGCGTGAGGTTATCCGCCTCTTCCTCCTTTGGCTCGGTGCTGCCAACCGCCGCCTCGCCTCGCGCCCCCGTCGTGGCGTGAATGACATTTGGAATGGGCGGGCGAATGAGCTTCTCGCCGCCTTGCGGGTCGATAACGCGCAAGCTGTAAGAGGCAGGCGCAATGGAGGACAAAGCCTTGCCAGTCCTTTGCCTTGCGTTATCTTCGCCAGTCGCTGACTGTTGCACGACATGCGCGAGTTCATGCGCGATCAATCGCCGCCCATCGTATGTTCCCGGTTCAAACCGACCCGCGCCGAACACGATATCGTGACCTGCCGTGTAGGCATGGGCATCCAGGTCGCGCGCCGATTGCTCGGCTGCTGTACCCGTGTGCACTCTTACCCTGGAGAAGTCGTAATCGAAACGCTGCTCCATGTCTCGCCGCAACGGGGGATCCAGTGGTCTGCCGGAATCGGAGAGGACTTGGTCTACACTCGTCGGCGCCGTTTCCATGGCCCCACTCGATGACCCCGAGACACGCTGGATGCGGGGGGCCGCACCGCTGGCCCGGGCATGCGACGGGGTCGCCATCACTTGATCGGCAATGCGGTCCGCCTCCTGTTCGTAGCTATCGCCGGGCTCGTTGACCTTGAGCTTGGCTTGCAGGCCGCGCCGCTTGCTCTTGCTGCACTGCGCACACTCGCCGCCCGCCATCGTGTGATTGCCGCAGGCGCAGTTGCGTTGGAGCAATCCGCCTCGACTCAGACCCGGATGTTGCTGGGACTTAAAGGTTGGGCTTGGTGCCAGGCGGGTCATTTGCTCAGCCCTTTATACACCGCGCCGGCGATTTGTTGGCCCAGCGGTACGGGCCGCACCCCATATGAAATCTGAATTTCGGGTGTTTGCAGGCGATACAGACTGCCCCCCGAGCGCAAGGCGTCCGGCAACTGCGAATTTGTCAGCAGCGTGGTCAATTCGCGTTCCACGGCCTGCTGAATCAGGGGACCGTGCTCAGTTTCCATAGGCAATCCGTCCAGCACCAGGCGTTCGATGTGCAGATTGATGTTCATGCATTGCCTCCCGCGGCTTCCAGCCAGCGGAAGTCCGCCTCGTTGATCGGCCGTTCCAGTTTGCGGAATTCATTGCGCGCCGCTTCCAGCAGCAGCGGCATGGTGACGCGGCTGCCGGCCTGGGCAGCGAGGAATGCAGCATTGAGCGCGATGTTGCTTATGCTGCCGCCGGTGATGTTGAGCTTGGCCAGGCGCGCCAGGTCGAGATCGCCGAGCGGCGTCTTCTGCGGGAACGCGTGCTGCCAGATCGCCATGCGTTCCGCCGGGCCGGGAAAGGGGAAATTCACCACGAAGCGCAGGCGCCGCACGAAGGCGTTGTCGAGCGCGCTCTTCATGTTGGTGGCAAGGATGGCCAGGCCGCGATAGGACTCCATGCGCTGCAGCAGGTAGTTGATTTCGATGTTGGCATAGCGGTCGTGGCTGTCCTTCACTTCGCTGCGTTTGCCGAACAGCGCATCGGCCTCGTCAAAGAACAGGATGGCCCCGCCGTCCTCGGCGGCATCGAACAGCTTGCGCAGATTCTTCTCGGTTTCGCCAATATATTTGCTGACGACTGCGGAAAGATCGATGCGATAGATCAGCAGCCCAAGTTCGTTGGCGATGACTTCGGCCGCCATGGTCTTGCCGGTGCCCGACTCGCCGGCGAACAGTACGCTGATGCCCAGGCCCCGGTTCATGCGCTCGCGGAAGCCCCAGTCGTCATAGACCGCCATGCGGCTCGCCACCTGGTCGGCAATCTGCCGCAGCAGCCGATTCTCGGCAAGCGGCAGTTCCAGATCGTCCCACCTTGCTTTCGGCTCCAGCACCTGCGCCAGCTGGTTGAGTGCAGGCCGGGACTGGCTCAGGCATTCGCTCCACAGCCTGTCTTGGAGTGACCCGCCGCCATGCTTGGCCATTGCCTGGGCGTTGGCCGCCACGCTGCGTATGGTCGCGCTGTTGAAATTGAACTGCGCCGCCACACGCGCCGCCATGTCTGCCACCTCAGCGCCCAGCGCCTGCTCCCAGAGAGCGCGCTGTTCCTCGGACGTCGGCTTCGCCACATCGAGCGTGACACTCTCACGCCCAGGCTCAGGCCAGGGCTCGCGCGTGTCGAGCAACACCAGGCCCAGTCCGCGGCTGAACAGGCGCTGGATCGCTGCCATCTGCGGGCTGGCTGCACACTCGATCTGGCAGGCATCCACATACAGCGCAATGGGCAGCAGCGTGCTCTCCCGCTGCCACAGGCGTACCAGCGATTCATGATCGGCGGCCTGCACGGGAATCGCGTCCGCAGGCATGCGGTATAGCGTAAGGCCAAGGCTGGCGGCGATGTCGCCGGCAATGGCGAGCTTGCTTGCACTATCGCTGCCGGCCAGCTGAAACACGGGCAGCGACGCGACGTGCTGCGCTTTGTCGACATGGACGGCAATAACTTCAACCAAGCGCGCCTGCGATGGAGGCAGCAAGCCGGCGGGGCGACCGATCGGCATAGTCAGGGGCGCCAGCCGGTCGTCAAGGTAATTCAGTCCCTTCAGGTAATTGACGATGCGTTCGTCGGCCTTCAGCGCACTGGTGACAAGGGGCTGCGCCCTAGGCTGATTGATTTCGATCAATCGCCAGTAGCGCAGCGGGCGTTCCGGCGAAAGCACATCCCAGGCCGGGTTGTCGAACAGGGTGAGGGCCAGCGCGAAGGTCGGATAGGGGCGTGCCGGATCGGCCTGCGCGCGCGCGCAGAGGCCGGCGATGCGCGTGTCGAGCTCCATGGCGGCGCACAGCAACAACGTGTTGCGTTCAAATTCGGTAAGGCCGAGACGTTGGGCAAGCAGCAATAGCGCGGGAGTTTGTTCGGACGCACCTGCCTCCGGCATCGATTCAGATACGGGTTCGGCCTTGGCGACCGTCTCTGCCGCAGGTGCTGCGGTGACTTCCGCCCCTGCTGTTGCTGGACTCGGACTTTCTGCGGCCTTGGACTGCGCACTGAATAATCGCTCCAGCAGGGAGCGCTGTTTGGGCGGCTGGCCGGGCACAATGGTCAATGTCTCGCGCAGGGTAGAAGGCTGCCCGGACGGGGCCGGCGCCGCGTTCTTGTCCGCGGCGCGTTCAAGCCGCTGACGCAGTTCGCTCAACGCATCTGCCAGGTATCGGTCATTGGCTTGCAGCCAAGCCTCGAGTTCGCTCATGTCACCGTCACTTTCTGGGCGGGATCGAACGCAGGCAGCAGCGGCGTGCCACTGTAGGCCACAGGAATGCTGTCGACACCATCTACCCGCAGGCGCACCACGTAACTGCCCGCTGCAACGCCAGGTGCTGTAAATGCGAGCGTGCTTGGCTGAGTCGCATCCGCCGGGTTAATCATGGACGTGGGCTCAATCTGCCGCTCACCAAGGATGAGCAGCACGCGCTGGCCCAGAATGATGCGCGGCTCGCAGGTCAGGGTGAGGTTCAGCGTGCCCGCCGGTGCCGCGGCAGGGGTAACGGTGATCCGCGGTGCAAGCGCGAAGGCGACCGGATTGCTGAGCAGCGGCGGAACGCCGCTATGCGTAACCACCAGTGCAGCGGTGTAGAAGCCTGGCGCCCACCGGGACATTGCACTGGGGTCCTCGGTCTTGTCCGGCAAGTGGACCGTGATTTCGCCCGAATTGCCGCCGGCCTGCGGCGCGAGCTCAATCAGCTGGCCAAGGCGCGTACTGGTGAAGCGCACCACTGCATCAGTGCTCTGCAGCTGTGCGCCGACAACAACCACATCTTCGCCCTGACGCGCTGCCGGTTGTGACATCGGCGGCCGGATTTCGCTAAGGGTGGGCACCGCCCCAGTGACGGTCGCGATACCACGATCACTCGGCCCCCGCGTCAGCACCGGAAGCGATGCTTTGCCCGGCGTGCGCGCGTCGATGAGCACGACGGTCACTTCATAGGCGGCAGAAATGCGGTACTGGGTCTGGAATACCGTCCAGAGCCGGGACATTTCCTCGACCCCGACCGCCAGCGGTGTGATGCGCAAGCGCTCGAACTGCATGGCCAGATCATTGTTTGGCAACGACGCGGCGATGTCGCTCTGGTCCAGCAGTGGCCGATCATGAAACACACTCATTGCTCCGCCCAGGACGCGATGGCTGGTGCCGTCGTTGTCGGTTTCGCCTCGTCCGTAGGCGGTCAGCAGATAGTGCAGATTCAGCGCCAATGGCGGAGACCCCGCCTCGCCCGGCCTAACCTGGCGCGGCATATCGAGATTGCGCCAGGCCGCGTTCACCACGGTCTGATAGAGAAACAGGTTGAGCTGCGCCTTGGTAATCCCCTTGCGCGCCAAGTCCGGCGGCGCGATGGTCACATCCAGGTCCGACAGATCGGTATCCAGCAGCGGGATCTGTGTTTGCAGCAGATTGCGCAGGGTGGAGGTCGTGGCTGCAATGGCGAGCGTGTTGCTCATCGGCCGCCCCCACGCTGTTTGAGGTAGTCGTCCAGGCTCAAGGTCTTCGGCTTCGCATGGTCAGCGCGCGGCCTGGCCAGTGCCCCCTGAACCGCACGGATTTCCACCCGGCCAATGGTGACGTTGATGACGGGCGTCTGCGGTTCCGACATCGGCCCGGCTGCAACGGCAACACGGTTTGGCGGACTTGCGGGTTTGGGCGCCCCGGCGATTGCAAGGCGTGGCACCAGGGCGGCCTCGGGCTCAACCATCAGCGTCCCTGCCTTGGGCTGCTGGGCCCTGTCTACGGGTTCGGACGAATCGCGCGAGCTTGCGCCGGACCGCGCAGGCACGCGTTCGACATCCCGGGTCAAGGGGATGCCAGCCGCGGAACGCGCTGGCCGCATCCGAGCGAGCGTATCGGTGCTCACGACATCGGCGCGTCTGCGCTGCGTCATGCCGGATTCGCCAGGGTATTCGGCATCGGTCATGGCCGCGCGATCGCTGTCAGATCGCGCAAGCGGTTCGCCGCCATTCCACGCCAAGGGCGATTGAGGCGGGCTCGCCACTGTATCCGGCGGTTTTCCCCTGGCCCATCCCCGGTAAGAATTGTCGGTCTGCTCAGCCTCGTCGTGAGAGTCCCCGACGTCCATCCGGGAAATATCGGCGGGACGTGGTTCGTCTGCCGTGCCCGGTTGCAAGTCTGCTGGCAGGGGGACCGCCGCTGCCACGACCGCGCCGCCCACCGGTTCGAACAGCGAAGGCAGGCGCGGCTCGATGGCGCACACTGCACCCTGTGCCTTTGCCACCATGCGGCCCAAGAAGTCCTTGGGCTGCGTCGTGATTCTTTCCGTCATTGACGACACAGCTCCAGATAGATCTGGCGCCGCGTTGGACTAAGCGCCAACACGTCCGCCTCGGGCCAGCCATAGGCGCGCGCCAGGATGTGCACATCGCGCAATGTGCGCTGCGCCCAGGCGTGTATTTCGCGCCAGAGAAAGCTGGCAATGTCGAACATTTCCTGCCAATGGCTGCCGCAGGCTGGACATGTGAACGCGAGCTCCATGTCGGCCGCCGGGTCGGCCTGTTCCATCTTCCTGCAGATATCTGCAAGCACCTCGTCGGACAGTTGGGAAACCGCTCTCTGTTGGCCATGCGAGTCACGGACCTCAAGCAGGCAGCGATCAATCAAGTGTGCGCGGCATGCCCCTGCATCGCCGTCATGCGACAGTGCCATCAGGTCATTGCTGGCGGGAAGCCGAAAGGTGACGAGGTGGCCGTGGCACTCTGCGACATAGGAAGCGGCTTCCGGCTCTACGTGATCACAGGCAAGATCATCAACACGCACCTGTGACTCGAGGGGCTGTCCACACCGCGGACATGGCACAACCAGCAGGAGTTGTGATCCGAACAGGCGTTCGCGTAGTTGCAGCAACTGTTCGTCGCGGCGCCCGATAGGCAGCGCCGCCAGTTCGCCCTCGGAAAGTTGCGGCTGTGCGATTGCCAGCAGACTCAACGCGCGACGCGTTGGCGTCTCGCTCGCCCCACGTTCCCAGGCATCAAGGAGTTGGCCAGCCAATGGAACTCGCATGGCACCTCATCAAGTTGCCGGCTCGGTGAATTGTGGCTCGCTGGGTTCAGGCACCTCGTAATCGCGCTCCCAGCCCTCGTTCTCCAGCTTGATGTGCTGGATCGCAACCACGTTTGCGTTGGCGTCAAGGTCAGGTAGCGCCTGATATTCGGATACCCAACAGCGATAGAGCTTGTAGGCGAGCGCAAGCTGACCGGCTTCGTTATAGACCTCGATGATGATGTCCTTGCGGAAATCCTTCAGCGAAACCTCCGCGCCCAAGCCCGAGCCATAGTTCCACACCTTGTTTGCCCATTTCTCGAATTCGGTGTCATGGGTCACACCGCGCTCCACCGTAATCGCGTCATACTCGGTGCGGCCGGGCGATTTGCGGCTGCTTGACGGATCGCCGCCTTCACGGTGCTTGACGACCTCGGTGGTGCGCTTGAGGCCGGTCAACTTGCTGACGCCGGCCACATAGCGGCCATCCCATTTGATGCGAAATTTGAAATTCTTGTAAGGATCAAAACGTTGTGCATTGACGCTGAACTGAGCCATAACGGGCCTCCGTTAATGTGAACGCCGCGAAGCGACGCCGTAGAACCCCTCGCCCGCTCGCGGGAGAGGGTCGGGGTGAGGGAAACGATCGTGGCGTACGCGACGACGACCATCAGTCTGGGCGGGGCGTATCGCCATGATCGTCAAGTCTGGATCTGTCCAGCGATCTGCTGGATCTGAATTACGACGAATTCCGCCGGTTTCAGCGGGGCAAAGCCGACGACGATATTGACAATGCCAAGATTGATATCGTTCTGCGTCGTCGTCTCCTTGTCGCACTTGACGAAGTAGGCGTCCTGCGGCGTCTTGCCCTGGAACGCGCCCTGGCGGAACAGGTCATGCAGAAACGCCCCCACATTGAGGCGGATCTGCGCCCACAGTGGCTCATCATTGGGCTCGAACACCACCCATTTCAATGCGCGATACAGGCTCTCTTCCAGGAACAGCGCGGTACGCCGGACAGGCACGTATTTCCACTCGGAACCGCGCTCGTCGTTACCCTGCAGGGTGCGCGCGCCCCAGATGATGGTGCCGTAGGTGGGGAAGTTGCGTATGCAGTTGACCGCCTTGGGATTGAGCACCCCATTCTCGTCGTTGGTGAGCATGGTCTTCACGCCGGTAACGCCGGTGAGACTCGCATCCGTTCCGGCAGGCGCTTTCCACACGCCACGGGTCGAATCGGTGCGCGCATACAGGCCCGCCACAAAGCCGCAGGGCGGAAAATCGGTGGGCCGGTTTTCCTGCAGCGGGTCGGGCGCCGTCACCCAGGGGAAGTAGAACGCGGCATTGATCGCGTCATTGCCGGTCAGGCTGCTGTCGGGGCCGTTCTGCAGGGAGGTGAGCGTGGCGTCCGCCGCGCTGTCGGCAATGAGGAAGGCACGGCGCTTGCGGCAGAACGTCTCCAGGGACGACAGCACGGAGGTCGTGGTCTCGCCCGGCACGCACAGCAGGTTGAACAGGTCGATGCGGTCGAGCATGTAGATGCCGCCGGCGCCGCTGCTTGGCTGCGCCGCATTTTCGAACGCGCTCGTGTTCGGGCTCAACACGGCACCGTCGGCACCACCGGTCAGCTTCGCACTGGCCGGGATCACTCCGCTCGATGGAATCACGGTATCGGCGGGCGGGGCGGTCGCGCCGCCCACCACGGCCGCGCCGACCAGAACCGATTCGTTCTTCAGCACGTTCACCACATAGCGTGGGTCGGTGGGCAGCATCGAGAGATTTGCGAATACTTCGGCCGGGATGCCTTTTGGATCCTGCTGGACGTTGGCGACCGTCAACTGAAAGCGGGTCGCATCATCGGCACGCTGCTTGGTGACGATAGCGTAGTCATTGGCCCATGCGCCTGGATTCTGCGCCGTGACCGTGAGCTTGCCATCCAGAGTCACCGCGCCAGGTGCGGCGTTGTTCGTCGCCGTATCGGAACCGCTGGTGACCAGGCGGATAATGTACGCACGCTGACCGCCGTTGGCGAAGAATTGCGACACCGCATGGCCGAATTGGGTGCGTGGATCAAGCCCGCCGAACTTGCGCGCAAAGTCCGCCCAACTCAGCACGAGCTCGGCGCGATCCGTCGGGCCCTTCGCCGCCCAGCCCACAAAGGCGGCAATGGACGTTGCCACCCCGGTGATCGTGCGCACACCGCTCGGGATCTCTTCAATATATACGCCTGGGTAGCTGACCTGGATCATGCTTTCTCCTTCCAATCATCCACGTTGATTAGTGGTCGGCGGATTCACTGCTTGGGCAAGCCATTGCTTGCCCGACCAGGAAACTCAGCCTTTGCCACGCCCGTACAGCAGGTGCCCGTCAAGTGATCGATGACAGACCACTTGTTGCCTGACGACCAGGAGATCGAGCGCCTTCTGCACCTGCTCTTCACTGGCACGAAGCCCTCGCTGCCGCAGCCACCAATTGGCGACACCCTCGACCGTATCCGCTGCCAATGGGTTCAGCTTGAGATGCTCCATGATGAGCTGAGCAATCGTGTCGATGGTGTCCGATCCCTCTGGCGGCATCGTAGCCCTTGCAATGTGCCGTTTGATGACACACTTCAGTACAGCAAGCGCGATGCCAGATGGAGCGAAATTGCAACTCCTTGAATTGAAATCAATTAGGCCGCGGTGCGCAGAACAATGTGGGTTGAAAATGACCCAGTGAATATTCTTCGAATCGTCCCGAATCATGATCAGGACAGGGCTTCACGCATTGCACGGCCAAATTCCCCAAGTGGGTCAACAGTCACCCACTTCTGCATGGAGCCAGAGCGGAAGTGCGGTCAGGATTGCGCGAAAGCACGAGGCGCAGGTCCCCGCACTTGCCTTTTCAGCGCTTTGCCAGTCGTGCGAAGCGAAGGCGCGGTAGCGGCCTGCGGGAAGTGGGCATAGATGAGAAGATCCAGGGGGCCGGGCTGTCCCGACAAATTGCTGCGCGGGACTGACCGGAGGATGTGGTCAATACGGCGATGTCTGCAACCTCGCGCATGCGACCTTCATTTTGAAGGGCAAGGACCAGGCAACCCGCGCTTAGTCCCGCTGACGGTCGATTTCCCCGTCCAGCCTTTCGTCTTGAACTGGAAGAAATTCGTTGGTCAACGGCCAAGCAGCGCGAGGACCCGGTCCGCTTGAATACTCGCTCTTCTCAAGGCCATGCTTCTTCAGCAGTTTGCCGAGCGCACGACGTTCTTTCCCGGCAAGTTTTGCGGCGCGCGTAACATTGCCGTCGGACAGGAAAAGCAGCTGCTTCAAGAATCGCTTTTCAAATTGGACAATAGCCTGCGTCTTGGCCACACCAAAGCCAGCTTCCAGGTTTACGCCCCTGCGGTCAGGCCGTTTGCGACGGTCGATATCCCGGCTCTCGCAATGCAGGTGGATGGTAGGACCATCGCTCAGGAGGAATTCGCGATGGATCAGGTGCTCAAGCTCACGCACGTTGCCGGGCCAGTCGTACTTGTTCATCCAGGCGAGCGTATCAAGATGAAGCGACTTCACCGGCTTGCCATATTTTTGGCTGAACTTCTGCAGATAATGTTCAGCAAGAAGTTCCACATCTCCCTGCCGCTCTCTCACCGGCGGCAACTCCACCGAAAGAACCTTGAGCCGGAACAGCAGGTCGGCGCGAAACTCGCCCGTCTCGGCCAGTTTCAGCAGATTCGCATTACTCGCGGCGATGACCCGGACATTTCCGCATTCGGCATGTGCGCTGCCCAGCGGCCTGTATTCCTGGTCCTGCATGAAGCGCAACAGGGTCACCTGCGCCTTGGGCGACAGTGCATCGATCTCATCGAGAAACAGCGTGCCGCCCTGTGCCTGAGCAATCAGTCCCTGCCTGGTGTCACTTGCTCCGGTGAAGGCGCCCCTGCGGTGCCCGAACAATTCGTTTTCAACCAGACTATCGGGGATGGCGCCGCAATTGACCGGCACAAAGGGCATGCCTCGACGGGCGCTAAGATAATGAACCGAACGCGCAGCCAGTTCCTTGCCGGTTCCGGTTTCGCCCTCAATCAACACAGCCGTATCGTAGTCGGCTATTTTTCTGATTAGACGCTCCACACGGCGAAAAGCTGCGGAACGACCGACCATATTGACCAGGTTGCTGGCAGGCGGGGAATCCTTCGGTTCGTTCATCCCTTTTCCCTCAGTTGCTAAGGATTCACCTTAGATCATTGGCTTAATGTTTGCATTACAACTGAAGTAATAGGAACCCGTGCTCAACGGCAAACTGCCGCGCTAGCAGCAGGGCAGTTCTTGTCCATCGGCACTGGTTATGACTGCATTCTGTTCTTGCGAAGCAGGCATACATCCTGCTTTAATCGGGCATGGACTCAAATTCAGTGCATCTGCCGCTTGATGCCTATCAACACAACGAAGCGTATGACGAATTGATCGGACGTGACGGCAAGCCCCGGCCCGCTGCCAAACCCCTGTTTGATTATCTCGATTCGCTCAGCCCCGATGATCTGGAAGCACGGCGTGACGCGGTTAACGCCGCGATCATGACCATGGGCATCACCTTCACGGTGTATAGTGACGGCGCCAATATCGACCGCGTCTGGCCGTTTGACATCATTCCACGGGTCATGTCGCTCAAAGAGTGGCTACACATCGATATCGGTCTGAAGCAACGCCTGGTTGCACTAAATCTGTTCATCAACGATTTGTACAATGAACAGCGCATCGTCAAGGACAAGGTCTTCCCTCTTGAGGTTCTAGCCGGATCAAAGAATTTCCGGACCCAATGCAAAGCCTTTACGCCCCGTTTTGGGGTGTGGGCACACATATGCGGCACTGACCTGGTGCGTGACAAAGACGGAACCGTGTATGTGCTGGAAGACAATCTTCGGGTGCCATCCGGCGTTTCCTACATGCTGGAAAACCGGCATGTCATGAAGCGGCTGTTTCCGGAAGTATTCCAGACCTGTTCCATTCTGCCGGTGGATGAGTACCCGGCCCGACTGTATGACACCCTCGCGGCCCTCTCGCCACGCAACCAGGACCGACCGGAGGTCGCCGTGCTGACGCCGGGCATTTTCAATTCGGCCTATTTCGAGCACAGCTTCCTTGCCCAGCAGATGGGCGCGTATCTGGTTGAAGGTTCCGACCTGATCGTGGGCGAGGATGACTGCGTCTACATGAAAACCGTATCCGGCCTGACCCAGGTGGATGTGATCTACCGGCGCATTGATGACGATTTTCTTGACCCCGAAGCCTTCCGCCCCGATTCGGTCCTGGGAGTGCCCGGCCTGATGCGCGCGTGGCGCAATGGCAAGGTAGGCATTGCCAACGCGCCTGGCGCCGGTGTGGCAGACGACAAGGTGGTGTATACCTTCGTCCCCAAGATCATCAAGTATTACCTGGGCGAAGAACCGATCCTCCCCAATGTGCCCAGTTATCTGTGCATGTACGATGACGAACGCGACTATGTACTTGCCAATCTCGACAAGTTGGTGGTAAAGCCTGCCAATGAATCAGGTGGCTATGGCATGTTGATGGGGCCACAAGCGAGCCGCGAAGAGCGCGACAAATTCGCTGAACTCATCCGCAAGAATCCGCGCAACTACATGGCTCAGCCCACGCTCAACATTTCGACTGCCCCAACCTTGGTGGGCCATAAACTCGCCCCCCGGCATCTGGATTTGCGCCCCTTTGTATTGCAGTCGGACAAGCAGTACGCCACCACTGGCGGGCTGACCCGCGTCGCACTGGTGGAAGGCTCGCTGGTGGTCAACTCATCGCAGGGCGGTGGCAGCAAGGACACCTGGATTGTTGATTTGGGAACGGATGCCTGATGCTTTCCCGGGTAGCTGAAAACCTCTACTGGATGACCCGCTATCTGGAGCGGGCGGAGAACACTGCGCGCCTGATCAACGGTACCTCCCAGGTTGTGCTGGATTTGCCCAGAGGCGCGTCGTTCCGATGGGATAACCTGATCAGTGTGGTTGGGGTGGATAACATATTTCACGAACTTTATAAGGAAGCGGATGAGGATGCAGTCATGCGTTTTCTTATACTGGATGAGCGCAATCCGAGTTCCATCGTTTCCTGCATCCATAATGCGCGGGAAAACACCCGAACCTTCCGCGAGGTGTTGCCGGCAGAAAGCTGGGAGCGTATCAATGACCTGCATCTGTTCCTGCTGCGCAGCGCTCCCAAGACGACCCAGGGCCGTCTGCAGCGGTATGACGTCCTGAATGAAATCATTG
Organism: Thiobacillaceae bacterium; assembly: GCA_049578545.1. Taxonomy (GTDB): domain Bacteria; phylum Pseudomonadota; class Gammaproteobacteria; order Burkholderiales; family Thiobacillaceae; genus DASQBT01. Next base: position 33,176 of record JBAUMF010000083.1, read on the forward strand.
AACGGCGGCAATCCATTATCGGTCTGCTGATGGGGTCGATGAGCATGGACATTGCCTACCAGTTCATCAAACTGGGCCGCAATCTGGAACGGGCGGACATGAGCACCCGGATCGTCGATGTGAACTCGGCTGTGCTTTTGCCCAGGGAAGGCAGTACCAAAGCCGAAGTCGAGCGACTGTGGATGGCAACACTGAATGCCTTGTCGGCCTACCAGATGTATCGGAGCCATGTGTCCGTCCATGTGCGGGGCCGGCAGGTGCTGGAGTTCGTACTCAAGGACCCATTGTTCCCGCGCACCGTGCATCATTGCCTGAATGAGTTGGAAGACTGCCTCAAGGCCCTGCCCAACCACGACCTGCCACTGAGAGCGGTTTGCGACGCCAGGCAGCGCCTGCTCGCCACCCATTTCGACACCATCAAGCTTGATGCCCTGCACGGCAGCCTGGATCAGGTGGAAGCCGATCTCGGCGCCATTCATGATGCGGTGTCCAAACAGTATTTTCACCTTTATCAGGACAAGGCCTCGTCAAAGCAGGCTGCATCACAGGAATGACCCAGTCTCTCAAATTCCCCCGCTTCGGCGACAAGCAGAATTCCCCCTTCTTCGACGACTTTCTTGGCAAGCTGCTGGACGAGCGCGACCGTGTTGGTCTGACCGATGCAATCCGCCAGATTGATACGCTGATGATCACGGTCGAGCCCGGCAACTCGTTTGCCTATGTCGGCGAAATTTGCCTGATGACGCCGTACCACTACCTGGTGACGCTGGAGTCGGAATCGCACCTCACCCATATACTGCGCATCGACATGAGTGCTCCGGACATCCTGGTGCGCGAAGTGAAGGATCCCAACACCCGTGGCATTTTTCGCAGCCTGAACGAGGTCTATCCGATCGGCGCCAGCAAGCCCAATTCGCGCTACATGGGCGAAGTGTTGCGCGTTGAGAACCTGCACGAAACCGTAGAACTGCAACGGTCGCGTGATGTCCGCTTCTTCAATCAGGAACAGGTACGCAAACTCGAACTCCCGGGCAACATGGCCATCGTCAAGCCCAGTCCCTATACCCACAACATCGTCGGCTACTGGGAACGGCCACAATCCGACATCCGCATCTATGCGCTGGGCCTGTCGTCCATCCGCGACGACATCAACCGCGCCTACGTGGAAGCCAAGGAAACGCAGGCCAAACTGGGCATCGATTCGCTGCTCCTGCCTATCGATCATCTAGCCACGCGTGTCTATAGCCAGAATCGCGAGGCGGCCATACTGGAATACCTGACCCTGACCAGTTACTACTATTGGGGCTCCTACGACATCACCGACCAGAATTCCTCGACCAATGTAACCAAGAGCGTGCATCATGCCAATGAACTGGAATCACCCGCCAAGGTTTTCACGGCCGCCAACCATCCCTATTTCGTCAACCACCTGCTCAAGCTTCCTTCGCCGACCGAGCAGTTCGTGCGCAACTTCGGTCCGCGCCTGCATCACATTGCGGTAGCGGTGCGTGATGGCGAAACCTCCGGTCTGGCCAACATCGACCATGTGGTCAACAGTCTGCGCAACTGTGGCCAGGACTTCCTGCTTGACGTGATTGGCTCCAAAGAGGAGGGATTGAAGCAGATCTTCTCCAGCGCATCGGAATATTCATCGCTGATCATCGAATATGTGCAGCGCTTCGGTGACTTCCAGGGCTTCTTCACCAAGCAGAATGTCGCCAACCTGACCCATGCCGCAGGGGTCGAAGAAAGCCTGCAGGAACTGGAGGCAGAAGCGCGCGGCTAGATTGCGGTTATTGCTGCCTCCACTCGGCTTTCCACAGACGCTCCAGTTCGACCACGACTGCCGGCGACGGCTTGCCGACCAACACAGTTCGTCCGCTTTCGTATATCTTTCCGTACACCACCCCCCTGGCAGCGGAATACAGCATGACCATGCTGTTGTCATAGCAATCGTGCGCCTTGCACACCGCGATAAGCTTGTATGGTCTTTCCTCCACGTTCACTTCGCGCACTTGCGACATCGGACCACTGAGTGTCGCCAGCCAGCTCACTTTGCGCTTTGCGCCAAGTGCCCTGTGGTAGAGCGACTGGAATTTCTTGTCCTGCAGAGGATCCCATACGTCGCTCACTGGCGCTGCCGGAACCGGCGAAGGCGTACTCACTCTATGCAGCTCCGGATTGCAGTCGCGGAATTTTGTTTCCATGGCCTTGCCGAGCACCGTCTTGAGGGCCGCCATGACCTTATTGTCGCCCTGGATCTCAAGGTATTGGCCTGATTCGTCGCGATAGATCACGAACATCAGCCCCTGGCCGCCGCGCACCTCACCCAGCAATGTCGTCTCATAGTTGGGCGGCGGTTCGGGGCCAAAGTAGGAGACCGCGTCCTGCAGGTTGTGGCCGGTCATGCGCTTGCCGCGGGCCTCGACCATGATCGCATCGGCCGCGACCCGCGCGCGTGGCGCAGATGGATTGCCGCAAGCGGGGGAATAGGTACCGCCATACGCCTTGAGTGAGTCGGGGCCGAAGTCAAGGGCGCAAGTCGGCACGCTGGCCGCAACACAAGCAAACGTGACACCACCGATCAGATATCGAATGACATTCATCCCTTTTCCCTCCTCTGTTCTTCTTGGATCGTGTTGCTGTATTTGCCGGATCGGACCATTTCACACTAGCATATGAATCAATGCCCGTTTGATTCGCCGGAGCGCGCACTAAGCGGACTTTTGCCTTGCAGCCATTCGGCTTGGGCCATGCAATATCGATACAATGGCACGCTGATTTCATCAACACAGGCACAGCATGCACCGGAATGACCTTGCGCCAGGTGACTTTGGCTGCGTCACCCAGCGCGCTGGATACTTGAACAGGAGCGCAGCATGGAAACGTCCCCGATGGGCTCTCGTGCCGCGGGGCTCGCCGCATCCAGATGCCGTGTCGTGCTGAGGGAGCGGGATATGTAGTTTAGGCGATATGTATGCTTTGCTTCCCCGCTTCGGTGCCGTGGCACCGTTATTGATTGCGCGAGCCTTATCCCGGTTTCATGTTGCGGTAACCTTGTCAGGCATATGCTTTGCATACAGGCGCAAACATTTACCGTTGCCAGATAACCAGAACCTACTCGAACCCCCGAAAACAACATTCATGACACAGCATTACCTTCATCCTCTCCTCCATCCCCGTTCCGTTGCCGTGTTTGGCGCCAGCGACCGGGAGGATTCCGTGGCGGGAATCATCTTCCGCAACATGGTCACATCCGGCTTCCAGGGCCAGGTCTTCCCTATTAACCCCAAACGGGAAGAGGTGTTGGGACGCCGGTGCTATGCCAATGCCGCTGCCCTGCCCGAGACCCCGGAGCTGGCGATCATTGCCACTCCCGCCCCGAGCATCCCCGGCATTCTCGAAGACTGCGGCGCGCGCGGCATCAAGCATGCTGTAGTACTGTCGGCCGGTTTCCGTGAAATCGGCAGGCAAGGCGCCATGCTGGAAGAAAAGGTGCTACAGACCGCAAAACGCCTGGGCATCCGTTTCATTGGCCCCAACTGCCTCGGCATCCAGCGCCCGGCCATAGGCCTGAACGCCACCTTCGCCCTCGGCACGGCCCTGCCCGGCGACCTGGCCCTGGTGTCACAATCCGGCGCGATCTGCACGGCCATGCTGGACTGGGCAGCATCCAATGGCATCGGTTTTTCCAGCGTCATTTCAACCGGCGCCTCGGCAGATCTCGATTTCGGCGAACTGCTCGACTATCTGGCCTACGACCCGGCCACCAAGGGCATCCTCATGTACATCGAGGGCATCCGCGATGCACGCCGATTCATGAGTGCCTTGCGTGCGGTGTCCCGTCTGAAGCCCGTGGTGATGGTAAAGGTGGGGCGCCAGGAGGCCGGTTCCAAGGCGGTTGCCTCGCACACCGGTGCCCTGGTGGGCTCGGATGCGGTATTCGATGCCCTGGTCCGGCGCGCCGGCGTGGTGCGCGTCACCACCATCCTGCAACTGTTTGCCTGCGCCCGCGCCCTCGCCGCTCATATACGCCCCACGGGCAATCGTCTCACCATCCTCACCAATGGTGGCGGCCCCGGCGTCATGGCCACCGACAGGGCGGTTGAAATGGGCGTGAAGCTGGCCGAACTGGCGCCCACGACCATGGATCAGCTCAACGCCGCACTGCCCCCAACCTGGTCGCACGGTAACCCGGTAGACATTATCGGCGACGCCGGCGCGGATCGGTATCGCGCCGCTCTGACTGCGTGCCTGGCGGACCCGGGCGTAGACGGCGTCCTGGCCATGCTCACGCCGCAGGCCATGACCAAGCCGAGCGAGGCCGCCCAAGCCGTTGTGGAGGTGGCAAAAGGTTCCAGCAAGCCTGTGCTCGCCTGCTGGATGGGGGAAAGCCAGGTTGCGGAAGGCCGCAAGCTGTTCAAGGATGCGGGCATCCCCTACTTCACGACGCCCGAGCCGGCGGTGGAGGTGTTCTCCTATCTCTCCGCTTTCTATGAAAACCAGCGCCAGCTCATGCAGACACCGGAGCCCCTTTCCCACCAGGCGCCGCCGGACGTGGAAGGCGCGCGCCTGATCATCGAAAGTGCCCTGGCGCAGGGTAGGCACATGCTGAACGAGGTAGAGTCCAAGGCCCTGCTGTCAGCCTTTCACATCCCGGTGGCGCAAACCAGCATCGCACGCAACGCCACCGAGGCGATGCTCATGGCCCAACAGATGGGTTTTCCCGTGGCCATGAAGATCAATTCCCAGCAGGTCAGCCACAAGTCCGACGTGGGCGGCGTGCGCCTGGGGCTGTCCAACGGCCAGGCAGTGCGCGGCGCCTTCATGGGCATGATGGAAGAAGTGCACAGGCACGTGCCTGAGGCCGTGCTCGACGGCGTGGTGATCGAGCCCATGGTCAGCCGGCCCAACGCCCGCGAGGTGCTGGTGGGGGTGGTGAGTGACCCCGTGCTGGGCCCGGTCATCGCCTTCGGTGCCGGTGGCGTGGACGTGGAAGCGTTTCAGGATCAAGCCGTGTCCCTGCCCCCCCTCAACCGCTACCTTGCTGATGACTTGATCAAGCGCACGCGGGTAGTGAAGCTGCTCGGCGAGTTCCGCAATCGCCCCTCCGCCAACTTCACGGCAGTAGAGCAGGTGTTGTTGCGGGTCTCGGAGATGGTGTGCGAACTTCCCTGGATTGCCGAACTAGACATCAACCCCCTGCTGGTGGACGAGCACGGCGCCCTGGCCGCTGACGCGCGCATCCTCATCGCCGCGCGCACGCCCGGGGCAGACCGATACAGCCACATGGCCATCCACCCCTACCCTGCGCACCTGGTAAGCCATTGGCAACTGCCCAACGGCATGGACGTTACCATCCGGCCTATCCGCCCCGAGGACGCGGAGATCACTCAGGCCTTCGTGCGCGGGCTTTCGGAAGAGGCCAAGTACTTCCGTTTCATGGATGCGGTGCGCGAGCTTTCCCCTGCAATGCTCGCCCGTCTGACCCAGATCGACTACGACCGGGAGATGGCCTTGCTGATGGTGACCGAGATCGATGGCCATGAAGTGGAGATGGGCGTGGCGCGCTATGCGGTAGATGCGTCATTTGCCAACGGCGAGTTTGCTCTGGTGGTGGACGACCGCTGGCAGCATCAGGGCATCGGTCACAAGCTTATGAACGTGCTGATGGACGTAGCCAGGGCCAAGGGCGTGAAGGTGCTGGAAGGGGAAGTGTTGAAGAGCAACCACAAGATGCTGCACCTGGTGGAAGGCCTGGGCTTTCGCATCGAGCCCCACCCGGAGGACTATAGCATCAAGTACATCGTGCGTGAACTTTAAGCGGAAAGCCTGGGCCTCGCGCACCTGCCGCCCGGCGCAGGTTGACACCCGCATGACCCAGCGACCTGTCCGATGACCACCTTGAAGGGGCCCGCCAACAGGGTTCTCGCAGGGGCATGACGAACGTGTGTAACAAAGCGCTGGTAACTTGGGCCATGGTAAAATACCGGGCACCGCACGTTCTATTCTGGTGCGGCAGAGCATGTCGGCAAGTCAGGAGCCAAATCCCTGCATATGCTCAAATCCCTTTATCTTCGGACCTCAGGCAATGATAACGGCTGGATTTGCTCCCTTTTTGGTCTTGGCCCAATTCCTGCTTTTTGGACATAAGGTAACGACGGAGACGCTAAGGTGAACCCGCTTTCAGATTTAAACTCAGCGCCCCCGAGTGCTTACCTTGTGGGCTTTGCGGCCTGCCTGCTGACCTGGGTGCTGCTGACCGGTACGCTGGCCACCGACGAGTTGCTCCTCGGCGGGGTGGTTTCCCTGGTCGTCATGCTCACCGCCGGGCAGCGCCTGGCGCTGCTGTCCGGACTGCGGCTGACTCCGCTGGCACCCCTGCATCTGCTGCGCTATCTAAGCTACTTCTTCAGCCAGCTGGCGCTCTCGAACTTTGACGTGGCGAGGCGCGTGATCTCGCCCACGCTGCCGATCAACCCTGGCCTGGTCGAGGTACGCACGGGCCTCAAGTCGGAACTCGGTCGCATGCTGCTCGCCAACAGCATCACACTTACGCCGGGCACATTGACCGTGGAGGCTGAGGGTGACCGCCTGCTGATCCACTGGATCGATTGTCCGCCCGATTGCGATCTGGAATGCGCCACGCGTGCCATCGCCGCCGGGTTCGAACAGCGCATTGCGGGCTTCCTCGAATGAACCCACCCGCGCTCAACCCGTTGGAAATCGCCGCCTTGTTCCTGCTCGGCGGCGCACTGTTGTTAGGCTTTTTGCGCCTGACGCGGGGCCCTGCGGCGCCGGATCGCCTGGTCGCTGCCGACACGCTGGGCGTGATCGCCACCGCCGGTCTTGCCCTGCTGGCCTGGTTGCTCGGCAGCGCGCTCTACCTCGACGTGGCCCTGGTCTACGGCGTGCTGTCCTTCGTCGGGGTCGTCGCTCTGGCACGCGCCATTGAGGGCGAACGGCCATGAGGCTGGCCGCTGACGTTTTGCTCCTCGCCGGCGGGCTGCTCTGCCTCCTGGCGGCCCTCGGCCTGCTGCGCATGCCCGACGTCTACAACCGCATCCAGGCCGCCACCAAGGCCTCGACCCTGGGGGTGCTGTTGGTGTTGGCCGGGGTCGGACTGTTGCAGCCAGGCTGGTGGCCCAAGCTCGTGGCCATCGCCGGTTTCATCCTGTTCACCAGCCCGGTCGGTTCCTCGACCCTGGCGCGCGCCTTCCACCGTGCCGGAGTGAAAGTCTGGCAGGTTGCGGACGCGGAGGACGGGCAATGATGGCCTGGATCGTCTTGCTACTGGTGGCGCTGATGCTGGGCGCGGCCGTGCTGGTGCTGTTGTTCGACAATCTGATCGCTGCCGTCGCCGCCTCCTCGGTGGTATCGCTGCTGCTGTCCGTGCTCTATGTGCTGCTCGCCGCCCCCGACGTGGCCCTGACCGAGGCCGCGGTCGGCGCCGGACTGTCCGGCGCGGTGCTGGCCCTCGGCCTGCGCCGCCTGGGGCTGATCGATCTGGGTGCGCGCAAGGATGACCATGCATAAGCTCGCCTCCTTCCTGTTCGCTCTGGGGCTGGCCGCACTGCTCATGGGCTTGGCCGCACACCTGCCGCTGGGCGCTACCCCCATGTCAATCGGCCAGGCCAGCCTGGATCGCGGACCCGCTGAAATCGGTTCCGCCAATATCGTGACCGCCGTGGTGCTTGCCTATCGGGGCATTGACACCATGTGCGAGCTGGCCATCCTGTTCGCCGCCGCCAGCGTGGCCGGCATGGTGTTGAGCCCCGCGACCCGGGCCGGCAGCCACGCCAGCAACAAGCCGCGCGCGCCAGCCGGACTGGTGCTGCGCGCCGGTGCCGACCTGCTATTCCCGCTGCTGCTCACGGTGGGCTTCTACATCGTGGCCCACGGCCATCTCACCCCGGGTGGCGGCTTCCAGGGTGGCGTGGTGCTGGCCGCGGCGTTCTTCGTGTCGTTTCTGGCGCGCGCCGAACGGCAACCCAGCCCGCTCGCCCTCACCGTAGTGGAGGGCCTGGCGGGTGCCGCCTTCATCGGCATCGGCCTGGCCGCCATGATCGACGGCGGCCCGTTCCTGCGACTCCTGCTGGACAAGGGCGTGCTGGGCCAGCTGGTCTCTGCTGGCAGCCTGCCCTTGCTCTATTTAGCGGTCGGCCTCAAGGTCGGGGCAGAACTGGCCGACCTGCTTGCGCATCTGGCGGAATGAACATGGACCTGAATCCTCACGATCTGATCAACATCCTGGCCGCCGGTGGCATCGGACTCGTCGCCATCGGCGCAGTCGGCCTGGCGGTGTCGCGACATCTGCTGCGCCTGGTACTGGCGCTGGCCATCGCCGAATCCGGCGCCAACCTGCTGCTGGTCTTGGCCGGCTATCGCTGGGACGCGGTAGCACCGATCCTGACCGGTGGCGCGGTGACCCGGCCCATGGTTGATCCGGTGCCGCAGGCGCTGGTGCTTACCTCCATCGTCATAGGCGTCGGCGTGCAGGCGCTGGCCGTGGCGCTGTTGATCCGCATCAAGGAAGCCTATGACACGCTGGATATCCGCGAACTCAAGGCGCGGGTGGAGGGGGATATCTGCGCCGAGGTCGGCATCGCGCCGCCGCAAAGCGCGCATCTTCCCGCAGCTGGACAGCCTTTGCTCGTGCCGGTCACGGCCAGCGAGAGCGCATGAACGCGCTCGCGCTGCCTGTCGCGCTGCCCTTGCTCGCCGCCTTCCTGATGCGGCCGGCCAGTCTGGTTTCGGGCAGCCTGGCCAGATGGCTCGGCCCACTGGTCCTGGTGCTGTGCGCCGGCTTGCTTGGGTACATCGCCCTGCTCGCCCAGGGCCAACCGGTCAGCGCCGCCATCGGCGGCTACGCAGCGCCGCTGGGCATCGTCTTCTATGCTGACAGACTGGCGCTTCTGTTCGCCCTCGCGGTGCCGCTCTTCGCCTTGCTGCTGTGGCCGCGTGAAGGGATGCGCAGCGGCGGCGACCGGGTCGCCGCGCTGATGCTGTTGCTGGCCGGTGCCGGCACCGGCCTGGCCATCTCCGGCGACCTGTTCAACCTGTTTGTCTTCTATGAATTGCTCTCGGTCGCCTCCTTCGGTCTGGTCGCCGCCAGCGGCACTGCGCGGGCCTGGGCGGCTACCGTGCGCTATCTGCTGATCAGCGGGTTCGCCTCGGTGCTCGCCCTGATCGGCATCACCCTGGTCTATGCTCAGACCGGCACCCTCAATCTCGCGCAGCTGTCCGAACTCGCACCGGAGCGGCTCGCCAATCCCCTCGGCCTCGCCGCGTTCGCCTGCCTCCTTATCGGCTTCGGCGTGAAGGCGGAACTGTTTCCGGTCAACGCCTGGGTGCCAGAGGTTTACGCCAGCGCGCCGAAACGGGTCTCGGCCTTGCTCGCGGGCGTGATTTCCAAGCTGGCAATCCTGGTGCTGTTGCGCCTGCTCCTGCTGGTGTTCGATCTGCCGGAAGCGCGCCAGCTGCTACTCGTTCTTGGCCTGATCGGCCTAGTCAGCGGCGAGCTGGCGGCCTGGCGCGCACGCGACCTGCCGCGCATGCTAGCTTTCTCCTCGATTGGCCAACTCGGCCTGCTGTTCGTGGCCATGTCGATTCCCGGCGAGCTGGGCCTCATCGCAGCCCTCGCGGTGGCGCTGAACCATCTGCTGCTGAAGCCTGCCCTGTTCCTGCTGGCGGAACGCTGGAGCGGCAGCCTGGAGGGCCTCGCCGGGGCCGGCCGCCAGGCGCCGCTGGCAGCCGGCCTGTTTACCCTGTTCGCGCTTTCGCTGGTGGGGGTGCCGCCCCTGCCTGGCTTCTGGGCCAAGCTGGTGCTGCTCCTGGCTCTGGGCCAGCAGGCGGGGCCGCTGGCTCAAGTGGCAATGGCCGGCGTGTTGCTGGTGACAGTGGTTGAGGCCCATTACCTGTTCCGTTTGGCGGGACTGCTGTTTGCCAGGTCCGAGCGTGCCACGCCGCCCCACCGCATCAGTGACATCACGGTAGCCAGCCTGCTGGGTGTGCTGCTCCTGGCCAGCATCCCGTTGCTGCCAGCCCTGACCGAAGGCCTGGCCGGGATGGCACGACAGGTTTCCGATGTGGGGGCCTATCGCGCCCTGATCCTGGGTGTCGCGCCATGAATCCGCTCGATACCCTGTACCTGCTTTCCGCGCTGACCCTGCTGGCGATGCTGCTGGCAGGCCGCTGGCGCGGTGCCGGCGTCCTGGCGACGCTGTTGTATGGCGGCCAGTTGTGGGCCCTGACCCAGGTCGGCGATGGCACCATGGCCGGCTTTGCCTTCTCCGGTTTCGGTTTCACCTTGGCCTGGCGCTTCGATAGCCTCGCCTGGCTGTTCGCCGTCGTCACCCTGGCGGCGGCCGTGTTCGCCAGTTGGTTCGGCTCGGGCGAATGGCTGCGCGCGTACACGGGGAGCCGGCGTCTGCTGCACAGCGCCCTGGCCGGCAACGTGCTGGCGATGCTGCTGCTGCTTGGCAGCGGCGATCTGCTGACCCTGTTCGTCGGCTGGGAGGCGACTTCCTGGGCAGCTTTCCTGCTTATGGCCCTGGCCGGCGGGGTGGCCCGGGAGGCGGCGCTGAAGTACCTGGTGTACGCCATCGCCGGGGCGATGTCCCTGCTCGCCGCCCTCGTGATCCTGTTCCAGGCGGGCGGCTCGTTCGGCTTCGACGCGGCGCGGGCCAGCCTGGATGTCCTCAGCAGCGGGGAGCTGTGGGCGTTGATCCTTCTTTTCCTGATCGGCTTTGGCGTCAAGCTGGCCTTCCTGCCCGTCCATCTCTGGCAGGCGCCGGCCTATTCCGAAACGCCGGCCCCGGGCTCAGTGTTCTTCGGCGCCATCGTCGGCCGCATGGGCCTGTTCGCCTTGGCCGTGGTGCTGGTCAAGCTGATCGGCATTGCCCATCTCAAGGCCTTGGCGATCCCCTTCACCTTCCTCAGCGCCCAGGACCTGATCGCCTGGATCGCGGCGCTGACCATCATTCTGCCCACCTACACGGCGCTGAAGCAGAACGACGCGCGCTACCTGCTGGCATGGCACGGCATTGGCCAGAGCGGCTACATGTTGCTCGGCCTCATGCTGGGCACGGCGCTGGGTTCGGCGGGCGGGCTGCTGCACGTGATCAACCACGCCGCCACTCAGGCCACCCTGCTGATGGCGGTGTTCGCGGTCCAGCATCGTATTGGCCACACCGACCTCAACCGCCTGGGCGGCCTGGTGGCCCGCATGCCATTGACCTTCCTGGCCCTGCTGCTGGGCATCATCAGCCTGGCCGGCCTGCCGCCGATGAGCGGCTTCGTCTCCAAGTGGATGGTGTACACCGCCCTGATCCAGGATGGCCGCCCGCTGCTATTTCTAGCCAGCGTGATCGGCACTCTGGGGACCATCCTCTCCCTCTACAAGCTGATCCATAATGTGTTCCTCGGCCAGTTGCGGGTCGAACACGAGAAGATCGACGAGGCGCCGCTGTCGATGCTGATCCCCATGCTCACCTGCGCCGCAATCGCTTTCGTCACCGGTGTCGCACCCGGCCTGCTGCTGGGCTGGGTGGCCGCAGCCCAGAGTGCCCTCGGCCTGCCGGTGCTGGATTTCACCCTGGGTGGCGTGTCTTCGCCCCAGGCCAGCCTCGACATGCTCTGGGTGGTGGGCGTGCTGTTCGCCGGTTTCGGCGTTGGCGCCATGCTGTTCTATGGTTTCGGCGGCAAGACCCAGCGCATCCACCAGCTGGACAACTACGCCGGCGGCCACTTCCTCACCGCCCAGATGCGCTACCACTACAGCGACAACTTCTACGCCGGCCTCATGCACCTGATCGGCGGCTGGTATCGGGGCAGCTTCAAATGGCTGGAAGGTGCCATCGCCTCCGCTGTGAGTTTGGTGGCGGAAACCGCCGGCGGCTGGTACCGGGTAGTGAGTCCGGGCTTCTATTTGCTGGCGGGGGCGACGCTGCTGCTGGCGTGGATGGTGCTATGAGCCTGCTCGAATTGATCCTCGAACTGCTGCTGATGCCCCTGGTGGCCTTCGTCGTCGGCCTCGGCATGGTGCTGATGATGAGGAAGATCGCCGCGAAGTTGCAGCGCCGTGTCGGGCCGCCGTTCTTGCAGCCGCTCTACGACATCGTCAAGCTCTACGCCAAGCGCACCCAGACCTCCCACGGCCTGATCCACGACTTCGGCATCGTCATGGCGGTCGGCGGCTATGTGGCGGCGGAGACCCTGCTGCCAATGCCCGGCATGAACGGCATCGCCGACAAGGGCGGGCTGGTCACGCTGATGTACCTTATGATGGTACCGTCCCTGGGGCTGGCCCTGGGCGTGGGGCAGTGCGCCAACCCCAACGGCTCCATCGGCATCGGCCGGGCCCTGACCGCCATGCTGGCCTACGACGTGCCCTTCGTCATCGTCGTGTTCGGGGTCGCCTTCCACTTCGGTGGCACCAACCTGGTGTCCATCATCGCCACGCAGCAGGCCGCCGGTATCGCCGGCTGGGGCGCAGTGCAGATGCCGCTGCTCGCCATTGCCGGCCTGTTCACCCTGCACGGCATGCTGGGCAAGCAGCCGTTCGAAATCTATATCGCCCCCGCCGAGATCGCTACCGGACCGATGGTGGAAATGAGCGGCAAGTTCATGGGCGGCCTCTTCGTGATGCAAAGCTTCCAGCTCTACACGGCTTCGGCTTTGTACGTAACGCTGTTCTTGGGAGGCGGCGAGAACTGGTTGAGCTTCCTGGCCAAGTGCTTCGCTGTGCTGGCTGTGCCGGTGAGCCTGGCCTATTTGTTCCCGCGCTACCGTACCGAGGACCTGGTTCGGCTGATGTGGAAATGGCCGGTGATGATCGGGCTGATCGGCCTGGCCTTTGTCATGCGCTGAAAAGAGGAGTCAATTTATGAGCAGCCTGAAAGATATTCCCATTCGTTACGAAGCACCGGAAGCTCCCGCGCGCACCAATCCGCTGGCCAACGTGTTCGACGAGTTCGTGCGCTTCTGCCGCTCGCGCTCGCTGTTCATGCTCCACTACTGTACTGGCTGCGGGGCCATCGAACTGCCGCCCGCCATGACCTCGCGCTTCGACATGGAGCGGCTCGGCATCCAGCCCATGGTCACGCCGCGCCAGGCCGATATCCTGCTGGTCACCGGCTATGTCTCGGTGAAGACCCTGAAGCGGGTGATCCTGACCTATGAGCAGATGGCTTCGCCCAAGTACGTCGTTGGCATCTGTTCCTGCACGGTCAACGGCGGCATGTACTGGCAAAGCTATGCCACCGCGAAGAAACTCAACGACTACCTGCCGGTGGATGTCTACATTGCCGGCTGCATGCCGCGCCCGGAAGCGGTGATCCATGGCTTGCAGGAACTGATGGAAAACATCTGCACCGGCCGTTCCGACAACTGGAAGGATTACTACCAGCGCTACGACTACTACCTGGGTAATCAGCAGCGCCTGTTCGGCGTAACCTGGCAGACCCCCACCGAGGTGATCAGCGAGGCACGCCACTACGGGCTGGCAGGGCCCGAGACCGAAGGGGAACATACCCGCCTGCTGTCGCAGCACAAGCAGCCGCTGGAGCCCCTGCGCATGACCCTCAATGCCGGCAAGCTGGAGCGGCTGTGATGAGTAACGAACTAAGTACCGACCTGGTCTGCCCGGACATCTACCAATGGCTGTGCCATCTGCTCAAGGAAGTGGACAGCGTCACCCACAAGCCTCGTTACGAGCGGCGCCAGCGCCTGGATATTGCCGCCGATGCCCTGCCGGCCCTGCTGGCCCTGCTGCAGGGCAAGGGTTCGTTCGTCCACCTGTCTGCCATTTCGTGCGTGGACTGGATCAACGAGGGTGAATTCGAACTGGTCTACCACGTCTGGTCGTACGAGCTGAAGGTCCTGGTTTCCGCCCACATCCGCATCCCGCGCGATCCTGGGCGTTACCTTTCCGTATACGACATCTACAAGCCTGCCGGCTTCTTCGAGCGGGACATCTTCGAGATGTACGGCATCTATTTCGAAGGCAGTCCGTGGATGGAAAAATTCATCCTCACTGAATGGGATGGCCCGCCGCCGATGCGCAAGGAATTCGATTCCGAGCACTGGGTCAACGACCACTTCGACTGGCAGGACTACCACCCTGAATGGCTCAACGAGCTGGAAGCGCAGGGTGGCGGCATTGCCATCCGCCCGGAAGAGCAGCGCTTCAGCCGCAAGGCCAAGGACGAAGGCTGAGCAATGAGAGCTGAGAACTATCAGGCGCGACATCAGCCGCCCAGCCATGAATACGAGCTGAACTTCGGCCCCAACCATCCCGGCATCGAAGGCAACTATGCCCTGAAGGTGCGGCTGCACGGTGATATCGTGACCGACGCCAAGGCCGACGGTGGCTACCTGCACCGCGGCTTCGAGAAGCTGATGGAGCAGCGCCTGTGGATCCAGAATATCGCCCTGGTGCCGCGCATCTGCGTGCCGGACCCGGCACCCATGGAGCTCGCCTATTCCTCCGCCGTGGAGGCCCTGTGCGGCCTCGAAGTCCCCGAGCGGGCGCAGTGGTTGCGCGTATTGCAGATGGAACTCTCGCGCATCGCCGCTCACCTGTTCACCTTCGGTGGGCATGCCGCCACCACCGGGATGTACAACACCATGTACTGGGGGGTGGCCGACCGCGACTTGGTGCTGGACCTGTTCGAGCAACTCACGGGCGGTCGCGTCTACCATATCTACCACATCCCCGGGGGGGTGCGCCGGGACGTTCCGGAAGGCTTCCTGGCACGGGTCGCCGAGACCATGGACTACCTGGATTCGCGCCTGCCGGATTATGACAGCCTGTTTTTCACCAACCAGGTGTTCATCACCCGTTCCAAGGGTGTCGGCATGCTCTCGCAGCAACAAGCGCTGGAACTGGGCGTGACTGGCCCCAACCTGCGGGCCACCGGGCTGGCTTTCGACGTGCGCCGCGACGACCCCTACCTGGTCTACAACCAGCTCGAATTCGACATCCCCACCGAAGACGCCGGCGACGCCTGGGCGCGCACCCTGGTGCGACGCGCGGAGCTGAAGGAAAGCATCCGCATCGTGCGCCAGGTGATCGGACGCCTGCCCACGATTGCCGGCCCCATCCGCGCCCCCATTCCCAACCCCCTGGCCTGGAACGTGCCGGCCGGCGAGTACTACGCGCGGGTGGAATCCTCCAAGGGGGAACTGTCCTGGTATGTAGTTTCCAATGGCGGCGCCAAGCCCTATCGCACCCACATCCGCGGCCCCTCCTCCATGCACGCCGTGCAGGTGCTGGAAACCCTGAGCAAGGGCGCCCGCCTGGAGGATGTGGCGCAAATCATGTTCTCGCTCGATGCCTGTCCGCCGGAGGTCGACCGCTGATGAGTGACATCGACTACAAGGACAAGGGCAGCATCCTCAACCCTCTGCGGGCGCTGTCATTCTTCGCCCGCAAGCCGGTTACGGAGAAGCTGGAGCCTCGCCCGGCCTCGGAGCGCTATCGCGGGTTCCACGTCAACGACTGGGAAAAGTGTGTCGGCTGCTCGACCTGCCAGAGAGTGTGCGACAACGCCGCCATCACGATGGTGCGGGTGCCAGGCCTGCCCAACGATCCGGTCAAGGGTGTGCGCGATCTGCGTCCGGCCATCGACTATGGGCGCTGCTGCTGGTGCGCGCTGTGCGTTGACCTGTGCCCCACGGGCTCCATCGCCCTGTCGCGTGAATACGTGCATACCTGCACCGACCCGGAACTGGATAGCTACTTCGTCCTGCCCGACCCCAAGGGTATTCACAACAAGCATTTCCCGGGTGGCTGGGACAAGCAGGCGGACAACGATCTGGTGGACCATCAGCGTCAGCCCATGGGCGAACTGGAACCGGCAGTACGCATCGGCAACTTCGCCGAGATGGTGACCGGCTACACCAAGCAGCAGGCCATTCTGGAGGCTTCCCGCTGTGTGCAGTGCGGCATGTGCCATGACGCCTGTCCCACCCACATGCATGCTCCGGAATACATCCGTGCCATCTGGCAGGACAACCTGGAAGAGGCGGTGCGCCAGATCTATCTCACCAATCCCTTCGCCCATACCTGTGGCCGGGTCTGTACCCATCGTTGCGAGGATGCCTGTTCGGTAGGCCATCGCGGCGAGCCCATCGCCATCCGCTGGCTCAAACGCTACGCCATGGACAACGTGGCGCCGGAGCGGGTCAAGGCGATCGTCGCCGAAGGGCTTACCGGCTGCAAAAGTGGCCGCCGTGTCGCTATCGTCGGTGCCGGCCCGGCCGGCCTGACCGCTGCCTTCGACCTGGCGCGTGAGGGCCACCGGGTAACGGTGTTCGAGGCCCTGCCCAAGGCCGGAGGCATGACCCGTTATGGCATCCCTGACTACCGCCTGCCCTGGGCCATGCTGGATCGGGACGTGGCAGTCATCACCAGTTTGGGTGTAGAAATACGCTACGACGCCCGCATCGGCACGGACATTCCCATGGAAACCCTGCGCCGGGACTACGATGCTGTGGTGCTGGCCATCGGCCTGCAATTCGGCCGCTCCACCCGCATCCCTGGCAGCGACCACCCCCATGTGTTCCGTGCCGTGGATCTGCTGCGCGAGATTGCCGCCGGTGTGGACCTCCAGATTCCGGACCGGGCCGTCGTCATAGGCGGCGGCAACGTGGCCATGGACATCGCCCGCTCGCTGGCCCGGCTGCAGATGGTCCAGCACGGCAAGGTGGGGGTGACCGTCACCGCCGTCCAGTCGGCGGGGCAATTTCCCGCCGATGCCGAGGAGGTCAAGGAGGCGGATGAGGAGGGCATCGAGATCCTGCCCGCGCGCGGCCCCCAATCGGTGGTGCTTAAGGACGGCCGGGTGCTGGGGCTGCAGACCGCCAGAGTGCTGTCCCTGTTCGATGCCCAGGGCCGCTTCGCCCCTACCTACGATCCGGACAATCAGCAACTGCACGAAGGGGCATGGGTTATCGAGGCCATTGGTCAGATGAGCGATGCCGAGGTCGTGCTCGGCAAGGCGCTCACCGAGCAGCTGGAATGGCAGCGCGGCCGCCTTGAGGTGAATGCCCAGGGCCGCACCTCCCAGCCATGGCTGTGGGCGGCGGGAGACATGGTAAACGGTCCGGATGTCGTGCACGCCGTGGCTGACGGACATCGTGTCGCCACAGACATCCACCACCATCTCAACGAGCGGACCGAG
This sequence comes from Thiobacillaceae bacterium, assembly GCA_049578545.1. Lineage (GTDB taxonomy): Bacteria > Pseudomonadota > Gammaproteobacteria > Burkholderiales > Thiobacillaceae > DASQBT01. Next base: position 50,362 of record JBAUMF010000083.1, read on the forward strand.
GTGCTGGCATGAGCGAACATGAAGGAACCCCCACGGGCTACGAGCGCATCCGGGCGAAGAAGACCCTGAAGGAAATTCTGGAGGTGGCCACCTCCTTCGAGGCCACGGCGCGGGATTTCTACACCACCCTGATCCCCCGGGTCAGCAAGCGACTGCGCTGGCTGGTGGAAGACCTCGCCAAGGAAGAGGCAGGCCACTACGCCCTGTTCACCGAGCTGGCCGCCCGCCCCGATATTGAGCGCCACATTGCCGCCGAGGTGGACACCCCCGCCAGCGACCGCAAATTCTCCGATGCCGTCCTGCAGCCCGATCTGGGCGAGCACCCTGACGACCAGGCCATCCTGCAATACGCCCTGGCCAGGGAACACACCGCCATGGAGCAATACCGGGCGTTAGCCGGCAGCACCGAGCCCGGCCCCGTGCAGGACCTGTTCCGCTACTTGGCCAACGAGGAAACCAAGCACAAGAACGAGCTTGAGCAGCTCTACTACGAGATCGTACACAGCGGCGGCGTCTAAGGAAGCGCTGATCTGTTAGCGCTTCATGGCAGAGTCACGATGTAACATGCCCTGATTGGCACATTGCACGAAAATTGATCGGCACCACCGAAAAGGGGCGCGCGTTCGACCACCCACCCTTGCGGTCATTCCACCAGCAAGCCCAGCCTGCCTGCCAACCACTTGGTGGTGGTGGCCTGGATCAGGATGGTCATGAGTATGGCGATGAAGGTGACCGAGGCGATGATTTCTGCCCCTGGGGCCTGCATGCCCAGCAGCAGGCCGGCCAGGGCGCCTGGAATCACGCCGGTTTCGCGCGTCCAGCACATGAACAACAGCTCGTTGAGGCTCCATTTGGCGCGTCGGTCCGGACCGGCACATAGAAACACGGTCACCGGCCGCGCCACCAGCATGAATACCGTTACCACTGCGGCACCAGCCAGCAGGTAGCGGTTCATCAAGCCAAAATCGACCTGGGCGCCTAGCAGGATGAAGATGAACATGCGCATGATCAACGCTGTGGTCATAATGAAGTCCTCCAGAAATTTCTCTTCCTCAGGCGCGCGTCTGAGGCCAAAGGTCTCCCGGTTACCAAGCATGATGCCGAACACAAACACCGCCATGAAACCGCTGGAATGCAAGCCGTTTGCACTCATATAAGCGCCGATCACCGCCATCAGCGTAACGATTGGTGCGTATTCGGACAGGAAGCCGTAGCGTTCGTGGGCAATCAGTATCGAGGCCAGATACCCCAGCGTGCCGCCAAGTGCGACACCCAATAGAGACTGTTTGAGCAGGTCGAACACGGCATCGCCAACGGAAAACTTATTTGTTCCCATGGCTACGCCCAGCACGGCAAACGTAACGATAGCGCCCATGGCATCATTGAAGGCCGATTCGGTCATCACCGTTTGTGCCACCCTGTCCTTGATTTTCACCTGGCGGAATACGGGCACCAGGGTAGCCGGGTCAGTGGAGGCCAGCGTTGCGCCCAGCAATAGCGCCACGATCACAGGCACGCCGAGAATATAGTGCGCGGCAACGCCGGTGATGGCGGCAGTGATCAGAACGCCGATCGTGGAAATCACGGTGACGGTAATCCAGACCTCCTTGAGCACCTTGAGGCGAATCGACGCGCCGCCGTCGAACAGGATGTAACTCGAGCCGAAGATAAGAATCAACTGGTTGATCGAGGAGTCGGCCTTGATGTCGATCAGCCCCAACGCGCCGGGGTCAAGCAGCATGCCCACCAGCAGGAACACCGCGACATCTGGAACCCGCAGGCGCCGGGCCAGCAGGCCGAAAAAAGTCCCCACCGCGAGGATGATGCCAAATACAAGCAGGATGTGCTTTGCCAGTTCAATCTCAGTGGAAGATTCCATTTCTTAACTTTCTACAATTACCCGCTCACATACTTGTAAAAGGCCTTTTCCGACTTGAATGCCACAACTCAGCCCATCAGGAAAAACACCGCCGCACGAAACACCAATGAAGAATTTGCCATGCAGTCCAGGTTCATGTGGTCCCATCCGCCCCAAGTCTGTGGGACAAGTTCCTTTGCCACCCACGCGCCTGCAGGTCGCGCTCAGCGGACTACCTGTGATCCACCTGGACCAGATCGGCTGCAGCGCCGTCCATAGTGCGGTCGAGGGCAGCGGGCTCTCCCTGGACATGTGCGGGTGATGCACCGCGCCCTGCTGGCCCAACACTTGCGCTTAGCGTGAGCGTAAGATTGCATGCCCCCTTGCAAGGCCGCCAGACGTATTCGTGTCCAAGCAGCTGAAGGGTTGTGACTTATCCCAGCGCGACGACCGGCAAGCGTTGGTCAGCGTCGCCGCTGTGCGCATCCCCGCTGCCGATGTCAGATTCCCCAATGGGTGCAAGCGGGTCGGCGCCCAGCGTGCCGATAAACTCGCGCCATGACTCAGGATCGTTTAGCGCATCGAGCCGCGCCTGCGCATGAACAATCCGTGCGTCAAGGTCAAGGCGGCGCGACTCGTCCGCGTTATGGGGGTTGTGCCGAAAGCGCATGAGCTCGTTGAGGTTGCGCGTCCACAGCGCAAGGTCGCGCTCGCGCTTGACCTGCAGGCGCTGCCTGTACCAGCACGATTCGAGCAGAGCCTTGCGTGTGAACATCGCGCGTATCTCCGGTGCATGCACATCCAGGCCGCGATAGTGGCCAAACGCCATGATGGCCAGCAGCGCCTTGAGCGGTGGGCAAGCTTCCGCAATGCTGCCGTCCGCAAAATAGCGTTTCGCTACTCGTTCCTGCGCTTCGACAATGTTGTGGACGCCGTCCGCGAATATCGACATGTCCTGGGTCTCCGGCTTGAGGAGAGCCTCGGTAAAGACCGCGCGCGGGTTGTCGAAAATCTTGCCCAGGAAGTGCGCGACGAAACGTTCGGTGATGCGGTAGCCGAGCCGGCTCGCAAGCACACGCTTACCTTTGAAGTCGAAATCATTGAGTGCTTCCATGTAATCCTGCTCGATTAGCCAGGACGCATTGCGTTGCTCCGGATGAAGCCGTGCCCAGATTTCCGGTGCCAGCAGGCTGATGTCGTGGTCAACACGCACATGCGGCCCAACATGGCCGGCTGAAGTGGAGAAGCCGTCATGCCCGGTGAGGATCATCGACACCAGTGCGTTGTTGAGATCGGCCGTATGACGCAGCGCGTTGAACGGGCCCTTGGTGAGGGCACCTTCCGAACCGGCGCCTGTGGTGGACGGCGACTTGCCGGTCAGGGAACAAATGTAGTCCATGAACAGTTCCGGCAATGCCTGGTAGTGGATGGGGTTGTACACTGCAAGGGAACGGATACCTGCCTCGGGCGGATTGTTGCGCCGCCCGGACAGCACCGCGTCCACACTTACGCACACCGCTGCGTCCACGGGAAGCTTGCGGTGGAAACGGATGCCCATTTCCGCTGCATACCTGCGAATCGGATTGGCAATGTCGGGGCGCAACTGCAAGTAGCGCGGGTTCTTTGACGGCTTACCGTCCACCAGGCGCGGTCGCGCGGAGGACACAACGATCTGATCGGCATGCGCGGCATTTATCAGCAGCTCTCGCATCGGTTGTGTGTATCCGCTCAACCGCATGACGTGATCGATCTCATCGGCAAGTGCGGCGCCCATCAGCGGCTCGTAGTTGGCAAGGAAGTTGCCGGGCTGGGCCAAGTCAGCCTCGGTCTGCTTGTCATAGCCCGGCAGGATCGCGTCGTCCGGGCGCTGGAACAGGCGCATTTCGCAATTGTGCGTGAGCTTCACGCTGCCTGCCAGATCCAGTCCCGGCTTGCAGCCAGTAAGGCTCGCCACCGGCGCTACCACCGAGGCGGTGATGTCGTCTTCCATCTGCACCTTCTCGGCCGGAATGAAATCCTGGCGCAGCTTGAAGGTGCGCCACTGCTCATCGTCATCAAAACCCACGCGCAGATAGCTGGCAATAATGCGCCGACCGAACATCTTGAGCTCGTGTCCGGGTGCGCCGTCCACTACGTCTACCGTGAGCTGTTCGTCCCAGCGATCGCCCCACTGCGGTCGATAGAAACGCTTGATGAGGAACACCAGCGCGAGGATGCGCGGCGGTATACTGTCCAGCCATGCGTTATATTTATCGGTGTAGCTCGATGAAGGCGTAAGCAGCTTAATCACTGATCCGAGACTGCGTTCCATGCTCAGCGGTCTGCGGGCCGCATCACGGTCCTCGTGCTCGAAGCCGGGCCGGAAACGCTTGCTGTAATCACCCTCAAAAATTCCCCGCATCCAGGCGATGTCACGTTCCAGGTCGTCGACAAAAAGTGGGCCGTATAGTACTGCATCCTCCAGCGACTTGGAAATCTCCGACTTGCCGCCGCCGGACACGGTGCACGGCTTGTGGCAGAAGGTGCCTTCCGGTTCGATGCCAATCAGGCGCCATGATGGTGCGCCTGGATGCTGGCGCATCTCCACCTTATAGCCATTGGGCTGCATGTAGATCTTGCCCGGCATGAGGCGTATCCGGTGCATCCTGCCGTCATGCTCCCAGCTGATGCTCTGCGCATTCAAGTCGAAGCGCACGGCCTGTGGCACATAAACGATGTCCGGATAGTTCACGTCAAGGGCGTGGCCTTCGGGCATGGCGCGCACGAATTGACCATAGCGGGCCAGCATGTCCTGAAACGAGTAGCCCGGCTCTCGTGTGCTGCTGTCTACGCCATATTCCTCTCCATGATTGCGGCACTGGAACACCAGGGCGCCACCGGAGTGCTCTTCCTCGGCCAGGCCATAGAGGTTGGCGGCGAAGCTGATCTGGGTCTTGACCTCTTTCTTGCAGTAGCCATAGTAGTTATCCGCGAGGATCGTGACCATCACACCACTCGAATCACGCGCGGTGAGCTTGAACGCCTGACCATCGTTGTAGCGCTCGTCGTTGTCTTTCCAGCACATGCCCTCGCTGCGCTGGCGCTCGTTCGCGTCGTCCCAATGCGGCAGCCCCAGTTGTCGCTTGGTGAGGCTGACAAGATGCGGTGCGAGCACCACGCAGCCAGTGTGCCCGCTCCAGTGTTCCACGTCGAGACCCGCGTCGTGTTCAGGCAGGAAGGGATTGCCACCGTTGCCAAAGATGCTCTCGACAAAATCCAGGTTGCTTACCAGATTGCCGGGCGCGAAGAAGCGGATCTCCATGCTCTTCTGCGGCGCCACTCCCGGAATGGCTGGGCATATCAACGGGCGCATCAGCAGGGAGACAAACATGCGCGCGGGTTCGGGTTGGTTCACCGTGTAAGGTAAGGCTAGCAGCTCCTGTGGCGGACTGAACGCGTGCCTGAGCATGTGAGCGAACGTCTCGCGCGGCACCGCTTTTTTGTCCCCGGGAATGGGCAGCCCACCTTCAGCGACATGAAACGAGCCGTTGGTAGTGCGGCGGTCGCTTGCCGGGTTGTGCAGCACCCCCTGGCGCACCCGGTAACTGGATACGATTTCCGAACTGAATGCATCCGAATCCACTGGCAACGACAACTCGCGGGCGAGCCCCTGGTGGTCCAGTATGAAACTCTGCCTCGGCAGATGGGGCACATCGTCCAGACCCTCCAGGTAACGTACGAGGAAGTCCTGTATGCGTCTGTCGGGCGGACACAAGTAGCCTGACAGCAGCCAGTTCTTCGCACGGTAGGCCATGAGCAGGTCGTGCGCCACGTCCATGAACTCGTCGCTTCCCTGCCCGCGCACGGTCGGTTGCCCGGATGACGCCAGTTTGAGGTTGATGTACAGGCGCAGGTTGTCCTGCCCGCCCCGCACGTCGCCCACCTGATCAGGACCTGAATTGTTGAATCTCTCCATGCTTGTTTCCTCAATATGCCGGCCACACAACCGTGTCGCAACGTACGCGTCAGCTAGGGGTCTGAATATAACTCGTATTCCGGCCGACAAAAGCAACCGTGTGCCACCTGATAAAGCCAGTTTGTACCGCATGGATGCGTACCGCAGTGAGCAAGGGCGCTTTCATCGCAAATGCCCCATGTTGCCTGATTCAGGGACATTCCTGCCCATCACGATGGCCCACTCATATAACCCTGCACATGACCTGCCTCAAGTCTCACCGGGCGAGCTGATGAACAAGGAACTAACGCGGTCAGCCCACGCATGGCCCGATTTGCGAGGGCTTGATATCCCGCCCGATGGGCACCGGCTTCACCCGCCAGATGTCCTCGCAATACTCGCGGATACTGCGATCCGAGGAAAACTTTCCGCTGCGCGCGGTGTTGAGGATGCTCATGCGCGTCCAATGTTCGGTATCGAGATAAGCCTCGTCCACAGCCATCTGAGAGTCGAGGTAGCTCTGGAAGTCGGCACAGAGCATGTACGGATCGTGGTGCAGCAGATTCTCGACCAGCGGCCGAAACAGGGTTCCATCACCGCGCGAGAAGAAGCCGTCGCGGATCAGGTCCAGCGCGGCTTGCAGCTCGGCATTGGCATGGTAATGGACCATTGGATCGTAACCCTCACGCTTGCGCCGCGCGACCTCTTGTGCGGTAAGCCCGAACAGGAAGAAATTTTCCGCACCCGCCTCTTCTCGAATCTCGATGTTCGCGCCGTCCAGCGTGCCAATGGTAAGTGCGCCGTTCATCATAAACTTCATGTTGCCCGTTCCGGAAGCCTCCTTGCCGGCGGTGGAAATCTGTTCGGATAATTCAGCCGCTGCGTAGAGTGGCTGTCCCGTGCGCACATTGAAGTTGGGCACAAAAGCGACTCTCATGCGTTCATTCACCACCAGATCGCGGTTGACCACATCTGCCACCGCTGTAACCAGACGGATCATCAGCTTGGCCATGAAGTAACTCGGCGCAGCCTTGCCGCCAAAGATGAAGGTGCGTGGCGGAAGGTCAAGATGCGGATCGGTGCGCAAACGGTGATAGCGCGCCACGATATGCAGCACGTTAAGGTGCTGGCGTTTGTATTCGTGAATACGCTTGACCTGCACGTCAAACAGCGTGTCAGGATTGAGCGCGATGCCGGTGACACGGCGCACGTAATCTGCATAGTGGGCCTTGTTGGCACGTTTGATGTCGCGCCATTCGGCGCGGAAATCCACGTCATCCACCAACGATTCGAGTTCCCGCAGGCGCGTAAGGTCGGTCAGCCAACCTTGGCCCAGGCGCCGATCCAGCAGTGATGCAAGGCGCGGGTTGGCCAGCGCCATCCAGCGTCGCGGTGTGACGCCGTTTGTCTTGTTTGAGAACTTCTCCGGCATGAAAACATGAAAGTCCGTCAGCACATCCTGCTTGAGCAACTCGGTGTGCAGCGCGGCTACGCCATTGATCGCCTGGCTGCCTACGCACGCCAAGTGGGCCATGCGCACGTGACGTTCGCCGCCTTCGTTGATGAGCGACAGTCGGGAGACTGTATCGGTATCGCCAAGGCAGGCCCAGCGTACGCCATCGAGGAAACCTGCGTTGATTTCGTAGATGATTTCCAAAGGGCGCGGCAGCAGCCGGGCGAACAGGCTCACCGGCCACTGCTCCAGCGCCTCCGGCAACAGTGTATGATTGGTGTAGGAAAAGGTACGGCGGGTGACTTCCCAGGCCGTCGTCCATGCCATGTCGTGCTCATCCACCAGCAGGCGCATCAATTCAACTACGGCGATAGCAGGGTGTGTGTCGTTGAGCTGCGCGGCGAACTTCTCGTGGAAGCGTACCAGCGGTATCCCCTGCACGCGCATGATGCGGAGCATGTCCTGCAGTGAGCAGGACACGAAGAAATACTGTTGCATGAGGCGCAGTTCCTTGCCCTGGATTTGCTCGTCATTCGGGTACAGCACCTTGGTGATGTTCTCCGACTCAATCTTGCGGTGCACCGCGCCCCAGTAGTCGCCGCGGTTAAAGGTGGAGAGATCGAATGACTCAACCGCCTCGGCACACCAAAGCCGCAGCGTGTTCGCCGTGTGGTTGCGGTAGCCCAAGATAGGCGTGTCGTATGGCACGCCCAATACACTGCGGCCGGGCACCCAGCGCACCTGCTCGCGGCCGTGTGCATTTACGACACGCTCAGTGTATCCGCCGAGCCGCACCTCTACTGCCCACTCCGGACGCACGATTTCCCACGGGTTGCCGTGGCGCAGCCAAGTGTCAGTCTTCTCCACCTGCCAGCCGTCGACGATATCCTGGGCGAAAATGCCGTGCTCATAGCGTATTCCATAACCCAGTGTGGGGATTTCCAGCGTCGCCAGCGAGTCGAGGAAACAGGCCGCGAGCCGTCCCAGGCCACCATTACCCAAACCCGGCTCCACCTCCTGCGCGACTAGTGCGTCGTAATTCAGGCCCAGTTCCGAGACAGCCTCGCGCACTGGCTTCTCGATGCCCAGGTTAAGGATGTTGTTGCCCAGGTGCGGGCCAAGCAGATATTCGGCCGACAGGTACACCACGGTGCGTGAACCCTGGCGCATATAAGTCTCCGCAGTGTGTACCCAGCGTGCGAGCAGCCGGTCGCGCACCGTGAAGGCGAGCGCCAAATAGTAGTCGTGCATGCTAGCCAGACCGGGAAACTTGCCAAGTTCGAAAAAAAGGTTGTCGAGGAAGGCCCGCTGCAAGCATTCCTTTGACAGGCCGGTACGACTTCTTTCAACCGGGGGGCGGTTTTCCAGTTCTACTGCTGTATTCATGGCATGGCCGTAAGTTATTTACTAATTACTCAGCAATCCGGATGCCAACTCCATAGAACCTTAAACTTGTCGCGTAATGCGCTATTCATGCGGGCCTGGTCATTCAAGGGCGCAAGCTTCTACTCCATCCTGCACCAAGGAGATGCAATCGCGCACTAATCTGTTGCAAAAATTATCCGTTATCTATCTATAAAGGCTGAATGAAGGCGGGAACGAGTTGGTCTGTCTTTTGCTCTTATGGTGAAATCCCTAGTCCCTAAAGGGGGAAAAGAAAATCATGCTCAAACTTGTGTTGCTACGCCACGGCGAAAGCCAGTGGAATCGGGAAAACCGCTTTACCGGGTGGACCGATGTTGACCTGTCCGAGACCGGCCGCCTGGAAGCCCTGAAGGCCGGCCGCCTGCTGCGTGACCATGGCATCGTGTTTGATGGGGCCTTCGTCTCTGTCCTCAAACGTGCAATTCGGACACTCTGGCTCGTGCAGGAGACCATGGATCAGCTCTGGATGCCGGAGGTCAAGGACTGGCGGCTCAATGAGCGCCACTATGGCGCATTGCAGGGGCTTAACAAGGCCGAGATTGCCGAGCATTATGGTGACGAACAGGTGCATATATGGCGCCGCAGCTACGATACGCGGCCGCCTGCACTCAATGAATCCGATCCCCGCCATCCACGTTTTGACCAGCGTTACCGCAAACTGCCTGCCGAACGCTTGCCGGCCGCAGAGTCCCTCGCCGACACCCTGGTGCGTGTACTGGAGCTCTGGCACGATGCCATCCTGCCTGAACTGACAGCCGGAAAGACCTTGCTCATTGCGGCCCATGGCAACAGTCTTCGCGCTTTAGTGAAACATCTCGACCACATCGCGGACACCGACATTGTCGATCTGAACATTCCCACTGGCATTCCACTGGTGTACGAATTCGACGATGAACTCAGCGTCATCGCCCGCTACTACCTATCCGAAAATGCCGGGCAGCGCGTAGCCGCCTAAGACTTGAGGGTTCCGGCCCTAAGGCCAAGAGCTCGTTCCCGACCTGTTGGGACGTTTTGGAAACAAGGAGAGCAGATCTCGTCGAATCCAAGATCAGTCGCAGGTTGTCAAATCGACCACGCATTTATCGAGGTCTTCACCGAGAAGACCGAGGGCGGCTGGTCGATAGGAGGCATCGTCGCCCCAGCGGTCGATGACACTCGCGTGCAGCGTGTCGCCAGGGTTGGCTTGACGGTCAGCCTGCTGAAGTGAATCAAACGGCGGCTTGTTCCAAGGTGTATGTATCTTTTCTCGGGACGAAGCTGGCTGGGGTGTTGACACGAGTGGTACGGCGAACTGCAGACCGACGCGCGACAATTTACCGATCATCCAGCTCAGTGCTTCGTCGGAGACGCGCGATTCCCCTTCCGGTGAATATCCATTCTGATTCATTACGCAAATACATGAACTTAGAGCTCTCGGCCAAGTGGAATGGAACTGCCCTTGTAAAGTTATCCGACATTCATCCAGAGTTGTGACCTTGAGCGGGTCCCCGGAATGACCCCAAACAAAAAAGCCCCCATTGGTTTGATGGGGGCTTGGGGGGAGGGGAGTCTGACGATGACCTACTTTCACACGGGTAATCCGCACTATCATCGGCGCGATCCTGTTTCACGGTCCTGTTCGGGATGGGAA
>JBAUMF010000084.1:0-23788 GCA_049578545.1 Thiobacillaceae bacterium
GATAGGATCCCACTAGCGATAGTCAAGTACAATATCGCATATTACATGGGAACATATCCGGCCGGAAAAAATGCCGAAACCGGCATGATCACTCACTGATCCCCGCGTTGACGCTTCAAACTTCGGCCTAGAATTTCCCGATATATACCAGTAATCTGTGTGACATGCGCAGCAATGGAGAACCGGTCGCGCGCAGCTGTGCTCGCTTGCTGGCTCATGTTTGTCCATTTCTCCCGGTCCGCGAGCAGATCAAGTGCAGCCCTCGCAAAGCCTTTAGAGTCGCCCACTTTAATAAGGTAGCCGGTTTTACCGTCCTCGATAATCTCCGGTATTCCCCCATCGCGGCTGCCGATCACCGGGCGCCCGCATGCCATCGCCTCGATCACGACACGACCAAAGGGCTCGAACTTGGAGGGAACCACAAGCAAGTGCAACTGTCGCATGATATCGGGAATGTCTGACCGATGGCCGAGGAAACGAACGAATCGATCGACTTTCAATTCACCGGCCAATTGCTCCAGCGTTGCTCTGCGCCCCGTGCCTTGGGTGTCCTCGCCGACGATCCAGAACTCAAGGTCCTGCCTTTCCCTGATCATTTCTGCCGCCAAGCGCAAAAAATCCTCATGGCGCTTGAACGGCGCGAAATTGGCAACAATGCCAACGCGCAACACTGGGCTGTCCGGCCAGGGAGCGGGTGCAAAACTCTCCAGGTCCACCGCATTGTGCGCCACATAGGCTTTGCTGTGCCGTGCTAGCTTAGAAAGGTTTGGCCAGAGTGAATCCATCATCGCATAGCTGTTGAAGATGAATGCGGCTGGCTTGGGCAGTCCGCGCAACGTCCAGCGTGCGCCATCGGGTTCCACCGGGAAACGGACGTGGGTGATGTAAGGAATACCTGCAAAGGCTGCGGCCACTGCAAATGAACGGCTAAGCTCGAATCCGTTGGCGTGAATCAGCGCAGGCCGAATTTCCCGAAACAGCTTCACCCAACGTTGGGTGGTAGAAAAACTCGTGAACGGTTGTTGCCAGGCAAGTTGCTTGAATGGGTAAATCGTGTGGGGGATATGCAGCTTAGCCAGCTCGTCCGTAAATTGGCCTTCCCCAGGCACTACCACGTGCGCCTTCCAGCCGGATTCGGGCAAGTGCGAGAGCAGACCAAGCAGACTCTTGCCACCTCCTCCCAGTTTCGCAAGATCCTTGCGGCCGGGTTGAGGGCTGTTATTAATAAATAGGCAGGTAGGGGGAATATCAGCCATGAAAATGAGTCTATGGAGCTAGAAGGGTTTCAGGAACTGGCTTGTATGCAAACAAAGCATTGAATTGGTCATCGTCAGCCGCTTGTTCTGCATTCATCAAAACCAGTCCTTCGGAGCCGATTCTATACATGCGATATCCAAATTCGATTAGGAAGTTTGCCAACCGCGCGGCGGTATGTCCGAACGCATGGAGGTATTCGTCCGTTATCTCGATGACTAGGTAAGGATGATCCTTATTGAGCATCTTGGCCATGCCTTCTAGAACCAGCTGCTCGGCGCCTTCCACGTCGATCTTAACGAGCGTTACCGTGGAGATTGTGTCCCTGAATTTGTCCAAGGGCATGGTCTTGACCTCGATTGTTGCAGCTGAGTTGTCGATGTGCCGCAGACTGGAAATGCCCTTGTGTCCTTCCGGACCTTCGAACAGGGGTAGCGTGCCTTCAGCGTTGGATAGGGCCACGGTCTGGACCGAGACGTTCTTCATGTCATTGAGGGCGATATTTTCCAGAAGCCTCTTGTGCATCGATGGCACCGGTTCAAATGAGAGAATTCGGCCGGCGGGCCCTACACGGCGGGATGCTAACAGTGTGAAGAACCCCGAATTTGCGCCGACGTCAATGAACGTCTCGCCTGGCTCAAGCAGTTCAGCAATAACGCGTGCCGTCGGAGGCTCGTAAACACCCGTCAGATACACGTATTGTCCAAGCCAGTCGCCAAGGTCAGCTCTAAATTTAAAATCGTAACGTGTACGTACTAGACGCTCCCCCAGGTCGTGGCCATTTTCCCGGAGTTCTGGAAGAAAGCGTCTAATCAATCGCCAACGCCCATACGGAATGGGTGTCAGGCGCAGATAGAAGGAAGCAGCTGCGATGGCAAGGCGGCTAAATGGATTCACTTTGGCTTGTCCTTCCGTTACCAGCTTCCAATGAGATTTGGGGATCGTTGCTGATAACCGGCGCTTCAGCAGAGATCCATGATTGCAAACGAAGCCACAGATTGCTGACAGTAGATGGATTAAGAGCAGACACATCAGTCAGGCAGTGCGGATCCTGCTCCAGGTCGTACAACTTCAACAGGTGTCCCTTGATCAGTGGCCGGTACACCAGTTTCCAGCATCCGCGCCGAATCATTCGGTCCTTGGCCTGGACAATAATGCCCTCATATTCGGGCTTGAGTGAGATCGTGCCGGTGGCGATGTCTCGTACCGTTAGCAGATCCAGCAAATTGGGATAACGCAAATGACCGGCTGGCGTCCCGGGCAGTTCCGTGAGCCAGATGCCCGTTTCACCGTAGACATCAAGCTCCAGTTTGCTGCCCGCATCTTGCAAAAAGCATTGCAAGGAAACGCCGTCCATTTCTGCAGCTTGACCAATGCCGGCCAATTCCAATAGTGTCGGTGCAAGATCAATGTTGCGCACAGGTTGTGTGATGGTGTGGCCGTCGCTCATCCCAGGCACGCGTATGAGCAGGGGTACACGATTCGAGACATCACTTGTTGCAGAGTTGCCTTGTCCCCAGGTCTGATGTTCAAAGAACTCCATGCCGTGGTCAGAATAGATGACAACAATCGTGTTCTCAGCCAGCCCGCACCGGTCAAGATGATCCATTATCCGTTTCACCTCATCGTCGAAGCGTGCGACAGAGCCATCGTAAAGATTGATGATCTGGTCCAGGTCGAACGCTTCGCGAGGTTCCGCCTGGCGCCGGATGATATCCCATGGGTCAGTCACTCGCGCCATGATGAATTTGGATTCACCCTGATAGTCGGGGTCGGCAAAACGGGTGTAATAGGGGTATTCCGAGCCAAAGGGGCCGTGGGTGGTAGAGAAGAAAACGTTAAGAAAGAAGGGCTGGTCTTGTTCAGCAAGGTGAGATATGAGGTGTCGCGCTTCCAGTCCTATTTCGTCAGTCTGGGGAACACCCCCGAGGTAATAAAGCTCGGGCAAAAACATCCTTCCAAATCGATTGCGGACAAAAAGTGAGAGGAAAAGCCTCAGATCTTTCGGGCCCTGGCGAATAAAAAGCTTGATGTTCCATTGATCCTCGGGCACGTCCGCATAGTCGAAGCCCAGATCAAATTTTCCCATGTCAGCCCCGCACCAGTCGCCCAGGGCAGCGGTGTAGTAGCCATACTGTCTAAGTATGCGGGGCAGGGCATCGACGGGAAGACGTGTCCCCCCGTCGGGTACAAAATTGTCCCTCACCCCAAAGCGATGCGGCCAGCATCCGGTCAACAGGGAGAGAAGGCTCGGCGCGGTGCGGGCGCAGGGCACATAACATTGCGAGAAAAGCGTGCTTCCCTTTGCAAGGGATTGCAGGAAGGGAGAAACCTCCCTGCCATAGGTGCCGTCAACCCGGTCCGCGCGTAGTGTATCGGAACCGAGCATGAGAATATTGTGCCGTTTTGTGCGATGGAGGATTTTTCTCGAGTCAGGTTCGCTGGGTCGAAGCCACATTCTTAAGGCGGTGAAGAAGAGAAGTGCGCTGCCAAATTCAGTTGCCGCTATATATTCGCCTCTCATCAGCAGCATTGCAACAGTAACGCCGGTTAGTGCCGCAGGAGCGCCAAGCAGTAGCCATGTGGCGACCTGCAGACCAGCTGGGGAAAGCTTACGCCAAAAGGGGTACAGCCGGCTGAGGCGATAATTGTAGGAAGCGGCTATATTGGCTGGCAGCCAGAGCAGATGCCGACTGAACTGTAGCGCGGTCAACAGCAGTATTGAAGCGATACCGGCTGCCAGGCTGAATCCGAAACTGGGGGCGCCTCTGAGCCACTCGTTCAAGGCGAAATAGGTTAGGACACCCGGTCCCCCGAGGATCGACAGAAGCAGGAAGACGTAGCCGAGAAGGCGAACAAAGGCGAATACCGCATAGCGCCGATAGTGTCTAAGAACTTCTTCTTTAAGGCGTGGCCCGGTGTGCGTGAAGTCCGCGATCGATTTGATACCCAATACAAACGTGAAGATCAGCGCTACTGTTGCCAACGCAGCTAGGCCAACAAAGGAATTTGTCTTGTCCTGAGCCAGAGCTGCCGTCGTGCCGCAGCCCACGACAATGCCCATCGTGCCCAGGTAGATGCGGTTGCGCCGCTTTTCCGGCGAACGTATGGCAGGGCTCCATTTCGCGGCCCTCTGCCCGGCTATTTCGCCCAAGGTCGTGGCAAGCCTGACGAGAAAGAAGCGCAGGCGCGCTCCGCTGAATACGAAGGTGAGCGCTAACAGGTATTGAGCGAGTTTGCGCCATTGATAAAGCGGTATGCCGGTGCGCAGGCGCTGGGAGATGACGCCGGTGCGCGCACGCTGAAAGGCCTTGCGCAAGACATAGGTGAAATTGAGCCGCTCAGGGTCGACGTAGTGGTGCTGTAGCACCCCCGGGACATACATCAGGCGCTCACCGCGTGACAGCGCACGTTCGACGAAGAGACTGTCTTCGCCTCCACCCAGATCGTGGCCGCGCGGGCCGAGTTCAGTTGGAAACTCGCCTGCACGATCGAAAACGTCTCCGCGCAGGAACAGGTTGCCTCCGCCGGGGGTTGCATCGTGCGGCGTCAGTTCATAGGGCGCAGGGCCTCCGTCGCTGCGGGGGATCGGCAGCGGCCGAATTCTGTAAGAGCCCTCATCGTGAACCCAGCGGGGCTCGGTGCCATCCCACTCGGGAAGAATGCGCCCGCAGAACATGGTGATGTCAGGATAGGTTTCCGCTGCCTGACAAATCTCTACAAGGTAGTTTTCATCGACGCGATGGTCGTCGTCCACAAAAGTGACAATGTCGCTCGATCGAACTCGTCGTATAGCCGTGTTGAGTGCGAAAGACTTTCCGGGACGTGGTTCGGCGAGCCAATCGAGGGAATAGCGCGAACCATCGGTAGCGCCCGCTTCCTTTTCAGCCTGAAGCAAAAGATGGGTCGTATCGGTGCATGCGTTGGCGACCACCAGGATGTTGACCCGCCACAGTAATGGGCGGCGTGCCCCCTGGAGCGACTCCAGCGCGCGGCGCAGCAGACCAGCGCGATTGTGCGTGCAAATTAGAACGGTGAGCGTCTTCTTTGTCACGTCGGATTCCGGCCTTCGGGGCGCAACGTTCTATGGGGTGGCTGTGGAAAGTAGCTTGCTCGCTCTGCGCTCCGCTTTATGGCTCCGCTTTCGTATGGCACCTGGTCGCGCGCCGGGGCGCATGCGCCTTTCATCTACGCGCCCTTCTCAAGTGGCGCGGGAGCTAAACCCCACCCTGCCAGGTAACCGAGAAAATAGGCAACGTTCATTTCCTTTCTGAGGGAATGATTTCGTCCCTTTGCGAATCTTGTGGAGAGCGCTTTGCTTAACGCGCGCAATAGCTGGGGATAAAGATAAAGTGGAGGAATCCGTGCCTTTTTTCCCCGCGCCCGTTTCCCCTCAGCCTTTCCCTGGCGAAAATGCAAATCGAGAAAGTACCGGCGGCTCAATTTTGAAGCCTGGATTCGATGGTAAATCACCGCTTCGGGGGTCCACCAGACAAGCAACCTTGCGGCAAGCAGGCGCCGGTAGAAGTCGACTTCTTCACCCCCCGTATTGTCATCGCCCTTTCGGCCGAG
The DNA here is from genome assembly GCA_049578545.1 of Thiobacillaceae bacterium. Classification (GTDB taxonomy): domain Bacteria; phylum Pseudomonadota; class Gammaproteobacteria; order Burkholderiales; family Thiobacillaceae; genus DASQBT01. The sequence continues at coordinate 5,827 of JBAUMF010000084.1, forward strand.
CATGTCATCGAAGCCGCCCACGCGATCGAATGCTGCTTTCCTTAATCCAAAGTTGCCTCCATAAAATGAGGTACTGGGTGAGGTGAGCTGCGCGATTTGGTCGAAGCGATTCAGTTCGCCGAGGAAGCCAAGCAGGTCATCCAGGAGCCATGCAGGACGGGCATCCTCGAACAATACCCGGATGCGGCCACCAAATGAATCAGGCTTGTGTTGTTCAATGAGGCGTTCGTAGGCACAAAGCCAGTCCGGGTCCGCAGTTTCGTCATCATCCATGAAGATTACATAGTCGCCCGCGGCCTCCGCAATCGCCCGGTTGCGTGCGTTGGACAGCCCCAGCTTGTCTTCGCGCACCACGCGGACCAACCACCCCGCAGGCCACTGGTACTGGCTGAGCAACTGCGGAGTCTCATCGCTGCAGCCATTGTCGACAATCAGGAATTCCCAGGGTTTGTTGGGCGAATTCAATCCGGCCAAATCGGTCAGGGTTCGTCTTAGCCGGTCGGCGTGGTTGTGAGTGCAGAGGGCGACAGTGTAGGCAACGGTCATCAGCTTGCTTCCGAAAACCTACTGTTCAATCGGCTCAGGTAATAACGCGCCGCGTGGCTAACGCTACCGTCATTGCTGCCAAACCTGATCTTGCGCAGCAGCGCGCTCGGCGTGTCGGTGCCAAACACGTCGATGCGGCGGAGGCGAAAGCGGTTCACATTGCGGCGATTGTAGCCGGGTTGGGTGGAGAAAGCGGCACGGTAACCAGCAGCCTGGGTAACCGCTTCCACCCGATCATCCGAGTGGCCGAAGGGGTAGGCGAGAAATTCGACATCCCTTCCAAGCAGGGTCTGCAAGGCGGCACGTGATCCGACAAGTTCTTCGTTCAATACGGCATCATCGAGCGTGGGTAAACTGGGGTGTGTGCGCGTGTGGGAATGGAAACTGATGCCGCGCGTGGTCATGTCCAGAATCTCCTCGGCATCGAGCAATGGGTAGGTAACGCCGTCCGGATTGGATGACCGCGTCCATTCGTCCTGCTTGCCAATGAGGTCACTCACGAGAAAAACGGTCGCTGGCCACTGGTATTCTTCGAGCACCGGCAATGCATGATCGCGTACCCCACGAAAACCATCGTCAAAGGTAATCAGAAAGCTCCCTTCGGGCAGTTCCCTTTTACCGTCGAGCCAGGCGACAAAGTCATTTATCCCTACTGCGTTCATGCCCCGATTAGACAGCGTGCGCATATGCGCTGCAAATAGCCCGGGGGAAACGCAGTACTTGCCCTCCCACGCGTTGCGAGCTTCACCAATACGGTGATACATGAGTGTCACCACCCGTTTTGTATTCATACTGCTATCCCAATTTGTCCGAGATCCCCGTCATGAAAGCGTGATGGTTTGAAAGGGCACCACCCGTCGCCATGGGTTATCCAACGAAATGCTGACCTGTAATTGTTGCAAGAATAGTGCCATTTGGTTGGAACCCCCTTCACACGATAAGCAAGCGCCACGCTGGACCTGTGTGGCTCAATTGCTCTGAATCGCGATGAAGCATGGACGACCACAGACAAGTCCTTCAGCTCAATTGCGTAAATCATCATACGGCAGGAGCTAGAAAGATTGCGTTACCAGGTTATCCGATTTGAAATCTGGGGTGGGAAGATATAAGTGCAGGAATCAAATGGTCCAATCGTCAGCGGAATCATAGAAAGGTAGTTTGAATGGGGAGAAGCCGGAATGCAGCTGGGCCAGTTGCTCGACGTCGATCCTGCGTTTCCAGGCATATTGCATCGCTCGGCTGTCCTTCCGCGTGCTATAGGGGTCCTCGGCGCCTTGGCTAGGAGAAGAACTGGATTCGGCAATCCGTTTTTCGGTTTCTTCGTCGAAATCAAGCTCGGCAAAGTGGAACAAATCGCGAAACGTTCCGTTTGGATCCAGGCAAGACTCTTCATAGGTGACGACTTTGTAATCCGTATAGTACGCCAAGCTGTCCATGACTACGCGCAGCACTGCGCCCTGGAAAACGCCATGAGCGTGCCAGAAGCCGGATGCGGCTGACATCGTGTCCTGCCATGGCCGTAACGGTCCACTCATTAGGCGAGGGCCAATTTGTGACAGCCTTTCTTCCCTATTACGCCACCCCAGCTCCCAATAACTGCATGCCACCGCAGCCGGATGGCGAACCAGGAAAATAACCCGAGGGTGATATGCCTCAAGCAGCCAGGGGAGAGCAAGAGGGCTGACGATCTTGAGGACCAGCCGTCTTTGAGTCCGCGTTTGGAGGGACCACTGTTCCAGATATCGTATGACCCCCCGGGGAAAAACTGGCAAACCGTTGAACGCCCGGGCTGCGAACAGCGCGTAAACGTCGGGTGGAGAAGCGGGATCAATATCGAATACGGTTGCATTCCCGCCCCAGACCAAATGACTCCTGGAAAGCGGTTCTCTGAGATATAAGGCATTTGACGCACTGCCGAGGAGTTCTCCGATCCAACTGGATCCGCTGCGGGGCAGGGAGAAAACGACCAAGGGCTTGCCAGAAGGATGAACAGCCTTGGCAAGCAGCATGCTCATGCGTCCTAAATTGGCCCACCACACTGGGCTTTGAAAGGCTAAATCCTTGTCATCTTGCAGGAAACCTGAAATAGGGAAATCGAACATAACGATATCTCTGACACTAGATCACATGATTACTCTAAACTGTAACGGCCGATTTGAACAAAAAATGCAATCTGTTTTCGCGCGCGGGGTTGATAGTGCGGATCTCAGGCGAATGACTTCATCCAGCCCAACTGTGCGCTTCACCAGCAAAGGTTGATGGCGCCCCGATTGCTGCTCATGCCGCAAAAAGTTGCAAGCGCACAAGCCCTATTCGACCGCATTTCAAGTGTGTGCATCATCGCGACGACAGAGGCCATCTGGTCGTTAAGCGAGGCACGCAATCTTTTTCTTACCAAGTGTAGCCCGCCTCGTTTGCCACAGGAGCCACCGCACGTTTCAGCAGCCACCGTTCAAGTCTGCTTACCCATGCCTTTTCTCCCAGCCGTTCTGAACTGCCCACTTTAGTCTCAAGAAGGGAGCGATCCATGCTGATGCTGAGGTGCTGCTCAATTTCATCAAGTCGCACCTGGCCGCCAACGAGATCCTCGTACCGGATCACGAGTGCATTCAGCAGGCCCGCGTCCCGGAGGAATCCATCGGCAAGTCTTCTCCAGTGTTTACCGAATGCAGTGGGCGTAAACATCGGCTTGTCAGGAAACGTGTCGTACCAGTTACGACCGTAGCGTGAGTAAGAGCGATAGGCATCCAGCGGATTGCGGAAGAGAAAAATAAAGCGGGCCTTCGGGTAAAGCCAGCGCAGAAAAAAAGCATGCTCAGTCCCCAATCGGACCTCCTTTATGCCCCAACGTTTGGCACCCGCCCGTTTCGCGGGTTCGGCAAACATGGTCTCAAGCAGCGCACGCTGTCCGCGGCGCCAGTCTTCGAGTGAAGGGAACAGGTTGGCGACCCATTCCCCAGACAACTGACTCGGCGGCGTGCCATCGTAGAAGTATTCCTGCGGCGGCCAACCTGGGCGGAACGCCCGCATACTTTCGGCCAGCGCCTGGATCAATCCACATTCGTCGTAGGGCTCGCCCCATATCAGAACCCGAGAATCGGACATGATGAGCCGCTGCAGCAGCGTCGATCCCGAGCGCCACCCGGCGGAGAGCAGGAATATCGGTTCCTCGTGATCATTGTCGTCCTTGGCGGGGCAGATCTTCTGAAACTGTTCGACGCCTGCCAGGATATTCGGGTTACGCAACAAAGCTTGTCGATGTCCCAGTCTTGCTCTTGCGGTGCCTTTAACAGCAGCTGTGAAGTATTGCAGCAGATGAGCCATTTCTAGCCTTCCGATTTCAGTCTTTAGCTGCTGGCGAGGTCTTCAGAAAGGGCGGCCTCACATACTCGACCGTCCCTGTGCGCTGCATCAGGGATATGAGCATTTCCTTGGCATTGCCAAATGTGATTATCCCGGCCCGATAGCGTTCGAGAATGGGCATCACATCCATTCCCAGGCGCAGCAACAGATACTTTTTGCACAGCTTTGTATGTACCCGGGTAAGGCGAAAGGAAACATTGCGGAGCAAGCGGTGACTCCAGCGCAGGAGTGGATTCTTCAGCCCGTCGATATTCTGCAGGACGAGAGTCACAACCGCTCTCACTGCTTCGTCTTCATTGAGAAAATCGTTCTTGAATCGAACCAACACGTCTGAAGCCTTCACTTCGCAGTACCGCGAGCAGAACAGCGCGTCATCATGTCGCCGGAAGTAGTAGAGCGGTTCGGGTATGTGGCAGGTCTTGAACTGCTTTGCGATACGCATGAAATAGTCGTAGTCTTCGACCAGAAACAAGTCGGGGTCATACTCCCCAACTGCCTCGTACGCCTTGCGGGTATAGAGGAAGCAGGCCCCAATGTGATTGCTCCTTTCCAGTTGCAGTTGGTCCGGGAGCTTTTCGTGGCGCTTTTCCAGGGCGTTGCCCGCTGCGTCGATATCTGCGAACAGGAAATAGTCTGCATACACAAAGTCGCAATCACCGGTTTGTAGCGCCTCGACCATTCGTTCGATGGCGTTGTTGGCGAACAGATTGTCATCCGAGGTCCAGGTGAGGTAGTCGCCACGCGCAAGGGAGAAACCCTTGTTCAGGGCTCTGGGGAGCTTGAGGTTCGCCTCGTTGCGCACATAGCGGATGCGCTCGTCAGCAAAAGACTTGACCACATCAGGGGTGTTGTCGGGAGAGTTGTCATCAACGATGATCAGCTCCAGATTCGTGTAAGTCTGGCTCAGGATGCTTCGGATTGAATTTGGCAACACGTTTGCCCGCTTGTAGGTGGGGAGCACGATGCTGACCAATGGCTTTTCGGCCACGCCTTCCTTCATGATTTGCTTCACTTGAGGCCGGCGTCCTGCAAGATCCTTTGGACGGTCTTGATGCTTGCTGTTCCATCGCCGTAGGGATTCACTTTATTCGCCATCGCCTGGTAGGCGGCGGCATTGTCCAGCAGGATTGAGGCTTCGCGCACGATGTCCTCTGTATCCATGCCGATTACCTTGACGGTGCCTGCCGCCACACCTTCCGGCCGCTCTGTGACCTTGCGCATGACCAGCACAGGCTTGCCGAGGCTAGGCGCCTCTTCCTGCAGACCGCCTGAATCCGTCAGCACCATGAAGGAACGTTTCATGAGATGCACCATGGGCATGTAGTCGAGCGGGTCAATCAGCAATACATTGTCCAGCCCGGTTAGCACGCTGTTCACCACCTGGCGCACATTGGGATTGCGATGCACCGGGTACACCAGAACGATTTCATCCTTGTATTTGAGCGCCAGTGCCTTCAGGCCTTGGCACAGAGTCTCAAACGGCTCGCCGAAGCTCTCCCGACGATGCGCGGTAACGAGGATGATTTTCTTGGAGTCAAAGGGCAGTGATTCGAGCGGGGTGCCATCGAAACTGTATGGCCGGTTCGCCACATCCAGCAGCGCATCGATCACGGTGTTGCCCGTGACGGCGATGGCGCCGTCGGGGATGCCCTCGTTAAGAAGATGCTGTTTTGCCATCTCGGTGTGGGCAAAAAACAAGTCTGCCACCGCATCAATGATCTTGCGGTTGGCCTCTTCTGGATAGGGGTGGTGCTTGTCGAAGGTGCGCAGCCCGGCTTCGATGTGGCCGATCCTTACCCCCGCATAGAAGGCAGCCAGGGCGGCAGCCATGGAGGTAGTCGTGTCGCCTTGCACGAGCAGCAAGTCTACGTGGCGCTCACGGAGAATCCGGCCTACCTCATGCAGCACACTGGTCGTAATGTGTTCGAGAGTCTGGTTCTCCTTCATCAGGTTCAGGTCATAATCCACCCGGATGTTGAAGAGATCGATCAGCGGCGCCACCATATCCTTGTGCTGGCCGGTAAGGCAGTTCCGGTTCTCGATCAGCTGCGGAAATTTCTGCAGCTCGGAAATGACCGGCGCCATCTTGATTGTTTCGGGACGGGTGCCGAAGACGGTGAGCACCTTAAGCATGCCTGCCCTCCGCACGCATTTTCAGCAAATGTGCATCAAGGAAATATTTTACCGCCCAGCTGATCTCTGCGCCTGCAATATACTTGGCACCCTTACCGTAGCTGCCATTGAATCCCCCAGACTTGTTCTGGATTCTCTCCAGGTAGCGGATAGAATTGTCCGCGAGCTGCTTCTTGCCCAGCGTGTACCAGACGATGGCATACTGTGCCATGCCGGTGGAACACACCCAGTCCACGTCCGGGTAGGCCGGAATACTGCCATCGGGCCGCTGGCATTTCTCCACGTCTGCCATGCCTGTGGTGGCAAGCTCCAACTCCCCCATTTCGCACAACGCTTCCATGGCATACGCATGAAAATGCGACAAGCGGTTAAACGGCACCAACCCTTCCTGCTTCTTGTAGTAGGCCAGCACGAAGTTCCCCGCATCCTCATATTCCTTCGCGCCAAGCAGCCTGCCTGCCTGTGCCAGCGGGGGCAGTGCATAGGTGTGGATCAGATCGTTGGCGATGTCGGTCCACAGTTCGGTCGACGGGGTTTTGAGGCGGCCGCTTGCATCCACCTGGGTCAGGGTCCAGTCGCACGCTCGTCTCAATGCGGTCTCCACACCCTCCACATCACCCAGAGCAGCACAAAGGCCACGCATGATCTGTGCCGTATCGAATGTGTAGGGTACGCCATCGGGCGCGGGGAAAGCCCCATCCGGCAACTGTATCGAGAGCAGCCAGCGGGTACAGGTACGTGCCAACTCCTTCTCGCCCCAGTTGTAGAGGGTCGGTATGAAGTAGCCCGTTACTTCCGGGTAGGGCACTGGCTGCCTGGTGTGCACGATGATGCCCTTGCCGGCCACCATGTTCTGTTTGAACCAGTCCATGGCCCGCTCGTAGCTGGGCTTTTTCTTCTTCCAGAAAAGCATTGATTTGGTTCCTTACCTTGCTTCTATATTCAAACCACAAAGCCACATATAAAAGCTTATGTTCTGCTTGTGATTGCCCCTTTGCGTTTTATGAGTAAGCGCCTCGGGATTCTCTAAGGAAACACTTATTTCGTCGATAACCCAGTCATTGCGAGCGAAGCGTGGCAATCCGCGTCTCCCTAAGCGCCGGGCTCCTTGATGCGCATGATCTGATCAGCCTTTATCCCGTGCAATTCCTGTACCACCCCGCTCGGCCAGTGAACCGTTATCTTGTTGATTTGCGTGTATTTGGCCAAGCCGAAGTGCAAACGCTGAAAATTTTGACCACGATGGTGCACCCCCCCATCTTGAACGCGTACCTGGGTTACCCCACCCGCGGTAACATAGACTAGAGCACCAATCCCGTCCCGGTTGGATTTGGTGCCCTCAAGGTCAATCTCGATCCAGTGATTGCCATTGCCGATGTTGTGGTAGAGGTGGTAGGCTCCACTTTCCGATGGTAGGCCGAAATTGCGGCCCTCACTGCCTCCTGTCGCGACGAAAAGATCCAGAAACCCGTCTCCGTCGTAATCCACTGTCGTGACGGAGTCGCCCACCCCAACTTGGCTGCCTCCCGCCCCGCCTGCATCAGCAACTACCTCGAAGTACCCATTGCCTCGATTCAACAGGAGCAGGTTCTTCTGTTTGCCGAGTTCGTCTGAGGCCACCACGAAAAGGTCCAGGAGCATGTCGTTGTTGAAGTCACCCGCGACAACATTCACTGCAGAGACAAGCTGCGCGTTGACCCCCCGCTTCTTGCTCTCGTCGATGAGCTTGCCCGCGTGATTCATGAACAGCCGTGCGGGCGCTTCCTCGTTTGCAACCGGATTCCCGATTGCATTCAGGTTTGCAACCGCGGCCGATGATGTCACCTCGAATTGTATCTCCTGGTATTTGGATTTGCCGTCTGCAAGCCATTGGCGTGCTTCAGTGACGAAGACCTGCCAGCGATCGGGTGGTGTAAATCCGACATATATGCCCGCCTGCCCTCCTGGCTGATGGGAAGCGACCCCGGGTACACCGGCGGTTTCCTTGGATAGTGTGAACGCAAGGCCGCTGGGATGGTTGCCGTGTGCCCCGATGTGGATTTGATCGGCCGGCAAAGGATTCGAAGGGTCGGCCGACGAAAGTCTGAATGTAAGCTCCCCTTCAGAACGAAAGCTGAACCCCACCAGCTTGTCTGCATTACCCTGATCGATTCGTGTATCCGCAAGGACCTTGTTGATAGCGGGATGACTCAAGGCGACGGGGCCTGGAGGATTCTTCCGGGCCAGGAAAAGGTCAATGAACCCATCGTTATCAAAGTCGCCAGCAGCCACATCTTCGAACGCTGTGGGAGGGAGTACATCGAGTTCTCCTGCAGGGTTTTTGGGGGGAAATACCTGAGCGGTCCGGTTATGGGTTTGATTATGTGTGGTGATGCGGCACAACAACTCAGGGTGTCCATCGCTGTCAAGCGCGGTGATGATGCAGAATGGGGCTGTCTTGGAAGCCAAGATCATCATTTCGTCCGCCGCCTTGAACTTGCCCCCTTCTTGCTGAAGGAATACAAAGGGTGCTGAGCCACCGTCGAGCCTTGCTTCCGCACCTTCGAATAGGTCCAGGTGGCCGTCCCCATTGAAGTCGAACCACAGGGGCATCCGCGCACGACTACCGGGGTTGGAAATTCCGGCGGTTTCACCGACTTCTTCAAACCTCGTGCCCAGGTTCAGAAAAAGCCGCTTTCGCTCAAGACCTACGCCCCGCACTGCGCCCATTAGCTGGACCAGGTCTTCCCGGCCGTCGTTATTGTAATCTGCCCAGGCTGCGCCATGCTTGTCGCCCGCCAACTCCTGCGAAGCAAAGTACTTATCGGTCACATCGACGAAATGTCCTTCGCCCATGTTACGGAACAGCTTTGCGCTCTCGCGGCTTAAATGATTGATCAAGTAGAGATCCGGCCGGCCGTCGCCGTCAAAATCTCCCCACGCGGCACCATACGTCATGCCTGTATATGAAATCCCCGAATAAGGCGTGACATCTTCAAACATCAGTACGGCATGGGGCCGGCGCAACCACAGGGCCGCACCAGTCGCCATAGCAATCAAGAGCGCGACCAGGATTAAGTAGCGCAGCGCCCTTCGCGTATTGTTCATTTCTTCTCCATTGTTTGCGGCCAGTCCCCAAGGGAAAGACCATCGCGCCCGTTTCACCTAAACATTCTGATGTGACATTTCTTCAGTTGCCGGCTGCCCGTGAGGTTCAGCGTAACGCATGCTTTCGTGCTCGATACCGGATGCAATGACCTGATCGCGCAGAACTTCCAGATAGCCATGTCCAAAGCGGAGATCCGGCTCCATGTGGTTGCCCTCCGCCCACTCGTTCCATGATTTCAGAAAGACTAACCGATGCTCTGGTGGTTTGTCCGCTACGTTATTCAGCGCTTGGCGCACGCTTTGACGAAACAGTTCCGGTGTCGAATGTTGCATGACCAAGCCGTTCATCCCGCTGCGTGGCGTATTATCCCAGCCGGGTATCAAACAGGGAAGATATTCCAGCTGGCGCGTTCGTTCTGGAATGAAGGTCTTTAGCAGATCCTTGTATTCAAAGATGGAGAGACGATGACCACCGAGCATGGCTTTCAATTTGAGCAGAGGATATCGCCAGGGCACCTTGCCATTGAGCCCGGGCAGGTTCTGAATCACCACGGCATCAAATCCATTCACCTTTGGGTCCCAACCGTCGTGATGGGCCACGCCGACCAGATAGATGCCGGGGAGCCCGGCCCTTTCCGCCATCTGCCGAAAGAGCTGGGCCACACGTTGAACATTCGGCACATCTTTCGGCTTGTAGATAATGAAGAGCGGCTTGCCGTCCACCTTCAGGTAACGGCTGTCGCGGAAAGCCTTGAGAAGCGCGTCGAAATGCACCTCGTAGTCTTCAGCGCCTGGGTAGGTTTGCTCCATCAAGATCCGCCCTGGATTGCCATGCCAGATCCCTGACCAGGTTGCATTCGCCCAGCAAAGACAAAATGGAAAATCAGGCTGGCCGGATTCAAGTACTTCGTCGAAAGGGCGTTCAAGCAATCGTTTCCCCCCAAACCAGTAGTGGTAATAGCAGAATGCCTCAACGCCGCACTCACGCGCCATCTTCGCCTGGGCCGCCCGAGACTCCGGTAGACGCAGATCATAGAAACCAAGATCCGCTGGGACATGCGGCTGATAGTGGCCGCGAAAGAGCGGCTTTGCCTTCGCGGCATTGGTCCATTCTGTAAAGCCTTTGCCCCACCACTCGTCATTTTCCCGAATGGGGTGATATTGCGGGAGGTAGAAAGCAATTACACGCGTTTTATTTATCATGATCCAAATACCCAATTCACTCAATTTGAATTAGCCACATAAATTCTTCTAGCGTAAGCAGGGTCGGACACCTTATCTTCCTTATTTAATTTCGCTCTTTTCATTTACAGCCTTGATACGCCAACCAACATAGCGGCCGTACCAATAATCCAAAATGAGTCTTGGCCACCATTTGTGATTGGCCCTGCCATTGGCAAACGGAAGAATGTTAGCTATTGGATCAATCAAAGTTCGGAATAAACCCAAAGCGATAGGGCCCGGTGTGCCATGTGGATGCTCTGGTATGGCTGCTCTAAGTGCCGTGAGCAGCAAACGTAGACTGGGACGAGGCGCCAAACCAAGGCGGTGTCCTTTGACATAGAAGAATAGAAGAGGGTCACCGCCCAATCTGCGTACCAGATAGGGTAGCCAATACTGCTCCCACAGGGATGGAAAAGGCGGAGCAGATACTTGATGGATGTCATGCTGGGCTGGAAGACACGCCTTGATTTCGTCCAGAAACAACTGCCAGCCGGTTCCAAGATGAACTTTTCCTATAGCTTCTTTCAGCGCTTTATTCTGACTCCTGCGGGATGTTGGCGAAGTAGCTAAGGCTGTTGCCTGGGAGATGTAGTCATCCAGATCGCTAGGCTGCGGCAGATGGTCAAGAGCCTCGTCATCGGATGTGAATGGTGGCGGGCATAAAATCGGCGCGCGTACGCAGGGTAACCCAGCCAGCCCTGCTTCTAGTAAGGCCGTGAGCGAACCGAAAGGGAAGCCCTCAATGTACACGTCTGCGGCCGCAAAATAGCCCGCGAGTTCATCCTTGGGTCCCACCGCCATCAATCTGCCGCCGGTAACGTCCCTCGCAGCTTGCCAGTCTGCGTGATCGGCGGCTGGTCCGACGGCGATCAGGTATGCATCGGGAACTGTCTTGAGGAGGCGACAGGCCGTATCAATAAAATTGACTTCACCTGTCGCCAGGTATTTGAAGTGTGATCCCACAGTAAGGAATACTGGGGTCAACTCAGGAATGCCGAGTTCTGTTCGAATGGCGCGGCCAAGATTCGGGTCGCGCCTGCTGAGCAAGGGGAGTGGGATGGGTAGGTAGACGTGCCTATAAATCCCGCGCCACTTTTCTGCAACCTCTTGACCTGATCGCCGGAGATTAATGATTCTATCTGCCACGGCCGCGCCTACCCAGAAGGTATGATCGGCATGGTTAAGCAGCAAGACCGGAGGGCCGCCAGGCACACCGAAGGCAATAACGGGCACGACATCCCACATATGGATGTGTAGCACAACCACGTCGGCCTCTTTCCAGGCAATCTCCCTTAGAAGGCGCGCTCGTTCGTTGAGTGATTTCACTCTGCCGAGTCCATGTATGCTTCCACCTTTGGATATGATTGCCTCGTACATCATCTGAGGCACATCAGCGGTCTCTTGAACGGTGGTGACGAGACTGTGCCGATCCTGACCGCTGTCAAGGGCAATCCATCGCGCTGCCAGGGCTGTATGTCCGCCTATGGAGTATGTTTCGCTGAATACGTGTAGCCATCGGCGCCGATCCGTAGGTCTTCCTCGCTTCGGCACGGGGATTCTTGGCGCAAGTTTTACGAGTAGCTCCTCCAGTTCTGCGGACATCAGCCTCCCGCAACCCATCTTGTCAGCTACCTCAGCACTGAGCAGTGCCCATCCCGCCGCCGCTTCGGGGTTGCGCTCGCCGAATCTTATGGCGTTTGCCAATGACGAGCGAAAAATCTCATGATGCAACGCCAGCCTTTGGGGTGAGAGCTGTGGGATCTGCTCCATCATGTCGTCAATATCATTTAGGAAGTTGAGACAGCATGTCTAACTGCCTCGATAACTGCTGCTTGCTCGTCGGCAGAGAGATGAGGTCCCATAGGCAGAGAGAGCACCTCATCCGCAATGCGGTTTGCGATGGGCAGCGCTTCACGTCTTATTCCTAAACTGGAATAAGCTCGCTGGCAATGGGGCGGAATGGGATAGTGGATCAGTGTCTGGATACCGCGAGCCTGCAGGTCACGTTGCAGTGCATCACGCCGTGGGTGACGGACCACGAAAAGGTGCCAAACCGGCTCCATTTCAGGTGGGACAACGGGTAGGGTTAGCCCGCACTCAGGCAGCGCTGCATTGTAACTGGCGGCGACATCAGCACGGCGTGCATTCCATGCATCAAGCCGGCGCAGCTTCACGCGCAGTACCGCAGCTTGCATTTCGTCCAATCGACTATTGTAACCCTGGACCTCATTGACGTATTTAATCTGCGAGCCGTAGTTGCGCAGCACACGGATACGCTCAGCCAGAGCTGGATCATCAGTGGTTACTGCGCCGGCATCGCCGTAGGCGCCCAGATTCTTGCCTGGGTAAAAGCTCCAGGCAGTGGCATCGCCCAGCCCCCCGATGGTCGTACCACGATAGCGTGCGCCATGGGCTTGCGCACCATCGGCCAGAACTTTTAGGCCATGCTTATCGGCGCAGGCAAGTATGGGTCCCATGTCAGCTGGCTGGCCGTAGAGGTGCACGGGCAGAATCGCGCGGGTACGGGAAGTGATGGCGTCTTCGATGCGCTGCAGATTCATGTTGTAGGTGCGGTCATCCGGCTCAACCGGCACGGGGGTCGCACCCGCCTGACTTACTGCCAGCCAAGTTGCGATATAAGTATTGGATGGAACAAGAACTTCGTCGCCGGGGCCGATGTCCATGGCGCGCAGGGATAGGTGAAGGGCTTCCAGGCCATTGCCCACGCCGATGCAGTAGCGTGCGCCAGAGTAGGCGGAGAATTCCGCCTCGAAGGCCTCTACTTCCGTTCCGAGTAGATACCAGCCACTGTCGAGAACCCGCGCAATTGCGGCGTCTATTTCTATCTTTAACTCACGGTAGGCAGCACCGAGATCCAGGAATTTAACGTTCGTCATGGAGTGAGTGACGATTCAAACAATTTCGTTAACATCATCGCATGCCAATCGCCCTGGGTTACGTGACGGATCAGTTTATCCACTCGAAACTCATTAGAGATTCAATTTGTTGAACACGGTGGTTGGGGTAAGGCATGGGAACCCTCAGTGCAAATATTTACGTTCGCCAAAATTGGCCAAGGCGATGCAGTACCCCACGCACGAGGCGTTTGCCGAGCCGCGAGACATCTTCCTTCATCGTCAGGTATTCTGCAGGCGCCGCTATCGCGCGCGGGGCAACGTCCTTGCGGCGTTTCGCGGTGTGCCATAGATGGGCTGCTTGCAATGTTTGGTTGAACCGTGTCCAGTCTTCACTCTGTTTTACAAACACTTCGGTCGGGTGGTCGGCCGTCCCCGAGCGCGGCGTGTTGCTGCACATCAGTCTGCGCCAAGTTGGCGGATAATTCCAGTTCAGGCACGGTAGCACCTGCGTCTCGCTTTTGCGTACCGCATCATGATGGTTCGAGATATACATGAGCGCACCCGGTCTGGAAAGCCGATCAAAGGCACTCAGAAAAATATCCACTTGCTCCTGCCCCATTTCCTGAAAGCTTTCTATGTTGACGCAGATGTCGTACGTGGTCTTATTGATTCTTTCGAAGTGCCACGATGGCACAATATAACAATCAAACGCATTTAGATCGAAGGCATCGTCGTCGTAGAAAAAGCCAATTCGCGCGTGAGGACACGCGGCCCGAAGATACTCGCGGGCATAGAGCAGGCTAGCTGGCACGGCATCAACCATGACGTATTTGACGTCCCCGAATATATTCAGTGCCACCTCTGCGAGGCGTCCGTAGCCACCGCCGATCTCCAACACAGTTGTCGGCTCGTCAGGCTTGTCGACACATGACCACAATAGATTGAGATCCAAGATCGAACCCAGGTCGGCCACCGACAAGTCTTGCACGATCGAAGGGTCATCTACGTTCGCGGCCCAAAGCCCGAGTGGATCGTATGACGTCAACCAAGGGCCGAATCGATCCACGCCACCGCTCGTTGCACGCACCATCTGGGCGTCGCCGACCCAAGGCTCGAGCATCTTTTCCATGGTCGACATGCGGGTTTCGATCTCGTGGGCAGAAAAACCGCGATCGAGCCATTTACGACCATCCTCGTCGGGGCGCACGCTATGATCCAGCGTCACCCAATTTGAACGCGGCGTAAACACGCCGCCATTTTCCTTAAGGTCGGCCACGATAACGGCCAAAAGATCTCGATTGGCGACGATGCGTTTTGGATCTACAAGTACTCGCTTGAGTCTGTTTCCACGCTGTTTCATTTGTATTCGTCTCTAGTCAATTTCGCCGGACCCAAATAGCCGTGTATCCCACCATATGCGCATCGCTTTACCAAAATAGCTCTGCTGAATTTTGCCAACGAATCCACTAACGGCCGTAATGAAATTTGCATGCGGTTCCTAAGGTTAATTTCTTGCATGGGCGGCAACCTATGATTTTGAGATCGTTAAAAACTCATCGTAATCACGGATGTAGTCATCGGCACGATAGACGTCAGAAGCTAAGACAAGAAGAATTGCATCATTCGTATATTTGTAGTGGGTACGCCATATTAATGGGGACACATGAAGGCCGATTGTCGGGGTGTCGAGTTTCACCTCTTCCCGCACTGTGCCATCGTCTAAAGCGACATTACATGAGCCGCGTAAACAAACCAGGAACTCGTGTAAATCACGGTGAGCGTGCTCACCT
This sequence comes from Thiobacillaceae bacterium, assembly GCA_049578545.1. GTDB lineage: Bacteria > Pseudomonadota > Gammaproteobacteria > Burkholderiales > Thiobacillaceae > DASQBT01. The sequence goes on from JBAUMF010000084.1 coordinate 20,828, forward strand.
CTGATCTCCTTGTTCGGTACGTCGAATACCACAAAAAAACGCTTTGGCTCAAATGGTAGATGCTTACCAACCTCTCCAAAAGTCAGCGCGCCTCTCAAATCAGTGACAAGTGGCATTTGATGGAGCTTTGCGCCTGAGACACGCAGTGAACCCAAATTAGCCAGAGATGGCGGCTCGGCGGTTAGTGTAAGTTTGTCTTGTGGTGTTTCAACATAGCCTGTGATGCGTGCCGGATTGCCTACAACAATGGCATTAGGAGGTACATCCCGCGTGACCACCGCGCCTGCCCCTACCATTGCATTTTGACCAATGGTCAAACCCGGCAAAATGGTCGCATTTGCGCCTATGGATGCCCCTTTGCGAACAAGCGTTTTTGGAAATTCGGTGGGATACCGACGGCTGCGCGGAAACGGGTCGTTGGTAAAGGTGGCGTTAGGCCCGACAAAAACGTCGTCTTCGAGGATGACACCATCCCAGAGCTGTACACCGCTTTTTATGGTGACACGGTCACCTATGGTGACTTTGTTTTCGATGTATACGTGATCACAGATATTGCAATCACTGCCAACCATGGCGCCGGGGAGGATGTGGGCAAAGGCCCATACGCGGGTGCCTTTTCCAATTATTTTTGATTCAACGATTGCGTGCGTGTGTTGGAAATGCTGTTCCATGGCGAATGGCCTGCTGTCAGGGTTAACCGATTAATTGGGCGGCATGGGCCGTTGGTGGGTCGACCTCAAATTTGCCATTCATATAAAACAGCCCCATTTCCTGTTGCCGGGTAATGAGGTGGTCATCCGAATAAACCTGAAAAGAGTAAAGGTTCTCCCCGTAAAACGATTCGCGGCCCTCTGGGGTACCTATCCACACACGAATCGAGTAAACGCCTGGCAATAGATTCATGGAATCGAAATGCAATTCGATTGCATGTTTGCCAAGATCGAAGTTGCGTGGATCCTCAACATTGTTATTAGCGGTCAGATACACAAAATCGGTGGTATGCGCGCCTATGAGGAAGCAAATGCGTTCGAGCGGTTTGTTAATCGTGAATTGAATACGCACACGAAAGGGGGAGAGGCACTCAATTCGATCCGCGGACTGACCTTGCGCATCGTAAAGTACCATGTCTTTAAAGCTCAATTCATCAGATGTTCTATGTTGCCCGCCGCCGGAATTAGAGGCCACGGATTTTATTTTCTTGTTGCTGTAATCGAAAAATAGATTACTAACTTCGGTTGGATCTCCGTCCGCCACTGTATGGCCATGATCCATCATGATGACCCTGCTGCATAGGCGTTCTAACTGTCTAATGTTGTGCGAAACGATCAGAACAGTTTTCCCCTGCCGCTTGATCAAGTCTTCCATCCGGTCAAAGCACTTGCGCTGAAACGCTAGGTCACCCACGGCCAGCACTTCATCCACGATGAGGATTTCGGATTCGATGCTGGTTGCCACGGCAAACGCAAGCCTGACCTGCATGCCCGAGCTGTAGCGCTTGACCGGGGTATCGATGAATTCCGCCATTTCGGCAAAGTCGACGATCTCGTCGAACTTTCGGTCGATTTCCTGTTTCGACATGCCGAGGATGGCGCCGTTGAGGTAGACGTTCTCCCGTCCCGTAAAGTCGGGCACGAAACCTGCGCCCACCTCGATCAGTGGCGCAATGCGGCCATTGACTTTCACGGAACCATGGGTGGGGGTGCTGATCTTCGCAAGCATCTTTAGCAGCGTGGATTTGCCGGCGCCGTTGTGGCCGATGATGCCTACGACTTCGCCCTGTTCAATGGTAAAGCTGACGTCATCCAGCGCCTTGAACAGCGGGCGCTCCGGTACCTGCTTGCCAATCAGCCGCGCCCCGGTGTTGAGCAGAGTCTGCTTGAGGCCCTGGATGGCGCCAAGGCGATATTCCTTGGTGAGGTGGTCGACTTCAATGATGGGCATTATGGTTTAACCACAAAGGCACGAAGAAAAAAGGAACAAAATAAATCATGGCGTCGAGACGTTTTTGCGATGAGGGGCGATTGGGATGATCGGCATGTGGATCAATTTGTGTTGTTGTCTGAAAGCTTGATAGCCATCCGAGTGGCTGTTTCACGGATGGCGATTTTTAATGCGGGAAGGTTGTTCTCCACAATATTCCAAACCAGGTTGAGGTCAGCGCCAAGATATTGGTGAGCCAGAATGTTTCTGGTTCCCGCTATTTGCATCCATGGGATGGTGGGATGATCGGTGGCCAGGAGTTCACTTCCAATATCTTTAACTGCCTGGCCAATAACTTCCAGATTGCGAATCACAGCGTCCTGGGTTTTGTGATCTTGAAAGAAGGCCGCCCGACCTTGATGCACATAGTCTTCGATGCGCAAGATGCAATCGTAGATATGCCGAATGTAAACGGACGGGTCTCTTTTCATAGCGCAACTGCCTCGGCGAGAATGCGTTCACGCAGGTACGGATTGATCCCTCTTTCCGTCAAGACATCTGCTGGACGTTTGAGCATTGCTTCCAACTCTTGCTGGAAGCGGACCAAGTCCAGCAGACTGCGGGTCTCTTCCATATCTATCAGGAAGTCGATGTCGCTATCTGGCGTATCCTCGGCTCTGGCGACTGAACCAAATACGCGTATGTTGTGAGCCCCATGGAGGCTTGCTAAATGTTCTATTTCGACTTTATGCGTGCGTAGCGTATCGAGTGTATTCATGTCAGTGTGCTCTAATCGACATCGTGAAGCTGGGTTGGTTTGATAGTTCGTAAGTTGCACAGTCGGCATTCTTTGGTGAAGGGGGCTAACTTCGATGACTGGCATGATTGGTTAACCACTAAGGCACTAAGAAAAGAGGCTCTGTTGAATTTCAAGTGGGTTGCCGGGCATGAGGGTTGACCGCATGGAAGTCGAGTTTGCCGACGATCAGGAAGATGACGGTCTTGATCGTGGACAGGCGCGTGAAGCCACGGGCGCGACGC
>JBAUMF010000085.1:0-8079 GCA_049578545.1 Thiobacillaceae bacterium
TGCCGATTACCAGCGTCAGGAAGGAGACAATCATCATGCGGCCGTCCGTGACATTGCGGTCGAACAGCTCCAGCGGGTAGGCAATACGCATGTCGTGCTTGGCTTCGTCGATGTAATAGACCAGCGCATCCACGCCCTTGGTGAAGTCGTCGGTGGTGGAGACTTCGACGTTGGTGCCGGTGGACGATTCGGCGGCGAAGTGGGCGGCGGCTTCCAGATAGCCGTGCCCGGACTTCGGCTTCATCCGGTAGGCGACGAGAATGTGCTTGCCCCCCTTGATGAGGTCTTCTTCCTTCAGGCTGAGGTCGGCATAACGCGCGGATTGATCCATTGCAGGCTCCTAGAGATTGAATTTAAACCAGGAGCGAATACCCCTGAACGCAATGGGGTTCACTATACACAATGGCTAATATAATCAATATTCAGTTATTATGATAATAACCATATCATTTAGCCTATATATCCATGCGCCGATTGACGCTACGCCAAATTCGAGTGTTTGAAGCCGTGGCCCGCAATCTTTCGTTTTCTCGGGCAGCCGAGGAGTTGCATTTGAGTCAGCCTTCCGTCTCCATGCAAGTCAGGGGAATCGAAACCATTCTGGGCATGCCGCTCACTGAGCAACTGGGCAAGAAGATCTTTCTTACCGATGCTGGACGCGAGGTCTTGCACGCGAGCCAGGCTATCACTGCCCGTCTGGATGATCTGCAAGACAATCTGGCCCAGTTGCGGGCCGTGAACAGCGGTCGCCTCAATCTTGCCGTCACCTCAACTGTGAATGCAGTGGCGACTGACATTCTGGTGCGGTTTCGCAGCAAGCACCCGGGCGTGGCCATTCATCTTGACGTCTCCAACCGCGCGGAAGTGCTGGGGCTGTTGGCAGCCAATCGCATCGATCTGGCTATCATGGGACAGGTTCCTGCCGATCTGGACCTTGAAGCCGCCCGTTTCATGGATAATCCCTTGGTGGTCATCGCCCCACCTGACCACCCGCTGGTGGGCAAACGAAATGTTTCCATCGACGATCTGGCTGCAGAGCCTTTTCTGGTGCGTGAAGCCGGTTCCGGCACCCGGGCTGCGATGGAACGCTTCTTCGCGGCTCACGGGCGTGAAATACGCAGCAGTATGGAGATGAGCAGCAACGAAGCGATCAAGCTGGCAGTGCAGGCAGGACTCGGTCTAGGCATTCTTTCGTTGCAGACACTGGAAATGGAACTGGCGCTCAAGCGCCTCATCGTGATCAAGGTGAAGAACTTTCCTATCATGCGGCATTGGTACATCGTGTGTCGCGCTGACAAGCGGTTATCGCCGGTCGCACAGGCCTTCAAGGCATTCTTGCTCGACACGAAGCAGAAGAGAATGAAATGACGCGGGCATCTGGATAGGAACACCCAGATGCAGAAAATCATTCAGAAAGCCGTATCCGCGCAGCCCGTTTTCCTTGATAGACAACAGCACATGGATGTGCCAATCGAAGCTATGCAGCCGAGGTGTTGTTCAGTTTGAGGATGATTGGGCGTAACTGAATTGGCTGAACAGACTAGTGAGAAAAATATTAGACAATTGTCTAATATTTCGTCTAATAATCGCCTTTCGTGCTGGGAGTGATTGACGATAACTTATTGATTTTGCTGGCTCCCCGACCTGGGCTCGAACCAGGGACCTGCGGATTAACAGTCCGTCGCTCTACCGACTGAGCTATCGGGGAATCACGCTAAAAGCGAAGCGTGGATTGTAGGGGTTGAGTGATCCCGGGTCAAGCATTTCACGCCGATTACGCATCACCTTCCATGAGCAATTCCACTATGTGGTCAACTGCGATGCGCGTGGATGCGGGTCCACCGTCTCCCTGCGCACCGCCTTAACAGTTGGCGCTGTCGCCAAGATGCTGGTTGATCTGGTCGAGAACGAGCTGAGGCATCGCCGCTGCGTCTCGATATCGAACAAGGTGACGCTGTACTTCGCCCATTTGTTCGCCTTGATGCGCCTTGCACCTGAGGAACGAAAGATATGGGATTGGATTTCAGCGTATTCCCATGAAGGGCGAAGCAGGTGTGTGTCCGAAAGCGTGGTTATCCCGGGTAGCGCATGTGCACGCGTATGCCGCAGGTGCAATAGCCGTGATGCACAGTGTCCCTGCTGGCCAGGCAGGACTGTTCCACTGGTTAATTCTATGCCACGTTTGTCGAGTCGTCTTTCCGTGGTCAGGCCGATGCCGTTCACAAATCGAACAATCAAGTTGAGACAGCCGCTGCAGCATAACAGCGTAACGCATCAGGAAATGGATCTATACGAGAGCTTTCGCCATCCGCACCAGCGCATTCTGCAGGTTGGCTTTAGAGGTGGCAAAGGACAGACGGACATAACCTTCTGCGCCAAATGCTGAACCGGGAACCACGGCCACGCCGGCCTGTTCCAGCAGGTATTCGGCCAGTTCCAGATCGGTCGGCGCCTTGAGCTTGCCGATGGCATGAAGATGCCTTATTGCATCGCGCATATCCGGGAAGGCGTAGAACGCGCCGCCTGCAATCAGACATTTCACGCCGGGAAGGGCATTAAGGCCGCCTACCACCAGCTTGTGCCGCTCCTTGAACGCGGCCACCATGGGAGCCATGCAGCCCTGGTCGCCATTAAGTGCGGCTTCCGCCGCTACCTGCGAAATCGAGGTCGGGTTGGAGGTGCTTTGTGACTGCACATTAGTCATGGCCTGGATGATCTCTTCCGCGCCTGCCGCATAGCCAATGCGCCAGCCGGTCATTGCGTAGGCCTTGGAAACGCCATTTAGCACCATTGTCCGCTCATACAGATCCGGACAGGCGTTAAGAATATTGACGAATGGCGCATCGTCGAGACTGATGTGCTCGTACATGTCATCGGTCGCGATCAGCACATTGGGGTGCCTGCGCAGCACCTCGCCCAAGCCCGCCAGGTCATCCCGGGTGTAAACCGCGCCGGTCGGGTTGCTGGGGCTGTTGATGATCACCATCCGGGTTTTCGGCGTGATGGCTTTTTCCAACTGTGCTGGGGTGATCTTGAATCCCTGCTCGATACCGGCCTCGACAATTACCGGCTTGCCGTCAGCAAGGATCACGATGTCGGGATAGGAAACCCAGTAGGGCGCTGGAATAATGACTTCGTCACCCGCGTTGACAATGGCCTGGACCAGGTTGTAGAAGCTTTGCTTGCCGCCGCAGGAAACCAGAATCTGGTTCGGCGTGTAGGTCAGGCCGTTGTCGCGCTTGAACTTGGCGATGATTGCGGCCTTCAAGCTGGGCATGCCATCAACTGCCGTATATTTGGTAAAGCCTCGTTCAATGGCGGCAATGGCTGCGGCCTTGATGTGATCCGGCGTATCAAAATCGGGCTCACCCGCACCCAGTCCAATGATGTCTTTGCCCGCGGCCTTGAGGGCTGCAGCCCGGGCGGTGACCGCCAGCGTAGGCGAGGGCTTGATGGAAAGTACGCGTTTGGATAAGGGGGTGTCCATAAATCGGCTAAGGGCTAAAATGACAGGTTGGCACGGATTCAAACGTGCCGGAATTTTACCTGTGGTCACGACCTTTCCCAATAGCCCTTACCGTCTGCATCAGCCTTTTGATCCGGCGGGAGATCAACCGGCGGCCATCGCCAAGATTACCGAAGGCTTCGAAGACGGCCTGGCCTACCAGACCCTGCTTGGCGTCACCGGCTCGGGCAAGACCTTTACCATGGCCCACGTCATCGCCCGCCTGGGGCGGCCAGCCCTCATCATGGCGCCCAACAAGACCCTGGCGGCCCAGCTTTACGCGGAAATGCGCGAATTTTTCCCGGAAAACGCAGTCGAATATTTCGTCTCGTATTACGATTACTATCAACCTGAAGCGTATGTGCCAAGCAGGGATTTGTTCATCGAAAAGGATTCCAGCATCAACGAGCACATCGAGCAAATGCGGCTTTCCGCCACCAAGGCCCTGCTGGAACGGCGTGATACGGTCATTGTAGCCACCGTCTCCTGCATCTACGGCATAGGCGACCCGGTCGATTATCACAGCATGATCCTGCACTTGCGCCAAGGCGAAAAGATGGGCCAGCGCGAAGTGCTCGCGCGGTTGACCACCATGCAATATGAACGCAACGACGTCGACTTCCACCGCGGTACGTTTCGGGTGCGCGGCGATGTCATTGACATTTTCCCGGCGGAAAACGCGGAAACTGCCGTCCGCATTGAACTGTTCGATGACGAGGTCGAGTCCATTACCCTGTTTGATCCGCTCACCGGCAGGCTGCAAACCAAAGTTCCACGCTACACGGTGTTCCCGTCCAGCCATTACGTCACGCCGCGCGAAACCACGCTCAAGGCTATCGAGGCGATCAAGTTGGAACTGCATGATCGGCTCGAATTCTTTTACGCCAACAACAAACTGGTCGAAGGGCAGCGCCTGGAGCAGCGCACCCGGTTCGATCTTGAAATGCTCAACGAGCTGGGCTTCTGCAAAGGCATCGAAAACTATTCACGCCACCTGTCTGGGCGCAAGGCAGGTGAACCACCACCCACGCTGATGGATTACCTGCCGCCCGGCTCGTTGCTCATCATTGATGAGTCGCATGTCACCATTCCGCAGATCGGTGGCATGTACAACGGCGACCGTGCGCGCAAGCAGAACCTGGTTGAATATGGGTTCCGGTTGCCTTCAGCCATGGACAACCGGCCACTCAAGTTCGAGGAATTCGAGGGCCTCATGCCTCAGGCGCTTTTCGTCTCTGCCACACCGGCGGATTACGAAGCAAGGCATCAGGGCCAGATAGTGGAACAGGTGGTTCGTCCCACCGGGCTGGTCGATCCGGTGGTCGAAGTCCGGCCGGTTTCTACCCAAGTGGATGATTTGTTGTCGGAATGCGGCAAGCGGGTGGAAGCGGGCGAGCGCGTGCTGGTTACCACGCTCACCAAGCGCATGGCAGAAGACCTCACCGATTACCTGGCGGAACACGCGGTGAAAGTCCGCTACCTGCATTCCGATATCGATACCGTCGAGCGGGTGGAAATCATCCGCGATTTGCGCCTTGGAGTATTCGATGTGCTGGTCGGCATTAACCTGCTGCGCGAAGGTCTTGATATTCCCGAGGTATCCCTCGTCGCCATTCTGGATGCGGACAAGGAAGGCTTCCTGCGGTCAACGCGGTCGCTCATCCAGACCATCGGCCGGGCGGCGCGCCACCTGCACGGAACGGCCATTCTTTATGCCGCGCGCGTCACCGATTCCATGCGACGCGCGATGGACGAAACCGAACGGCGGCGGAACAAGCAGATCGAGTTCAACGCGGAGCACGGCATCACACCCAAGAGCATCAGCAAGAAGGTCAAGGACATCATCGAAAATGTAGTGGACCTCAATGAGGCCCGGCTTGAACTCAAGGCGGCCCAGACCTTGGCGACCTACCACGTCATGAGTGAAAAGGATCTCAACCGCGAAATCAAGCGGGTGGAAAGAGACATGCACGAAGCGGCCAAGAATCTGGAATTTGAATCCGCGGCCGAACTCAGGGACAAGTTGAAGGAACTCAGGCAGGTGCTGTTCGGAATCGAGCAGGCCAACGATCGTAGGATGTAGAGATACCCATGCCATGTCGACGGTGGTCATTAGGAACATTCTTGAAAGCAATTTGGGGAAGGATGCCTTCGCCATTTGGCATTGGGCGGAGCGAGGGGCCTCGCCTCAACTCACTCTCCAAGGGGGAAGGGCCAAAGAAATGCCGGATTGCGGTCAAAGCAATCCAGAGTGCTGCGAAAATTGCTGAACCGGATTGCCTCGCTAGGCTCGCACTAGCTGCCTGGCGGCACAGCGAAGGCGGGGATCCAGTGCCGCCAGACAATTTCAAGGGACACAAATGGTGAAAGTGCTCTTCGTCTGCATGGGTAATATCTGCCGATCTCCGATGGCAGAAGGTGTTTTCCACAAACTGATAAAAGAAGCGGGATTGGAAGATCAGATATCCATCGATTCCGCCGGTACCCACAGCTACCACGTCGGTGATTCGCCGGACCAGCGTGCCCAGGCTGCTCTGCGTGACAAGGGAATTGATATTTCAGGCCTGCGCGGTCGCCAGGTGGCCGACGACGATTTTGAAGAGTTCGACTACATCGTGGCCATGGATTCATCCAACCTCAACAACCTTAAGCGCAGGGCAGCCACTCGGCATCACGATAAGATTCAACTCATGCTTTCGTTCAGTCGTAAGTACCCCAACCTGGATGTGCCGGACCCCTATTATGGTGGAGCGGATGGGTTCAAGGATGTGCTGAAGATGGTTGAAGATGGGGGAAAGGGGTTGTTGAAAGAGATACAGCAGAGTCTCGTGGGTGAGCAACGTTAGCCCTCCACCTGTTTGCTTAACAACTTCGTGAAGGACTCAAAGCGGCCACAGGCGGCCGGTCGAGGTGGCTATCGAATTTCAATAGACGGGACTGGTCCCGAGCAAGTTGAGTGTCTCGTCTTCGGCGAGCAAATTGTGGGCTACGCTGCCTCGACTCGGCCATGAGCGGCCTGTTGACGTTGGGCTGGCAACGGCAGGATAGAACCTATACCTGTCTGCTATCACTTCTCTCGCGACCCCATTGGGCCCGCGGTCCAGACGATCCAGCATTTCGTGGCAAGGCTTCCACGGCTTTAGGAACAAAAGAGAACAGCGCCCGAAGGCGCTGATGTTCTGGAGAAGTGCGTGACTCGCTAGCGGCGCTGGACCCGGGCAGGGCTGTGAGAGTCAGATTGCACGGTCCTGCACTTTACGCCGACGTGCAAGAACGACGCCGGCTAAGCCGAGGCCTAGCAATGAGAGCGTTGTCGGCTCAGGTACTCCGTTGGGGGACAACACATCACAGATCGGGGTGCCGGTCCCGTTCAAATTATTATAAGCACACAGGTTTACAGCCATTCCGTCAGTGTTTGAAGTAAAAACGGTTGAGAACACGCCATCTCTGAGTTCAGGGTTTCCGAATCCGAGTGTAAAGTCTGCGGGGGTATTTATTGTGCCGGAGATGCTTCCGACGCTCAGACCTAGACCGTCCAATCCATCAAAATTCGTAAATGAATATGAAGAGGAACCTGTTGACGTGATATTAATGTCGAACAGTATCGCCAAATATGGGGGCGGAGGTGAGGCGTTAGTGAAGTCGAAATTAAACGTGGCAGACTCCCCCGAATTTAGCAGCACGGCGCTCGACGGTACTGACCAAGCAAACAAGGCGAAGCTGGCGATTAAGAAAAATGGGAATTTCATCATGATATATCCTCCAAAAGGTCACTGCACCGCGGGATGTAGACTACACAAATACCTAAAGGGCAGTTCCAAGTGCAACCGTTGAAAAATGAATTGCAGACTCAAGCTGTTGCACACGGATATTGAGGTTTGGTAAGCAATCATCGGACCAGCCCTATATGATCATGATAATCAACGGACTATAGACACTCGATCCGGGTCCTTTCATTTGGTGTGTAAAGAAAATCGACACTCCATATGTCACAGAGCAGGCACCCACAAAAGCGCAACTACCCCGAGTCGAGGCTCTATAAGAAGGGGATTACCCAGCGAGGCAAGGCTGCCCAAAATGGCCCATGCCCTGACCGAGAACCAGCACTTTTTTCGGCGTAGGACTGCAACGAGGCGGTTGCAGAAGCTGCCGATTTATGAGCGGTCGTTGGTGAAGCCGTGTTGTCGGAAAAATTAACGGTCCGCTGTTGGTTCTCATCTGCCGTTGCCAGCCCAGCGATCACTGACCGTACCTGGCCGGAAGGGTGATGTCGCCAACAGCCGCTTAGTAGAACTCCAGTTCGCAGAACATAGCTTTACCGGGATGACAGCTACGGAGAAAGCTGACTGGCTGAAATGGGTCGCGGGCCGTCAGTCAAGTTCTTGAGAAGCGGTCATTCGCGACAGCAATCCTGATTTCGGTATGCAGTGAGGAACGAATGACCGTCGAGGCGTGCGCCGTGCAAAGGCGGCGCTTCCCAGTGGGTGCAAGCCCCACCCGGCAAACTGCTCCAGCCGGAAGTAACCGGAGCAACTATGGAGGTAACGAAATGGTTGAAGCCTTCGGCTAGCGAG
>JBAUMF010000086.1:0-23143 GCA_049578545.1 Thiobacillaceae bacterium
GTCCGGTTCGATGAGGGGGATGTGGAAACGGGGTTATGGTCAGGTTACTTGGGCACCGCCAGACGAAAGGGGCGGAAACAGACATACCAAACCTACGGCTACCGCGCCACATTCCTACTCTACCGACTAGCCGGCACAGCGGTAGGCTTGACAAAGGAGTCCCCATAGAAGCCCCCATTCGGATTATTCGTGCCACCGGCAGACCCCGACCCCCTGCCGTCATTTGTGGCACGTTCGTTGAGAACCCAAGAAGCAGCGGTAACGGACGGCGATCTTGGTGCCCCGAACGACCGTGACCGGCCAAGGCCAAACGGTCTGGACCTCCAAAAATAAAGGCGCCAATGCACGCCTTACGCCATTAAACTGCCGTCAGTAATTGCTATTCGGTTCGAGTCGTGCCCCGAGTCTGAAAATGGCTCTTACTGAATTCCTGCTCGCCTATGTCTGGGATGGGTTTCTTAGTATTCTTCGTCTTCAGCCTGCCCTTTGAGGTTGACGGGATATAAAGATCGGACTCTGGTGACCCTACGTACGCTGTTGTGGACTTACCAAAGGACTTCTCGAAAAGAAAGCGTAATGCATACTTGGATGAACTCACTGGTCGGACTGTTTGTCGGAACCTTGGTAGGTGCGACAGGTGTTGGTGGCGGCGCCGTCATGACACCGCTGCTGATTCTGCTGATGGGCGTTGTACCTCATACCGCGGTCGGCACCGATCTGCTTTACGCATCCTTGACCAAGATGGTCGGTGTTAGTGTCCATAGTTCGCAGAAACGAGTCGACTGGAAGGTGGTGCGGCTTCTTGCATCAGGCAGCCTGCCAGCGGCTATCGTCACCTTGATCTGGCTGCGTTGGGCTGAGTCGACTGGAATTTCTAATGGCGTGGTCATCGTAGCCTTGGGCGTGATCCTGATAATTACGGCGTTGATGATGGTCTTGAGGCCCTTCCTAAACAGGATCGGGAAACACCTGCGCATCTCTGACCCCGCTCGCTTCATCAAGTATCAACCCGCCCTTACGATGCTAGCAGGCGTAATCCTGGGCTTCCTTGTGGCCCTGACATCAATCGGTGCGGGCGCCCTTGGTTCGGTGATGTTGGTGTTCTTGTATCCGTTGCGACTGACACCGGCAAAACTCGTGGCAACGGATCTGGCCCATGCCATTCCCCTTGCTCTAGTCGCTGGGGTAGGGCATATCCTGCTGGGCAATGTCGATTTCGCGTTGCTAGGATGGTTGTTGCTGGGATCAATACCCGGTGTCATGATCGGCGCTCATCTTGCCGGCAAGTTGCCAGATTCAGCTCTGCGCATCGCTATTGCCGTCGTCCTTGGGAGCGTCGGCCTAAGATTGCTCGACTGATATGCTCCTCCGCCCGCCAAGAAACCGATGGCGACAATGTTCTTGCGAAGAATTGTTTTGCAGGTAGCTCTGTTTCATCACGGGGAGACCTGACCAAGGTCGCAGCCATCGCCCCCCCGGGCTTTTGTGCAGACATGAAACTGACACTATGGCAGATCAAGTCTTCGTTGCCGGAATGCCTGCCTGGTGCGAGGATGCGGTCAGTCGGTATCTCAAATGTATCTGACCACTTGGGGTCGTGCACGGAAGCACGTATCTCCAGATAACAGACGTGGAAATGGATCGTGGTGGATGCCTGCTTTGCGTTTCCGGGGTCGGCCAGTAAGGGACGGTTACACGTCGTGCCAGTTGAAGCAGGGTACCGCGAGATGAACGATAATTGTGGATGCTCGACGATGCCCCAAACCCAACGGCAAGCCCAAGATCGCTCTCGGCATTAGAGGGCCTTTGGCCATTCCTGCGGCCCTATCGGGCAAGAATCGCGCTGGCATTCATCCTGCTGTGCCTGGGTTCGGCAACCATTCTGCTGGTGCCGCTGGCGTTTCGCGACCTCATCGATTTCGGCTTCGGGAGCAGAGAGCGGCCTGGTGGTAGCCTGCTCGGTGCGTTAAGTCTGAACGGGCATTTCATCGCCTTGTTCGGAATGGCCGCTTTCTGGGCACTTGCCGTGTCGTCGCGCTATTACACCGTGTCGTGGGTAGGGGAGCGGGCGACGGCCGATCTGCGCAGCGCGGTCTATGCTCGCGTATTGTCCCAATCGCCTCAATTCTTTGAGACCCTGCAGACGGGAGAAATACTGTCCCGACTGACCGGAGACACGACCCTGATTCAGACCGTGGTCGGCAGTTCGATTTCAATGGGCTTGCGCAGCCTGTTCCAGTTCATCGGCGGCATGATCATGCTGGCCGTAACCAGCCTCTATCTGTTTTCCCTGAATCTGGGTCTGATGGCATTGCTGACCCTGCCGATCCTCGCCATCGGCCGCAAGGTCAAAAAGTTGTCGCGGGAGTCTCAGGACCGGATCGCCGATGCTTCGGCACTGGCGGCTGAAATCCTCAACGCAATGCCGACCGTGCAGGCCTATACGCAGGAGCAGCAGGAAGCCAGGCGATTTGCCGACCGTACGGAAACGAGTTTCGTCACCGCAATCAGGCGCACTCGATTGCGCTCGGCGCTCACGGCATTGATCATCACCGCAGTGATGGGAACGATCATCTTTGTTCTGTGGGTAGGGGCGCGCCAGGTTCACGCTGGCATCATGACCGGGGGTCAACTGGCATCCTTCGTTCTTTATGCGGCGCTGGTGGCTGGCGGTGTTGGCACTATGTCAGAAGTGTGGGGCGACGTGATGCGCGCCGCCGGCGCGACCGAACGGCTGCTGGATCTGCTGCACGCGGAGCCGGCCATCCGTGAGACATCCAGGCCGCAGGAGCCAGTGCATCGGCAGCAGGCGGCAATCAGTTTCGATCATGTTACGTTCTGCTATCCTGCGCGTCCGCAAACGCGCGTGCTGGAAGACGTTTGCCTGGAAATCCCGCCGGGCGAAAGCATCGCACTGGTCGGGCCATCCGGTGCCGGCAAGACCAGCCTGTTCCAGCTCCTGCTGCGCTATTACGACGTGGCCGGCGGCTGTATCCGGCTCAACGGACAAGACATCCGCCAGTTGAGCTTGCACGATCTCCGCGAAGGCATCGCCATCGTGGCGCAAGACCCGGTGATTTTTTCGGCCAACGCCCTGGAGAACATACGGTACGGCCGCCCTTTGGCAAGCGATGAAGAAGTGATGCAGGCATCCAGAGCAGCTCTGGCGGACGAGTTTATTGACCGTTTACCTGAGGGTTACCGGACCTTCCTCGGGGAACGAGGCACACGGTTGTCCGGCGGCCAGCGCCAGCGTATTGCAATCGCGCGCGCGATGCTGAAAGGTGCTCCGTTGCTGCTGCTTGATGAAGCCACCAGCGCCCTGGACGCGGAATCTGAAGTCCTGGTGCAGAAAGGCCTCAGCGCCGCCATGCAGGGGCGAACGACGCTGATCATCGCCCACCGGTTAGCGACGGTGCAGAAAGTCGACCGCATCGTGGTGTTGGACAGAGGACGGATCGTGGAAACCGGCACCCCGGAGAATCTTCGCAATCAGGGCGGGCTCTACGCGCGGCTGGCAGCACTGCAACTCAACTATTGACCGGTTCGGCCAGTCAGGATGTTCGCTGCGTTGCGCGGCAGGAAGAGGGCAACCAGCAACGGCCTGACGTCGCGGACGCGGCGAACGGCTCGCTTGAAGTCAAGCGTGGACGGTTACCGCGGCGGGCACGTGCATTTGGCTAAGTGCCATGCAAGCCGCTGGTTCATTGACGAAGTGACCGCGTTAGCTGCTGCGCCTTGCTACGGGTGCGGCCCCCAGTGCTTCTTCAGATCAGGCACGTTGCGGCTGTGGGTGATGAGCACTACCTCATCATCCGCCTGCAGTTCATCCCCTGGCTTGGGCAGTCTGAACTTGCCGTCCCGATAGCAGCACACCACTCTGCTGTCCTTGGGCAGATCCAGGGCGTCAATGGTCCCCGCCTCTTCCTCCTTGACAACGAAGCTGAACACCCGTGCCTCGTCCTTGATCATGGCCGACAACTCCAGCGGGTCGTGGCCGGCGACCATGTCGGCCAGGTAACGGCCGATGGTGCGGGCAGGCACGATGGTGTCCTCCAGACCCAGACCGATGCAGATGTGTTCGAACTCCGGGTCCTCGATGCGGGTCACGACACGCTTGAATCCCAGCGATTTGCCTACCAGGCTGGCGATGATGTTGCTCTGGTCGTTGCCGGTGAGACAGAACACGAAGTCGGTCTGCTCAGGGTCCGCCTCGCGCAGGATGGCCGGCTTGCCGCCGTCACCCTGAATGAAACCGCAGTCCAGTTCCTCGGCGAGCGCGTCGATGCGTCCCTTATCCCGCTCGATGATCACGACCTCATGGCCGCGTTTAATCAGGGTGCGCGCAGTCATCACCGCTATCGCCCCTCCTCCGATGAACACTGCACGCATCATGCCTCCCGCTTCCTGCCAATCCAGGTGACAGGATACAACGTTACCAGCAGGGCAACGATCTCCAGGCGGCCGGCCAGCATGTCAAAGCACAGTACCAGCTTGTGGAGGTCGGGCAGATCACTGCTAGTGATCCCGGTGGAGAGACCCACGGTGCCGGTGGCGGAAACCACCTCGAACAGGGCGTCCAGGGCCGGGTAGCCATGGGCCAGGAAGACCAGCCAGGAAAGCACGATCACGGCAGCGAACAGGGCGATGATGAGGAGGGCATGGATCATGTCCTCTTCCATGAGCCGCCGGCCGCCCAGGCGCGCCTCCACGACCGCATGCTCCGGTGCGGCGGTGCGGCGCAGCAGTGTCTGGATGAGTCGCAGCAAGACCAGCACTCGCAGCAGCTTCACCCCTCCAGCTGTGGAGCCGAGACTGCCGCCGACGGCCATGGACAGGATGAGCAGGCCTTTGGGGAAAGCGTCCAGGCTGGCTATCGACAGGGCACTGAAGCCCGCTGTGCTCTGCGCTGAGACCGCCAGCAGGGCGCCCTGGCGCAGGGCTTCCGCCATTGGTGTGCCGGCTTGCCAAAACCACAGGGCCAGCAGCAGGGTGCCCCCCAGGCAGACTCCAGCCAGGGTACGCAGCTCCAGATCCCCCAATAGCTCGCCAATACCGCGGCGCCAGACGAAGAAATAAAGTGGGAGAGAGACGGCGCCCAGAAAGCTGACGAACACCACGGCAAAGGGGGCGAACGCCGGCAGCGCCCCCCCAGGCTCTGATCGAAGGTGGAGAATCCGCCCGTGGATATGGCGGACAGGGCGTGGGCCAAGGCATCGAAGGGCTCCAGACCCGCGGCCCAGATCAATAAACCGCCAGCCAGCGTGAGCAGCACGTAGACCGCCAGCACCCGGCGGGCGTGGGTACGTGTGGAGGAGACCTGGAGCTCAGCCCCCGACAACTCCACCAGCTTGCGGGTAGCCAGACCGCGTTGGGCCATGATGGCCACCGCCAGCACGGCAACGCCCAAGCCGCCATACCATTGCATCCAGGCCCGCACGAAGAGGAAGGAATGGGCTCGGTCCTGCAGCGTAGCAAGCGTGGTCAGACCGGTGGTGGTAACTCCGGAAACCGCCTCGAACACCGCGTCCATGGTCGTCAATCCGGCCGCCATCAAGGGCCAGCTCATGAGCAGCGGGCTGAGCACGAAGGCCAGGGTGACGATGACCATGGCCTCGTTGCCCTGGATCTGATCCGGTGCCTGCACGCGGGAAAGAGGCCAGCCGATAGCCACCAGCAAGGCGATGACGGTGAGATAGCGCAAGCTGCTGGGATATTCGGCGTAAAACAGGGAGACGCCCAGGGGCGGCAGAGTCAGGAGGGCAAGAACCAGGGCGAGTTGCCCAAGATAGCGGCCCAGCACCGGCCAGCGCACGGCGTAGAGCAGGGTACTCTCCCCTTCCTTTCCCACGAATCGGCCTCCCTGCCATTCCTGTCGCCGGCTGCTCAGCGCGGCAGATGATCGCCCACTTCGGCGTGCTCAAACCAATTGAACCAGTACAGACCGGCCGGAATGACCCTCAGTCTTCTGCCGCCAGGCAGCGGCAGCAGCTCGCGTCATCCAGGCAGCAAAGCATAGCCTTTGTGCCCCGTCTATTTTTGTTGGACCAGTTTACTATTTGCCGAGAGAAGTTGAAAAGTGGCTTCCCACGGGCCATGCCTGTGCAACGTTCGAAGCGAATATGCATCAACACGGGGTGGAATTCAACAGCTAGGGCATGCTTGCTGGAGCAGGATCCTTTTTGAATGCCTTACTGCGATTCTCAGGAGACCTTTGAGCAGCAAGCAGTGAAATGCAATTCAGCGTCATTTTGAGAATACTGCCTGTAAGGGGCGCTTGCCTGTTCATTACAGACCCTCAACGCGGGGATGGAGTGAATTTTGTTACGTATTTGTGAGCCTGACCGGAACGGCTTCGCTCAAATAAATAACCTAACATTGGCGTGCCGGGCCGTGTCCAGGTAGGTGGCGGCCCCGGCCCGATCACTGATTTCCGGTATGAACTCCTCTTTCTTCCATCCGAAGAGAGCGACGGTCATCTGACAGGCAATCAGTTTGACGCCCGCTTCGATGGACATATCGCGCAGCTCGGAAACAGGCGCGACGCCCTTGTTCTTCAGGGTTTTTTTCATCAGGGCGGTGGCCGCTGATTCAAATCCCGGAATGTTGGCCATCAGCATATTGGGCATGTTCCATTCGATCTCCTGAAACCATCACGGCCCCAACGGCATTTTCATGGGCATCGCCGGATTGCCCAGCGGGCTGATTGCGGGATTCAGGTCCCTTTTTCAGCAGCGATAGTCTGTAGAAGGTACGGAACACCGTGGCGCCGCCACGCCATGGCGGCGGCTGCGCCTGAACCCGAAACCTAGCGATGTTCCTGTCAGGTATCGGACTGGTCGGTCCTTTTGAATGTTTACCTAATCGCCAGCAACTCCACCTCAAACACCAGCGTCGCATTGGGGGGAATGACGCCACCTGCACCGCGGCTGCCGTAACCCATCTCCGGCGGGATGGTGAGTTTGCGCGTGCCGCCGACTTTCATTCCGGCGACACCCTGATCCCAGCCGCGGATGACATGGCCTGCACCAAGCGGAAAATCAAAGGGGTCGTCACGATCCTTGCTGGAATCGAACTTGGTGCCGTCTGTAAGCCATCCGGTGTAATGCACGACGACGGTGTTTCCGGCTTTGGCTTCGTTGCCGCTACCGACCGCGAGGTCTTCGATGATGAGTTCTGTCATAAACGTCTCCTTAAAATGGGTCTAAATCCAATATCTGGAATACATTGGCCCGATTTGCCTCGCAACGGGATCATTGCAAGGAGCGATGCCCTAACCCTAACCTTGACGCAGAGGGCGAGGATACAACGATGCGCGAACTCCCCTGAACGAAGCGATCCGGTTTCAACTCCTTTCAGTAGCCAATTATATCGGCAGCAGGATGAAGCTTGCGGCATCGAAAACGCCGCTGCGGATAGCGCGGTTGGATTTATCCTCGATGACGCGGGCAATATTGTCCTGAGTGGCAATGATCTTGCCAAATTCACGCTCGAAACTCAGGTTGGCAGCGCCGTTACCCGTGCTGTTGGTCAGCAGCATGAGTTCGCCCCTTGCATTCCTGGCAGTGGACAGTTTCCACGCAACAACTTCGAAATTGCGTGCGGAGTTGTAGAGCTTTTGTGGGTCCAGGCTGTCCAGAAAGTACAGTTCGACCTTGTTGTCGTAGGACGCCATGGTCATGGTCAGCAGGCCTTGTATCAGCGACTTGATGCGGTCGCCGGTATAGTCTTCCTTGAAGGCAGTAAAAATGCTGGCTTTCCAGTTCAGCTTTTGCTTGGGAGAGAGGTACCAGTGATCAAGCGGTTCGAAGATTTCATTTACGGCCTGTTCCGGACCGAGGTAGCTGCTCTTGCGCCATTCCGCCGGATTGCGGCGATAAAGCTTCTCCGTTAGCAACTTCAGACTTGCCAGGACCTGTTGCTGGCTGATTTCAGTGACCGTGTCAATGTCGCCCTTGGCCAGATTGGTGACGCTGAACGGGCGGGCCGACGAGGTGCCATCACTGCGCTGGATGGGCTGGGAGGAACAGGCCGTCAGCGCGAGAAAAATGATGCAGGCAAAAAAATAATTCACGACCAAACTGGAAACCGTTTAGGCACAAAGGGCAGCCAGGCTGCACTGATACGTGCGCAGTCCTTGTGTTCCTGGTGGCTGATGCATTTCTTATGACGAGCAACTGACTTCGATATGCTTCCCCCAGTCAGGTGGCTCCCGGGCATAATCGCTGAATTCAGGCTGTTGGTCAAAGGGAGATTGCATGATGGCCAGCAGCCGGTTGACCTCGCTGTAATCCTTTTCGTCGGCGGCCTTGCGGATGGCAATTTCAACCAGGTAATTACGCAGAATATATTTGGGATTGACGCTTTTCATTTTTGTCTGGCGTTGAGCCTGGGGGCGCCCTTGCTTGCGAAGCAAGGCAGCGTAATCCTTGCCCCAGGCATCAAAGCGTTCGCGATCCACAAACCTGTCGCGTATGGGACTGTTGATTGCGCCTTCGGTCATGTCGAATTCGCATAGCTGGCGGAAGAAGAGGGTGTAGTCCACCTTGTTCTGCGCCAGTACTTGCAGCAGTCTGATCAGGATATCGATGACATCCTGTTCAGGTTCCAGTCCGAGCTTCGCAGCCATGAGTGCGATGTAGTGATCAGTGAATGCCCTGGGATAAGCCCCGATGGCTGATTTGGCAGCTTCCACACCGATCAGCGGCGTCAGCGCCTGAGCCAGGCAGGTGCAGTTCCATGCGCCGATGTCGGGCTGCTGGTCATAGGCATAACGGCCCGACTCGTCGGAGTGGTTGCAGATATAACCTGGATCAAACGCCTCCATGAATCCGTACGGTCCGTAGTCGAGAGTCAGGCCGAGGATCGACATGTTGTCGGTATTCATCACGCCGTGGCAGAAACCGACCGCCTGCCATTGAGCCATGAGTCGGGCAGTTCGTTCGACGACTTCCTGCAGCCACCGGTCGTATGCATCCGGTTTGCCGGCATGGTGAGGGAAGTAGTGCCCGATCGTGAAGTCGGCGAGCGTTTTCAGTTGCTCATGCTGGTTGCGATAGAAAAAGACTTCGAATGAGCCAAAGCGAATGAAGCTGGGAGACAGCCGTGTGACCAGCGCGCCGGTTTCATCCTCTTCGCGATATACCGGCATGTCGGTGCCGATCAAACACAGTGCACGAGTAGTCGGAATGCCAAGACCATGCATGGCTTCAGAACAGAGGTATTCGCGTATGGACGAGCGCAACACGGCCCGCCCGTCGCCACCACGCGAGTAGGGTGTTTTGCCAGCGCCCTTGAGCTGGATTTCCCAGCGTTCGCTGCTGGCGTTGATGGCTTCTCCCAGCAGAATGGCGCGGCCATCGCCAAGCTGAGAAACGTAGTGGCCGAACTGATGACCGGAGTAAAGCGCGGCCAATGGCTCGGACCCCGGCAAGGGGCGGTTGCCGGCAAAGGCGTCAACGAATTCGGGTTTGTTCATTTCGGCCGGATCCAGGCCGATCAGCGCAGCGCCTTGAGGGTTGGCGCTGATCACATAGGGATTGGGTACTGCGGTAGGCTGCAGACGCGTATGAAAATGTTCGGTCAGGCGAGCGAAACGATTGTCGAAGTGGAGTTTGTTGAGTGCATTCATGCACTCAGTGTAAAGCGTGTCAGCTGAATCAAATCCACGCCGTCAAGGTGGAAATTAGGACCGATCCGGGAAATGTTCCCAACCCGGATCAGCCAGCAAAGCGCGTCGCCTTATTGATGGCGGGGCGACCGATTCACATATATGCACGCACTTCCTCGCCCGGGTCCGGCAGGCCCGCAATGCGCCAAGCCTCACGTGGGCCGTGAAACAGCTCTTCCAGACACATGGGCCCCAACCCAGCCTGATGGCATACGTGTGATACTGCAGGAAGGGCATGCGAATCCAGCCACTTGTGGCGTAGTTCGTTGATAATCTTCCAGTGTACCGGTGTCAGTGGACCGACCCCATCATACTTGGCGATGGCGCTCGCGATCTTCTCACTCCATGCCTGACCGTTGAGCAAGAAGCCATGCGCATCGAATTGCAGGGGGCCGGGTTGCGATTGAATATCCATTTGGCGCTCCTTGATAATGCTGTTCTCATTTCAACATAGCAGCAAACGTGCGAGTTGGCGGAAGGAAGTGGGAGTCGAACCCACCCGGGAGCGGCTGACGCCCCCAACCGGGTTTGAAGCCCGGCCGCCCCACCAGGAACGGTTTCCTTCCATTGATCTTCAGGCAGGTTCAGCAACTCTTGCCTCGCCGAACATGGCTGGATTGCGCAGGCGATGGGTATCGCGCAGGCGCCGGGTGTAACCCACCCGGTCAAAGAATTCCAGTATCTGGATGCAGCGCTTGCGGCCAATGCCCGTTCGGTCCCGGAACGAGGCAGCATTGGCACCTTCCTGTGCCTGATCCATTTCCATGACAATGGCGGCCAGGCTGGCGACTGTCTCCTGCGCATAAAACAGGTCACGTACCACTTGAAAGACTGTTCCCTGCCGGGCGAGCTTTTGCATCAGCAGGCGCACGCGGTTCTCATCAACGCTGCAGCGTTCGGCAAGATCGCGCACCCAGGGGGGATCGTAGGGTGACTCCAGCAGCCAGGGACGGATACGTTCGTACATGGTCTCTTCCTCGGCCGAAAGACTGACCTGGTGGTCAGGCAGGTGCAGCCAGGGGCCGCTTCGCTTGATGCGCCCTGCTGCCAGCAGTCCCTCGGTGAGGGCAGAAAAGGCGGGGCCGGGTAGTTTCGCAAGATACATGCGACGGGCGCGGCTGGCCTCGGGTCCCATCTCATCCGGGAACCGGGCATGGAAATCGGTCAGCCCATCTTGCAGTTTTCGTTCCAGCACCAGCCAATGGGATGCGGAGAAGGCCAGCTTCTTGTCAGCGGCCGCTACCACCCTTGTTTCATCACTCAATAGGTTTGCCAGCCCGGGGTAGTTCCAGGCGATCTCCAGCCGACTGAAATCCAGGCCCCATTCCGCGCGTTCCAGCAGGTGCTTCAAACGAAGTTGAATATCGGAAGTTTGCAGGGTAGCCAGTTCCGCCAGCCGTTCCGGTGCGCGGCGCTTGCGATGCGGCGCCCATGGGTCCAACACCTTGCCACCACCCAGAGTATGTTTGGCGTCGGCATCGCGCATGATGAACGTGTCGCCATGCAATGCGCCGATCGGCCGATCAAGCACGAGCTGGGCGAGCCCCCTTTCACCTGGCGTCAGTGATGCACGTTCCAGCAAGGCGACTCGGGCCATGACATGGGTCGCACCCAGGTGCAGATGCACTGGCATCCAGTGTCCCAGTGGCTGGGGCGCGTGTTGTGAAAGGGTGAGCAGCGTATCGAAGCGGTCCGTGGGGGCGTGCAGCCTGGGCGCCAACACCCAGTCACCGCGCTGAATGTCAGCCTTTTCAGCGCCTGCCAGATTGAGCGCGCAACGCTGTCCCGCGTGCCCTTCCACCCCCGCCTGGCTCATGACATGCAGATTGCGCAAACGGACGGATTTGCCGGAAGGACTGAGCATCAATTCGTCGCCGACCCGTGTACTGCCTGAGAATACCGTTCCGGTCACCACGGTTCCGATCCCTTTGAGAGTGAAGCTGCGGTCGACCGCAAGTCGAAACTCCCCTTCGTCGGCCCGTCTGGAATTGGCCTGGGCCTCGGAATGCAGGTAGCTGCGCAGAGATTCGACACCCTCGCCAGTCAACGCGCTCACCGGAAAACTGGGTGCCGAGGCGAGCGCGGGAGAAGTCGAGAGCAGGATGTGAACTTCCTCTTCAACCTCGGCAACCCGTTCCGCTTCCACCCGGTCGATCTTGGTCAGGGCCACCGCCGCATGATGGACTCCGAGCTGGGTGAGAATATCAAAGTGCTCACGCGTCTGCGGCATGATGCCGTCATCCACAGCCACTACCAGAAGCGCGAAATCAATTGCGGCATGATGCCGTCATCCACAGCCACTACCAGAAGCGCGAAATCAATGCCGGCCGCGCCTGCCAGCATGGTGTGGATGAAGCGCTCGTGCCCGGGCACATCGATGAAGCCGAGCACCTCACCATTTTCCATCGGCTGGTAGGCATAGCCGAGCTCGATCGATATGCCACGGGCTTTCTCCTCCCTGAGGCGGTCGGTATCCACGCCGGTCAGAGCCTGAATCAGCGCGGTCTTGCCGTGATCGATGTGCCCCGCGGTCCCGATGATCATTTTGCTGGCAGCGCCCCAACTGCGTGTTGCAGTTTATCAAGCTGTTCGACAAAGCTGTTTTCATCATCCAGACAGCGCAGATCAAATCGCAGTGCGCCATCAGCGATACGACCGATAACGGGAACAGTCAAGCCGCGAAATGCAGCTTCCAGTTCGCGCAGTTGCCTGCCCTTCTTCTGTTTGGGCATGATGATCAGGGCTGTACTCGGCAGGCGATCGATTGGCAGGGAGCCGCTGCCAATCTGGCAAGAAGAAGATTCAACCGACACACGCGCTGGCCACCGAGCCAGCGCGTGTTGAAGTGCCGGCAGCAGGCGTTGTGCCTGAACAGCGATGTCGGTTCTTGAACGCGTGAGCATGCGCAACGTGGGAAGCCGATCGGGCAGCCGGTCCGGATCGCGATACAGCCGCAAGACGGCTTCGAGTGCAGCGAGGGTGATCTTGCCAACGCGCAGCGCGCGCTTCAGAGGATTCTTCTTGATACGACTGATCAGGTCCGCCCGTCCGATCAGGATGCCTGCCTGCGGGCCACCCAGCAGCTTGTCACCGCTGAAGGTCACCAGGTCCGCGCCCGCAGCGAGGGACTCTTGCGGTGTGGGTTCGTGGGGCAATCCCCATTGCGCGAAATCGACCAGTGTGCCGCTGCCCAGGTCCACCACGAAAGGAAGATTGGCGGCATGGGCCAACTGCGCCAGTTCTCCCTCGGGGACACTGGCGGTGAAACCCTGGATGGCATAGTTGCTGGTGTGAACTTTCATAAGCAGGGCAGTGCGCGCGTTTATGGCCTCTACATAGTCGTGCAGGTGGGTGCGGTTGGTGGTGCCAACTTCCTTGAGCTTTGCACCTGCCCGGGTCATGATGTCCGGCACCCTGAACGCGCCGCCAATTTCAACGAGTTCGCCGCGGGAAACGATGACCTCCTTGCGCATGGCAAGGGTGTTGAGCATCACAAACGTGGCGGCTGCATTGTTGTTCACCACGGTGGCTGCTTCGGTGCCGGTGAGCTCTTTCAGCAGTTCTTCCACGACGGTGTCACGATCACCCCGGCCTCCGTTGCTCAGGTCATATTCCAGCGCACAGGGGTGGCGAGCGGCCATCACCATGGCCTGGACAGCCTCTTCAGGCAGGACGGCTCGGCCCAGATTGGTGTGCAGCACCGTGCCGGTCAGGTTGAATACCCGTCTGAGCCGTGGCGCATGGCTCATGGCAAGCTGTTCGTTCAGACGTCCAGCCAGAATGGCTTCATCAAAGTCCGGATTTGTGGAAAGCGCTGACCGGCGAAGTTCCTCAAGCAGTTTGCGTACTGCAAGCAATACCGGTTGACGGCCATATTCGATGAGCAGGGGTACGACCGATGGCCAGTTCAGGACCCGGTCTACGGACGGTGGTCGCGGGGTCTGGGCGCTATGCACGATAGACACTCCCAAGCTTGTGAGGAATCAGCTAACCGGTTGAAGGGCGTCAGCCTGAACAACGCAGTGATTTCCGCAAAGATCATGACTCGCCGCTTCCGTGCTGCATCAGATAATTGATCCCGCTCTTGGCATACCCTTCTTCGCCCATCAGCAGGTCCAGTGCGAGGGTGGCAAGGTCATCTGCGGCAGGCTCGACGAGCGGATCCTTGCCCTGGTGGACGATCTTGAGATAAGTGCGGCATTCGGGGCACGCCTCCGCGCGGACGATGTCCTTCGTGCCCTCGATGCCAAAATAGGTGATCCCCTTCGTGTTGTCGCAGTTGCTGCACTTGGCGCGAACGATGTGCCATTCCGATCCGCACAGAGCACAGTGCAGGTAACGCAGCCCATTTTCAGCGCCGCCGATGCGCACCACTGAAGCAACCGGGTGGCTGCCGCAGACCGGGCACAGATTTGGATGTTCCGGGCGGGCAATCTTGTATGGTGCCAACTGTTGCGCCAGGTGAGTCCATTGAACCTGAAGAGCTGCGCCTATGACAGGAGCTACCGCAACGTCTAGACCATCAAGCTTGCCAACCACCAATCTGCCGGCCTGCGTCTCCAGCCATTCTTCCTTCTGTCCAAGGAGATGCTGGAGTGATTCGCGTCCATTGGGTGGAGCTGAATCATAAAGGACGTCAGCCAGCCTACGCGCAACGTCGTGCCAGTGCGGATGGCGGGGCCACCCCGCAGGGGAAAGCGGGGGCATTTCATATTCGCGGCAGTTGGACAGCAGTTCGTCGTCAGGAACGGCCAATTCAGGCTGATCATCAAGCTCGCTCTGTTGGGCCTCAACAAGTCTGGCGATGAAGGTCAGGTAGTCTCCCAGCGCATGCTCCGGTGCAAGTTGACGAAGACGCCGGGCACGCCTGCCGAACAGGTCCGCCTGCGGCAATCGCAGTTCGGGAATTTCCCCAGCTGCAGCCTCGATCTGACCTGGTTGAAGGACTGGTGTCGGCATGAGTCTCCCCCTTTCTGTTTCGATTGTTTTATCTGGCACGACGCAGGCAGACTACTTGATCACTCCACAGGCCACGCGTGCGCCTCCTCCGCCCAGAGGGGCCGGGTGGTCTGAATGATTGTCCCCACCCATGTGTATCATCAATGAACGTCCTTTCATGTCAGCCATTTTCAGTCGTGGGGCCAGTACTGGGTTGGTCGCATTGCCTTGCATGTCGACATACAGAGCGGGCAGGTCGCCCAGATGTCCGTTGCCCCAGGGCATGCCGTGGTGTTTGGCGTTAATGGGGTCGTAATGTCCGCCGGCTGCAAGGGCTGGAACCATCTTTCCGTCCTTTTCCTTGGGCGCACAACTGGGGTTCTCGTGCACATGGAAGCCATGCAGACCGGGCGGCAGTCCGTTCAGCATCGGTGTAAATACCAGGCCATAAGGGCTTTCACTGACGACGACATTGCCAATGGACTTGCCTGTTCCATTCTCGTCCACCAGATTCATCGGAATACTCAGGTCTGCTCTTGCAACCGAGGATACGGCTAGCAGAGCAACGGTCAACATTGACATGCGCATGATTGAGTCCTTTGCGAATCGGGAATCCTTGAGTGCTCCCAGTATGATTCTCACCTTATTTCGAACCTGTCATCTGCTTGTACCAGCCGCGGTGGTGATGCCGCGCCCAGGCACGGCTGACCGTACCCCGGGTCATGGCCCTGACCGAACCCTTGACCCAGATTGCCGCATAGATGTGCACCAGGATGGCTGCAATCGAGACAAAGGCGGATACGGCATGCACCAGTACGGCCAGCCGCACCAGGCCTATCGGCATTTTGGGCGCGAAGTAGGGCTGCCAGATGATGATGCCCGAGACGAACAGCAGCGTGATGCAGGTCACCAGGGTCCAGAACAGGTACTTCTGCCCGGCATTGTATTTGCCGATTTCAGGCAGCCTGTCATCCTGATTGGTGATGACATCCCTGATATGTGCGATCCATTGTCGGTCGGCATCGGTAATGTGGTTGTGGGGAGAAAAACGGAGCGCCATGAAGATGAACAGCGCGACCATCACCACGCCGATGAAAGGATGGAGAATCCGTGTCCAGGTCCCGCCGCCAAAAAGGTTGGTGAGGAAGAAGAACGCCGGGTGGAACAACGCCAGGCCTGACAGGGCCAGCAGGATGAAGGTCAGTGCGACAGCCCAGTGATTTGAGCGCTCAGACGAGGTATACCGTTGAATTAGCTTGGACTCAGGCATGTTGCTCTCCTGTGCAGGGAACGAAGGCGTTCTTCATGATCTCGTTACCTCCTCATCTTCATCCACTTCCTTCGGACCTTCCATCACGTAATGGAAGAACCCGGCCAGCACCACCAATCCCAAACCGAATGAAGCAAGCGGCTTGGTGATGCCCTTCCATAGCGAAACCAATGGGCTGATACGGGGATCCCTGGGTAGCCCGTGATAGAGCTCCGGCTGATCTGCGTGCTGCAGTACATAGATGACGTGTGTCCCTCCCACGCCGGGAGGATCGTACAGGCCGGCATTCTGGTAACCACGTTCTTTAAGGTCAGTAATCCGCTCTTCGGCATGCAGAATCATGTCGTCCTTGGTACCGAACATGATTGCACTCGTCGGGCAGGTTTTTACGCAGGCAGGCTCCATGCCCACCCCGACACGGTCCGAACACAGCGTGCATTTGTACGCCTTGCCGTCCTTCTTGGAAATGCGCGGAATGTTGAACGGGCAGCCGGTGATGCAGTAGCCGCAGCCGATGCAGTTTTCCTCGTGGAAATCCACGATGCCGTTGGAATACTGCACGATCGCGCCGGGCGACGGGCAGGCCTTGAGGCAACCCGGATCGGCACAGTGCATGCAGCCGTCCTTGCGAATCAGCCATTCCAGTTTACCCGCCTCCACTTCCACTTCGGAGAAGCGCATCACCGTCCAGGACTCGGCGCTGAGATCGGCCGGGTTGTCGTACACACCCACGTTGTGGCCAATGTCGTCACGCAGGTCGTTCCATTCCATGCATGCTGCCTGGCAGGCCTTGCAGCCGATGCATTTTGAAATGTCGATGAGTTTTGCAACCTGGGGAACTGCCCCGCGTGCAGAGGGGGAAGGCGTAGTGGTGGCGGAGCGGGCCTTGATATCAAGTGATTGCAGTGCCATGTTTCGCCTCCTCAGGTCTTCTCAATGTTTACGAGAAACGCCTTGAACTCCGGCGTATGGGCCGTGGCATCACCAACGAACGGTGTAAGGCGATTGGCCAGGAAACCCTTCTTCGCGACCCCGATGAAGCCCCAGTGAATCGGCACGCCAATGGTATGCACTTTCTTGCCGTTCACGTCGAGGGTGCGCAGCCGCTTGGTCACCACGGCAACGGCGCGGATAAAGCCGCGGTTGGAGGTCACCTTCACCGTGTCGCCGTGAGCAATTCCTCTCTCCTTGGCCAGATCCTCATCCATCTCGATGAACTGGGACGGCTGCAGGATGCTGTTGATCCGCACATTCTTGGTCCAGTAATGATAATGCTCGGTGAGACGGTAGGTCGTTGCCACGTAGGGGAACTTGTCCATCGTGCCGAGCTGGGCCTTGTCGTAGGCAAACAGCCGCGAAGCCGGATTGCTGGTGGCCAGCGGATTGTTGGGATGCATGGGATTGACGCCCAGTGGCGTTTCGAACGGCTCGTAATGCTCGGGAAACGGTCCGTCGGCCATGCCCTTGAGCGCAAACAGGTGGCCGACCCCGTCCGGGTGCATGATGAATGGACCCACACCCTCATTGGGTGCCGCATCCGGTCTCATATCCGGTACGTCGTTGCCGGACCACTTCGAGCCATCCCAGGCAATGGTCTTGCGGCTCGGATCCCACGGCTTGCCGTTGACATCGCAGTTGGCCCGGTTATAAAGCACGCGCCGGTTGGCCGGCCAGGCAAATCCCCAGTTGGGATAGAAGCCCAGGCCCGACGGGTCGCTGGTTTCCCGTCGCGCCATCAGGTTGCCGGCCTGGGACCAGGAGCCGCAGTACAGCCAGTTGCCGCTTGTGGTCGTGCCGTCGTCCCGCAACTGGGCGAAGCTGGCGAGTTGTTCACCCGCCTTGGCCAACACCTTGGTGGGATCCTTGGGGTCGGTTACGTCGGCCAGCGCCTTGCCATTGAATTCCTTCGCCAGTTCTTCCGCTGAGGGTTCATCCGGTATGACATAGTTCCAGGTCAGGTTCACGATGGGGTCGGCAAAGGTGCCACCATCCTTCTTGTACATCTCACGGATCTTGTTGAAGATTCCGGCAATGATCGCTACATCGCCCTTGGCATCCCCGGGTGGATCTGCGGCCGCCCAGTGCCATTGCAATACCCGGCCTGAATTGGTGTAGGAGCCGGTTTCCTCGGCAAAGCAGGAGGCAGGCAAACGAAACACCTCGGTCTGGATCTTGGACGGATCGGCGGTGTTGAATTCGCCGTAGTCGCGCCAGAACTCCGATGTTTCCGTATTGAGCGGATCGATCACCACCAGGTATTTCAGCTTGGCTAATGCCGCACTGACTTTTTGGAGACATGGAACAGCAGCCAGCGGATTGAAGCCCTGACAGATGAAGCCATTCATCTGGCCATTGTGCATGCGCTCGAACATGTGCAGCACGTCGTAGGGTTTGTCCAGCTTGGGAAACCAGTCGTAGGCGAAATTGTTTTCCTTGGTCGCGGCGCTGCCGTAGAAGGTCTT
Organism: Thiobacillaceae bacterium; assembly: GCA_049578545.1. Lineage (GTDB taxonomy): Bacteria > Pseudomonadota > Gammaproteobacteria > Burkholderiales > Thiobacillaceae > DASQBT01. Next base: position 18,341 of record JBAUMF010000086.1, read on the forward strand.
GGCAAGGGAAACCCAGAATTTCGGGAAATTCTGCCAATAGATCATCTGGTTGGGGCGCAACGGCTTGAGGGCGCGTTTGGCAAGAAATTCGTTGAAATCCTGCTCGCCATCCTCTGCCATGTTCAGGTAGCCCGGCATCACGTTGGTGACGAGGTTCATGTCGGTAATGCCCTGCACATTGGAGTGCCCGCGTAACGCATTGACCCCGCCGCCCACACGTCCGATGTTGCCCAGCAGCAGCTGGATCATGGCCATGGTGCGGATGTTCTGGGAGCCGGTGCTGTGCTGGGTCCAGCCAAGAGCGTACAGGATGGTCATGACCTTGTCCGGCTTGCTGGTCTCGCCGATCATTTCGGCCACCTTCAGGAAGGCATCCTTGGGCGTGCCACATACCTTGCTCACCATCTCCGGCGTATAGCGGGAGTAATGCTGCTTCAACTGCTGGTAGACGCAACGGGGGTTCTGCAGAGTTTCGTCGATCTCGACATAACCGTCCGCGCCCAGCGAATAATCCCAGCTGTCGCGGTTGTACTTGCGCTTGGCTGAGTCATAGCCCGAGAAAATACCATCATCGAATGCAAAGTCCTCACGCACCAGATAGGGCGCGTTGGTATAGTTCTTCACATACTCCTCATGGATCCTGTTGTTGCTGAGGAGGTAATTGATGACCCCGCCCAGAAAGGCGATGTCGGTTCCCGGACGGATTGGCGCGTAGAAATCGGAGACTGCAGCGGAACGGTTGAAGCGCGGGTCCACCACGATCAGCTTGGCCTTGCGATGGGCCTTGGCTTCGGTAACCCATTTAAAGCCACAAGGGTGAGCCTCGGCAGCATTGCCGCCCATGACAATGATCAGATCGGCATTCTTGATGTCGACCCAATGGTTGGTCATCGCGCCGCGACCGAAACTTGGGGCAAGACTTGCCACCGTCGGTGCGTGTCAGATTCGTGCTTGGGTATCGAGCGATACTATTCCAAGGCTGCGGGCAAACTTGACCGAGATCATCCCGGTTTCGTTGCTTGCCGCACTGCTCGCCAAAAAGCCAGCGGTCAGCCAGCGGTTTACCGTTTCGCCCTTGTCGTTCTTGGCGATGAAATTGGCATCGCGGTCTTCCTTCATGTGTTTGGCGATACGGGTGAAAGCCTCATCCCAGGAAATCTTCTGCCATTCGCTGGATCCGGCAGCGCGAAATTCCGGAAACTTGAGCCGGCTCTCGCTATGCACGAAGTCCAGCAGTCCGGCACCTTTCGGGCACAAGGTGCCCCGGTTAACAGGGTTATCGGGATCGCCTTCGATGTGGATGATGGAGGTTTTGGCGTTCTTGGCCTTGTCGCCAAGCCCATAAACAAGCAAGCCGCAGGCAACGGAGCAATATGGACATGTGCTGCGGGTTTCAGAAGCGCGTGACAGTTTGAATTCACGCACCTCGGCTAACGCTTCGCCCGGGGCAAAGCCCAGAAGTGCCAGACTGGAACTCCCCACGCCTGTTGCACAGACCTTGAAAAACTGTCTTCGGTTAAGTTGCATAGTCCCCTCCAGAACATTGAATGCCAAATCAACCCGCCAAATCACTTGCAAGCCTTGCTCTTTTGACTGCCTACAGAAGTGGGCTGTTACAGAAGGTTGCAAGATATTTGTTTAACGTTAGCAGCTTATAATTTATCTACAACCCTGCGCACCTCAGAACAATTGACATAAGTCACACGAGGCCATTTCGGAATGCCATTTTCTCCAGTTTTGAAAGTCTTGCATGGTTTTGGGACGGGTCCCGAACTAGAGTTTGCCGACGCTTCTGGCCCCATTGCAGGCGAAGAGGTGGGTTGTGAGCGCGGCAAGTCCAATGCATTTTGCATCGGCGAGCGAGGAACTTTGTGGATGCCTGTGCTGTTAAATCGTGCTTGTAGTTCTTGACCCCGGGAGAAGCGGTCCTCGTCTTGGCGATCGACGGATATCCTCTCCGTCACAGAGGCCAAAGACCTCTTAACCGGGTCTAAGCGCTTGGTGAGGATGCGGTAAGTGGGTCGGCAGGGGATTTGCTAAGCCGAATCCATTTGTGGTAGGAGGCACAGGGGCAGGCGCGCTCGCGTTCTTTCAGCAGTAGGTCATAGTGAGTCAAGACCGTTTCCCGCGCTCGTGGAGTCGCTGCGCCAGCAAGACTGGCCTTATAGGCATGACATTCCCGATCGAGAAGCAAGGCAGGGCATTTTGTTGAAGCTGAAAGTTCAACGTCGCATGCTTGGCTTGGTATGGCCAGTTTACTGGCTGAGAGCAAGGTGAGTGAAACCACCACCTGGCATATCAGGTTTACCGGAAAATACTTGTTTGCCTTATCGAGATTCTGGCCAATACGTGCTTTGTTGACAGCACCGGTTTCTCGCTCAACGTCGAGCATCATCCTTACTCCCACAAAATATTTTTGATGACTTAACTTAACCAAGCGAGCTAGATTTACCAGACGATCTGGATGCCTTGAGCATTGTTCTTAACAACCTTTACACATAATGGCTTCGCTGCGCTTGGCACCAGTTTCAAAAAATCATCGACGACCAGTTGCGTACCTACGGGAAACGATATGCCGCCATGGGACAGGGTCATGGTGCCGTTGCCAACCCCTTTCACTTTGTAGAGCCCAATCTTCTTTGATTTGTGAGCAACGGCCACGATGGCATCGGAACGCAAATCATCATTAGGCATAAACCAGTCAGTAACGTAATCAGCATGACTATTCATATCTCGGTCTCCATTGGCCCCTTGGATTTGACACAGTTTCTAAAGTCGTCAGTTGTTATCGTTATCTACCCTCCGCTATTGCCAAAGACATCGCAGCTAAGAATAGTACAAATCTCCCACTTAATTAATCGCTAATTTCTTTATATATGTAAAGATATCTTTAGGCGGCGTGGTGGCAGGCGTGCATAGGCTTGGAGCTGAATCAGCTAGCCATCTGGGGCCTCATTCTTGCTTGTTGATATGGGGTTGCCTCCATCTGTCACCATCAATCGCTTTTTCCTGCCTGGCCGCGCTAACGAATCTGAATGGTCCAGTATGGCCGGAAGCCTCCTCTCCAATCTGACTAGGAAAGAACGAGCAAGGTACAGAGGCAAAGGCATTTTTACCGTATCACAATTGGCATTTACTTTCCGTCCGCGCCGACGTTCAAAGCGCCTGGCTGCAAGACCAGAAAGATATCCTCACAAAGGAACAGAAAGAGAGGTTTGAACGCAGCAGGAAATGACTCAGCAAATACCGCATTTGTTTCTTTGTTCAGAAATTCGTCTACATGCCCAGCTTTGATTCAAGCCTGGGCGTGTCGGACTGAACGATCACCGTAACGGTCCCGCTTGGCGCCACTTATTCCTGCCGCAGTACTCCCTAAGCCGCAGCAACCACACTGGGCCTCTTTTCGCTGCGTAATTTGCCTGCGTGCCTAGGAAAGCGATGTTGAGATCGTCTTTGTCAACCGCGTCCTTCCTGCACCGGTCATGGAACCCGCACTCTGGACAATGCCGGTTGACAACCGTGTCAGGCGGAGAGGCTGCGGACAACAGGGATGCGGCCTGTGAAACTTTTCTGTGCACTGCGCGTGACAACGCGGCGGTGTTCACCGAAAGCGTCGCCAGTTTCGCGCCGTGCACGATTTTCGCCGTGCCAGTTTTTGTACCCAAAGCCTTCGCGAGTGAGATCGCTTCGAACACTGCCATGATTTTGCCGGAGGCGGACAGCTTGTTGTTCGCCACAATACGGATTGGCACAAATTGGGACGGCACCTCCGTCTGCGGGATCCGCTGGATCAGCGCGACCTCGGCCTCCCATCCTTGGGCTTGTGCGGTTTCACCGACGGCGTATCGCCAAGACTGGGATTTCCACAGACCGGGTTCCGAAGAAGCAATGCCCAGGCTCGTCTCTTGGGTGGCCAGTTTCCGGATGCTCTCAAGCCGGTAAGATTCCTCCCTCGCGGCCGCCCATGTTGAGTATTCGGTGCCAACAGGAAGTTCTCCCTTGGATAGAAGATAGCATTTGACGGGGCAGGCTAGGAACGCCTCACGCAATCGCGCTGTAACCACGCTTCGCCGATTCTCGTCAGGCAGCTATAAAACCCGGCAACTTGGAAGCCTTTACATCGAAGGTTGCCGTCGCACGACATCCAAGCCGAAGGTTTTGGGCACCGATCAGACAATCAGCCAAATCGGCGGTCGTATCCTTCCAGATGAAAAGAGCCTCCTCAATGGCCGGCTCATCCTCGAATCGAACATCGACCGCATCAAGCAAACCTGAGATGGTTTCAATGATCCGATTCTTAGCCAGGCTGTAACGGCTACGAAGCACCCATTCTGTTTCCAGGAGGACCAACTGGCTTACGAAAACGCGGCCCCCTGCCGCGACTTCACGCTTGATAAGCTTTCGTGCTGTCTCAAACTGATCTTCGTCATCCCGAACCAGAAAGCGAACGAGAACATTCGTATCGATCCCCAGCATCATCGCGACAACTGTTCAACCGGAATGGGCTTACGACCCTTCTTGTGTAACACGCCTGCTAGTTCGGCAACACTCTTGGCCTTAACCCGCATGACAACTGTGCCATCTGGCATCAACGTGAACGTCATCCGGTCTCCGGCCTTCATGGAAAGACTATCCCGAATTTCCTTAGGAATTGTTGTTTGACCCTTACTAGTAAGGGTGGGAGCTATGGTCGAAAGTGGTGTACAGGCTGACTTGGAAGTGAGTGGTTGAGGCGGTGGAGATTTTTGTTGGACAATTTGATTGTCGAGATCGAAAGACCAACGAAAGGCAACCTCCACCATG
>JBAUMF010000087.1:0-11944 GCA_049578545.1 Thiobacillaceae bacterium
CATGGTGGAGGTTGCCTTTCGTTGGTCTTTCGATCTCGACAATCAAATTGTCCAACAAAAATCTCCACCGCCTCAACCACTCACTTCCAAGTCAGCCTGTACACCACTTTCGACCATAGCTCCCACCAAGCAATAACAAGGAGTTGATGGTTCCTACACTTATCAAGTCGGTCTGCAAATTAAATTAATGTAGTAAATATGTAGCTGCTGCTAATCAGCCGTTTTAGCCTAAACGCGAACCACGATATTTTGGAATCATCGACTATGACTTGTAATCAGTAGATCAATGAAGAAACTCTATGAGCAGCAGCCAAAACTTGGGCTTTTTCACATCCGTGAAATTCTAACGAAGATTCACATTGATCTTTTTAAGGTCCACGACCTAGTACGTGAAGGCGCGGAGAGGTGGCTCCAGTTGTTTGAACAGCATTCCCCGATTCATAAGTGGAGTCCGGGCGGGTTGAGACGTTGCAGAGTTGTCCACGGCGGTGGGCGTCGCTTGCGACGAACAAGCGACGCGGTGGGCAACTCGGGGCGCACCACGGATTCATTCTATGCAGCCTCCTGGTAGGTTGGCAACAGGTTCAGGTAGGCTTGCAGCGGCGTGAGGTCATTGAGGCGTGAATGTGCCCGGTGCGTGTTGAACCACTCGATGTAGCCGCAGATGTCAGCCCGGGCCGCGCTGACGCCGTCATAGGCTTTGAGATACACACATTCGTATTTCACGCTGCGCCACAGGCGCTCAACAAACACGTTGTCGCGCCAGGCCCCGCGTCCATCCATCGACAGCTTGCAGCCACGGTCGAGCACGGCGTCCGTGAATTCCTCGGCGGTGAACTGGCTGCCCTGATCGGTGTTGACGATCTCGGGTATGCCATACCGGGCAAAGGCCTGCTCAATCACCTCCCTGGCGTGGCAAGACTCCAGTGTGATGGCGACCTTGTGTGCGAGCACTCTGCGGCTGGCCACGTCCACCACAGCGGTGAGATAAACAAAGCCTCGCGCCATGGGGACGTAAGTCGTGTCCAGTGCCCAGACCTGGTTGGCCCGGGTAATGGTCAGATTACGCAGCAGGTAGGGGTAGATCTTGTGGCCCGGATGTCGCTGGCTGGTGCCGGGCTGCGGGCACAGTGCCTCCATGCCCATGCGCAGCATGAGCGTACGCACGTGGCGCCGGCCCACGCGGATGCCTTCGCGCCGAAGCTGACGGCGCAGCATCCTGGCGCCCATGAAGGGGTGCTCCAGATGCAGTTCATCGAGCCGGCGCATCAGTGCCAGATCGGCGTCGCTGACCGGCTTGGGCAAGTAGTACACCGTCCCCCGGCTGATGCCCAGCAGCTTGGCCTGGCTGGTGATGGACAATTCATGCTCACGGGCAATCATGGCTTTGCGCTCAGCAATCCCGCTTTGGTGAGCGCGCGTTCTAAAAAATCAAGTTCGAGTGCCTGCTGCCCAATTTTGGCATGCAGCGGTGCCAGATCAACCGGAGCGGGCGCAGCGGCACCTCCAAACACATCTGCCGCACGTTCCAGCAACTGCCGTTTCCACTCCGTGATCTGGTTGGGGTGCAGTTCAAACTGCGCGGCCAGTTCGGCCAGCGTCTTGTCCTCGCGCAAGGCCGCCAACGCGACACGAGCCTTGAACTCTGCATTGTGGGTGCGGCGAGTACGCCGCCCTGATTTCTTCACCATCAAAAACTCCTTCTCGCCAGGCCTTTCTCGGCCCAGCATCATGCCCGGAGTTTCCACTTATAGCACTGTTCAAATTTGCGGAGCCACCTCTCGGCAATTTACCCAGAAGAGCTTACAACTCTGGAGAAGCTTGTCCTCGTTTTAGAAGACAGGCGTTTTTTTAAACATCACGGCGTCGATTTAAAGTCTTCATTACGCGAGTTTCTTCGTGCCATCACCTTTCGGAAACACGGTGGAGCAAGCACAATAGATATGCAATTCGTACGCACAGCAACCGGCTACAAGGAGCGAACAATAAGAAGAAAGCTTTACGAGATGCTCCTAGCAACACTGATTCAGTTTCGCTATAGCAAGGTCGTCATACTCCGGTCTTACTTAAGTTGCGCGTTCTTCGGATCACACTTAAAAGGGACGAGCACAGCCGCGCGTAAAATTTACGAAGCCAAGTACTCATGGTTCCTAGACATCGACCAAGCAGCATTTATCGCAGCTATGCTTGTTTACCCACGGCCAACTAAACCAGACGACGCTTGGGCATTAAAGGTCAAGAGGCGAGCGGATTACGGGAAACGAATATACGTCGCGAATAAAGAGCGCTTTGATCAACTGCCATATAGATAGATGCCCTAAATTCTCAGGAGCAAATTTTAATTTTTTTCCAAAATATATATCCACACGCCTAGATTCCACCAAATTAAGCAGCTTCTCGTTAAACGAAATAATCCTGCCCTGAATATGATTCAGTTCACCATCTAACTGAATACAACGCCTCACCTTATTAGAATCAAGACCGTCGTTACTTCCAGCCAACAGTGATTCGATACCACTTCCCACTTTGACAAGTTTCTCTTGAATAGAACGCTCTAGATCAAACTCAAACTCTTTATCGGCCAGTATAGCAAGGCGAATTAAGAACGACGGCAGGTTTTCATTCCAACGAAAGAGGATGTCGTCATATTCTTTCTTCCTTAGACTGATTGCCTCAACACCTCCACCCTTTAGCGCCCAGGTTAATCTCCGCATCACAAATACCCTAGTTCCTAAAAGACTAGCTATCTCATCAGCCAATTCGTTTAAAGCAATATATTCCCTTTCCTGTCCGAGAAACCGCTGCTGAACAAGCCAATTTCTAGACTGCCACGAATGCACCAAACGATTCCCAATAAAACCCGTTAGAAAAAAGCGAACAATGATCGGCAACAATGTCTGCATAATCGCTCCGCACAAATCATCAATCCCAGCACCAAATAGGTGTCTAACAGTTGAATGCTATACGAAAGTGATCAAGTGTCCCATTTATCTAGTCTACGGGCGGCTACGCCGCCGCCCGGACCAAGGTCCCGGCCACGGCGTCGCGCGCCCTAGAACGGCACATCGAGTTCACCCATATCCGGCATCCAGCGCATGAAGATCATTGGCCGGCCTGTTTCAGGCATGTACAACCCATTAGAGATCATCGAGCCAAACATGGAACCCCCAAATCGTTCGACAAGCTCATTAATCACGCCTGACTTTTCTGTTGCACTCAGCCACTCTCCAGTTTCTTCCGGTAATCTGATGTCGCGTGACGCCCAGTAACGCTTCCGGTTGAATCGGTGATTTTCCAGATAGCCCTTGGTAATGTACTTGGATAAGTAGCGTGCGATCTTGACGCTATCGGAAGGACCGGGCTTCCCATAGCGCCTGCTCTTTATGTCAACGTTGCCGAGCGCATCCTGCCCTCGTTCGTTGCCTCTTCCACCCAGAGCGATTTGCCAGCACCGACGCATCAGCTCTGCCTTCAGATAACCATTGATTGCGACGTGAATATGAAAATGCTCCCCGCTGCCGTGGAGCTCAGGCACCGCCACGTAGCGGAATTTTGCCTCTGCACGCTCGACCAAGCGCATGAACCGTTTCCATGCCTGGATGACCTGATCGAATTCCCTTAAGAGCCCTCGGCTAGTCAAGGTAAGCATGCGATCCGCCCGGATTTCGATACACAGATGACGCACGCGTCTTGCCGCACGGTAAGCGGCTTTCTGCCGATCACTTTCTGACTCGGTCTTATCCCGGTCTTTGTCACGTGGCCTGCGTTGACGTGTCTGATTAGAATAGATCAATCCGGCCAGCTTGTTGCGATCCACGAGCGTTGCCCTTGCCTCGAACCCGCCTTGTGAAAAGGGCTGAATCTTGAGGCGCCATTGCAGGGCCTCCTCATAGATCGGGACATTGAGTATTCGACCGACACGCACCGGGCTATCAAGCGGAATCTCGGGCGCTCTGGACTTTTCTTCCGGGAAGGGAATATCGTCCGCGCTCATGGCAGCGTCCTGACCGTCGAGACATGACGATGGCTGCCGATATAGGCCTCAAGGTCGCTGAGTCGATAGCGAACGGCACGGCTGCCAATCCGGATGAAGGGAACGCGTGCCCCTGCCCAGCGATCCCGCTCTAGAAAGGCTTCACTGACGCCGAGGAACGACGCAGCTTCTTTGGTCGTAAGTAGTTTGTCCTGCATGACTGCATCTCCATGTGTTTGAAAACATGAGATGCAGCTTGAAGGTCCAACTGGATCGGAAAAATCCCTTCAGTCGACTGAAAAGGGTTTTCAGTTGGTGAGGATCACTGAACTAGGTTTGTTCTTCAGCCTTCTTGGACGGGCGGCCACGCCGATTCTTGACCGACTCTGGCGCGACTTCATGCGCCCAATTGCGACGTGTTGTTTCAACGTAATTCTTGGCCCCTGCCTTCAGATATGCCGGATGTTTGCAGACCTGGGCAATGGGCATCTCAGGATAGATATTCCACAACGCGATGGCAGCTCCCTGGCACATCGCCTTGTCCAGCATTTCCACCATTGGGCGCCGCGAGTTGGGAAACTCCGCAGCTTTTTCAGTTTCGGCAGCTTCCCCTCCCTTGTGTTTCGCCTTCGCCCACTCGGGAATAAGGAAGCCCGGGACATCCAGCGGTGGCTTCTGCGTGGCGGCCCAATAGAACGCATCCGACAGATCGACAAACCAGCCATCCAGGATCGCTCTATTGGGGGCGCAGGAAAGCAATGCATCTACGTCACCATCTGACTTGGGAATGGAGTGGAATCGATCAAATATCGCCTCAGTGCCTCCTGTTTCGTTCTCTACACCGGAAAGGTCAACGTAGAAAGGTTTCGATGCCAGCAATTTGCCCGTGGCCACCGCATGGCTAAGCGCCCTAAGTATTGGCTGCGCCGTTAAAGGAACAGGCGAACCAATCGGCGTCATCGGGTCGGCATCTACCCAGCGGTGCGCCAACTCCCAAATACTCATGTAGCCCATCGTTTCGTACATCTCGCCCCCCACCAAGTTCAAGCGGCATTGCCCGCCCTGTCAGATTATCGAGCCGGCTTCACCCGATGCAAGGCCAAGCCCTTCGGGCGCCTGACGGCGGCCTTGCATCAGGCGAATCCTTGCTCGTCTGGTCTATAAGCAGGCAATACCTCGCTTGTGCTTCTTCCGAGGTCCGTGGCCTATCGAACCTACGCCGTCATCCCGCCTTCACCTGGGCAATCGACACCACCTCTGCACTTGGCAGGCGCCCGGCTGCCTTCAGCAAGTAGGTGGTGATGCGCTGCATGGGTTCGCGCAGTCGTTCAACAACAGAAATAATATAACCGGCGGTTACGTCGTTGCTCATCTTGTGATTGACCAGCCTCTTGAGACCATAGCCGGAAATATCAAGGCTTTCTGCCACCGTGATAAATGTCCGGCGAAGATCATGGAGCGTGAACTCCACCCCCGACTGCACCATGACATGATGCATCTGCTTCCGAGGTTCCATGAGGTAGCCCGTACGCCCTTCACTCGGAAAAACATACTCACCATCCGATCCCACTTTTCGCGCTGCCAGCAATTCCGCCAAAAAGTCTGACAGCGGAAGCGTCAATGGCTCGCGATTCTTCGTGTCCAGGATCACCAGCGTACGCTGCTTGAGGTCGACTTGCTCCCAGGACAGCCGAGCCGCCTCCCCTCGCCGCAGGCCAGTGAACAGCAACAACAGCAGGTAATCTGCAATTGTGGCAGCCGCTTTTGAACCGGAACTGCTCTTCAAGGCCATGACCGCATCAAACCAAGCCGCGAGTTGATGCGGTTTGATCACGCTTTGCCGCCGTCCTACCTGATACCAGGCGCGGGTTTGCGTCAGGCGTGCAATCGGATTCTCGCGCAGTATCGATGCACCATCCGGGGCTTCGTATTGAACCATCGCAAAATTGAACAGTGAACGCAGAAAGCGCATGGCGAGATTTGCGTAGGCCTCGCCCCGTTGCTCACCCAATCGAGTGTGCCGCTTTGCGACCATATCCTTGGTAATGGACGTGATCGGCCTTGCCTGCCAATCGGCAAACGCCACGTTAATGAGGCGCCGATAATCATAGACGGTGTGCGGCTTGAGGCTCTTGCGCGTGGCAAGGAAGTCCCGAAACGCTTCCTCCAGCAGCATGCCTTCAAACTGCGCGCGCAACTTCTCGGCAATTGGATTGATGCCCGTGGCGATCTTGCCAAGCAGTTTATGCGCCTCCCTGCGAGCCTGTTCCGGCGTGAGTTCTGGATAGCGCCCCAGCGTCATGCGCTTGACCTTGCGATCAATGCGCTTTTCCACAACGAATGACTTGGAACCTGGTGTCACTCTGAGCGCAAAACCATTGAGCTCGGCATCCCGAACAAACACCTGGCCAGATGCCGGAAACGGAATCCTCTCTACATTGGTCTTGTTAAGTTTGAGCCTCTGATTGGCCCCTGAACTAATCAGTGTGACCTTCTGATCTGCTATCCGTGTAGACGCCATGTAGACACTTTCTTTCAAAGACGTGCCGAAAGTGTAGCCGTACATAAAACAGAAATACAAGTAAAAACAGTAACTTTCAAAGACTTGCTAACAAGCGCAAACCTACTCAAACAGGGTGGTTACTAATTCGTAATCAGTAGGTCGCACGTTCGACTCGTGTCACCAGCACCATAATTCAACGTTCACCGGGTTGGTAACTACTAACCGGTTCACAAAAACAGGGTGACCGGTTCACAAAAATGTGGATACGAACGGCTGGCCCGCTACAGAAATCACTCTACTTCAAGCCTATCTGCAAGTCGGTCATAGGCCTCGGCTGCAACGGACTTCCCTCGGGTGTCCATTCCATCTTCAGTCGTACCGGTGGCAGCCCGACCTTGACGTCAAGGTCGGCTGATCCTCCACCTATCATGTTCCTGTTTGCCCAACTCGCCAACTGTCCTCCCGGAATCGCGGAAATCGTAACCCCAGCCCAACGATAAACATTTAACGCGCAGTTCATTCCCCTGGGTTTCCCACTGTTGTAGGTCTGCAGGGCACCGCCCAGATTTTCTCCCGACTTCTTCCAGGCAGACAAAAGTATCTGCTGATTTGCATCCAGGTTCATGCAGGGATAAAGACCTGTTCCACCGACACGCCGAGAAGCTCCAGATTTTTGCTAGTGCACGGCGAGGCTCAAACTCCCAAACTTGCTTCAGGTCTTCATTCCTAACCGCGATTGCCAGCCGGGCCGCGACCCTGGCCGCCCGTTCCCTGAACGCTGCCGATCCGGCAATCTCCACCCTACCCCCAAACTTCTGTGCCGCCACACGAAGGGCCGCCTTCAGTGTTTTATCAGCTTTGTCATGCACATCGATGCGTGGGCCCGAATCGGTGAACAAGGTCCGTCCATTTGCTGGTGAACCAACTCATTATCGGGAATTGCGTGATCGATCGTTCGCAATTTGGAACGAGCTGAGCTACGTCCAAAAGGCGGCATGATCAGAGCATTGCTCCTGGGCCAGAGCCAAGATCGATCTGTCTCCAACAAGTTGACAGTACCCAGTATTTTCCAATCGTAAGATGAGTCTGAAACTGTCTCAGTGGGGTGGGTTTGGGTCGAAGGTTTATCAATCGGATGAAGTTATCCACGGCCGGGACGGCGGTGGGTAACTTCCCTCCCCATTATGCTTGATTGCGTTCGATGTGGCACGAGGTCAGGCGCGTTTGCGTGCAAAGGACTGAAATAGGGTACGTCGGGTCTCCTGAACATGTTGGGCGGCCTCGGAGTCGGTCATCGCGCGGGCCGTTTGCTCAAGCGTCTGGGGCGTGTGCTCGGGCTTGAGCAGGGATTCGTAGTTCGGGACGGATTGCAGCTTCTCCCAAGGCGTCAGGATCCGGTCGTGAGGGTAGGCTTTACGGACCTTCCCCTTGGCGTCGATCTGGTCGATCGCGTAGTAGCAGGGGCGGTGGAAGTTGAGATACGGATTGAGGGCTACGGTATAGAAACGGTTGATTGCGGCTGCATGCTTTTGCGGGATATGGGCATACCCCATCAGCTTGCGAATGACCGCGCCGTTCTTCGATTCGGCCAGCGCATTGTCGTTGGTCTGGCAGGGTCGGGATCGGGTGAATTCGACGTTGAGCTTGTTGAGTAATTTAGCCACATCCTGGTTGATATACTCCGAGCCTGAATCGGAGTGGAAGCCCCGAATGGCGAAGGGGAACCCCTCGAGCAGGAGCCCGATCACCGGCAGGAGTTAGGCCTCGCTAATGCGTTCTACAGAAGCGGCCAGTTCCCACTGGGTGACGATATCCACCGCGTCGATATGGTAGACCCCCTTCAGGCCATCCTGATCGCCCTGATGTACGGTATCAATGCGGATATAGCCGGGCAGCCCCTGTGGGGCGGGTGCCTTGCGAACGGCGATCGCCACGGGGGAGGGACGGGTCTTGTGCCACACCCTGCGCTGCTTCTGGTAGGCCTCGCTGGCGCGCAGGTTGTAGAGGTGGGACACCGAGATTCCGGCCAGGCGGGCATAGCGCTCATCGCCGAATCGCTCATACGCACGCTGCGCCAGGACGCGGGTTGCCGGGCCTGAGAGCGTGTCATGCAGGCTGTCCAGCTCGGCCAGCAGGGCGACATCCAGCGCGTTGTACTTGCAGGTAAAGCTCGTGCGACTGGATCGCGCCTGGGGGTGGAGACTCTTCGTTTGTCGGTACTGCGCGATCAGGCGAATGAGGTGCGCCCTCGAGTAGCCCGATAGTCGCTGCATGTACGCGAAGAGCGTGCCACGGTGCCCCTTGGACAGGCCGAAATATCGGAAACGCCGTAGCACCGTTTCGACAAAGCGGCGCCGCGTCGCTTCATTGTGGGGAACGGAAAACTGGACGTCGGACGTGCCTGCCAGAAATTCCCGGATTTGCTCAATCGTGTTGAGTCTTGAGTCGTTCATGTCGATCACCATGCGTCAATGATCGACCCAAATTCCCTATTTCAGACTCGTATGCCGTTGGAAACACGGGCCCCGTTTCAGACTCCTATGCCATTGGAAGAGGCTTACCCTTCCCGTGGGGCGCCGGTTCCGGTAGTATTCTTAGCTTAACGCTTTCGCGGACCATTACAGCCCGCGAACCCGAGGGAGACGGTAATGCCGAACGCGCTCACATTCACGACGCTAATTTGTCTGGTCTTATGCGCCTGTTCAGGCAAGGAGGAATCGCCGAAACAAGCTGCGGCTTCCAAGGCCCCACCGGCCCTTACGGCCGATGTCGCCACCGGCCGCACGTTGGTTGACAAACAATGCGCCGGTTGCCACGGCCTAGACGGCAGGAGCACGGCGCCGGACATCCCACACCTTGCAGCACAACGCGCCGACTATCTCACATTGGCAATGCACGAATACAAGGACGGGGCGCGCGTCCATGCCGCGCTCCACGAGTTGATATCTACGCTGTCCGACAAGGATGTCATCGACATCGCCGGGTATTTCGCGAGCCTGCCTGCGATACCCGTGAAACCCGCAAAAGCACCAGTTGAAGAGAGGGATCCCCTCACCGTTGGAAAGGAGGCGACCGCCGCCTGCGCCGGTTGCCACGGCGACGACGGCAACGCCGTAATTCCGGGAACACCGAGCCTGGCGGGCCAGCAGCCCGGTTTCCTGAAGGCGGCGATCAAGGGGTACCAATCCGGCACCAGGAAGGATGCCGCCATGAAAAGCATGGTGGCGGGCCTCAAGCCATCAACCGTCGAAGCGATTGCCACCTACTACACGGTACAAACCCCTAAACGCCGCAGTCCTTCGACCACGGGAAATGCCAAGGCGGGGGAGCCTCTATCCGGGGTATGCGGAGGCTGCCATGGCGCCAACGGCAACAGCTCCGTTGCCGATACGCCCAGTCTCGCGGGCCAAGACCCTGAGTATCTAACGAAGGCGATCAAGGAATACCGTGACGGCAAGCGCAAGCATGACGTGATGCGGGGAGTCACTTCGGGCGTGTCCGATGCCGATGCCCACAACATCGCCGCGTTTTATGTGGCCCAAGAACCCAAGGGGTCTGGGGTGAGCGTGCCGCTTACGCCGCATGGTTGGGCGGAACGGTGTGACCGTTGCCATGGGGCGGGCGTACACAATCCCACCATGGTCGTCCCACGCATCGCGGGACAGCGTGCCGAATACCTGGCGAAGGCGCTTGCCGCTTATCGCGACGGGAAGCGCAAGCGATCGGAAATGCATTCCATGACTGAGTCACTCTCCGACGCCGACATCCAAGGCATCGCCACTTATTACGCCGGCATGGTGCCGAAGTAACTGCAGATAGGTTGGCTCGTGGTAGCAGGTAATCCGCTGCCACCACCGGATTCTTTCCCGGCGGCTCCGTGGCCGCTGTGGTCCTCTGCCCCGCGTATCGCGGCCGGATAATCCGGCTTACCGTGCTGCAAAGCATGCCGAAGCGACGCGTAATCTAGGCCAGAGTGTAAGCGGCGGTTATCCTTGCCGCCGTTCCGTCCGCTCGCCGGGCGGCGTCCCAAGAAACTTGGTCATCTCGCCTTCCAGGATGGTGTGCAGCGCTTCGCGCATCAGGTCCTTCTGTACATCCTTCTCACCGGTGACCAGTTCCACCAGCGACAACTTCGTCTTATGCTCCTTCATGGTCATGGTTTGCCCCCCTCACGGGGCCAAGGTCGATCTGCACAATCAACCTCTTACGATGACCACCCTCTCGATCCCAGCCCAGAATCGTTCTTGCACATAACTCCGGACACTACTCACGTGCGCGCGTGTTGGCCACGCCCGCGGCGTCTAAAGATATCCCTAGTCACGTAAGGAACTTGGCAATATGTTTGCCTGCGGGAATGAATTATGGTGAGCCGCTATTGCTATCAATCGGGCACAGGTATTTTGTTCCGAGCGACACGGCATGCAGCTCGGGCACTGACGAAAGCAGGCATGACGTCGCATATCCGTTGTGTCCATGAATACAGGGCGGTTGACTTCAGAAGGAGACAAGATGAACCCCATCAAACCAAGACTCTGCCCCCAACACCGGGATCAATATTGCTGGGCGATGAAATCCCTGGCCGGCGCTTGTCCGTTATGCTGGATTTGCGTGGAGGAATTCAAGGCGCAATCAGGCAGCCTGCCCAATGAGCACCACACTAATGAGCAGACGGCGGCCGTGGTGCATTTTGAATCGAACGGTCGGGTCATCCCTCTGAGGGACCGCAACAGGCCGGCAGTTGCCCTTGCCGATCATGCCGCAAAGCGGTCGAAGACACCGAATTGATGGATCTAGGGGATGACTGCCACGGCCGGGGTTCTGCCTTCATGTTCAGGTGCTGAATGACGGCACCGCCTCTGACTGTGGACGTTAGCCATGCTGAGGCTCCTATGCCCGCAATGGGTCGATGCTGTTGAAAGACTCAAAGACGGCCACCTTCAAAATTTTCGCCAAATGAATTGGCGAGCGAAAATCGTAACCGCACATTGAAACTAACGCGATTTAGGGGTTTACAGTGGAGTTGAATCATCAGAAGGTCTTCTCCTCACCGCATTCGAGACATATGCGAAGACTGGCACGATAGCCGTAACTCGACCATTGCAGTCCTTCAGCCTACTGCTAGATTAAGTTCAAGGTTGGCCGTTTAGCCATCAAGGAGGATCAGAAAGATGGAATTGTTCGTCTTGGGATTACTCGTTGTTGTTGCCGTGCTGATGGTTGTTGTAGCCCTAAAAGCAAGATCAGAATGCAGCGCGTGTGATAAGGATTCAAGTATCGTTACCGTCATTGAGCTTGATGATTCCACACACTAAGTGAAAGATCGTCAGACCGCCGATGCAAAAGAGCTATGGTCGAAAGTGGTGTACAGGCTGACTTGGAAGTGAGTGGTTGAGGCGGTGGAGATTTTTGTTGGACAATTTGATTGTCGAGATCGAAAGACCAACGAAAGGCAACCTCCACCATGGGTA
>JBAUMF010000088.1:0-74336 GCA_049578545.1 Thiobacillaceae bacterium
TTCCCATCCCGAACAGGACCGTGAAACAGGATCGCGCCGATGATAGTGCGGATTACCCGTGTGAAAGTAGGTCATCGTCAGACTCCCCTCCCCCCAAGCCCCCATCAAACCAATGGGGGCTTTTTTGCTGGTCCAATCGGCGTTTGGCTGCCGCAACATGATCTCCTGGGGTGACCTGGGATCAACAACGCCAAGCCTTTCGTCCCAGGTGGATGTCGGATAAGTTTACAGAGACAGTCCAATCCCGGTTTCCAAATAACAGCAAGATCATGTATTTAGTAGATTTATCGAATATTTCAATCAGGGGCATCGAAATTGCTTAACTATTGGTACCGAACATTTCGGTTCGAAATGAACGCTCTAAATTAGTCAACCAAAGGAGTTCACCATGCGTACCCTGCTCTCAATCGTGGTTCTGTCTTCCCTTGCTATGCCCGCCTTGGCTATTGTTGGTCCTGGCACTGTTCCTGAGCCGGAAACCCTGTCTTTGCTCGCCATAGGCGTGATCGGAATGCTGGTCGCTCTGCGGAAAAACAAGAAATAGGACTCTTGGGAAGCTTGACGACGAAACGTCGCCAAGCTCCTGAAATTGAAGATTAGAAATACGTACTTCCGCAAATCGAAATTATCTGGTTCCAAGTTCAGGTAAATTCGGCTCTATTTCGCGCCGCACCAGACCACGACCTCGAAACCAACGGCATCTCCCCGTTGCTCGATCAACAATATCTATTCTCTAGCGTCGCCACGTGGCTGAAGAGTGTGCCAAGGCCTTGACCTTTCCGGCCAGCCTGAGGCAGACGAATCGCACTTCGATTCGCGTGCCGGTTAGGCGGCAAGTGCGGACGCGGCGTATCCGGCAAAACCATCGCTTCGCCTTCTGAAACACAATGTGGCTGCGTCCACACGGAAGTCGGTTCCAATGCCCGTATAGGCACGCCCGAGCTAGTCCCCGAGGCAAGGCCTTGGTGGAAGGGTCAGAGAGTTCGCCGCGATGGCTGGCACGCGGCGCTAGCCAGCTTCACGTGCGTTTGACAAGCATTTCAGGCTTAATCATGGGCATAACGAAGTTGCCCGGGTCACAATTGCGTCGATGGTATCGACGCATTCTTGAGCGACGCAAAGCGCCGCTTGCGATAATTCAACGGTATCCCGACCATTTCTTCGAGCTACATTTGAACGAAACCTGGTACGGTCCTAACGGTCGCCATGACGATCTGAATAAATTCCTGGCAGCGTGTCACGGAAGCAGCCACTTTAATTTCGCTTTCTAAGAGCCCTAAGTTAGAACACAAAACGCCAAGAGCCTGCGGTTTCCGGAAATGCTACAATGCGCGACCTCCTGTTCGAGGTTCAATACGCGCGCGAAAATTTGTACGAGGGCTGACGGCACATGTGAGAGCCGGCCCGGCAGCACAAGCAGCAGGAGAGGTCGGAACAATTCGGCACGCATGCTAGTATCCCGCCCATGTCCAAGCAGTATCTTTCTGCCAATTTGATCCCGCTGCTAAAGCATATGTCCGATGGCCGGTTTTATTCCGGTGAGGATTTGGCGGCCCATTTTTCTGTTTCACGCGCAACCATTTTCAATCTCCTGCGTGAGGCTGAAAATCATGGGACACGGGTTCACGCTGTAAGAGGCAAGGGATATCGCGTGGCCAGCATTTTTTCCTGGCTCGATCATGCCTTGCTTGAATCCGAGATTCAGCGGCTTGGGCTGGGATACCGCCTTGTAAGTGTCGCGGAAACCGAGTCAACCAATAGCCAGCTGGTTGCCGAGGCAATATCCGGCGCGCCCCATCGCACTCTCCTGTACACGGATTATCAGCACGCGGGCAGGGGACGCAGGGGAAGGGTGTGGGCTTCAACTCTAGGGGGAGGGCTGACCTTCTCGGTGCTATGGCGCTTCGATGGTGGCATAGGACAGTTGTCGGGTTTGAGCATCGCGGTGGGGTTGGCTCTGGCTCGAGCGCTGGCAACGTTCAGCCCGATACCGATTCAACTTAAATGGCCAAATGATTTGCTCGCGGGTTACCGGAAACTCGGTGGCATACTGGTTGACGTGCAGGGGGAGCTGGCAGGTCCATCGTTTGCGGTCATCGGCATAGGGGTCAATGAGCGACTGTCGGATCGGCACCGTCAGGAGATTGATCAGGCGGTGGTGGACCTGGCGGAGATGGGCGTAACGGTGAGCCGGTCCGACCTGATGCTGAGCATTCTCATTGAATTGTCAGAAATCATGGCAAGGTTTGAACAAGATGGGATTCGTTCGATGATTGAAGAATGGTCAGGCTATCATGCTCATGAGGGCAGGGAAGTGGTGATACGGTTACCGGATGGCTCCACATATACAGGTATCGCCGGTGGTTTGGAGGAGAACGGCAACTTGCTGCTGACTGACGTGATTGGCGAGAAAAAAAGATTTGCGGCAGGCGAAGTCAGCCTGCGGGTTGTGGCAAAGAAATGAAAAGGCGTGTGCTGGCATTGGATGTGGGAAATACCCGCATCAAATGGGCACTTGGCGGGATCTCCGGCTGGGACGAGGAGGGGGTTGCCGCTCTTGGCGAGCCAGAAGAACTGTATCTGGCCTGGGATCGCATGCCGGCACCTGAAAGGGTGATCGGTAGCAATGTTGCAGCACCCAAAATATCAGGCGATTTGACCGATTACTGGCATGGCCGTGAAGTCGCCGTTAATTGGATTCAATCCACGCTTAAGTCCTGCGGAGTTCACAATTGTTATGGTGAGCCAGAGCAGCTCGGAACAGACAGGTGGGCGGCACTGATAGCCGCGCAGTCGATGCGTTTGGGTGACTGCCTGGTCATCTCTCTCGGCACTGCCATGACCATAGATTGGTTGCGCGCAGACGGCAATTTTGCAGGGGGCATGATCATTCCAGGCATCAGGCTGATGCGCGAGACATTGGCCAGAGGGACCTCTCAGATTGGTTATCAAGCTGGTAAGGTTGCAGGATTTTCATGCAACACGGCAGATGCGGTGGAATCGGGCTTGACGTGTGCCTTGACCGGAGCTGTGAAAGCGGCTCGCCAGAAAGTCATTGATTCTTCTGGTGCCATCCCATCCTGTCTCATCTCTGGTGGCGACGGCGCATGGCTCGCAGCCATGTTGGATTTTCCGGCCAAGCACGTTCCGGATTTGGTATTGAAAGGCCTTGCCCTGATGGCAAACAGAGACGAATAAATGCGTGTCATTATTCTAGTCCTTGTATTGTTGAATCTGGCTGTGGTTGGCTATTTCCTGTTGCAGAGTTCTTCGGACTCTGTTGGCGAGAATAGGCAATCCCTTCGCTCGGACAAGGTTACGCTGCGCCGAAGTGAAGTGGCTGTATCTGATAGCGGTGCCAATCCATCGCCTGCAAAGGGCAAGGGAGAAACCATCTGCGTCGAGTGGAAGGGTTTGCCAGCAGCCGAGTTTGAACATGGCCGGGACGCTCTGCGCAATCTGGCGAGTGAACAACCCCTGTCGGTAATGGAGACCCCACTGCAGAAGATGTACTGGGTGGTGTTTCCTCCGCTGCCCAGCAGGGAGGCGGCGCTTACAAAGCTGGGGGAAATCAAGGCGCTTGGAATAAAGGAGGCCTTGACGATCACGGAGGGGCCCCTGCGCAATGGCATATCATTGGGATTGTATGGCAACGAGGAGCTTGCCCGTCGCCAGATCAGAGATCTGGAATCGAAAGGACTGACGAGTCTGAACATCGAAACCAGACCGAAGGAAGGCACAGGTTACTATTTCGTGATCAAGAGCGAGCAGCTTGAAGTGCTCAAGCAGCTCGACAGATTGCGTCAGGCTTACCCGACCACTACACTGTCTCGGGTCGATTGCCAGTTGTGAGAGCGTTAGGTTTTGCTAAAGGCGTAGTCGAGTGCCAGCCCAATAAATATGCTGGCCCCAAACCAGTTATTGTGCAGAAAGGCCTTGAAGCAGGCCATTCGATCCCGTTCTCGAATAAGGTAAAGATGATAGCCGGCGACGAATGCGGCTACTGCAAGGCCAGACTGAAACAGCAGACCTCTGCCATTATACGTCCCTAACCACCCTAGCAACCCGAGTGCTGACGCGTAAGACAGGGCTACTGCAACAAGGTCGTATCGACCAAACGTGATGGCTGAAGTCTTTATGCCGATCTTCAGGTCGTCGTCACGGTCCACCATGGCATATTCGGTATCGTAAGCAATAGACCAGAACATGTTTGCCACCATTAGGATCCACGCTTCATTGGGAACGGAGCCCTGAATGGCCGCATAGGCCATCGGTATGCCGAAGCCGAACGAAATGCCGAGGTAGGCTTGAGGGATGGCGAAGAATCGCTTGGTGAATGGGTAGCTCGCGGCCAGCAACAGGGCCGGAACTGAAAGCGCCAGCACCAGTTTGTTTAGCGGCAGGATCAGGAGAAACGCAGCAATGGCGAGGACTCCAGCGACTCCAAGGGTTTCTCCCGAGCTGATTTGTCCCGATGCCAGCGGCCTGTTCCGTGTGCGCTCAACGTGAGCATCAAAATCACGATCTGCGAAATCATTGATGGCGCAACCGGATGAACGCATCAGAAAAACGCCGAGCACGAAAATCAGCAGAATAGACAGCGATGGTATGCCGTTTGCAGCAAACCACAGGCCCCACAGAGTTGGCCATAACAGCAGCAGAGCACCAATTGGCTTGTTGAGCCTTACCAGCCGGGCATAGATCAGCAGGCGCTCCGCCACGGTCATAAGAAGCCTTTGATCAAGTCCTGCGTGATCCCTGTCCACCGAAAAGGCACGAAGCCAGCCCACGCGGGCACCAATTTGGAGCGAATTACGAATGAAACAACCCGCACGTACTTCCGCTTCATAGCGCTTCTCAGTATCGTAGGGGGTCTGCATTCCCTTCCCGGATCGAATCCCCAACGAGGTCCCTGTCCAGCACTGCGTGGTGTCGTTATGACCGCTGTAGCGTGCCAGACTTCCGGGGATGCTAATAGACAAATCTGGCTCATAAAGGACCTGGTCAGTGGTTTCTCACATCTAGTATGGCAGGCAGAAAGACCTCGGTTACCATCAAGGCGCGGCCTTTCAAGGCAAAGATTGACCGTCGCGCAAGCAGCCGCGCCCCGCGCTCAAGCGGCACTGCCAGCAAGGTCTGGCGATGCAATTTGTGGTGGCGATGGATCGTTTTATAGGCCAACGGATGACGCTGGACTTGGTGGTTGGTAAAGAGCGCCTCACCAAGCGGGCGTGTGCCTAATCGCGTTACCGAATTCCATGGACCATTCAGGTTCTCTAGCGGAATTACGCTGTGAGCAAACACCACGGGCTCGCCGTCACAGTGCAGCACCACTTCCCTTACATAGGCGTACTGGCCCGACCGCAGACCCAGCTCGCGCTCCTCGTCATGGTTTGCCCGCCGAATTTTCGTGTTCACCTTCTCTACCGAAAAACGACGGCAGCGGCATTTCAACCTTTGGGTGAGCGACCCGCAATGCACAAGCCAGTCCTCTAGAGCTGACGGAATCAGAAACGGATGGTTTAGCCATCCTGAGGTCATTTTAGTCAAAACCGGTTATTCGCCATGAAAGCGGCATTATGCCAAACAAGCGAATTCTAGCTGCGCTCGAACTGCTGGCGGGGGCCAAACCAGCGGGCCAGATGAGCCTTGGCCAGATCGGGAGACTTCTTCAGCAGGGTGTCTGCGAGCCGCGCCGCGGTCTCAAGCAAATCGGCATCCCGCTCGAGATCAGCAAACCTAAGCATTGGAACGCCGCTTTGCTTGGCACCGAGCAGTTCCCCCGGACCACGCAGCAACAAATCATGCCGCGCTATTTCAAATCCATCGCTCGACTCATAGATGATCTTCAGGCGCGCCCGCGCCAGTTGACCGAGGGGCTCCTGGTAAAGCAGCACACAGACGGATTCCCGGCTGCCGCGGCCTACCCGCCCACGCAACTGGTGCAACTGCGCCAGCCCCATGCGCTCGGCATGCTCGATCACCATCAGGCTGGCATTGGGCACGTCAACGCCCACCTCGATGACTGTTGTGGCTACCAGCAATTGGATGTGCCCTTTCTTGAAGGCCGTCATGACCGCATTCTTTTCTTCAGTTTTCATACGACCGTGCACCAGACCGATGGAGAGTTCGGGCAATTGGCTCGTCAGGGTGGCATGTGTTTCAAGTGCAGTTTGCAATTGAAGCTTGTCCGACTCTTCGATCAGGGGACATACCCAGTATGTCTGGCCGCCTTCCTGACAAATCCGGCGCACCCGCGCGAGCACATCATTGCGTCTTGCACTCGATACCAGCTTGGTGACCACGGGCGTGCGACCCGGCGGCAACTGGTCGATCACCGATACATCCAGATCAGCGTAGTAACTCATCGCCAAAGTGCGTGGAATGGGTGTCGCGGACATCATGAGCAGGTGAGGGGCAAGGCGAAGGGGATCCGTCATGTGTCCCTTGTCCTGCAAGGCGAGGCGCTGGGCTACGCCAAAGCGGTGCTGCTCATCCACCACCGCCAGCCCAAGCCGATGGAAGTGCACCTCCTTTTGGAACAATGCATGGGTACCAATGGCGATGTTGACTTCTCCACTGACAATTCCATGTAGTGCAGCCAGCTTCTCCTTCCGGGTAAGCGAGGATGACAACCAGGCAACGGGAATACCAAGTGGCGATAGCCACTCAGAGAATTTGAGATAGTGCTGCTCGGCGAGAATTTCGGTAGGCGCCATGAGGGCTGCCTGCCAGCCATTCTCCACCGTTTGCAGACAGGCCAGCGCAGCGACTACGGTCTTGCCGCTGCCTACGTCACCCTGCAGCAGCCGTCGCATCGGGTGGGCGCGGGCGAGATCGTGCTGGATACCTTTCCAGGCTTGCTCCTGTGCAGCAGTGAGGTTGAATGGCAACAAGGACAACAGCCTTTCCACCAAGTTGAATCCCGGCTTCAATTCAGGCGCTACCAGCTTTTCCTGATGCTTCCGGGACAATCTTAGCGAGAGTTGCTGGGCAAGCAACTCATCAAAGACCAGACGTCGAAAGGCTGGAAGCGAACCGTTGTCGAGCAACGAGTCGGAAAGACCGGGCGCGGGATGATGCAGCGTGCGGACTGCATCGTCAAACACTGGCAAGGAGAGTGGCGCTAGCAGATTTTGCGGAAGGGTGTCGGCGATCGGCTGAATTCCCAATGCTTTTTCAATCAGCTTGCGCAAGGTGGCTTGAGAAAGTCCAGCCGTTGTTGGGTAAACCGGGGTAAGGTTTTTCGGCAGCGGGGTGTCGCCTGTCGCACGTCGATAGCGAGGATGGACCATTTCCAGGCCAAACATGCCGCCGCGCACATCGCCACTGAAGCGAAACGAGGTTCCGGGCTGAAAATCCTTGACGTGGCTCGGATAGAAATTGAGGAAACGGACGGCAAGCCGGCCGCTATCGTCGGACACAATCAGGAAGAGCGTACGACGCGGCTTGTAGGCAATCTCGGCATGTTCGACGGTTGCCTGAATCTGCGCATTCGATTCTGGCCTGAGTTCCCCGATCGGAACTATACGTGTTTCATCCTCCCAGCGGAGTGGCAAATGAAGAACCAGATCGCCATCACTGGTGATGCCGAGTTTTTCCAGCTTGGTCTGTATGCTCTCACTGACTGCGAAAGAAAACGCCTTCGACAAATCGGTCAGGCCAGCACCATGATGGCGTCTGCTTCCACCAAAGCCGCTCGCGGCAGGTGGGCAACACCCACGGCAGCGCGCGCAGGATAAGGCTGGCTGAAATACTGGGCCATAATCTCGTTTACTTTGGCGAAGTGGACAAGGTCGGTCAGAAATATGTTGAGTTTGACCACATCAGAGAGACCTCCACCCGCGGCTTGCGCCACAGCCTGCAAGTTGCTGAACACCCGATGTATCTGGGCCTCAATCCCTTCCTCCAGCTCCATGCGGGCAGGATCCAGGCCGATCTGGCCGGAAAGGTAAACCGTATCATTGACCTTGACGGCCTGGGAGTAGGTACCAATTGCTGCGGGAGCTTTTTCGCTGGTGATGATGTTCTTTGTCATGAGTGTGAAAAAAATGTGTCCGTGATTGTATCGCTACGTCCGTTTACTGGTTTTGGGCCCGTCCGTCCTTTCTGCTCTTTACCCGGTAAATGCGCACGACCTCAGGCTGGCTGCGCAGTGAACGCATAATATTGGCGAGATGAACGCGGTTCTCCACCTGCAGGGTGAAGAACAGAATGGTGTAGGGGCTGCCATCCTCTTCTTCCATCGAAATATTGCCAATATTTATACCCTGTTCTGAAATTGCCGCCGCAGCTTTTGCCAACACCCCGCGCTGGTTGGCAACGACCAGTTTGATCGCAACATCGAAAAGATGCCCGGGCTGGGCTTCCCATTCCACATCCAGCCATTTCTCGGGGTCTGCGCGAAAACCACTGATACTGGGGCAATCGTGAGTGTGAATAATGAGCCCGCGATCCTTGTGGATGAACCCGAGGATCGGGTCGCCGGGGATCGGGTGACAACACTTGGCCAGTTCCACAGCCACACCCTCAGTGCCGCGGATCGTGATGCTCTGCGGGTGGGGCGGATGGCCGGTTTCGTCACCCATGAGATGCAGCAGCTGATGGGCCACCACCATTGGAAGCTTGCGGCCAAGACCCATGTCCGCATACAGTTCTTCGATCGTGCGGTTATGCGTCTCCTTCGCCAGCTTTTGCAATTGGGCAAGAGAAGGGCTGGGAGAAGCGGGGTTGAGCGCCTTTAGGGCATTGGCCAGCAGGCCTTGTCCAAGCTTGGCGGATTCCTCTGCTTTGGCCGTGCGCAGGTAATGGCGAATATGCGAGCGGGCCTTGCCGGTGACAACAAAATTGAGCCATGCGGCATTGGGCCATGCGCTGGATGCCGTGATGATCTCGACCTGGTCGCCGTTGCGCAGTTGGGTGCGCAGCGGCATCAGGTCGTGGTTGATCTTGACGGCAACGCAATGGCTGCCCACGTCGGTGTGGACCGCATAAGCGAAATCGACCGCGGTTGCGCCGCGCGGCATGGACATGATCTTGCCCATGGGCGTGAAAACGTACACTTCATCGGGGAACAAATCCACCTTGATGTGTTCGAGAAACTCGGGGGAATCCTTGTTGTCTGCCTGAATCTCAAGCATGGACTGGACCCAGCGATAGGCGCCCTGCTGCACATCGTTCAGTGCCACGTCCGGAGTCTTGTAGAGCCAGTGTGAGGCAATGCCGGCCTCGGCCATTCGCTGCATTTCCGGGGTGCGAATCTGGACTTCAATCGGTGTACCCTGGGGGCCGAACAAGATGGAGTGCAGCGACTGGTAGCCATTGGTTTTGGGAATGGCGATGTAATCCTTGAATTTTCCGGGAATCGGCTTGTAAAGAGCATGCAACGCACCTAGTGCCAGGTAACATGTGGGCACATCCTTGACGACAACGCGGAAGCCGTAGATGTCGAATACTTCCGAAAAGGCCAGGTTCTTTTCCTGCATCTTGCTGTAAATGCTGTAGAGATGTTTCTCCCGCCCGGTTACGGTGGCTTCGATGCCTGCCTGGGCGAGCTTTTCCTGAATCGCCACTTGCACCTTTTCCACCAGGGCGCGCCGGTTGCCGCGTGCTTCGTTGACCGCCTTCGAAATGACCCGGTAGCGGTTGGGGTAAAGGTAGCGAAGCGACAAGTCTTCCAGTTCACGGTAAACCGG
This sequence comes from Thiobacillaceae bacterium, assembly GCA_049578545.1. Lineage (GTDB taxonomy): Bacteria > Pseudomonadota > Gammaproteobacteria > Burkholderiales > Thiobacillaceae > DASQBT01. The sequence goes on from JBAUMF010000088.1 coordinate 9,696, forward strand.
ATACAGACCAAGCCGGTTCGCAATGGGGGCGTAGATGTCCAGCGTCTCGGAGGAAATTCGCTTGCGTTTTTCCGGCGCCATTGAAGACATCGTGCGCATGTTGTGCAGCCTGTCCGCCAGCTTGACCAGGATGACGCGAACATCCTGTGCCATGGCCAGCAGCATTTTGCGGAAATTTTCCGCTTGCGCGTGTTGCTCGGATTCGAACGAAAGTTTGTCGAGTTTTGACACGCCTTCCACAATGCGTGCTACGGCTGCGCCAAACTGTTCCTTGATCTGTTCTGTGCTGGCGCTGGTGTCCTCCACCACGTCATGAAGCAGGGCGGCAGACAGTGCCTGATGATCCAGGTGCCACTCAGCCAGAATCTCTGCTACGGCAAGCGGATGGGAAATGTACGGTTCACCGCTTTTGCGGAACTGCCCGGCATGGGCATCCCGGCTGGTTTCGAACGCGTTTCTAACCAGGGAAAGATCATCCGGTGAAAGATAGTCCAGATGTCCGGCCAGAACCGCGAAATCGCTCTCCGACTCTTGCATAGCCGGTGAAACAGCGGAAGGGGAAATGGAGTTAGGCTTTGCCTCGATTGAGGATCTCAAGGCCAACCTTTCCGGCGGCGATTTCACGCAAGGCAGTCACCGTCGGCTTGTCCTTGCTGTCCACCATGGGTTGCGAGCCCTGTGCAATCTGGCGGGCGCGGTAGGTGGCTGCCAAGGTAAGTTCAAAACGATTGGGAATTCTATGAATGCAGTCATCCACGGTGATGCGGGCCATCAGGACCTCCAAGATTGCGTCAGGCGAGCCCCCGGACTGATGCGCTGAACTGGGTGAACAGGTCACCATAACGTTCGACCTGGCGGGGGGTGGTTAATCGAGCCGCTCTGACCAAGGCTGTCAAATCGAGCAGCGCTTCATCAAAGTCATCGTTGACTATTATATAGTCAAACTCTACTGCATGGCTGACCTCTTCCGCTGCTGAAGCCAGCCGTCTTTCGATCACTTCCTGATTGTCCTGGGCACGATTCATCAAGCGGTTGCGCAAGGCCTGCAAAGACGGGGGGAGGACAAAGATACTCATCGCCTCAGGAAAGCGCTTCCTGACCTGGGATGCGCCCTGCCAGTCGATCTCTAAAAGGATATCACGTCCTGCAGCAATTTCGCCTTCAATCCAGCTTTCTGCGGTGCCGTAATAGTTGCTGTAAACCTCAGCGCTCTCCAGAAATTCACCGCGGTTTGTCATTTCGGCAAACTCGTCCTTGCTCACAAAGTGATAGTCTTTGCCATCGACCTCACCCGGGCGGGGCGGACGCGTTGTGTACGAAATCGAGAGGTGGATCGCTGGATCGGCCTTGAGCAATGCGCGAACCAGGGTGGTTTTGCCTGCTCCGGACGGAGCGGATACGATCAACAACAAACCGCGGGTTGGTCTTTTTGCCTGGAGGCGGACGGCAGTATCATTCATTTCTTGGTCTCAAGAGTTATTCAATATTCTGAACCTGCTCGCGCATCAGAATAGCAATGCCAGTATCCATACGGTATACAGCCTGATTGTGCGGGTGGCTGGATTTGTGGCTACTCAATGGGCTACTCGCAAGGGCCTTGCTAGGGATCATTCTGGCATGATTGAGTGAGACTGGCTAGGCAGGTGCCGGGCACACGCCGCCAATAAAAAAGCCCCAGTCGCCCAGGGCTTCTTCTCTCTCAAGCTGGTCAGCCGAGCAGGGCTTCCATGCCGCAATCTGTCAGGTTCAATAGCGCCTGCTCACGCGGGGTAGACGCCTGACTCAACAGCATAACGTAGTAAACCGTCCACCTGTCAAACAGCCTGCCAATATCGGCTTCCGCGGCTTGCAACGCAGTGCGCAGGTATTCGAGGGCGAGTGTTTCAATGTGCGTGGGTGCGCCTCCACGTTCGGTAAAATATTGTGTACGCTCAGCGTTGCTGGTGCGAGTCAGTACTTCGACAAGACAGGTGCTATTATTCAAGTCAGCCATGATGCAATCTCCTATATAGGTTGCGTTGTGGTTAGCCGGGCGGGGTGTTGATGCACTCCGTTACGGCGATATCAGTTACTCAACTGACATTTAAATTGTAGTCGCAAAGTTTCCCCGTGTCAAGATATTTATTAAATAAATCAACAGCTTACGTGTAAACAAGTTGAACGCTGCCCGGTGGTTTGACGTAGGAATTGGAATGGGCAGGGCGAAATAACAAACTGTTATTTAAGACGATGGGTGCGAAGCTTCCTAGCTGTTGATTCTGGACATGGACATGGACATGGACGGGGGTGGGGGTGGGGGTGGGGACACGGCGCGGGGGGTGTGTGGGGTCTTAGGTACTCCGTTCACAGCGCCCCTGATTTCAACCTACGTGTAAAGCAGTTGACATCCTTTGTCGGGATGAAATTGCCCTGCCGATTGTCGCCTCACCCTCCGCTCAGGTGTTAAACGAAAAACTGAGCTGGCGAGCTTCTATGTAAAGAAGTTGAAACCATAGCCGCTTACAACGCTTTGGAGGCACCATGAAAACGACGATCAGCAGCGTCTTGCTGCCTGTGCTTATGTTCGCTGCGTTGCAGGTTCAGGCAGATATCTATAGATATGTGGACGAAAATGGACAAGTGACTTTCCGTGACGCGCCTAAACCTGGTGTCACACCTGTTCAGGTATATACCTTGCCAAAGACACCTGAACCTCCTCCTCCAAAAGCGGCACTTGCGACCCACGCTCGCAATCTGGGGCTGGACCCCAAAAAGTTTTCATCCACAGTGGAGCGCGATCAAGCCGCCCCTGCTCCTTCTCCTGCAGTAGCTCCGCCTGGCCATTATTCACTAGACGAACTACGCCAAGCAAACCCGGGGTGGTCTGATGCTGACCTTATAGCTGAGGGGGCGAAGCGGATGAACTTAACTCCGCAACAGTTTGCGCAGTACATCGGGCTAGATTCTGCACAGTTTGCATCCATCATCCATGGCAACGAGGGGGCAGCGACCAGCACGGCATCGACCTCTGGTGCTGATCGAAATGTAGACCTTTGGAGCGCATTGTTGTGGGGGTCGGTCGCCGCGGTTTTGGGGGGTGGGGTTGGTTACTTGTGGCGCAGGGTGATAACGCCGAGGCGCCCAGTCGCAACGCCGCACGATGTAGCGCGTTCATGGCTCGCCTGGGCGGGGTTTGTCGCTTGCGTCGCCTCGCTGCCGCGCTTTTTCATCCGGCTGAACGTCGATGCGTTCGCCGGGTGGCTGGTCCTGTTAGTGCTATCTGCCGTAGGTGCTTACATTCTGGGGTTTGTCTACGGCAAATTTAAATTCAGTCGCCCGACCTGTCCGGCAAGCCCTGCGGGCAATCAGCCCAAGTCACCCACCTTGGCCCCGGATGCATCCGCACCGTTTGCCACCACACCGAATGTTAGTGACAGCTGCGACAAAGACCACATATACGCAAGGGTCGCGGAGGAGATTGAATCTGGCAACACGGACAAGGGCCTCTGGACTCGCCTGTGGGCGGAATGTGGCGGAGATGATATAAAGACCAAGGTGCTCTACATCAAGTACCGCGCCAACGCGCTGGGCGAAAAAGTGTAATCTGTCTCTACAGGCCCGAGTGTTGTAATCAAAGTGAAGGATAAGGCTTCACACTCGTTCACGGCTTGATCAGCCCCTGGCTTTGCAGATGGCTGAGCGCATAGTCCGGCACGTCATACATAGTGTGCCGCGTCCACCTCTCCCGCGCGGAGTCGCGCGCGTATAACGCTAGCCCGCCGAGTCGGCTGATATACCCGCCTTTCCCCATCTGTTGCCGCTTGCCCCCGTCTATAGCGCATATCTCACCTTTGCTATCCCCGAACAGCAGGAGCCCGGTAGCAATTGCATCGATTGTCTCCCAATGGCGTACGACGAACAGCAGCGCCTGGTCATATAAAAAATGGGTGATTGCCTTACGGTGTTTTTCAGACCCCTCATGCCCCCGTTCCATAAGGTACGACCGCAGCGTCTCGTCAAACTGCCCCTCATCATTAACTGCGCTGGAAAACGAGTCGGGGCCTTCTACCAGCATGGACACCATCGGCCCGGCGAGTGACGCGATGGTGTCATTAACTCCTGGTGCTCGGCCTTGGGTGTAGCCATCATTTCCTCGGGCACTCCAACCGTTCCGCGCGGTGCGTCCGGGCACTCGGATATAGGCTCTCATGCCCACACCGCCGCCTTGCACTGCGCAGGCAACGAAATGCCCCGCCTCATGTAAAGCCCACAGGATGCGCTGTCGGTGTTGGTCGTAGGTCAGGTGGGGATACCTGGGCGTAAGGATTGTGATCGTGTGTGCAAGCCGTGTGCGCCGCAACAGGTCGGGGTCGAACTTGGGTGCGCGGGGGGCCATCACTCACCCCCTTTTGGCGGATACCACAGCGACCGGAACCCGTTGGCAGACTTTCGCCAACACCTGGTTCTCCGCCAGCCCAGCTTGCGCAGCGCCGCTGCCAGCTCGCCCCGGTGGGGGGTCATTTTCTGACGCCCTTTTAACTGCTCGGCGAAGAACTCAAGGGGTCTAGGCTGATCACGTTCTGAGTCCGGCAGGGTGGCGATGAGGCGCTTGAGGCGGTCGATAAGTGGGGAATTGCGTTGGGCGAGTTGCTCGGCATCGGCCTGGGCCTTGTTGGCAAGTTCGGCTTCGCGGCGTTTCTTGGTGTCTTCGGAGTGAGCCAGCAAGGTGGAAATGTAATCTTGCAGATGTGTAGTCATTTACACCCCCCTCCAATAGTGGTGATTTGTGTAAAGGGGTTTACAAATAATGGGGATTTCTGCCACCCCTGCCACACATGAGGAGCCCATGTATGGCAGCTGGAAACCGTTGGGAGAGTAAGGCGCGTCACACTAGTCACCCCTTGCCACCCCAAAATCGCAATTCCATAGCACGCGGCTTTACACTGTCCTGTTGGCATAAGCGCGCCTGCTCTCATAACTACTATTTCTCCTAAACTTGAAAAATGGTGTGGTAGGTGTGACAGGGGTGACGCGGCCTTTATCCATGCGGGTTCCAGCCCGTCACACATAGCGATTTTGGGGTGGCAAGGGGTGGCAGCAGCGCGGGTTAAAATTCGCATCAAAATTCGCACGGGTTCACGCCGGTCACTTCCTTAAAGTACGCCCGCGCCTCATCCAAGCCGGGCAGGCGGTAGTAGAACACCCGGCTTATCCCCTCCGATTTCCTCACGCGCCCAAGCTCCCCCGCTGGTAGCAGCCGCCGCAGCTTCCTAGCTGCCACATCCCACGATGGAGCATTCCTCGCCCTGGCCGTGCCCCGCGTGTAGCTTTCCTGCATTTCCGTTGCGGAGATTTCTGCCGCCCAGTCCACCGCGCCCCCCTCCACCGTGAACGCCCCCTCAGCCAGTACATGAATCCACCAGCCAGCCACGGGGTCAGTCCGCATCAAGGTTTCCGACTTCTGAATTTGGATTGCCCGGCTCTGAGGCAGAGCGCGTGGGTTCCAGCCTGTGACGCCTACATTCATCAGGTAGTCGAGCAACGCCGCCACGCCCCCGCCGTCAATCTCGGCTTGCAACGCTTCGAAATAGGTATGGTCACCACGCCACCCGTCACTCACGTCCAGAGCCAGCCAGCGCCGCGCATCCTCGCCAGCCGGAACGGCCCAGCTGTGATTTGTCAGGCTGATAACGTGGGCAAAGTTGGCGGCGCTGAATGCATCTTTACCTTTTGCCTCATACCCCAACATGGAGTTAGTAACCAGCGCCTTGGTCGCTGCCACGGCTGCGGGATCACCCGCGAAAAAGGCTTCCTCCAGCACGACCACCACCTTGTCGAACAGATGCCCATTGAACCGCCCGGCAACCTGTTCCTTCTGCGCCGCCGTGAACCCGTGCGCCCCAAATATGCGGAGTAGGATTTGAACAATGATGGTCTTACCTGTACCCTCTCGCGAGCGCAGCACCAACGCAACCTCTGGCTTGATCCAAGGCTTTTGCACCAACAGGGCCAGCCACTTAATTACATAGTCGAACTGCGCCGCGTTGCCGCTGCACCATACCTGCTCAATATGAGCAAGTATCCGTGAACAGCTTCCAAGCTGTGGGTTAACCGCTAGACCACGCCAGGTATTGAATACGTCGTTGGCAGTCTTGCCCGATGGGTCAAATGTGATGCTCTGATAGGTGCGCCGATGCTCCCAGACCAGCCAGGCCGCCGCGACGTTTACGCCGTTCACCTTGCGCCCCGCGTGTAGTTGCTTGAACGCCGTGAAGTTCATGCCACCCGCAAGGATTTGCGTGTCCTGCTCATCGAATACAAATACCTCCCCGCCGATTCTCGCCACGAAGTAGCGCTCGTTCATTTCGTGCAGTGCTTCGGTCAAGGCATCAGACCCAGCGCCCGTCATGCGCTCTGCCATCGGCGCGCTATCAGTCCATCTGGCCTGTTCCGCATAGTGGAACAACGTGCCTATGCTTATGCCGCCGCCCGGTCGGTAGGAGTTCACCACGCCGTCGAAGTCATCCGCGTCGAACTTGTCAGGCGCTGTGAGACTCCATTCCCGTGCCAGATCAACAGCACATTCCCAGCCTGTAGACTGCACTGCCCAGATAACCCGCACCCACATATCACGCTCACAGTCAGCAGAAATCGCCGCCAGTGCGCTCTTGAAACGTTCGATGTTCTCAGGGATCTCGGGTGGGGGTGGGGCGTCTTTGGCCCAGGTGGGCGCCGCGTCGTTGGCTGCCGTTGTCACTGCGTCCGGCATGGCCGCATCAATCGCCGCCCTGAGCTTTTCCAGGGAAATATTGGGTTTGATCCGTATGATATTGACTGGCTTGGGGTTCTCGGGATCTTTCCAATTCATCGTGCCCGGCACGCGCAACACTGAGGCAATATCTGCCGTCCGGCTAGGGTCAGCCAGCAGGTTGTGACTCTTTGACAAAGCCTTGAGTTTGGCCGACAGCCTGTGCCATTCTTTCCGCCCGATGCGGGTGTCCAATGTCCAATAGCAGTGTAGGCCGTTGCCGCTGTTCACGATGATGTTGGGTATAGGGAATGCGGTTGCCTTGCAAAAATCTTTCACGGCCGGCACTGCCGTTAGGTGGGTCGTGTAACCTTTATCTTTGGCTGCTTTGGACTCGCCACAGTCAATATCCAGCCAGAAGCCCCGCGCCCCGGCGGCGTTTTCTGCTTTGCGATTGTCCGGCGTCAGGTACTCCGCGCATGCAAAGTAGGCATCATGCCCCGCCTCAGAAATATTCCCAGCTTTCGCAAGAGCATCATGGATGGTGTTGACCGGATGATGCAGGAAGCCCTTGGGTGTTTTCTCTACAATAAAGTGCGCGCCCTCCAGCATGCCCCCAGGGTCAGCGCCCCATAGGGCGCTTAGGAACTGAGCCGCAGGGGAACCAACTTCATCGCTTGCGTTCTCATCAATGGGTGCTAAATTAGTGTTTGTCATACACTAGCTTTCTGCCCGCCTTGTGCGGGCGGTTTTGTTTTATGGGTTGTCGCCATCATTGGCAGCCACGTAGTCAGCGCGGGTAAACAATTCCTGATCAATCTCGGTAGCGACTTCGCGCAGTAGGTCTAACAGCGCCAAATAATCGACCTCAGTCATGCGTGGCCCTGTCGGGCTTCCCACGCATCGATATCAGACACACGCCAGACGGTGACGCGCTCCGAGAGTTTTAAGGGGGCTGGAAATTTCTTCTCACGCACCCATGCCCAAAGCGTGGAGTGAGACACGGGCACGCGCTGGCGCAATTGGCGCTCGCGCATGAATCCTGCATTGGGTTTTTGATTTAACATGTACAACTCCATTTGAAGATGTACGTAGAGTAGCAACGCCGTTCGATAAAGTTACGGCATGAAATTACTCGGAAATTCGCCGCGCTTGGTGCCCCGTCTAAAGGTATTTAATCGCCTGCCGGGCCTGCTGGCGCAAAGATTGAGGGTGTTTGATCCGCAGACTGGCCATCACGGCGCGGGCGTAGTTGAGAACAGTAGAGTCTTCCCAGTTGTCTTCGGCCCAACCACATATCCTGCGCAACTCGGCTTCGGCGTCTCTGCCCGATTCTTCTTGTAAGACCAAGGCGCAATCTCGGAGCAACGTAGCCAAGTGTATGTTTGGTCTGTTGCCCCTCCGTTTGACTGCCAAGGGTGCTTTGTAGCGGACTTCGCGCATACATTCAAACCCCGCAGCTACCTCAGCCAGCTTGTCGGTCAGGATACCCTTCGGAACTCTCAGCTTTGCCGCTATGAGTTTGCTGAGAGTGTTGCGCCTTTCCAAGTCAATATCTGATGATGTCCAAAAAGGCTCTTGGGTCTTAGGTGGATTGGCTGGTCTGCCGCGCTTCTTCATGGGCCGCCTCTTTCCTTATGCCACGCGCTTGCCTAGCTGAACCACCTTGTCAGTATGGCTAGCAGCCTCTAGCTCGACTATTAACCCAGCTAGCTTGTTCAAGGCTTCGCGCCGCTCGTTCATGTAGTCGTGATGATCGTACACAGCCAGTACGCCGGTCAGCTTGTGATTGAGGCACTTCTCGGCGACATGCACAGGAACTCCCAAGGATGCCAGCAAGGTGCGCGCAGTGCGTCTGAGGTCATGCACGGTGAATGGCTCAAGCCCATGTTCTAGGTTGGACAGGGCAACATTCAGGGTGTCGGGGGACACATGGGGAAACCGTCGGCTTAGGCGTCTTGCCGGGAACACATACTCGCTGCCACAGGCCCGCACAGTCAGTTCTTTGAGCCACTCGACTGCATCGGGGGGTAGTGGGATTTCAATACTCTGCTCAGTCTTTGCGCGGGCACTAGGAATGCGCCACAGCCAGCCGTGGGGGGTCTCCTCGAACTCATCCCAGCGTGCACCTAGCAGCTCCATTTTGCGCACCGCAAGCACAAGCAACAGCTTCACTGCTAGTTCATTCTCCCGCGTGAAACTCGCCCCAGCCCCCCTCATTGCCTTGAACAGTCTGGTTACCTCTGCCCGGCTGAGGTTGCGGTTGCGCGCAGTTTCCTTGCCCCCCGCATCCTTGAGGTCAAGCGCGCTTGCAGGGTTGCGGTCAATCACCCCGTGCGTTTCCGCAGGTTTGAATATGGCCTTGATGATCCGTAATGCGTCGTTAGCTATGGTTGGCCGCCCGCTGTCCTTGATCTTTTGCAGCAAGTTTGTGATGTTTCGGGAGGTCACTTGCTTAGGTGCCATGCGTCCAATGGCAGGCAGTATGTCCTTGCGAATGACCCGCTCAGTCACGTCCGGGTGCTTGTGTTTGCCTCGGACTTGCTCTTTGAGATATTGATCGGCCAGTTCCTTGACCGTGCTCGCCTGCTTGCCATCATCCTTGCGCCGCTGTTTCTCTAGTGCGGGGTCGATACCCTGCTGTACCCCTACGCGATTCTGCGCCGCCAGATCCCGCGCCGCCTTGACGCCCAGGTCGGGGTATCGACCTAGGGTGAGTTCCTTTTGTTTGCCCCCAATTCGATAGCGCAGCACCCAGCTTGCTATGCCAGACTCCGATAGCGTGAAGGTCAGCCCGTCGCCGTCGCTCTTGCCTGCAATCGGTTTACCGGCCTTAATCCATGCTCTGATTTTAACATCCGTAAGTGCGCCCATTTCCGTCCTCCATGTGTAGCTGGGAATTCTGTCCCTTTTGGTCTGAAGTAGCGTAACTGCAAAGCTACTCACCTAGCTACGTACATTATAGTGGATGATATCGGACAATGGAACACGTAATAAGCGTATTACTTACTGTTTTTACTGGGTTATGTGTGCGTGCAAGAACGGCCTAGCACACACGAAAACTCTATTCGATATTCTGAACCTGCTCGCGCATTTGCTCAATCAGCACTTTCAGTTCCAGCGAAGTGGCAGACATCTCGACAGCGACAGATTTGGATCCCAAAGTGTTGGCCTCCCGGTGCAGTTCCTGCATCAGGAAATCCAGCCGCTTACCCACTGCGCCGCCTTTTTCCAACACCCGGCGCGCTTCCTCAAAATGGGCGATGAGGCGGGAAATCTCTTCCTGAACATCGACTTTCTGCGCAAACAGCGCCAGTTCCTGGGCCAGTCGTTCATGACTGTCCTGTCCCAAGGCTTCGGCCAGACGAGCCGCCAACTTATCCCTGTAGGCAGCTACAATTGCAGGCAGTTGCGGCGATAAGGCGGCAACCTGTGATTCGCAATCGGTCAGGCGGTTCAATATGAATTGCTTGAGCTTGTCGCCTTCACGCTGGCGGCTTGCCACCATTTCGTCCAGCAGTTGCCGGGCGGCTTCAAGCAGGATTGGGTTCCAATCGATCGCTGTGAGCTTGTCATTCGCGATCAGGCCAGGCCAGTGCAGAATGTCGGCCACGGTGAGGGGTGGCGCATCGGGAAGACGAGTTTTGACTTGCTCTTGCCACTGTATCAGGGACTCAAGAAACGTCCCATTGAGGCCGATATCTGAAGCAGTCTGGGCATGAGCAGCAAGGGCTATCCGGCACTCGACCTTCCCACGGGAAAGGCGCTGGCTGATCATCTCGCGCAGTGGGGGTTCCAGCTGGCGGAGCTCTTCGGGCAGGCGGAAACTGAGTTCCAGGTAGCGCTGATTGACGGAACGTAATTCAAGCGTGGCCTGGGCCGATCCCAAATCCTGGAGTCGGGCGGCATAGCCTGTCATGCTGGCGATCATATTGGCAAGTACTGAAAATGTGTAACGGGGGCAGCCGAAAGATCCTTCCGGCTGGCTAAAAAAGGATAATAGTCCGTAGGTTATGACGACTCAACCCAACCAGGCTTTGCCCAATGGCTACAAGCTGAACGACTATAACATTGTCCGTAAGATCGGTGGTGGTGGATTCAGCATGGTTTATCTGGCGCGCGATCCGGAAGACGTGCCGGTGGCCATCAAGGAATACCTGCCCGGCGCCTTGGTGCTGCGAACTGAAGGCTCGATTCTGGTGCAGGCCAATTCTGAAGACAACCAGGCTATTTTTCGCCATGGCATGAAATGCTTTTTCGAGGAAGGCCGGGCGCTGGCCAAGATCAACCATCCCAATGTCATCCGGGTAACCAACTTTTTCCGCGCCAACGACACCGTCTACATGGTGATGCGCTATGAGCGTGGCAAGACGTTGCAACAGCATATCCAGACCCACCGCGACAATATCCGTGAAGGTCTGATCCGCCGGGTGTTTGCTGAACTGCTTAATGGCCTGCGGCAGGTGCATACCCACAAGCTGCTCCATCTTGATATCAAGCCTTCGAATATCTATATCCGCCAGGATGGCTCGCCCGTACTCATCGATTTCGGTGCCGCTAGGCAAACGCTCACCCAGGAAGAAAGCCGGCTGCAACCGATGTACACACCTGGCTTTGCCGCGCCAGAGCAATATCACAACCGTGAGCGTCTCGGCCCATGGACCGACATATACAGTGTTGGTGCAAGCATGTATGCCTGTCTGGCCGGTTTCCCTCCCCAGGCGGCCGACGCCCGCCTGCTGAATGACAAACTCACGCTGGTAAGCGAAACCTGGGCGGGTGAATATTCCGACCAGTTACTCAAGACTATCGATTGGTGCCTCAAGCTCAATTACATGGAACGTCCTCAAAGCGTGTTCAAATTGCAAAAAATCCTTATGGACAGCACGGCCTTGGCTCCGCGCAGGCGCTCCTTGCTGAAAAGCCTTAAGAAGTCTTTGCACAAAGAATTGTTTTAATGAAGACAAAAACCAAATCCAAACCATGAAATTCACCATCTATCAAGCCTCGAGGCAGGGGGGGCGCAAGAACAATCAGGATCGTGTTGCGTACTCGTATAGCCGCGATGCACTGCTCATGGTGGTGGCAGATGGCATGGGCGGACACATGCATGGTGAAATTGCGGCGCAAATCTGCGTGCAGGTGCTGACTGAATATTTTCAGAGTCTGGCAAAACCACGCTTGGCTGATCCGCAGCATTTCCTTACCGATACCATCGCCCGTGCGCACTTCGCCATCAACGACTATGCGGTCGAACATGATCTTCTGGAGATTCCCCACACCACCTGCGTGGCAGCGGTCATTCAGGATGGCAACGCCTATTGGGCGCATGTGGGCGACTCGCGCCTGTACTACTTCAGTGAAGGCAAACTTATTTCACGCTCCGAGGACCACACCGCTGTTGCCCAACTTGTGCGTGAAGGCGTGATTTCCGAAGACGAAGCGCTTAACCATCCGGATCGCAACAAGGTCAGTAACTGCCTGGGCGGCTACATGGCGCCCATGGTTGAGTGCGGTACGCCCTTGCCCATCCACCAAGGTGATACCCTGCTGCTCTGTACCGATGGCATTTGGGGTTCGGTCACCATCTCCGAAATAGCTGCCATTTTGCAGGCCTACAGTCTGGATGACGCTGTCCGCCATCTCATGGACCATGCTGAATTTCGCGGTGGAGAAAATGGCGATAATCTGTCCCTGGTGACCATGACCTGGGGAGAGCCGAGGAAACCTGGGCCGGAAACGATTTCCACGCTTTCCCTGCCGGAGAACGCATTCACCACAGAGATTGCAAAGTCTCAACTGGGCAGGGCGCCTACCATTTCGGATGATGAGATCGAGCGGGCAATCGCGGAAATTCAGAACGCGATTCAGAAGCTGAAGACGTAGGCTTGGGTTCAATAACCGCCCACAGCGCGGGGCGCTGGTTTGGGAGCAGCAGGTGAGAGGGAAACATTACAACGATCCCAACCCCCGGCATTTCAGCTCACCTCGGGCCGGGGGCATTCCTTGTTGAACCTTTGTCCGAAGTGTTTACGTTGTGCATGCCAGGTTTGGTTGTCTTGGCATGCTGCCACGAATGGACTGATCCCTGTGCAATCTGTCGTTGGCCTCCGCGTACTTGAACGAGAGGCTGATGGTTCTCTGGAAGCGTCCAGCCAGCGGCCGCCATTAGCGGAGCCGGAAAAATAACTGCTCCAGGCGACCGCTCTACGATCAAGCGCGGCCGGACATCAGGTTGCCACGGGAGTCAACACCTCGGCCAAGTCAGTGGCCCAGTGGCGTCGACTGATCCTTCGGCTTGCGCAGGATTTCACCCACATCGTCGATCTTGTCGTGCAGCAGGTTGATCCTGTGGGCGAGGCCCTGGATTTCGGCGTGCGCCCGGCGATTGACATCGAAATCGAGTTCACTACGCAGGCGATCCTTCTTGTCCTGGCGGTTCTGGCTCATCATGATGACGGGCGCCTGTATTGCGGCCAGCATTGACAGAAAGAGATTGAGCAGGATGAAGGGATAAGGGTCCCACGCCTTGTGCCCGAGTTCGACGTTGATACTTGAGTACACGATGAGCACCATGGCAAAAGCAATGATGAAGGTCCATGAGCCGCCGAAGGACGCCACCAGGTCGGCAACCCGTTCGCCGAGGGTTTCTGCCTCCTCGATCACATCGTTGGGGTTGCGCGCGGCGCGGAGCCGGACCAGTCTTTCCGTGGCATGAAACTGCTTGCCCATGACGGTCATCAGGTCCAGGCCGGCGTCAGGTTTCTGCCTCAGCAGGACGGTAATGTCGTGGAGGTCCACCTCAATGCACTCGCTCTCCTCGATCGCGGTGGCTTCGGTCTGATGCGGAGTCTGTGCCAGCATTGAGGCGAAGCCGAATACATCGCCATGGATCGGCATGTCCAGAAGCACGACCTGGTTGTCTTCGTCGATGGTTGTGACCCGAACGGAGCCGGACACCATGATGAAGGCGCGTTCGCTCGGATCACCGATCTTGTAGATTCGCTGGCGTGGCGCAAAGTTGCGTAGTTCAACCTGACTCGCGAGAACCGCCAGTTCTTCGTCGTCGAGCAAGGCGAATAGTTGAACGCGTTTAAGGACAGCAGGGTTGCAGGCCATTGATTACCTCGAGCAGTAGAGACACAAAATTGGGGCGTCCAGACCGATGCAGTACCCACGTCCCCGCCTGCGCCAGAATATCCGATAAGTCATCGATTCCCGGGCCTGTTCGGGGTCAGGGTGTCCACCCGCATGTTATCAGGGGGGTTGCATTGCTTCATTGATCCTGCCGCAGTGGCCCAATCGTCCCCCAGATCGCCGAAGCTTTCAAGCAAGGCCGTTAGCGCATCGACGCATTTTGCATGGCCCATTGGGTCGACCAGCCACGCTCCAACTGCTCTGAGCATCAGTCTGCCCTGAACTCCAGACCAATCATGGGCTCTTCGCCGACGCTAATGGCCGAAACCGCTTGCGTATGGCGATCAGGCCAGAGAAATGACCTCACCCAGACGTCCGGAATTATCGGTGCCGGGCGCTACCTTCTGGATTTTGGCCCCGCGAATCCAGTTACCGGATTTGTCCAAGCCGGTAACGCGGTGATCCTCATACACTGCGGCCCGTGTAAAATCCTGACTTAATATCAGGAGAATCGATGTGAGTGGACGTCCCAGCGGCCGCACCTCAGGCGCCATGCGGAAAATCCGCATTACCCGCCGCTTTACCAAGCATGCCGAAGGTTCCGTGATGATCGAGTTTGGCGATACGCAAGTCATCTGTACCGCCAGCGTGTTGGAGAAGGTGCCAGCGCACAAGAAGGGCTGTGGTGAAGGCTGGGTGACGGCTGAATACGGGATGTTGCCGCGGTCAACCAATACCCGAATCGACCGCGAAGCGGCGCGCGGGAAACAGTCGGGACGAACACAGGAAATCCAGCGCCTGATCGGACGCAGTCTGCGCGCTGTGGTGGACTTGAAGAAGCTTGGCGAGCGCACCGTGCATGTGGATTGCGATGTCATTCAGGCGGACGGCGGAACCCGCACCGCGTCGATCTCCGGCGCATATGTGGCTGTGGCCGATGCGGTGAACTGGCTTATGCTGCAGGGCATGGTTGCTGAATCGCCGCTGAAGGACAGCGTCGCGGCTATTTCGGTCGGTGTGTATAAGGGCGAACCAATTCTCGATCTGGACTACGCGGAAGACTCAAGCTGCGATACGGACATGAATGTGGTGATGACCGGGGTGGGCGGCATGGTGGAGGTGCAGGGAACGGCGGAAGGCGAACCGTTCAGCCGTTCAACACTTGAGGCGCTGCTCGATCTGGCGGAGAAAGGCATTGCTGAAATCACGCTGGCGCAGAAGGCGGCTCTGGAGCAGCAGTAATGCAGAAGCTTGTCATCGCTTCGGGGAACCGGGGCAAGTTAAGGGAAATTGACCAGATTCTGACCCCGCTGGGGTTTGAAGTATTGCCGCAGTCTGACTTCGGGGTGCCTGAATGCCCGGAGCCACACGTTACCTTTATCGAGAATTGCCTGGCCAAGGCACGCCATGCATCGTTGCATACCGGGCTGCCTGCCTTGGCAGACGATTCAGGAATCTGCGTGGATGCACTCAATGGCGCACCGGGGGTTTATTCAGCGCGCTACAGCGGAGAACCCAAATCCGATGAGCGCAACAACGAAAAGCTAGTGGCTGCCCTTCGGGGACAGACCAACCGCAAGGCGCACTACTACTGCGTGATCGTCTTGGTGCGTCATGCCGATGATCCTGAACCACTCATTGCCGAGGGACGCTGGCATGGCGAGATCATTGATGCACCGCGCGGCAAGAACGGTTTTGGTTATGACCCCTATTTCTACCTGGGGGAATTTGGCAAAACCGGCGCAGAACTTGAATCCGATCACAAAAATGCCATTAGCCACCGCGGTAAAGCGCTGGTTCAACTGGTAAGCAAGTTGCGTGTCGACCTGAAGGCATGATCTATCGGCTCGTGTCGGAAGTCCTGCTCCTGGTACATCTGGCATTCATCTTCTTTGTAATGGCAGGTGGGGTGCTCGTTGCCTTGAGGCCCCGGATCGTCTGGTTGCATGTTCCTGCGGTCATTTGGGGTGCACTGATCGAGTTCCGTGGCTGGATCTGCCCGCTGACGCCGCTGGAAAATACCTTTCGGAAACTTGCTGGCGAGAAGGGTTATGCGGGAGGCTTCATTGAACATTATCTGCTGCCGTTGATCTACCCGGAATCCCTGACAACAAAAACTCAATATTTGTTGGGGGGACTGGTGTTGGTGACAAATGCGCTGGTTTATTTCTGGCTGTGGCGGCGAAATACGTGGAAGAGAAGCGGGTGATGCCAATCAGTCCGGCATTAACTGACTCGCCGCCACTTGCGCTGTATATTCACCTGCCCTGGTGCGTGCGTAAATGCCCCTACTGTGATTTCAACTCGCATGCCGCGAATCAAATTCCTGAAGCAGCGTATATCGATGCATTGACCCGCGATCTCGAATCGGCTCTACCGCAAATATGGGGGCGAAGGATCCGCAGTATCTTTTTCGGCGGAGGCACACCCAGTCTTTTTTCCCCGGAAGGAATAGAGCGAATTATCAGCATGCTGCGCGCCCTTACGCGGCTTGATCCCGGGGCCGAAATTACGCTGGAGGCGAATCCTGGCTCGGTTGAGGCCGACAAGTTCAATGGATTCCGGTGCGCGGGGGTCAGCCGGCTCTCTCTCGGAATCCAGAGTTTTGATGATGCAAGACTCAAATCAATTGGGCGAATACATGGAGGTGCAGAGGCACGCGCTGCTGCCGAACTGGCTGCACAAACGTTCGACAATTGCAATCTTGATTTGATGTATGGTTTGCCGGGGCAAACCGTGGCCGAAGCGCTTAGCGATGTGGACGTGGCGCTAGACTTCAACCCATCGCATCTTTCCTGTTACCACCTGACGCTGGAACCGAATACGCCCTTTGGCCGCACGCCTCCGCCCAACCTGCCCGATGAGGACGAATCCTTTGCAATGCAGGAAGCCATCGAAGAAAGGCTTGAGGAATCCGGCTTTGAGCATTACGAAACGTCGGCCTTTGCCAGAACGGCATATCGATGTAACCATAACCTCAATTACTGGGAGTTCGGCGACTATCTGGGCATAGGTGCGGGAGCGCATTCCAAACTTTCTTTTCACGATCGCATCGTCCGGCAAATGCGGGTCAAGCATCCACGCCAATATATGGAGTCTGCGGCAAAAGGCCATGCCGTTGCAGAAGAGCGTACCGTGGCGGTTGAGGATCTGCCTTTTGAGTTCATGATGAATGCTCTGCGGCTTTGCGGTGGAATCGACCTGACCTTGTTCACGCAACGCACAGGTCTGCCGATCAACATGCTATTCAAACCGCTGGAGCAAGCGGAGGCGCGTGGCCTCGTCAGACGCACGTTGCTCCGCCTTGAGCCGTCTCTGGCCGGACAGCGTTTCCTGAACGATTTGCTGACCCTGTTCATGACAGATTGAAGACCGGTGAAGCAAGCGCAGCATTAAGATGCAGGTTATGCTGTACTGGCTAGAATGTATATGTCAGTGCGCACGTGTGGAGAGGATTGATGAGCAAACTCGGGATGATCACTTTGGATGGCAACGAGGCCGTCGCCGGCGTGGCCTATTTGTGCAGCGAGGTCATTGCCATTTATCCGATTACGCCTTCGTCCAACATGGGCGAGTGGTCCGACGAGTGGGCTTCGCAGGGTCGACCCAACATTTGGGGGGCCACGCCTAAAATCGTCGAAATGCAGAGTGAAGGCGGTGTTGCAGGTGCCCTGCATGGCGCGCTGCAGGCAGGAGCGCTGGCCACTTCCTTTACGGCCTCCCAGGGACTGCTGCTCATGATTCCCAACATGTACAAGATCGCGGGGGAGCTGACGTCGTTTGTCCTGCATGTTTCGGCGCGGACGATTGCCACCCATGCGCTTTCGATCTTCGGCGACCATAGCGATGTCATGGCTTGCCGATCCACCGGCTTCTCCATGTTGGCCTCAGGCAGCGTGCAGGAGGCACAGGACATGGCGCTGATTGCCCACGCCGCAACCCTGCAGGGGCGGATTCCTGTGCTGCACTTCTTCGATGGCTTCCGCACATCGCACGAAGTGGCCAAGATTGAGGCGCTTGGAGCCGATGCAGTGCACGCCATGATCAATGAGGACACGGTGATCGCTCACAGGAAACGCGCATTGTCGCCAGAACATCCCGTATTGCGCGGCAGTTCGCAGAACCCAGATGTCTTCTTCCAGGCACGCGAGCGCATCAACCCGTTCTACAACTCGTTTCCCCAGATCGTGCAGGGCGCCATGACCCGCTTCGCCCAGCTCACCGGACGGCAGTATCGGTTGTTTGACTATGTGGGCGCGGCGGATGCCGAAAGGGTCGTCGTCCTCATGGGTTCGGGCGCGGAAGTCGTGCATGAAACAGTCGACGACCTGGCCCGGCTTGGCGAGAAGGTCGGCGTGGTAAAGGTGCGCCTGTATCGGCCATTCGATGCCAAAGCATTGATCGAGGCCTTGCCGGCAACAGTCAAATCGGTCGCCGTACTTGACCGGTGCAAGGAGCCTGGAGCGGATGGTGAACCGCTCTACAAGGATGTGGTGACGGCGCTTGCACAGGCGGCAGCCGACGGCAGCAGAAGCATGCCGCGGGTGATTGGCGGCCGCTATGGTCTGGCGAGCAAGGAGTTTACCCCGGGCATGGTGAAGGCCGTGTTCGATGAATTGGGGCAGGCGAGCGTCAAGCGCGATTTCACCATCGGTATCGTTGATGACGTTAGCCATCTCTCCCTTGCATGGGATGGCGAATTCCGCACGCAGGCCTCCGGGACGGCGCAGAAGGCAATGTTTTACGGGCTGGGTTCCGATGGAACCGTTTCGGCCAACAAGAATTCGATCAAGATCATTGGCGAGTCAACCGAGCTATATGCCCAGGGCTATTTTGTCTATGACTCGAAGAAATCCGGCGCGGTCACCGTATCGCACCTGCGTTTCGGGCCCGAGCCCATTCGTTCCGCCTATCTGATTGGCGAGGATGAGGCGCAGTTTGTGGCCTGTCATCAGACGGTATTTCTTGAACGTTACGACATGCTGGCACATGCCGCAGACGGTGCCGTATTCCTGCTCAACACACCTGTCGTACCGGAACAGGCGTGGAACAGCCTGCCGGCGGGGGTGCAGAATCATATCTTGCGCAAGCGGCTCAGGCTTTATGTCATTGATGCCTACAAGGTGGCTGAGGCGGTGGGCATGGGCCGGCGCATCAACACCATCATGCAGACATGTTTCTTTGCCATTGCCGGAATTCTGCCGCGCGAGGAAGCGATCAACGCCATCAAGGCGGCAGTGGAGAAGACTTATGGCAGAAAGAGCAAGCGTCTGGCTGAACTCAATTACCAGGCTATCGATCAGTCGCTGGAAAACCTGCACCAGGTCGATGTGGGCAAGTGGTCTGATGTTACCGTCAGCGAACCGGCCAGTGCGTCTGGCTCTGCGGTATTGGCTGAAATGCCCGATTTTGTCCGCCAAGTCACTTTGCCCATTTATGCAGGCAAGGGCGACAGTCTGCCGGTTTCCCTTATGCCTGAAGATGGCACCTTTCCAGTGGGAACAGCCAAATGGGAGAAGCGCAACATCGCACTGGAAATACCGGTATGGGACGAGAAACTTTGCACCCAATGCGGCAAGTGCGTCTTCGTATGCCCGCACAGCGTGATTCGCGCCAGGGTTTTTCCCGCGGTTGCTGCCGCGACTGCGCCACCCAGCTTCAAGCATGTGCCTACCCGCAGCAAGGACTATCCAGTCGGAACACACATTAGCTACCAGGTGGCGGCCGAGGATTGCACTGGTTGCGCTTTGTGCGTTGAAGCCTGTCCCATCCACGACAAATCCAATGTCAGCCATCGTGCGGTCAATATGGCACCGCAACCACCACTGCGGGAACAGGAACGCGATAATCTCGCATTTTTTTTGAGTCTGCCGGAATATGACCGCGACAAGCTCAAACACGCAACCATACCCGGCGCCATGCTGCTGGACCCGTTGTTCGAATTTTCCGGGGCCTGCTCCGGCTGTGGCGAGACACCCTATATCAGGCTGGCCTCCCAGCTGTTCGGTGATCGCATGATGGTCGCCAATGCAACCGGCTGTTCGTCGATTTATGGTGGCAATTTGCCAACCACGCCGTGGACGAAAAATGCCCAGGGGCGCGGCCCCGCATGGAACAACTCTCTGTTTGAAGACAATGCCGAGTTTGGCCTGGGCATGCGTGTGGCAGTTGATCAATTGCATAGCTACGCACGCGGACTGGTAAGAAAGCTGGCTGAGCAGATTGGCGGCGACCTGGCGGAAGGTCTGCTGAGTGCAGATCAAACCGAAGAGCATGGCATACACGAGCAGCGCCAGCGTGTGGTGCAACTGCTCGAAAGAGTGTCGCGACTCGACAGCAGGGAAGCAAAGGAACTGGCTGCAGTGGCCGAGTACCTTATCCGCCGCAGTGTCTGGATTATCGGTGGGGACGGCTGGGCCTACGATATCGGTTACGGCGGCCTCGACCACGTGCTCGCTCAGCCCTCCGATGTGAATATCCTCGTTCTGGATACCGAGGTGTATTCCAATACCGGCGGCCAGACTTCCAAGGCCACGCCGCTGGGCGCGGTGGCCAAATTCTCCGCTGGAGGGAAGCCAACGGCAAAAAAGGATCTTGCCAAACTGGCAATGGATTACGGACATGTCTATGTGGCGCAGGTCGCCTTTGGCGCAAAGGATGTCCACACCCTGCGCGTTTTTCGTGAGGCAGAGTCCTATCAAGGCCCGTCCCTCATCATTGCCTATAGTCCCTGCATCGCCCACGGCGTGGATATGCAGTACAACCTGCGGCAGCAGGAACTTGCGGTTAAGACCGGCTATTTCCCGCTGTTCCGTTATGATCCGCGTGAGGACACCCCGTTCCGTGTTGACTCGGCAGAACCAAGTTTGCCGCTAAAGGAATTCACCAGCACGGAAACCCGGTTTTCCATGCTGTTTCGCAGCCATCCCGAGGCAGCACAACAGTTCCTTGAAGCTGCCCAGCAGGGCGTGAAGAAGCATTTTGCTGATTTGCAGTCCATGGCTTCTGCCGGAACGGCCAAACCAGAGCAGAAGGATTCATGAGGGCTTAGGCAATGATTGATCTCACCACAACCTATCTTGGTCTCCAGCTGAAGAACCCCTTGGTCCCCTCAGCCTCGCCTTTATCAAAGAATATTGACACGGCAAAACGCCTGGAGGATGCCGGAGCTGCTGCGCTCGTCATGTATTCCCTGTTCGAGGAGGAACTGCTGGCAGAAGAGGCCATGGTGGACCGCTTTCTCGTGCATGGCGAGCTTGGCCACGGCGAAGCCGATAGCTACCTGCCGGATCACGACACATTTCGCAATGGTTTGGATGCCTACCTGGAACAGCTCCAGCGCTTGAAGGCGAATCTGGATATTCCGGTAGTGGCCAGCCTCAATGGCGTTTCCCTTTCCGGTTGGGTGGAACTTGGAGAACAGTTGCAGCAGGCCGGTGCCGACGCATTGGAATTGAATGTTTATTACGTTGCCGCTGATCCCCGGCAGACAGGCGACGCGGTGGAAGCGCGCTACATCGACTTGCTGAAGAAATTACGCAGTGTGGTGAACATTCCGATTGTCATGAAGCTCTCCCCGTTTTTTTCGGCGCTGCCGCATTTTGTCAAACGCATCGAGGGGGCAGGTGCAAAGGGTGTGGCCATATTTAACCGGTTTTATCAACCTGACGTCGATCTCGAGTTGCTCTGTGTCGAAGACAGCCTCCATCTTTCAACCCCGGATGAGGTTCTGCTTCGGCTGCGCTGGCTGGCCATTCTGCGTGGGCAGACGTCAATGACTCTGGCCGCGACGGGAGGAGTATATAGCGCTGGGGATGCGCTCAAAATGATCCTGACGGGTGCGGATGTTGTCCATCTTGCCAGCTGTTTGCTAAAGCATGGCCCGGCACGACTGACGGAAATTCTGGCGGGAATGCAGGTCTGGCTGGAAGAAAACGAGTATGAGTCGGTGCAGCAGATGAAGGGAAGCATGAGCCTGGGCAAACTGCGCGATCCGTCAGCCGTGGTTCGTGATGGCTACGTAAGGGTTCTGAACCACTACGTTCCACCGCCCGGGGTGGAGTCTTAAGCATCGCGACATAAATCTGCTGCATATCTGGATGGCAGCGTTGTGTGGTGGCGCCCGAAGTGCCGCATAAGAGGCAGCTTGGGCTTTGGCCGATGAGGGAGGGCCGGGCGAGGACAGTGCGCCGCCTGCATCCTGCCTTGGCCTTGCATTCGCATACGCTTGCCATCGTCCTTGCCCTCTGCAGTCGTCCGGCATTCCTCAAGTTATTCTGTGCACACCCGTGTCCTTGCACACCGTGCGACGTGCCCGCCAACGACTCGTTGCGAGTCGTCACGGCATCGATAGTTCTTCACACTGAGGGTGGTGGAGGCGCGATAAACTGACCTTGGGATGAATGGCAATCTGCGTATGAAGAATAGAAATGACGTGTTCAGGCATGGTGCGCTGCTCGTCGGTACCTTGCTGGTGTTTGTATGGTCTGGAATCCGCCCGCACGATCGTTTCACCTGGTTTCTGGAAGTGGCACCGGTGCTGATTGCATTTCCCGTTATCGTGCTGACCTACCGGTCCTTTCGGTTGACTGATCTGGTGTACTTGGGTATTGCGTTGCATGCCATGATCCTGATGGTCGGCGGCCACTATACCTATGCGGAAGTACCCCTTTTCAACTGGATTCGCGATCATTATGGCCTTGCGCGTAACGATTACGACCGGGTCGGTCATCTGGCCCAAGGCTTCTTCCCGGCGCTGATCGCACGTGAAATCCTTATTCGTAAGCGCATCGTCCAGCCGGGTGGCTGGATGTTCTTTCTTGTGGTCTGTATCTGTCTGGCGATATCGGCCAGCTATGAATTGATCGAGTGGATGGTTGCGGAACTGTCGGGGGATGATGCAGTCGCATTTCTGGCGACTCAGGGTGATGTCTGGGACACTCAAAAGGACATGGCGTTCGCGCTAGTGGGCAGCATCCTCTCACAGGTGCTACTCTCTAAGCTGCACGACAGGCAACTGAAGGAGATCACATCATGAAGAGGGTTTTGTTGGCGGGACTGCTGTTGGCGAGCTTGCCCACCTTGGCAGCCGTAGTGGGGAAGCCAGTGCAATACGAAGCCGATGGCATCACCATGAAAGGCTATATCGCCTACGACAATGCAAAGAAAGGCAAGCGACCCGGTGTGCTGATCATCCACGAATGGTGGGGGCTGAACGACTATGCGCGCAGACGGGCAAACATGCTTGCCAAGGAAGGTTACATGGCCATGGCCGTTGATATGTACGGCAATGGCAAGACCGCCGCTCATCCCAAGGATGCAGAAGCGTTTGCAACCGCGGTCGGCAAGAACCCAGCCGGTGCGCTGGCACGTTTCAAGGCGGCGGTGGCTACGCTCGAAAAACAACCGCAAACTGACAAGAAAAGGATCGCAGCCATTGGCTACTGCTTTGGCGGTGGACAAGTGTTGAACATGGCACGTGATGGTCTGCCCCTCAAGGGAGTGGTCAGCTTTCATGGCAGCCTGGCCACGGACAATCCAGCAAAGTCAGGCCAGATCAGGGCCAGGATCAGGGTGTTCACTGGTGCGGCAGACCCGTTTGCGCCTCCCAAGGTGGTCGCTACGTTCGAAAAGGAGATGCAGGATGCCGGGGCGGATTACAAACTGGTGTCCTATCCGAACGCCATGCATAGTTTTACCAACCCGGATGCAGACAAATTTGGCAAGAAGTTCAACCTGCCGCTGAAATACGATGCCGCAGCCGATCACGACTCCTGGACCCAGACCCTGGCATTCTTCAAGGAGATCTTCGAGTAATGGCAGATTCCTGCAATACCGGTGATTGCGATCATGGCGGGGCAAGACCAGCCGGACTGGGCATTCCCCAGACTGGAAAATTTGATGCGGCTGCTTTCGAAAAGGCGGTGACGGACCTGCTCCATGCCTGCGGGGTACCGAGCGATACGGTCCATACGGGTCGTACGGCCCAGCGTGTACGCGAACTTTGGGAAAGACGCCTGCTCGGCGGCTACAGCATGGATCCGGCACAGGCACTTGGCGAAGGCTTTGAGGACAGGCGCCAGGACATGGTAGTCGTGCGTGGCATTGCAGTTCACGGCGTGTGCCCGCATCACTTGGTGCCATTTCGTGGCGTGGCGCATGTGGCCTATATTCCAGGGGGGCGTTTGCACGGTTTTGGCCGCATTGCCCGCCTGGTGGATGCCATCGGCCATCGCTTCACCTACCAGGAATGGATGACACGGGATATTGCCGAAGCCCTAATAATGCACGGCGAAGCCAGGGGTGCAGCCTGCGTCATCGAAGCCGAGCAGCTTTGCCTGCTGCTGGGGGAAGATCGGCGTGGTGACGAGCGTGTTGTGACCCAGGCCTTTGCCGGCTGCATGGAAAGCAGCGACCAGTTGCGCAACGAGTTTATGCAGGCCATCCGGGGGGCAAGAGTTTGACCGTTGAATGACAATGCGGGTCTGTCGATACTTGCCAAGACGAAATGGATTGGTAATGGTTTGCATAGGTTCACTGTTGTGTTTTCTTGTCTTGTTATCAGACCGAGCCAATGGGGGTGAAACGCGTTACAGCACGTCCCCTGAATCCGGTGTCGCAACCTGGGAGACACAAACCGACCATGTCTATCTGCGCATGACACAGATCACGCCTGATCAGGCTCAAGCATTTATGCAGGCACGCGGACTGGATGAAAAATCGGTTGAGGAGTTTGCACGCCACTGTGTATTCATGACGGTATTGCGAAACGATTCCAAAAGTCCCATCAATTTCTTCATGGCTAATTGGCGTTATGTGCCAGAGAATGGCGTGCCTCAGGTGATGTTGACCAAGCATGATTGGCTGGCGCGATTTCAGAACCGGCACCATTCCCGGCAGGTAAGACTGGCATTTGAGTGGGCGCTGTTTCCTGTGGAGCAGACATTTTTCCCTGGAGACTGGAATCAGGGAATGACGACATTTCAACTTCCGCCGGGGAGCCGGTTTGACGTGGTGTATCGTTGGCGCCAGGGCCGGACACGCCATCACGGAACACTGAAAGATGTTCAATGTGTGGTACCGCCTCCTGCCCCCTAATATAAGCCTGCCTCCAGCGTCACAATCGGCTCCGCCTTCAAGCGATGCGGCCGAGGGCCGGGGTGGGAAAACGATCAGGTTGCAGCGGCGACCATAATGCAGAGAGGCATTGTCGCCATGATCGTAGTTCTGGCTGCCCTGCTGGCAACGCCTGGTCGCGCGGAGGACCCACCTCTGCAGACTTCGCTGACACCCTTCAGACCCAGGTTGGCTGCACCTGATATCGATTTGCCTGACCTGGATGGACAAAGCATTTCCCTCGCCAAGCTGAAAGGCAAAGTCGTAATTGTCAATT
This sequence comes from Thiobacillaceae bacterium, assembly GCA_049578545.1. Lineage (GTDB taxonomy): Bacteria > Pseudomonadota > Gammaproteobacteria > Burkholderiales > Thiobacillaceae > DASQBT01. The sequence goes on from JBAUMF010000088.1 coordinate 34,952, forward strand.
TCTGGGCGACCTGGTGCCCGCCCTGCCGGCGCGAATTCGCATCCATGGAGCGGTTGAGGAAGATCATGGCGGATCGCCCACTGGCAATTCTGGCAGTCAATGAGGGAGAGAATGTTGATGCAATAGCGGGATTTACCGCTACACTGGACACACCTCCCACGTTTTATCTTCTGCAGGACCTGACGGGGGATGTCATGGCCAAGTGGCCTGTGCGTGGGCTGCCGACCACTTTTGTTGTAGACACGCGGGGTCGCATCGTTTTCCGTGCTATCGGGGGCCGGGAATTTGACCACCCTCAAATGTTGCGTCAGCTCGAACGCCTGTTTGGAAGAAAATAGGCACCTTGGGCTAGACTGAAGGGTGACCTGGCTGGTTTTTTTGAACGAAAGGGGAGGGGTTAGCATGAGTCTGATTAATCTGGTTCAGCCGGAAGAAGCAACCGGCGAAGTAGGGCAAATCTACGCTGAAATTCAGCAGGCTTTCGGCAATGTTCCAAATGTAATGAAGGTGTGGAGCGTTTCCCCCTTGTTGCTGAAGCAGCAATGGGAGTTCGTCGCCTATTCAATGAAACATCCCAAGTTGTCTCCAGTTCTGCTGACGTGCATTCGGCTCATGGTCTCGCGCGGAAATCATTGTGACTACTGTGTCGACATGAATACCGGCATGCTCATCAATATGTTCGGCTGGAGTCCGGACCAGGTGGATTACTTGATTGACAATCCTGCCGATGCGAACCTGTCGCACAAGGAAAAGGCGATGCTCGGGCTGGTACTCAAGGCTGTGCGTCATTCCACCCACGTGACCGCGGCTGACGTCGCGCATGTCCGCGATCAGGGCTATAGCGACCTGGACATCATGGATGCCGTAGCCCATGGCGCGCGCATGGCGGCGAGTGATATCGTCATCAATACTTTTAAGGTGGAAAGGGATTTCTGAGCGGTGGCCGAATTGGCATGCATGGAGAGAGTGCCTGATAGGCTCCTGAAGCCCAAAGAGGGCAAGAATTGACCATCCATGACCAAACCGGTTGATAGACCCGCGACCATTATGCTTCCGCCAGTGGTATACGCCGTGGGCCTTGGGGTGGGGTGGTGGGTAGATCAATTTTTCCCGTTTGGTTTGTCCAATGGCCGCATCCAGCACAGCCTGGGCTGGGGGCTGGTGACATCCGGATTATTGGTGATGATCTGGGCAGCCTTCACGCTCTGGCGGTTTCACACGACCGTCAACCCGTACAAGGCTGTTTCAAATCTGGTCTCGTCCGGTCCATTTGCCTTTTCCCGCAACCCTATTTATTCAGGCGACTGGCTGGTTTATGCCGGCATAACCCTGTTGCTGAATACGTTCTGGACACTCCCGCTTGCATCAGCGGTCTGGTGGGTGATGCGCAACCATGTCATCGCCCACGAAGAGGCCCACCTTACGGCGAAATTTGGTCAGACTTATCTCGATTACAAGAGCAGGGTCCGTCGCTGGATCTAGACCTGGGCAGCGACAGTTGAAGCGGCGGACTTTCCTGCAGGGCTGGACCCTTTTAATCCCACAAATGGCGGCAGGAGCATCAGCAGCAACGAGCGCGAGCCACCTGGAAACCAGGGCGGTGAAGCTGTTTTTGAGCGGGGATGTCATGACTGGCCGTGGAATCGACCAGATCCTTCCGCATCCGGGCGATCCACGCCTGCATGAAGCCTACGTAAAGTCCGCCGGTGTCTACGTCGAACTTGCTGAAGCCGTCAACGGTGCATTATCTCTGCCGGCAGATTATGGCTATCCTTGGGGCGATGCCCTCGCAGAACTTGATCGGCAAGCCCCCGAGGTGCGCATCATCAATCTGGAAACGGCCATCACTGCCCGTGGATCGCCATGGTCGGGCAAGGCCGTTCATTACCGGATGCATCCGGCAAATCTACCATGCCTGACCGCGGCCAGAATCGATTGCTGCGTTCTGGCCAACAATCATGTAATGGATTGGGGCGCGGTCGGACTCGCAGACACTGTGGCCGTGCTGCAGGATGCTGGAATCAAGACTGCCGGAGCTGGCAGTAACGGCGTGGCGGCAGGCAGGCCGGCGGTGCTGAAAATGGTGGAACAAGGTCGAATTCTGGTATTCGCCTGGGGTTCGGGAACCAGTGGGGTGCCTTTCGAATGGGCAGCAGGCAAAAACCGGCCTGGAGTGAATTTCCTGCCGGATTTATCCCAAACCACGGTAGATCGCATCGCCGCCCAGGTGTTGATCCTAAAAAAGCCCGGCGACATTGCCGTGGCCTCCATCCACTGGGGTGGCAACTGGGGTTACACCATTCCCACGCAACACAAATCATTTGCTCATGCCCTTATTGAGCGGGCAAACATTGACGTGGTGCATGGTCATTCGTCCCATCATCCCCGCGGCATCGAAGTTTACCGGGGCAAGCCCATTCTTTATGGCTGTGGCGACCTGATCAACGACTATGAAGGCATAGGCGGGTATGAAATGTTCCGCAGTGATCTTGCGCTGTTGTATTTCGTCAGTTTCAATCGACACAGCGGAGGAATGGAGTCGCTTACCATGGCCCCGATGCGACGGCGTCGCCTGCGCCTGGAACGCGCAAGCCCCGAAGAATCCGTCTGGTTGCACAGGACCATGGACCGGGAATGTCGGGCTTTGGGCTGTCGGGTTGAACAACAGCCAGATTCGACCCTGGCCCTGCGCTGGAATGATCTTGAGTAGCGGGACAAGACTTTTCAGGAGTGTTCGCAGACACGCGCTGGACACTTCATGATCCTGACCGGGCCCTATTGAAGAGCGTTATCGCAGGGAGGCAGGCTGAGTAAGTCGCGGGCATTCAGCGTGGTTTGTTGGGCTACCTTATCCAAACTGATGCCACGGAGTTCTGCCAGGGTTAGCGCGATTCTTGGCAATTCAACCGGGCTGTTTCTTGCTTTGCCGAGCCATACTGGAGGAATGTCGGGGCCGTCTGTCTCAAGCACAATCGATTCCAAGGGCAATTCCTTTGCCAGCATTTGCAGATTGCTGGCGCGCGGCCAAGTGAATGCGCCGCCAAAGCCAAGTTTGAAGCCCAGCTTGATAAATTCCTGAGCCTGGTGCATAGAGCCATTGAAAGCGTGGGCGATGCCCCCTTTTGTGCTGATGCGCCGAAGATTCTTGAGAATCTGATCATTGGCCCGCCGGGTATGCAGTAGCACAGGCAGACCATAATCCCGTGCCACCTTAAGTTGCTCCTTGAAAAAGTGCTCCTGCAGGTCGAACTCGGCTTGCTCGATTCCAGGCCGGTCAATCCGGGTCTGGAACAGATCCAACCCGATCTCGCCTATTGCGACAGGCTTTTCTCTTTCCACCCAGGCCCGCAATTCGTCGATATCTTCCGGCCGATGCACGTTGATGTACATGGGGTGCATGCCATAGGCTGCGTAGCAACCCGGATAGCGAACGTTGGTTTCCTTTACCGAATCAAAATTGAAACGGCCGATGGAAGGTACCACGATGTCAACGCCAGATTGATGGGCGATAGACGCAACTCTATCGCGGTCGACGTCATACTCGGGGGCATCCAGGTGGCAGTGCGTGTCGATATACATAGAAAATTGTAGCCTGTCGCTATGTGTAATTCTTGAGCTTATTCAATATCCTTTCCACCGCCTTTGGCAGTGCTGCACGTTTTGCATCGTCCAGTGGCAACCATATGCCGCTGCCGCCATCGCTAATGCCGAGCGGGCGATGTGACAGCCGCATCTCTATTGGCTGGATACGCAGCTTGAAGTGGCTGAAGGCGTGATTCAGTGGGGTCAGTCTATGGAGTTCAACTGGGGTCCGCCCGCAAATTTGCATGCAGGTCAGGGTGGGGTCCATTTCCATTGATGCCTCTGGCAGGCTCCACAAGCCTCCCCAGATTCCCGGTACGGGTCGCTTCTCCAAAAAGAGGTCGGGGCCGTAACGAATGACCAGAAACTGGACATGTTTTTCCGGCAGTATCTTTCTTGGTCTTGGGCTGGGCAGTTCGTTGATGCGCTTTTCCCTCAGTGCAACGCAGCTATCCTTGACGGGACAGGTTGCGCAGCGTGGATTGACACGGGTGCATATGGTTGCCCCGAGGTCCATCAGCCCCTGGGTGTAGGATTTGAGATCCTTATTCGGCAGCAGGCTGCGCGCAACCTGCCAAAGTGTGTTCTCGACCGATCTTGTTCCGGGATAACCCGGAATGCCAAAGTTGCGTGCGAGCACACGCTTTACGTTGCCATCAAGGATGGCGTGAGTCGTGCCGAACGCAAACACGCAGATTGCTGCAGCCGTTGATGGGCCGATCCCGGGCAGGGCGGCCACTTCGTCTATTGAATACGGAAACAGGCCCGCATGGCGCTGCTGTATGATTTGTGCGGCTTTATGCAGATTGCGTCCGCGCGCGTAGTAGCCAAGCCCTGCCCAGCAGGTGAGCACGTCTTCTTCTGTTGTCATGGCCAACATGGAAATATTGGGAAAACGGGCCATGAACCGGTTGTAATAGGGAATGACCGTTGCAACCTGGGTTTGCTGGAGCATGATTTCAGATACCCAGATTGCGTAAGGATCGCGGTTGCCCTGCCAGGGCAAATCGTGGCGCCCATGGCGTATTTGCCAATGGATAAGTTTGTGCGCGAAGGTGTTGAGCATACCGAAATGCTAACAGGGCCGAGCTGGATTTCTCCACTGCGGCCCGTGTACGGCAAATGGCGGGTCAGGCCCCTGTTGGGACGGCTTGCGCGCGGAAGAAAGTAATCAGCTTGCTGAAGGCAGACTCGGTGATGGAGCGACGCACAACCAGAATCGCCTGGCCGGTGCGCAGCTTGTCGGCGAGCCGATGCAGGGAGATGGAGAACGTGTTGACGCCATCCTGATCGGTAAAGAGGTAATTGCCCCGGTCGCTGCTGAAAGCCATTCGAGCCCAGCGGAAGGTGCCATCATCATAGTGAAACTCAACCCAATCACCTTTGCTTAGAGCGCGAGCGCGTTCGGTGTAAACATCTTCAATCTCGACCTGGACGTGCACCTGGGGCGGCGGTGGTGGAGGCAGATCAACCCGATCAGAGTGGGATTCGGTGACAACTTCGGCTTCCGGCTCGGCATCCGGCAGAGGAATCACAGCCGTCGCCGAAGCACGCACTGCATTTGCATGCAACACGACCAACTCGGCAAAAAACTGCTCTATCTCATGAGGCTTGATGCTGCTGTGCGCCAGCCCGTCACGCAGGCGCTTGAGCATGCCTGGCAGAATTCGCACCAGCATCAGGCGCGTGTCCATGTTTGTCTTCGGTTGCACGCTCCAAATCAGCTCGCGCATGGTCTCAATTTCGCTGGTGAACTGCGGAGCAGAGGAGCCATGCTCAATGAAGCTGTTGCTGAGAGTTTCCGCCCAATAGGTATGCAGAAAGCGATTGACGCCGGGCATGACCGGCTGACTTTCCAGTGCCTGCTTGACCTGGTCCTGAACAAACACCTGCGCCACTTCGGCGCGTTCCTCGCGTTGCAGATCCTGAATCGGCTCGGACAGGCTCGCCTCCAAGGCGTACTGACGCTCGATTTCAAGTTTGGACACTTCGTCAGCGGCAATTTCGAATATGACTGTATCCTGGTCAAATTCCTTCACCACCCGGTCAATGATCACTTCCAGAGTATCTAGGTGCGGGTGGCGGCCTTCGGCCACAGGGGGCAGATTTGATGCAAGATCGGCGATTACATCCAGTAGTATGCGCGCAGGGTGACTGCGGTTGGAAAAGAAATTTCTATCCTGCAAGGCGGCCTTGAGTACAGGCAATTGCAGGCGGGATAAGAGGTTCTTAAGACTGTTGGGGATCAGATCTTCGTCGAACACGATATCGAAAAGCATGGCCACTGCATCAACCACGAGTGCCTCGACGCGTGATGCGCCCAGCATTACGGGGCTTTGCTGCAATTGGCGTAGCACATTTGCATGGTTGCCCTCGGGAGAGATCAGATTGAATTCCGCACCTGTAGGCAAGACTAGTGGGCCGCTTTGCAGTCTGCCAACGGCCTCCATCATGCTCATGGGAGCGTTTCCACCCCAGGCAGCCAGCCCAGACTGGATTGAACCGCCCCAATGGAACGCTCCATAGCCACCGGCTGATCCCGGTGAACTGGCCAGTTGATCAAAGATCTGATTGAAGTCGTCGGCGTCAGTGACCGATTGGCCATATGGGGTGCGCGTTGCCGCGCGCGAAAATTGTCCAACCTTGATGTCGGGCAGGATTCCCTTGTCGATCAGGTAGTGGTTCACCGTTTTATACAGGGAAGGCAGTTCCGGATACAGAACCAGTTCAAACTGGTTTAGCAAGACCAGGGCAACTTTCTGCTCAAGTTGAAGGCCGATCAAACCATTCAGGATCGCCTGACAAAGCATCCTCGGGCCGAGAGGATTGTCGTCTTCCTTCAGGTGAGGCTGGTCCAAGAGGAGACCCATGCGCGAGTCAAGGGTAACCAACTGTTCTGCGCTATTGAATCGCAGGCGCGAGGTGGCCTTATTGACGGACAGCGTGGAAGCAAAGTCGTCGTCGCCGAGCAAGCTTAATTCAGCTTCTTTTGCTACCCGGTTCTTATCGGGCCCGGTACTTATGGCACGGTCGTAGGCTGAAAGGAATTCGCGTTTGCACGCAATGATCACTTCATTGGCCCGTTTGTTCAGCATGCCCTGGGCATCGTAAAAAAGATTGCGCGCTTCCAGCAACGGGGCACGTTCCGCCTGACCCAACAGTGTATTTTCCATTGCCTCTGCCTGGCGGGTCAGAACGCGACAGACGCTTTCGATTAGTTGATCCCGGCACGCATGCAGCAAAGGCAGGGAGTCGGCGCGCAGGTAACGGCGACTGGCGCCAAACTCATTGAGGCTTACGACATTATCAGACATAGCTTGCTCCATGGCCGCATGAACTTGGCAGCGGGTGCGGACAGGGCAATAAGGGCGAGTCAGAACCGCTAAACGGCTCCCTCATCCGGCAGTCCCGCTATCTGTTCATCACTTGGATGACAGACCGGAAATTTTGCGTCCCCACCTCGCGGCGGGTTTGCCCTTGGCCTGCATGGCAGGCTTACGGATGTCCGGCAGGGGAAGAACCCACTACCACTGATATTGGTTAGCGGACAGGAATGCATGTACTTTAGGCGCTTCCCGATGAACGGTTTTCAGTGGCGCGGACAAGTACACTGGCAAGACGTATCTTCATGAATATTCAAACACTTCCTGCCAAAGACGCTGTACAGCCTTGCGCTGGTGTGCGAGCAAGGCTGTATCTGTACGTGCCTCGTGGGCACCGCTGAGCTTGACTGCATGTTGCTGTTTTCTGAGTTCACGGTAAGCGTCTGCCGCTGCGATGGCCAGATCAAGTGGAAGCAGTCCGAGGTTTCCGCAGCGGATGAGCAAAGCGATGTTACCCGCGTTGTCCAGAAGTTGGGGATATTCCCGGGCATGCGCCAAGACGAGATATTGCACACAAAACTCAACATCGACGATTCCGCCAGGGTCATGTTTCAGGTCAAATTGATCAGTCGGGTTAGGGTGGCCATTGCGCATTTTATGGCGCATTGAGATGACTTCTTGCTTGAGCTTTGCGGTATCCGCTGGTTGCGTGAGAACATCCCTGCGGATGGCCTCAAATGCCTGGCCAATCGAAGCATCGCCGGCCACAAAGCGGGCTCGCGTCAATGCCTGATGTTCCCATGCCCAGGCTTGATGCAACTGGTAATCCGCAAAGGCAGCCAGACTGGAAACCAAAAGTCCTGAGGCGCCATTGGGCCTGAGCCGCAGGTCAGTATCATAAAGGATGCCCGCGGGCGTTGTCGTACTCAGCCAGGTGATGATGCGCTGGGCCAAGCGGGCATAGAGCGCACCTGCATCCGGTACTTCATCATCATAGACAAAGATAAGGTCGAGATCGGAGGCATAACCAAGCTCCTTTCCCCCAAGCTTGCCAAAACCGATGATCGCAAAGCGCGGATGATCCTGATGTTTCTGATTGAACGCCGACCATACCCGTTTCAGCGTTTCATCCAGCAGGCCATCCGCCATGTCGGATAAGTGATCAGAGAGTTTTTCCAGGGTGAGGATACCTGCCACGTCTTGTGCCAGCAGGTGCAAGGTATTTGCCTGCTTGAAGCGGCGGAGGGCATCCATCTGTTCCTCGGTATCTTTGTCCAGGGCATCCATTTGCTTGCCGAGCCGGTCAAACAAGGCAGGCCAGTCCGGGGGGGTGAAAAGCAGCTGCGGGTCGATGAGTTCATCGAGCAAAATGGGTTGACGGGTGATGAGGTCTGCAGCCCAAGGGCTTGCGGAAACGAATTTGCTCAATTGTTTGAGAGCTGCAGGATATTCGGTTAGCAGGGCCAGATACGTGGTGCGACCGGAGATTGTTTCCAGCAGGCGGAGCAAGCGGCCCAGTGTGTCGTCGGCATTGTCGTAAGCCGCGGCGATTTGAAGCACGGGAGGGATTAGCGCGTTGAGCTTGGCTCTGGCCGACTCGGGGAGACGCTGGTAGATCCCGTCCCTGAACTGGCACAACTGCAACGAACAGGATTCGGGATTGCGATAGCCGATCTTTGCCAGATGAACGGCAGACGTTTCCGGTGCCAGCCAAAGGCCAGCCAAAGTGTGGCTTTGTTGATCTGTCTGCGGTGCAGAAAATATCTGCTCGAAATGGCGGGTCACCTTGGAGCGGTGTGAGTCAAGCAGTCGAAGCAACGTGAGCCAGTCGGGACAACCGATCATTTCTGCTATCCGTTGCTGGCTATCCGGATCGGCGGGAAGTAACTGGGTTTGGGCGTCTTCCAGATACTGGATTCGATGTTCGAGCTGGCGCAGGAAAACGTAGGCAGCACTAAGTTCGTCATTGGCCAATTGCGGCAACATGCCATGGTTCAGGGCCTGCGCCAAAGCTTTCAATGTGGGTTTGATTCGCAAGTCCGGAATTCGTCCGCCCCGCACCAACTGGAAGACCTGGGCGATAAATTCAATTTCGCGTATGCCGCCAGGACCCAGCTTGATATTGTTCTGCATATCCCGCCGCGCCACTTCGCGGCGGATTTGTATGTGCAGGTCGCGGATCGCAGAAAACGCACTGAAGTCCAGGTATTTGCGAAACACAAATGGGCGAATGAGATCAGTCAGTTCATCTTGCCGATTGCCGTCGATGACCCTCGCCTTGATCCAGGCATAGCGTTCCCAGGCCCGGCCCTGCCCCACAAGATACTCTTCCAGCATGGCGTAGCTCATGGCCAGAGGACCGGAATCTCCCCAAGGTCGAAGCCGCATGTCAACACGGAAAACATAACCATCGGCGGTGGTCTGCGCCAAGGCATTGATCAATTTCTTGCCAAGTCGGATAAAGAATTCATGATGCGATAAAGGCTGGCTGCCGTCCGTGTTGCCTTCTTCCGGATAGAGAAAAATCAGGTCGATGTCGGACGAGACGTTCAGTTCGCGTCCGCCCAGCTTGCCCATGGCAACGACCGCCAGGTCCATGATGCTGCCATCAGCGTTGCGTGGCTGGCCATATTGTTCGGCCAGATCACCGTGGTGAAACTGCACAGCAGCCTGGACTGTTGTCTCTGCCAGGTCGGAAAATGTACCCGTTACTTCATCCAGGTTGGCGAGGCCGGCCAGATCGCGGGCGGCGGTCACGGTCCACACCTGATTTCTCAGTTGCCGCAAGCGGCTCTTAAGGTGGGTTTCGTCGGTGACGGAGGCGGCGAGCCAGCCTTCCATCTCCTGTCTTGAATAGGGGGTATCGACGCGTTTGGACATTTCAGAAAGCGCTGGCTGCGCGGCGAGCAGACGTTTGCCAAATCTGGACAGCCGGCAAAGCCGGTCGATGGGGTGTTCCTTAGTTGACACGGGCTGGTTAAAATGAGGATTTATACATAACGGCATAAGTCTACTGCGCCCATTGAAGCCTGTGTTGCGCGGTGCACGGAATCCTCATTTACCTCCGTATGAGGCTTCGGATCATGCGCGCCGTGCACCCTGCCTTCAGCTGCCCGCCGAGACTTGTATCGCTGTGTCATGGATAGCTTAAATAATTAATTCTTGGAGACTACCGCATGTCCAGCATCACCTCCGTATTGCATGAAACCCGCGTTTTTCCACCCAGTGATGCTTTCAAGGCCGCGGCCACGATATCGGGCATGGAGGCCTATCGTGCCTTGTGCGACCGGGCGGCACAGGATTATGAAGGGTTCTGGGGTGATCTGGCGCGGGCGAACATTTTATGGCACAAGCCCTTTACCAAGGTGCTCGATGAATCACAAGCGCCGTTCTACAAGTGGTTTGAAGATGGCGAGCTGAATATCTCCTATAACTGTCTGGACAAGAATGTCCAGGCAGGCCTGGGCGACAAGACCGCGATCATCTTTGAGGCTGATGATGGCGTTGTGACCAAGTCGACCTATAATGACCTGCTCAGGCGCGTATCCCAATTTGCCAATGGCTTGAAAAGACTCGGTGTTGCCAAGGGTGACCGGGTCATCATTTACATGCCTATGAGCATCGAGGCGGTCGTGGCCATGCAGGCCTGCGCGCGTATCGGTGCAATCCATTCGGTTGTGTTCGGCGGTTTCTCGGCAAAAAGTCTGCATGAACGGATTGTTGATGCCAGTGCGAGACTGGTGGTGACCGCGGACGAATCGCTGCGTGGCGGCAAGGCTATTCCGCTGAAAACGGCCGTGGATGAGGCGCTGGCCATCAGTGGCTGCGAATGTGTGAAGAACGTGGTGGTGTATAGGCGTAGTGGCGGCAAGGTTAACTGGTTTGAAGGGCGTGACATCTGGTGGCAGGATGCCGTCGCCGGCCAGTCCGAAACCTGTGCGCCGACCTGGGTGAATGCAGAAGATCCGCTGTTTATTCTTTACACTTCCGGTTCCACCGGCAAGCCCAAGGGCGTTCAGCATTCCTCGGCCGGATATTTGCTTGGCGCGATCCTGTCGATGAGATGGGTGTTCGATGCCAAACCCGAGACCGATGTGTACTGGTGTACTGCGGACGTCGGCTGGATTACAGGCCACACTTATGTATGCTATGGGCCGCTTGCTCTGGGCATGACCGAAGTCATGTTCGAAGGTATTCCGACGTATCCTCATGCCGGCCGCTTCTGGGAGATGATCCAGAAGCACAAGGTCACCACGTTCTATACGGCCCCGACAGCCATCCGCTCCCTCATCAAGCTGGGTTCAGACTTGCCCAAGCAGTTTGATATTTCTTCACTACGTTTGCTGGGCACCGTTGGAGAGCCCATCAACCCTGAGGCCTGGATGTGGTATCACGAGGTCATTGGCCAGTCGCGCTGCCCGATCGTTGACACCTGGTGGCAAACCGAGACAGGCGCGAACATGATTTCACCGCTCCCTGGCGCCGTGCCAACCAAGCCCGGCTCATGCACATTGCCGTTGCCTGGCATCCTGGCAGCGATTGTTGATGAGCATGGTCAGGATGTGGAAAAAGGCCAGGGTGGCGCCCTTGTCATCACGCGACCATTTCCTTCTCTGCTGCGCACCCTGTGGGGTGACCCGGAACGCTACAAGAAGGCCTATTTTCCGGAAGAACTGGGTGGAAGGATGTATCTGGCGGGAGACTCAGCTCATCAGGATGAAGATGGCTATTTCTGGATCATGGGGCGTATCGACGACGTGCTCAACGTATCCGGCCATCGACTTGGTACCATGGAAATCGAATCGGCACTCGTAGCCAATCCGCGCGTTGCCGAGTCCGCAGTCGTCGGCAAACCTCACGACATCAAGGGTGAAGCTATCGTCGCTTTTGTCGTCTGCAAGGGTGCACGACCCGAAGGCGAGGAAGCAAGGAAACTTGTGACCGAATTGCGCGAATGGGTCGGCAAGGAGATTGGACCCATCGCCAAACCTGACGATATACGTTTTGGCGATAACCTCCCCAAGACCCGATCGGGCAAGATCATGCGGCGCCTGTTGAGGGCCATCGCCAAAGGCGAGGAAATCACCCAGGACGTTTCCACACTTGAGAATCCAGCGATTCTGGAGCAGCTAAAGCGGCCGGTTTAAAAGGTCGACCCTGCTGGCCGCTCTCTATTCATGGTACGTAGGCTTCCATCTGGATGTTAAGTTTGACCTCGTTGCCTACGAACGGCAGCCCAGCGACCATGCCGTAGTCTGAGCGCCGCAATATTCCCCGTGCATCCGCGCCACAGCCACGTTTCTTTTCAGCCAGGTTGAAACCGCATTTGAAACGCGTAATTTCTAGGCGCAAGGGAAGGGTTCGCCCCAGCAAAGTCAGCAATCCATCCACGGCAACAGGCCGGCCGTTGTCGAAAATAATAGTATCCGAGCGATAAATGAGTTCTGGATAGCTTTGCGCGTGGAACCAGTCATTGCCTTTGAGCACTTCATCGCGTCTTTCGAGGCCGGTGTCCAGTGAAGCAGCATTGACATGGATTTCCAGCCGACCAGTGCCGGCCGCTTGATCCAGTTCTATAAATCCCGAGGTCTGATCAAATTGACCCCGTTGCGTGGAAAAGCCCAGATGGTCGATCTCGAAGCCGGGATAGGTATGTTCCGGGTCGATGTTATAGGTGGCGCACCAGGCCGGTGAGGCCAGAAGAAGAAGCGCAGTAGTGAGTAACAATTTCATTTTCATTTCATTTCCGCTGGATGGGCGTAACAATGGGCAATAACTTGAACGAGAATGCGACCTGCACATCATTGGCCAATGCAGATGTGTCTGCCCATTCACCCTGGCCGATACCGTAATCCAGCCGTTTAAGGGTAAAGGTCCCTTTGAGTTGCTGGGACGACGCATTCGTCCCTAACAGGATGGGTAAGCTGACCGGATGGCTAATCCCTTTTATGCTGAGCGTACCATTTAACAGATAGCGCCCATTGCCTTGTGGCTGGACGGATGTGGAAACAAACTGGGCCCAGGGGTAGCGGGCACTAGCGAAAAACTCGCCTTTAAGGGCCGCCGATGTGGCATCGGGCAGGCCCGCATCAATGCTGGCGGTGTCTACATCCAGACGAATCTTCGCGTCTGAGGGTTTGCTTACGTCCCACCGGATATCGGCCTGGTAGCGATGGAACTCCCCTTCAATCGGGGCGCCCATGGCCTGATACTGAAATCCAAGCCGGCTGTGCGTGTTATCGATGCGCCAGTTGCCGGCGCTCGCCATTGCAGGTAGCAGGCATAAACAAAACAGAAAGGGACGGCTCAGATTCATGGGCGTCGTCTCAAGATTGGCAGCATGCGAACAAGAGTCATATCCCGATCGATCAAGTGATGTTTGAAGGCAGCCACAACATGGACTAAGACTAGACCAGCCATGGCAATGTTCAAACTTTCATGAAGTTCTTTCAGTCCGTCTACCCAAACCTTGTTTTTCGGCAGCAGTGCCGGAAGTTCCCAAAGATTGAGGTAAACAACCGGAATCCCGGCCGCAGAGCTGATGCACCAACCGGAAAATGGAATGGCGAACATCAGAAAATACATGGCAAGGTGAACAAGCGTTGACGACCGTATTTGCCAGTTGGGCGCGGGCTCCGGGAGCGGGGGGGGTGAGAAAAGACGATTGATGAGCCTTAGGCTAACCAACAAAAGTATGGTGATCCCTATCCATTTGTGCCAGGTGATGCGTTGGAGCTTTACCGGGCTCAAAGGCAGCTCCCCCAGAGAAAGGCCGAAAAAGAAATTGGCCACAATGAACACTGCAATGAGCCAGTGAAAAAAACGGGACAGAGGGGCATAGACAGTAACGGACATAATAATTCGCCTAAATCTGACGGTGCTCAATAATCGTCTGGATTATCGCCGAAGCTTGGCATAAGAATCATTGGTGTGAATTGAAACTTCAAGAATCCTGTTGATTTGCTGCCGTCTGTCGGTTAATCATCAAGTATGCAGAAATAATGACGATAACCCAAACAAGGCTGTTAAGGGCAAACCCATCGTGAGGCGGGGACGCAAAACCTCCGGTCTGTAAGTAATGCAGATAGCGGGGTCGCGAAAGCGCCAGACCTATGGTATGTCCTGCAGGTATAGGATCGATACGTGGAGGACAATATGGCGGCACTTAATCACTCTCATCTTGAATCCCATGACTGCCGTTGTGGCTATCGAACGGGGGAAATCCCTGTTTTGTGGGCGGCAGCCCTAAGTGCCGCCTTGGCACTGGTCTACCCGCAAATTTCCCATTCGAAAGAACTTGCAATTGGGCAGAACGGGCAGAGTGCAGCGGGATATTCCAAGCCCATCGACCGCGCTGCTTCGCAACCGGCAAGGTATTTGAAAACTTGATCTTTTGTCTTGAGATTTGGTTGTAAGGGGTTTCTCCTGGTGTGGGGCGCGCAAGCGCCCCTTTTTTTATTGATTACGCCAGCGGCCGGTTGATTCAGCCGCCAGTCTGCCTGTTTCCTTCAACGCGTCAATGATGTGCTCATGCTGAGTTGGATCAGCAAATACCCGGTCAGCCTGACTGACAGCTTGTTGACGTGGAATGACGAGTACGCCCAGTGTGGTCAGAATTTCGCGCACATGACGTAAACCCCTGAGCCCACCCAGGTTGCCCGCGCTAGCCGAGACAAGCGCGGCAACCTTATTCTGATAAGGGATCAGGCCAGATCGTCCCTGCCAGGGGCGCGAAACCCAGTCCAATGTGTTCTTGAGGAGGGGAGTGATCGAGCTGTTGTACTCCGGGCAGGCAATCAATAATCCATGGTGTTCAATGAAGAGCTGTTTAAGCGCGACTGCATTTTCCGGGATGCCATTCGCACTCTCCCAGTCCTGGTCGAAAAGCGGAAGGCCGAACTCCTTCAGGTCGATCAAAGTCACTTCAGCCCCGGCGTCGTGCGCGCCAGCTACTGCGTAGTCGAGTGCCTTGCGATTGAAGGACTCGTGTCGAACCGATCCGGCAAAGGCGAGCAGCTTGCTGGTCATCGAATATTTCCTCGATATTTGCTGGGTAAAGCTGGCGATCATATATCAACAATAGAGCTGCGTGATTCTTGCTGCACTACTGGCAGGCGTTCCGCGGTTCGACATCTGACTGGCCATGGCGTCCCCGCGCTCTGATCCGCAGGGGGCGGTGACCTTGCCCCGGAACAAAGGCCATGGCATTCAGATCCTGACGGCCGCCGGTACTGACGTTCCTGCTGCCCGAAGTCCAGGCTGATCCAGATCAACGCCTGCTGATTGGCGAAGACCATACGCTGGATCAGGCCATTGACCTTGTCACTGCCACCTGACGCGGAGTTGGCAGATCCGGCGGCAAGTTTGTCCTGCCATCTGCGGGCATGCCAGAGCCTGCTTGATCGTCTATGAAGGCCTTGAATGGGGTGGATAACCAGGGCCCATGCAGGCAGGGACTCCAAAACTGATGGAGTCCGATTCATTCAGTTCTTCAAATCTGGATTCGACCTCGGTTACGGAGACCAATTGGACTTGGGCGACGGTTTCCTGGGCACCCTTGGAATTATGCTCGGCCTCAGGCTGGAGTGGCCCAATCCACTTTGGTAAACAATCGCAATCTTCTTCATTTCATTCTCCAGCAGATGCGAGCTGAAAATCAGGTCAGGACAAAGACCAGGACTTCTGCGCCTGTGGCTGTGTCCAGATGGAGATTGCGTTCATCAACCAGCGCTGCGCCATCACCCTGCCTCAGGGGGTAGTTCCCAATCACTGCCTCTCCCGACGCAAGCTGCAAGTAGGCCCGACGATCTGCAGGAATTGGCAGATCAGACGATTCCCCGGCTTTCAGGATTGCAGCGTAAATGGCAGCATCTTGGTGAATGTGAACTGCATCCGGTCGTGGGCGAGATGAGGCAATGAGGTGAAATCTTCCTGCCATAAGATTCGGCGCGACGGAACTTTGTTCATAGCCTGGTTCAAGCCCCCTCTGGTCCGGGCAAATCCAGATTTGCAGAAAATGGACGGGCGCGATATCGGATGCGTTGTATTCGCTGTGTTCGATCCCAGTCCCTGCGCGCATGCGTTGAACTTCTCCCGCGCGAATCTTCCCCTTGTTACCCAGACTGTCCTGATGTTCCCGGGCGCCCTCCAGCACATAGGTGACGATTTCCATGTCTTCATGTCCGTGCCGGGGGAAGCCCTTCCCGGGTGCGACGGTATCATCATTGATAACCCGCAGGGCACCGACGCCCATACGGGCCGGCTCATGATATTGGCCGAAGGAGAAGGTGTGCCAGCTGTCCAGCCAGCCAAAGTTGGCGTGACCCCGTATCTCCGCCTTGCGAACCTGGATCATGGTTGAGTCCTCTGTTCATCACCTTAGAGGCAGTTTATGCAGGCACGGCGCTTTGATTAAGGTCCATAGTTCGATCGGGTTATTCAAAATCCTTGAACATGAAGTTGAGTCTTGATGCTTTGCAGTTGCTTGATGAGATCCAGCGCCGTGGATCTTTTGTGGCAGCAGCGCAGGCACTGAACAAGGTGCCATCCGGTCTGACTTATGCCGTACAGAAACTGGAACAGGATCTGGATGTGCTGTTGTTTGACCGGAGCGGCCACCGTGCCAGGCTTACTGCAGCGGGCCAGCTCCTGCTCGATGAAGGCAGGCAAATTCTGTATGCCGCCGACAGCCTTGAAGCCCGCGTAATTCAAGTCGCTCATGGTTGGGAACCGCGCCTGACCCTGGCCATCGATGCAATGGTGCCTTGGGGGCCCTTTATGGATTGCATCAGGGAATTTGACTCGCAGACTCAAGGTACGAGGCTTAGATTTACTCGTGGCGTGTTGGCTGGCATGTGGGATAGCCTGATTTCTGGAGAGGCAGATTTGATTGTAGGTGCTCCTGGTCCGGGCCCGGCAGGTGGAGGCTATATGTCGCGTGAACTGGTGGAATTATCGTTTGAGTTTTGTGTCTCACCCACCCATTGGCAGGTCAGACAAAACCCCTTGGCAAGGAAACAATTGAACAACATCGCGCTGTAGCCATAGCGGACACGGCGAAAAGACTTCCTGCCCGAACAGTTGGGATACTGGACAAACAGCCGGTACTCACTGTTCCAGATCTGGAAGCAAAACTCGCCGCCTTGCGATCGGGCCTTGGTGTCGGCTGGCTACCTTCCTGGGTGGCCAAGCGAGAAGTGAGGGCCAAGAATCTGTTGATCAAGGCGGTTAAGTCCAGGAAACCCTCAGAGGTTCTGTATCTTGCCTGGCGCAGTGGAGAAAACGCGAAGGCGCTGGACTGGTGGTTACGTCAATTGCGCGACAAGAAATTTTTCAGTGATTAAGGATTGAGGCAGGTAGATTCATCGTGTGGCGAGCGGCGACTCGGCGGCCGCGAAGCGCCGGGTGCGGGAGCGCGAAGCAGGCCCGCAGTTCCATGATGCATTGAGTGGAAGAATGTCAGGGTATGGATAGGACTCGGATAGACAAATGGCTGTGGGCCGCCCGTTTCTTCAAGACGCGGTCACTGGCTACCCGGGCGGTTGAGGGCGGCCGCGTACAATTGAATGGCGAGCGCTGCAAGCCGGCCAAGGATGTAAAAGCAGGCGACCATTTGATCATTCACATTGGTGAGCTTGAATGGGAGATTGCGCTTGTCGCCGTGACAGATAAACGTGGTCCGGCAACCATGGCCCAGGCGCTGTATGAGGAGTCAGCTAAAAGTATGAGGCGCCGGCAGGAGCATATGGATGAGCGCCGCATGCAACTCAATCCAGCTTCAACACTGAAAGGACGACCCACCAAAAAAGACCGCCGAAGGATTCATCGTTTCAGTGAGGAGTTCTAAGGAGAAATTGACTGTCAGCTCGGGTTGAAAAATGTGCCTGGTAACGAAACCAAAGCCCTCTGCAGGGCTGTAAAATAGCCCATTCAACTGACTGAGTCCTGTTTGGCCAAATCCATGTTGCTCCTGAACCGACTGTTGCGCTGGGGCGGGGTTATCCTGCTTTTGGCGATGGTTGGTGCCGGCACTTTGCTGGCTTATTTGTATGTCGTGGTCTTACCGCATATCGCGGATTACCGCAGCACACTCGAAAGTCTGCTCTCATCCGCAACGGGGTTTCAGGTGAAGCTGGATGAGGTTGGTGGAGAATGGGGTGGGGCAAGGCCATGGTTTATCCTCAAGGGCGTTACGCTCTATGACAGGGAGAGCAAGCCTGTTCTCCACTTCGATCGCCTGGAGGGCAAATTTGGCTGGCGCAGCGTGTTTACGCTGGAGCCGCGATTCCATAGTCTGAATGTGGAAGGTTCCTTGCTTGCCATACGCAGGACGGAACAGGGCAATTATCAGGTGGGGGGCATCGCAATTGATCCCCAGAGCCCAAGGCACGATTTCTCCGACTGGCTGCTGAAGCAAGGGGAGGTAACGCTGGATGGCCTGACATTGGCATGGATTGATGATTTTAGGCATGCGCCCCCCCTGGTGCTGTCGAATTTAAGAGTTGATCTAAACAATCTTGGGCCACTTCACAAACTGTTGGTTTCAGCGACTCCACCGGAGGGCTTGGCCAGTTCATTCGCACTGGATGCCCAACTGATTGGACGGCAAATCTCCAAGTTCGAGGATTGGTCTGGAACGCTGGAAGGTATTTTTCGTAACCTGAGAATTGAATCACTTTCCCCTTGGGTCGACTTGTCCTATGTGAAATCGGGACGAGGCGGAGCGGTATTGATCGCGCAACTGCAAAAAGGGCGGATCGTTAGCGTTGATGCCCGATTAAACATGGTTGGAGTCACCGCCCAGTCGGATAAGCAAAGCGCACCAATGCGCCTGCAAAAGCTGGTGGGCTTGATTGGCTGGCAATCAAACAACAATGGCCAGATAGTGAAGATGGGCGGGTTATCGTTCCAGCCCGAATCCAGCCCACTTGTTGGACCCATTAATGGTCAGTTTGGCTGGTCAGCGTCGGGCTACCAGGTCGCAGTGGATGAATTTGAATTGTCAACCCTAAAACGAGTGATCCCGTTCATTCCGCTTAAGGTGGATTTGCGCGATCGCTTAAGCGCGTTGCAGGCCAAAGGCCATTTCGACCACTTACAGGCAAGCTGGCAGAAACCGGCGCGTCAGGGAGCACGCGCCTCATTCAGTGTAAGTGGACAATTTCGCCAGCTTGGCTGGGAGGCTGTCGACAAATGGCCAGGTGCAAAGGGGTTGAGCGGGAGCGTGGACGGAACCCAGGACCAGGGTGAGTTCACTCTCGACCTGAAGTCGGGACAGGTCAGTCTGCCAGGTGTTTTTAGAGACAAGACAATTGATTGGAACAGAGTGGAAGCCGAGGGTGGCTGGCGCTGGAAAAATGAGGGCTATGAACTCAGGCTGTCGAATGTCGTCATGGAAAACGCCGACCTGGCAGGCTCGATGGCGGGCACATACTTGATTGGCAACGGTCGCCCCGACAAGTTAGATTTGTCCGGCCGGCTGGAACGCGCTTTGGGGCCATCGGTTTACAAGTACATCCCGAGTGTGGCGAACGACAACACCTACAATTGGCTCAAGCAGGGCATCGTCGCGGGGGAGGCCAGCCAGGCAACCTTTGTCCTGCGCGGCGAACCGCGGTATTTCCCGTTCCGCAACGATGCCGGCGGACTGTTTCATATCGACGCCCTGGCGAACGGTGTTGTCCTTCACTATGCCGCTGACTGGCCTACAATCGACGCCATAGACGGCGAGCTGCGGTTTCGCGGTGGCCAAATTGAAATCCTCTCCGATCAGGCGCGCATCTTCAGCGTCCAGCTTCGGGGTGTGCATGCGGTGGTCCCCGATTTCACTTCAACAGAACCCGTTCTGGACGTGAAAGGCGAGGCCAATGGACCACTGAGTGACTTTGTGCGGTTTGCCAACTTCAGTCCGGTTTCCGATCGAATCGACAACCTTACGGATGAAATGAGCGGAAGCGGTGACATGGCGCTCGCGCTCAACATCAAGGTTCCCTTGCGGCACAGCCTTGACACTACAATCGCTGGCAGATTGAGCTTCAACAACGATACGGTGTTTCCGGGGCCGGATATGCCGCGGCTTGAACAGGTGAGGGGTCAGCTTGATTTTACCGAGCAGAAGGTAAGTGCGG
The DNA here is from genome assembly GCA_049578545.1 of Thiobacillaceae bacterium. GTDB lineage: Bacteria > Pseudomonadota > Gammaproteobacteria > Burkholderiales > Thiobacillaceae > DASQBT01. The sequence continues at coordinate 54,984 of JBAUMF010000088.1, forward strand.
ACCGGATCAGTGCTCATGTGCTGGGCGGACCTGCGGTGATTACAGCGCGAAGCCAGGATTCCAAAGCGCATGTTTTTGGACAAGGCGTGTTTACTGCGACCGCGCTGGAGACTTGGCTAGGCAAACCCGTTAGTCACTTGCTGACGGGCCAGGCAGGCTGGAAGGGGGAAATAACGCTTGGGCAGGGGCCTGCAAGTGTCAAGGCTGAATCCAGTCTGGTGGGCTTGGAGTCGAAGCTGCCTGCACCGCTTGCGAAACGAGCGAACCAATCTGCGTTGCTCAAACTCGAACGGCAACCGCTCAAGGATGGATCAGTTTGGTCGTCGGCCAGTTATGCAAACAAGGTGAACGGCGTTTGGCTCAGTCAGCCAGGGCCTTCAGGGCTCAAGTTCGATCGAGGCGAAATTCGCTTTGGGGAGAAGGCACAGCTTCCCTGGCAGCCCGGCTTGTTGATTAGCGGTTATGTGCGCGATTTTGATCTGGGCCGCTGGCTCGACCTTATGCCGGCTGGAGGGGAGGAGCAGTCGTCGCTGCTGAGTGGCATCAACCTCACCTTTGCCAGCCTGGATTTCCTCGGGCGCCGGTTTACGGACATCAATCTCGACGGCAAACTCAAAGGTGGCATTCTCAAGATTAATGTCAGTGGTCAGGGGGTTGAAGGGAGTGTGGCATACCGGAAAGCGCTGGACGGATCGATTGCCCGGGTGTCCGGTGTGTTCAAGCAAGTCGTGATTCCCGCGCCTATGGGAGGAGAACCCGCAGGAGAGAACGCACATCGTTTGGGTACATCGGATTTTCCATCTATGGATCTGTCGGTGGACGACCTGCGCATGGAAGACATGCACCTTGGGCATCTTGATGCCTTGGCCCATGGCGGGCAGCAGGGACTGACTATCGATCGGTTGGAACTGGTCAATCCGGACAGCTTGGTGAGTATGCGCGGAGTCTGGAAGGATGTGGGTCAAGGCGAAACCCGTGTAACCCTGGCTGCCGATATCAAGGATGCGGGCAAAATGCTGGCACGCTATGGTTACCCGGATTCGGTCAAGCGCGGTAAGGGCAGTGTATCCGGCGAGGTAACCTGGCAGGGGTCGCCGGCAGATTTCGCATTCCGTACCCTGACCGGTACGCTAAATTTCAAGGCGCAGAACGGGCAGTTTCTCAGGGTCGATCCCGGTGCGGCCAAGCTCCTGGGCATCATCAGCCTGCAATCCATTCCCCGGCGCCTGAACCTGGACTTTCGTGATGTGTTCAGTGGTGGTTTCGCCTTCGACGAGATTTCCGCTACGCTTAGAATCGTGGCGGGCAATGTATACAGCGATGATTTCCGTATGAAAGGCCCTGCAGCCTCGGTGAGGATGTCGGGGGTTGCAAGGCTGGCCGATGAGACAGTACAACTCCGGGTCAAGGTTAGCCCCAAACTGTCGGAAAGTGTGGCGGTGGCCGGCGCGTTGATCGGCGGACCGCTCGCCGGTCTGGGCGCATTGGCCGTTCAGAAAGTGCTGAAAGACCCGTTAGAAGAGGCAACATCATTTGAATATTTGGTCAGCGGCCCATGGGTCGAGCCCGATGTAACCAAGCTGTCCAAAACCAGATCAGCCAAGGGAAAAGAATCAGACGGATGAGTACAACCAGGAACACTAAGACAACGAGATCAAGCGTCGCCCGCACCCGTGGCAGCCACAAGAAACCTGTCGCTGCACAACCGGGTACAGTTCGCGTTGCGGCCATACAAATGGCATCCGGACCACAGGTATCGTCCAATCTCTCCGAAGCGGAGCGTCTGATCGAACAGGCCGCGAATTCAGGAGCAAAGCTGGTGGTGCTGCCCGAGTATTTTGGCATCATGGGGATGAAGGACACGGACAAGGTCGATGTGCGGGAAAAGGACGGCAAAGGCCCGATGCAGGATTTCCTCGCGCGCATGGCGAAAAAATACAGAATCTGGCTGATAGGCGGCACTGTGCCCATGGAAAGCAGCGTCCCCAATAAGGTCCGCAATGCCTGTCTGGTGTATGACGAGCGTGGCAAGCAGGTGGCGCGCTACGACAAGATTCATCTCTTTGGTTTGGATCTGGGCGCAGAACATTACCGCGAGGAAAAGACCATCGAGCCGGGCGATACGGTCGTGGTGGTCAACAGCCCGTTTGGCCGAATTGGCCTTTCGGTTTGTTATGACCTGCGCTTTCCCGAGTTGTATCGGGCCATGCCCGAGGTGGATCTGATCGTGGTGCCTTCCGCGTTCACTGCCACCACTGGCAAGGCGCATTTTGAAACCCTGGTGCGCGCCCGCGCCATTGAGAACGTCGCCTATGTCATCGCCTCAGCCCAGGGCGGCTATCACCTTTCGGGCCGCGAAACACATGGCGACAGCATGATTGTCGACCCGTGGGGCGTGGTACTCGACCGCCTGCCACGTGGATCCGGTGTGGTGCTGGCGAACATCAATCCCAAATACCAGACCAGCCTGCGTAAGAGTCTGCCAGCGCTCAAACATCGCGTGCTCGGCATCGAGCCGACACAGGTTGTGACTCTGGAGCGGCGCACAACGCAAAGCCGCGAGTCCGGCGGCAAGAAATAGACAGAATGCACTGATCAAGTCATCCATGAGTCGCGTTGCTGACAAATTTGAAATGACTGCGCAAAGGGTGGCACAGGTCGTCTTAAACGTGCGACACAAAGCGGCAAGCCAAAGCAGGCGCTCAGATTTGGCGCAAGCCCCGGGCCACAGGGAGTTGGACGGGCGATCCGCGTCCTTGGGCCTGGTAGCGTAGAATGACTATAAGCTGCGCCACTCGCCCTGCATCTCCCCCCGCCATGCCGCTTTCGCGGGCAAGCGGGACTTAATCAGAGGTTCCATCATGAACATAAAAGACACCCAGCCTGCTCTGCAGGTTTCCGAACAGCTTTTCGAAACCGCTCGCGCCACCCTGCTGGCGCCCAATCAGCTCGACAGCACTAAGCTGACACCGGTGTTCGGCAAGCTCATGGCCAGCGAAGTTGATTACGCCGACCTGTATTTCCAGTACACCCGCTCCGAGGGCTGGACCCTGGAAGAGCGGCAGGTCAAATCCGGTAGTTTCAATATTGATCAGGGCGTGGGCGTGCGCGCCGTGTCCGGCGAGAAAACCGCGTTTGCCTATTCCGACGACATATCGGTCGATGCTCTTACACAGGCGGCTGATGCCACCCGTGCCATCGCTCGTACTGGCCAGAATCGAAGCGTGCCCGTTGCGGCACAGGGTGCGGGCCGCAATCTGTATCAGCCTGTCGATCCGCTGGCCAGTTTGCCTGACCCGCAAAAAGTTGCCCTGTTGGAGAAAGTCGAGACCATCGCCAGCAAGCTTGACCCGCGCGTGATCCAGGTGATTGCCCATCTGGCATCCGAGTATGAGGTGATTTATGTCGCGCGCAGCGATGGCCAGACCGCCGCCGATGTGCGTCCGCTGGTTCGTTTGTCGGTGCAAGTCATCGCTGAACAGGACGGGCGGCGCGAACAGGGCACCGGTGGCGGCGGTGGACGCTACGATTACAGCTACTTCACCGACGAGCGTGTGGAGGATTATGCGCGCCAGGCCGTCCATCAGGCGATCACCAATCTTGCCGCCAAGCCAGCGCCTGCCGGCGTCATGCCCGTAGTGCTGGGGCCGGGCTGGCCCGGCATCCTGTTGCACGAGGCGGTGGGACATGGCCTCGAAGGCGATTTCAACCGCAAGGGTTCATCCGCATTTTCCGGCCGCATGGGCGAACGGGTCGCATCGCCCGGCGTCACCGTCATTGACGATGGCACGCTGCCGCAGCGGCGTGGTTCACTCAACGTCGACGACGAAGGCAACCCCACACAGTGCACCACCCTCATCGAAGACGGCGTGCTGGTCGGCTACATGCAGGACAGCCTCAATGCCCGCCTGATGGGTTTGCCGGTTACCGGCAACGGCCGGCGTGAATCCTTCGCCCACCTGCCCATGCCGCGCATGACCAATACCTATATGCTGGCCGGCAGCCAGGACCCGCAGGAAATCATTGCCTCGGTAAAGCGCGGCATCTACGCCGTCAATTTTGGTGGCGGCCAGGTCGACATCACCAGCGGCAAATTCGTGTTCTCCACGGCCGAGGCCTACATGATCGAAAACGGCAAGGTCACCTATCCGGTCAAGGGCGCCACGCTCATCGGCAACGGCCCGGATGCCTTGACGCGCGTCGAGATGATCGGCAACGACTTGAAGCTCGACCCCGGCGTCGGCACCTGCGGCAAGGAAGGGCAGAGCGTGCCGGTCGGTGTGGGGCAGCCGACCTTGAGGATAGATGGATTGACGGTGGGGGGGACGGGTTGAGGTTGCATTAGTGGGGCACATGGGGCGCAATGCCCTTTGCCTATAGTGCCCAGCATGGGCTTGAGCAAGCATGAACGTTATCTACCAAATCACCTCCCCGAACGGCAAGATATACATTGGTCAAGATCGAACAAACAGTATCAACTACTTTGGTAGCGCTTCAAGCGAACTGATAGCCAAAGACTTCACGCCAGAACAGCGCCGCAGTTTTACAATCACGCGCGATATCCTCTGGCAGTCAGAAACTGCAACTCGCTCCGAGGTATCGCAAGTTGAAATCGAGTTCATTCGGCTCTATGGGTCGAATGATCCATCAGTTGGTTACAACCAAACTCCTCCATTTTCAACATCATCTGTTACTGAAAAGTAGCGCAATGGCTAATGCCCATTGCAATTGGTTTGCTAACATCCTTGGCCGGGGGTTGCCCGGCGGCAAGTGACTTTCTCTAGTTTGGCCAAGAGAAAGTTACCAAAGAGAAGGCCACCCCGCTGTGCTGCCCCTTCGAGGTAAACCTCGGTCGACTGCCTGAATTGGGCGGCTTGCAAACTCGCACGATCTGCTTCGCAGCCACCTGCTTAAACACGCTCGCCTCAACATCCCCCAATTCAGGCATCCGCCCTCGGCAGCCCAGAGGGGGCATTCCCTTCACCCGGCCCTTCGGCCCACCCTCTCCCCGCAAGCAGGGAGAGGGGAGGGAACGCAACGGGATTGCTTCGTCGGCCTTGCCTTCGCGCAAAGACGTCATTGCGAGAACCACGTGTTCTTGAGGCCCGTGGCAATCCAGTTGAATCTATCAGCACCGCAATTGCTTCTGGTCCCCTCTAAAGCTGCCGCAGAAAACAGGCTCAAGCCGGTTAACCGAAATGCGGATGTTCGAGCTTCGCTTCCTAATCAAACATGGCGAAGCGAGTTTCCGTATTGCCTGGCCCGAGGCTGTTGGCGAAGGGAAGCCGAAGACCAGCGAAGGCGGGCTTGCGTTTCTTTGGATCCCTTCTTTGCAGAGCACAGAAAGGAAATTGCTATAGGGCGACCCCGCCAGTTCTCGCTGAGTAGTTCCCAACAGGATTTCCGCCGGGCTGCACCCGGCCCATGAATTCCTACCCCATCATTTGTTTCAGCATGCCGACGATGTCGCCGCCACCGGCTGGGATGCTGCCCTGCGGGGTTAGCTTGTTGACGATTTCAGGCAGCAGTTCGGTAAGATGGTGTGCGGCGTCATCTTCGGAAACGCCCGCCGCCTGCGCGAGCTGGCCGAGGTGACCGGAAGCGCCCAAGGCCTGTTTGATCTGATCAGCACTGACGGGTTTGTTGTCGCCGTTTCCGATCCAGGAGGCAACGTGGTCGCCCAGCCCGGCCTTGCGGAACAGGTCCTGAATACCGCTCAGTCCGCCGAGTGCGCCTTCCAGATTTGCCGCTGGTGCTGCGGCGCTGGCCTGGCTGCCACCACCGCCCAGCATTCCGCCGAGGATGCTGCCCAGGCCGCCGCCGCTTTGGCCTGCACCACCTGTCAGGCTGCCAAGTATGTTGCCCAGCCCACCACCGCCCTGGCTTGCGCTCGCACCTTTGTTCATCATCATGGAAAGCAGCGCCATCATCAATGCACCCTTGGTACCCATGCCACCTTGCTGTTGTCCGCTGCCGGTCATGCCGCCCAGAATAGAATCCAGTAGTCCCATGTGCGCTCCTTGGTAGCTCTCAATTTAGTAGAGCTCTCTTTATAACCGGCAACCAATGGGTTGGCTCCATGTTTCCGAAAAATTTACGCTTGACCCTTTGGATACAAGGGACTGGCCAAAACGTCCAATATCCGACTATAATAGTCAGGTATTCTGGTCGATCCGGATTAAGTCTTAAGGAGAAATGCCATGTCTGAACAATTACTTGAGGCGGTTCGTACTGGCGATGTGGCCCGGGCCAAGGAACTGATTGCAGCGGGTGCGGATGCCAAGGCGCGCGACAGTTATGGTGCGACCGCATTGATGAATGCGGCCTATGCCGGCAATCTTGAGATGGTCAAGACCCTGATCGCAGCCGGCGGGGATGTGAACGCAACCGATGAACTGGGCTGGAATGCAGTTCACAAGGCGGTCTATAACAGTGATCTCGACAAAGGATTTCCCGAAGTCGTAGGTGTTCTGGCCAAAGCGGGTTGTGACGTGAACGCCAGGATTGGCTACGGGATCCGTCCGCTAATGCTCGCGGCAGGTTATGGTGAAGCGGCGGTGTGCCAGGTCCTGCTGGACAACGGCGCTGACGTTCTGGCGCGCAATGATGGCGGGCTGACCGCGCTAATGATGGTGAAAGACAAGTTCTACGTGGAAGTGATCAACCTGCTGCATGTCGCCGAACGTGACGCAGGGGTGGGTGAAGGCAGTTGCTCGACCAAGAATGCACCAGGTTCCAATGTAGTGACTTTCCTCAAACCCCTGGCAAGACCCTGACCATTAATCGCGTGCGCATATCGAACAAAGCCCGCTCCATGCGGGCTTTGTCGTTTCTGGCGCTATGATGTGAAAGTGACGGACCTGCACTGCAAGTAATGACGACTTCTCCTTTCGACATTCCTGTCTCGGAACAAATCTGGCAAGAGAAATATCGCGCGCTTGATGCTGCCGGCGCGCCGGAATCCAGCATCCAGCAAAGCTGGCGCCGTGTCGCTCATGCGCTTGCCGGGGTGGAGCCGCATCATCGGGGCGATTGGGAATCGGGCTTCTATGCGCTGCTGGACGGGTTCAAATTCCTGCCCGGCGGCCGCATTCTGGCAGGTGCCGGAACCGGGCGCATGGTCACCCTGTTCAACTGCTTTGTCATGGGAACCATCGAGGATTCGCTCGATGGCATATTCAGTTCCCTGAAGGAGGGCGCACTGACCATGCAGCAGGGCGGTGGCGTTGGTTACGATTTTTCCACATTGCGACCCTCCGGCACCGTCGCGAGAACTGTGGGCAGCACGGCTTCGGGGCCGGTATCCTTCATGCACATCTGGGACGCCATGTGTGCCACGCTCATTTCCGCAGGCAACCGGCGCGGCGCAATGATGGCCACGCTGCGCTGCGATCATCCCGATATCGAGATATTCGTCGATGCAAAGCGAGACCCGGCCAGGCTGCGCAATTTCAATGTATCCGTGCTGGTGAGCGATGCCTTCATGCAGGCAGTGGAAGCGGATGAGGACTGGCCGCTGGTCTTTCCCGTGCGGTCGGTCGGTGGCGATGGGGTCATGGTCGAGAGGCACTGGAGCGGAGCCCGACAGCCTGAACCCTGCCGGGTGATCAGGACAGTGAAGGCCCGCCAGCTTTGGGCACGTATCACCCAGGCTGCCTATGATTCGGCAGAGCCGGGTGTGCTGTTTGTCGACCGCATCAACCAGTTCAACAATCTTCACTGGTGCGAGCAAATCAGCGCGACCAACCCTTGTGGCGAAATCCCGCTGCCGGCTTATGGCGCCTGCGATCTGGGGTCGCTCAACCTGACTCGGTTGGTGACTCATCCATTTTCACCATCTGCGCATTTTGATCTTGCCGCTTTGGGTGAGGCGGCCTTCCAGGCGGTGCGTCTGCTGGACAACGTCATCAACGCATCGCGCTATCCCCTGCAGGTTCAGGAAGGTGAGGCCAATTCAAAGCGGCGCATCGGGCTGGGTATTACGGGCCTGGCGGATACTCTGATCATGCTCGATTTGCAGTACGGCAGTGACGAGGCGCGGCAACTGGCTGGCCAGATCATGCAAACCATCCGCGACAGGGCCTATTCCGCATCCATCGAACTCGCCAAGGAAAAGGGGCCCTTTCCATTGTTCGAAAGGGATCCATACCTCGCTTCGCCATTTATTCGCAACTTGCCGGATTCGCTGCGCGATGGCATCGCGCGCCATGGCATACGCAACAGTCATTTGCTCGCCATTGCACCCACCGGCACTATCAGCCTGCTGGCCAATAATGTGTCGAGTGGTATCGAGCCTCTGCCATCGGTGAATTACGAACGCCGCATCCGGGAGCGTGATGGCTCGCTCGGAACCCATGTGCTGGAAGCACAGTCGGTGCGTCTGTGGAAACGGGAACACGAAGGGTTGCCCCCGGCTACCGTGACCGTGGACGAACTGAAACCTTCCGATCATCTGGCCTTGCAGGCGGTGATCCAACCCTATGTGGACAACGCCATTTCCAAAACCATCAATGGCCCGGTCAGCATGAGTTTTGCCGATTTTCAGGATGTATATGCCCAAGCATGGCGTTTGGGTCTCAAAGGCGTGACAGTGTTTCGGCCCAATCCGGTGACCGGTTCGGTCATCAGCATGAGTTCCTCCCCGGGCGCCCCCTGCTGCGAGGTAGGCCGCGAACCCGAATAACCCTTCCAAATACCATGAATTGATTCGCCAGGCCAGGCCTATAATTTGCGCCATTAGCCAAGTCAGGATGGAGTGAAACCACATGGATGACCCAGTTATTGCCCAGAAATCGCCTTACGAAATTGAGCTGGAACCGGGCAGCTATTGGTGGTGCGCATGCGGTCGCTCAAAAAGCCAGCCGTTCTGTGATGGATCGCACCAAGGTACTGGGATTGAGCCAAAGGAGTTTGCTATTGCTGAAACGCAGACGGTCTTTTTGTGCGGCTGCAAATGGACGGCTGATTCCCCATTCTGCGATGGATCGCACGATAATCTCTGACTATCCGTCCCATAGGTTGTTTGCAAAACGGGCCTCTGATAGCATTCAAGCCATGGATCGATGGTTTACGGGCTTTTCTTATTTCTTTTCCCCCACGCTGCCGGCGGTCGGGAGGAACTAGCACAGGCTTGATAAATCCCCGAAAGACCGCCCAAACAGGCGGTCTTTTTTTTCAAGGACAGGAAACGATGCATTACAAAATCGACGACACGCGCGTTGAGCAAGTGGGTGAATTGATTTCACCTGCGCAATTGATGAACGATCTTCCTGCCAGTGACCGCGTGACGGAAACCGTGTTTAGTGCCCGCAATCAGGTTCACGATGTGCTGCGAGGCGCGGATGATCGTCTGGTGGTGGTTGTCGGTCCGTGTTCCATCCATGATCCCGGGGCGGCACTGGAATATGCGGGCAAGCTCAAGGCGCTGTCTGACGAGCTCCGGCACGATCTGGCCATCATCATGCGGGTGTATTTTGAGAAGCCACGCACCACGGTGGGCTGGAAAGGACTGATTAACGACCCGCACCTGAACGAGAGTTTCGATATCAATACTGGCCTGCATCTGGCGCGCAAGTTGCTGATCGAAATCAACGAACTCGGTCTGCCTGCAGCAACAGAGTTTCTCGATCTGGTGTCGCCGCAATATATCGCCGAGCTGGTGGCCTGGGGGGCAATCGGGGCGCGTACCACGGAATCGCAGTCGCACCGGCAACTCGCCTCAGGGACGTCCTGCCCTATCGGCTTCAAGAACGGCACCGACGGCAATATCAAGATTGCCGTGGATGCAATCAAGGCCGCGGCTGCGCGCCACCATTTCATTTCGATTACCAAGTCCGGGAATGTCGCCGTTTTCAAAACGGCAGGCAACGAGGATTGCCATGTCATCCTGCGTGGCGGCAAGAAACCCAATTATGATTCGGTGAGCGTCGATGCTGCGTGTGCTGAACTGGCGACTGCCGGGCTTCGCCAGCAAGTGATGATTGATTTGTCCCACGCCAATTCAAGCAAGCACTACGAGATGCAGATTGAAGTCGGAAGGAATGTCGCCAACCAGATTGCGCATGGCGACCACCGCATCATCGGAGTGATGGTCGAGAGCCACCTCAAGCCGGGTCGCCAGGATTTGTGTCCCGGCAAACCACTTGAATATGGCCAGTCCATTACTGATGCGTGCATCGGATGGAACGAAACGGAACCCCTGCTGCGTGATTTTGCCGGGGCTGTTCAGGCCAGGAGAATCAAGGAACCGCTTGACGAGCAGTAAGGAAGCTCTGATTGGATTCCCTTTGAGTCGGGTGCGCGGGCATGCATGCCCTATTTAGCGGTTTCCACGGTAAAATGGCCGCGGCGGGCCCCCCCGCATGGCAGCCCCGTGAACCTGGTCAGGTCCGGAAGGAAGCAGCCACAGCGGATCGTTACCAGTGCCGGGGTTAAGGCTCGCCACCTCTTGACTTGCCTCGGGCCTCAAAAAATGAAAAATCGCCTACGGTCATTACTCGTTACCGGATTATGCTGGATGCCTCCCGGCCATGCTGCAAATGGAATCACCATTGAAACGGGCCGCGGTGACGAGTCTGCCGACATGGGACACGCCAGCCTGATCCCTCAGTAGGAGAGCAGGTGGTTTACCGACGGCAATTGCTATCTAACCAGTTAGTGGGATGCTTCTTTGGGACACTGGCACAGTTCCGCTGCCGGCAGCAATGCAATCTGGGATTTTGGCTTGACCCCGTCGTTCCGGCGGCAGGCCAAGGCGGCCAGCGGCCTTATGTGGAAGGCGCCATCGGTGCTCATCTTGTCAGCCATACTCACGTGAATAGTGAACGGGACCTGGGCATGGCATTTCAGTTCGGCCAGCATCTGGGCAAAGGCATGATCTTTGGCGACAAGCGCCAGTCTGACGGGGTTATCGGATTGGCATGTTTCCCCCACAGACGTCAAACTGCCCAACCCTGGCATTGACTTCCAGCAGGTTCGTCTTGCCTATCTGTTTTAGGCCCTGAGGGGCTTCGAGTTTCCCGTCAGGGGGACGCTGCTCTGATAAAATTCAATTCATGAATGACCTCTTTGGCGAAACCTCCCAACCGGCGCTGGCACTCGCCCGCAAGTGGCGGCCGCGCAGCTTTGCCGATCTGAAAGGCCAGGAACATGTGGTTCAGGCCCTTTCCAACGCGCTGACCCAGGGCCGTCTGCATCACGCCTATCTGTTTACCGGCACGCGCGGCGTCGGCAAGACCACACTGGCGCGCATTATCGCCAAATGCCTCAATTGCGAAACCGGTGTGACGGCCACGCCCTGCGGCGCATGTTCCGCCTGCACGCAAATCGATGCAGGGCGCTTTGTCGATCTCCTCGAACTGGACGCGGCGTCCAACACTGGCGTGGACAACATGCGCGAGGTGCTGGACAACGCCCAATATGCACCCACGGTGGGACGTTACAAGGTGTACATCATCGACGAAGTGCACATGCTGTCGAAACCGGCATTCAACTCGATGTTGAAAACCCTGGAAGAACCCCCGGCACACGTCAAGTTCATTCTGGCCACCACGGATCCGCAAAAGATTCCCGTTACCGTCCTGTCGCGCTGTTTGCAATTCAATCTCAAGCCGATGCCAGTGCAGCTGGTGGCATCGCATCTGGGAGATGTGCTGGAAAAGGAACAGGTCCAGGCCGAGCCGGCAGCGCTAATGCAACTGGCTCGTGCGGCCAGTGGCTCCATGCGCGATGCCCTGTCTCTCACCGACCAGGCCATTGCCTATGGTGGCGGCAAGCTGGAAGCCGAGGCCGTGGAAGCCATGTTGGGTACCGTGGGTCAGGAGCATCTGTTTTCCCTGCTGAATGCATTGGCGCTCAAGCAATCGGCTCAGCTCATGCAGATTGCAGGTGACCTGGCCGCCCAGGGGTTTTCCTTTGATGGCATATTGCAGGATCTGGGCGCGCTGCTGACCAGGATTGCGCAGGCTCAACTGGCGCCAGACGCAAGCATGGACGACGCTTCGGACGCGCAGCATATCGAGTCAATGGCGCAGACCCTGGACAAGGAAACCGTCCAGCTTTATTACCAGATCGTACTCAACGGGCGCAAGGATTTGCCCTTTGCCCCGGATGAGATTTCGGGCTTTACCATGACGCTGCTGCGTATGCTTGCCTTCACTCCCGGGTCCAGCGATGATGCGGTAGAGCCGCTGCCAGGAAGGTCTTCGGCCGCCCCAGTCCATCGACCTTCGACCCATGGTGCGAAGACTTCTGCTCCTGTCACTCAGGCGACTGGAAAACCTGCCACACCGGCTGCGGGTGCTGCCAATCCGCCAGAAGGAGACTGGCATCAGATCGCTGCCAGCCTCAATCTGGGCGGCATGGCCCGCATGCTGGCCGATCACTGCGAACTGGTTCAGCGTGATCAGAATAGAATGGTGTTTGCGCTCGACCCGGTGCACAAACATCTGGCAGAGCAGGGCTTCAAGGATAAATTGGTCGGCGCACTCAAGGCCAAATTTGGCGAAGCGATGAACATTTCGATCGAACTGGGAGTCACCCGCGGCCTGTCACCTTCGGAAATTCGCAGCCGGGAAAAAAGCCGTCGTCATAGCGAGGCAGTGGCGGCAATTGAAAACGACCCATTCATTCGTGAACTGGTGGAAGGTTTTGATGCGACCATCAATGAAGCCTCCATCCAACCCATCGGCCAGGGCGATTCGCTGCACTCCAAGTCATGATTGCCACGAATCGCCATGGCGACTTCCCTCACCCCGGCCCTCTTCCGCCTGCGGGCGAGGGGGTCTGTCGTGTCATTGCATGACGCTCACTTTAACGGAGATAAACCATGATTAAAGGCGGACTTGGCAACCTGATGAAACAGGTTCAGCAAATGCAGGACAACATGCAAAAGGCACAGGCTCAACTGGCCGATGTCGAGGTCGAAGGCCAATCCGGCGCTGGCATGGTCAAGGTGGTGATTACTTGCCGCAATGACGTGCGCCGTGTCAGCATCGACCCCAGCGCGATGGAAGACAAGGAAATGCTGGAAGACCTGATTGCTGCAGCCATGAACGATGCCATTCGCAAGGCTGAGGCGACGGCGCAGGAAAAGATGGGCGGACTGACCCAAGGCTTGCCACTGCCACCCGGATTCAAGATGCCGTTCTAAGGTGCCTGCGCCTAACCTGCCAAGCTGTTCCTCACCCGCATCAAGCGAGCTTTGGCCTCGACAGCCACCTTCTGGATTTCAGGATTGGATGTCATTTTCACCATTACATCCGGGTCGAGGAAAGAGACCGTAATCTTTCCACTCGCCTCTTCCCTGACAACGACATTGCAGGGAAGCAGCATGCCGACATCGGCTTCAGCACTCAAAGCCTGATGGGCAAGGGGAGGGTTGCAGGCACCAAGTATTCGGTAGGGACGTCCTTCCACGTTCAGCTTGGCTTTCATGGTGGCCTGAACATCAATGTCGGTCAGCACGCCGAAACCTTCATTCTTCAAGGCTGCGGTGACCTTATCGATTGCGGCATCGAAGGGGCCGGCGATCTGTACATCAAATCCGTAACTGCTCATTCTGTTTGCTCCATATGGATTGGGCTGTCGACGATTCTTGGGAAACGCCAGTTAATGCTTTCCACTGTCCTTGCCCGGTGTCTTGATCTGCACCGTTTTGACGGTGCGTTCCTGGTCAGGATACATCGGTTTGGCGGGAGAGAGTTCCAAGGCATCGGCCAACTCCCTCTCGCGTGCTGTGATGATGCCCAGGCATTCGCGTATTTGTTCAACCGTATCATCGGATAGAAATCCATCCATGCCGGGCCTGGGGGTGGCGTCCCTGACCACACTGGTGAGCGTTTTGCGCATGGCCCTCAGGATGCGGCGTTCAGTATGGAGTACCTTGTTTTCGTCAGTCATTATTGTTCCTCAATGAGATGAGCCAGTCTAAACTGCCAATGCGACGAGCTGTTGGTCAGTGATTCCTGCTGCCTTGAGCTTTTCTACAGCGGGACCAACATAGATGTCGGGCCCGGCAAGATAGATGTCATAGTTGAGCGTTTCCGGGTGGTCCATAAGCAGTTTGTCCACAACCCAGGCTGCTTCAATTTGCGGGTCTTGCCCTGCGATGCTGACAGGGTCAAAGCGAAAATTATCCAGAGCGTCGGTCCATGAGCGGCAAAGGTTGGCCATGTAATGGCCATTGGGCGGATAACCCGCCCAGACAAGCAGCATGTTCTCGGCCGATTCCCGTGCCATGGTGTGCTCGGCAAGGCTCTTGATCAGGCCAAAGCCACGGCCAAACGCGATGAAAAGTGCGGCATGCTGGCTGTCTTCGTTATAGTCGTAATCCCCCCATGGTCCATACACACTGACGTTCTCTGTATGATTCAGGCCGGAGAACACTTTCTCGCCAAATGCACCACCCTGGCCGCGTTCGACGTGAAACTGCAGGTTGCGATCATCACAGGGGCAGGTGGTAATAGGGAACTCCGCACTGCCCGCTCCGGGCAGGCCGAGGGTAACCGTCTGTCCGGCAAGAAACCGAAGTCGGTGAGAGCGTGGGGTCTGCAGATGCAGCAGCATCATATCGGGTGCCAGAGGTGTGACACTCTTGATGCGGGCAGAAAGCTCCTGGGGCGGGATGTCCCGGGCTGAACTGGCTTCGAGCGCTTCCAGGGTGAGGTCGGAAAGGGCGGTATAGCTGCACATCAGGCAGTAGCCTTGCTGCTTTTCAGCATCAGACAGCACGTAGTCATGATGCTTGGTCTTGAGTACTTGTCCGTCCACCACCCTCGCTTTGCACAAGCCGCAGTTGCCGCTGCTGCAACCATAATTGAGAGCAAGGCCGGCCTTGAGGGCGGCCTCCAGCAAAGTGTCGGTCCCTTCGACAAAAAAGTCATGCCTGCTTGGCTGTATGGTGACGTGCGCGCTCATGACCCGCAGCATATCATCCATGACCGCCAGCGCACTGGGCGCCTCGGTATCCAGTACGCTTTCCAGCTGGTTCTCGATCCAGTCGTCCAGTTTGGCAAGGGTGTTGCGCTCGTTCTCCGATGCCCGCTGGGACAGCTCCTGCAATTTCTGCTGCATGTCGATGACCAGGGAGTGGTAACGCTTGAGGTGGGTTTTGACATCCGCCAGTTCACGGCTTTGTTCGAACAGGCGTTCGGCGAGCACTTCCTTGGGTGGCAGCATGCGATCGCGAACCCGTCGGCCAAACGCTTCCTGTTTGATCTGGGTGGTTTTCTCCAGCAGGCCCGCATCTTCCAGCTTGATTTCTGGATAGGCCTGCAGCAGTTCTTCAGTGGAGATCATGCCCTCGTAGGAATGCAGACTTCCTTCCTGAACGCGTTTTTGCAGGGCGCCACGCGGAACGCCCACCAGGCGGGCGGCGCGGGAAAGTGCAAGCAGTTGTGGCATGGTTTCCTCCTGGTGGCGAATTAGGGAGCCGTTGAACAACTATTGCGTGGCTTAAACGTGAAGAATGTCAAATCAGGTTCCGCTGATACGATCGGTGTAGCGTCCCCGATAAAGCATGCGCGGTTTGTCAGGGTTGTCGATATATCCGGTGCGGTCGTGCAGTACGTTGTTGCAAAGCAATCCCATGCCCGCTGCGAGGCGGTTCTTGAACATATAGGGCGAGTCGCTGGCAAGGATTTGTTCCAATGCGGACAAGGCGGACTGGGTGGGCTCATCCTGATTCCAGACAATGCTCTTGGTGCGTGCGGTATAGCGCATGTACAACTGGCCGGTTTCAAGCACATCGAACACGGGGCCGGTTTCCGCCGCGCGCGCAACACCCGACCCGTCCTCCCGCGGTGGAATCGTCATGACATCGTGCTTCATCAGAGCATGAATGTATTCCGGATCTTCATCCCGCAACAGCAGGTAGGCGATCTCATGATCAAGCAGGGCATTCTCGCCGCCGGATACGGCAGGCTGAACGCAGTGCAGGGTCATTCCCCTGATGCGCCGTTCGGGCACGTTGTAATAGCCATCGGTATGCCAGCGCAGTGGACGATTCGTGTAGGGAATGAATTCGCCCTTGACGTGACCCTCTTCAGCGACGGTTAGTGTCGTGATGGCGTCTTCATCTGACAGGTAATTGGAATCCAGATGCCTGAGCCCGAACTGGCGCCCGATTTCAAGCAGAATGTCCTTGTCTGCAGTCGTCCCGCAGGGGGAAGCATAGATAGCCATGTTGGCCTTGCGGCAGCGCTCAAGCAGGGCATCATGCTCGGAGGGGGTAAGCGCCTTGGGGTCGGCGACCTCCACAATCAGGTTGGTAGCAGAGCTCGGATAACCAGCCAGTTTGTTCTGGCGCCAGACTTTGTAGCCCACTGCGTTGTCTGGATGGAAAGGGCTGCTACCGGGAATCACTCGACTTCGGATTCCGCAGTAGGGAAGAAACCATCGATGGTCGTCTTCAAGTCCTTCATCATGATGGGCACTTCAATTTCGCGCACCTGATCGACGATCCACGGCTGGTCCGAACCTTCCATGATTTCACGCATGGCATTGCCCAGATAACGCAGCTCGACGTAGCCCGGTTCATTGTTGGGAAATGCGAAGGTGGAGTAGTCGGCGATGCGCTGATTGATCTTGTCGATGAACGCCTGCTGATACGGATGATCATGATCGCCCACCACCGAATGGATATTACCTTCCATGATTTCAGCCAGCCGGATCACCATGCTGTGGATCAATGCAGCCCGGTCCTCATCATCCAGTCGGCCGTAGACCAGGCGATCGGACATATGCACCAGGAAAGCGATGAATTCGGCAATGATGTTGAAGCCACGTTGCGGCGTAATGATGTCATAGTCCGCCTTGGACAGGTTGATGATGCCCAGGTCTGCCAGTTTCCAGATATTGGTGGCGATGGCAGTGGCGATTTCCTCTGGTCCACGGGGTTCGTCGCCTTCGCTGTGCCACTGGGTCTTGACTCGGATGGCCATCTTATTCTCCTGTCGAAACCGGGCGCGAAGAATCGGTGATCCACTCGCTCCACGATCCTGCATACAGCTTGGAACCAGGCAGGCCAGCGACTTCCATGGCCAGCAGGTTGTGGCACGCGGTGACGCCTGAACCGCACATGTGCACGACTTGCTCTGGAGGCGTGCCCTCAAGCAGAGCCTGATAGTTTTCGCGCAGGGCTTCGGGGGCCAAGAACGTCCCATCCATGTCGAGGTTTTCATCGAACGGCCAGTTGATTGCACCTGGAACGTGGCCAGCGACCGGATCGACCGGATCAACTTCACCGGAAAAACGCATTTCCGGCCGCGCATCAAGCAGCTTGCCTTGGCCGCTGCTCGCCTGAACGAGCACCTGCTCCGAGCTAACCCACTGACTGCGTTCAGGCAGGGACGGGCAAACTCCCCTGGATGGCGCGGTCCAGGTTTCCGCGGTAATCGGCCGTTTTTCCCTGACCCACTTCTGATAACCGCCATCCATCAGGGCGACCGAAGGGTGGCCCAGCCAGCGTATCATCCACCACAGCCGGGCTGCGATGGAGCCATAACTGTCGTCGTACACCACCACCTGCCTGTTGATGCCCACCCCCCAGCGACAGAGTTTTTCCGACAGCACCTTGGGATCGGGCAATGGATGTCGGCCAGTACCCAAGCCAATGGGAGCGGCCAGGTCTTCATCCAGGTCGGCGTAAAAGGCTCCTGGAATATGGGCAACCTGATAGGCTGCGCGGCCCGCCGTCGGGTCAGTCAGGGTAAAGCGGCAGTCGATAACGACCCAGTGAGGGTCGCCCAGATGCGCCGCGAGTTCCTCGGTGCCGATCAGTGTGCTGTACATTAGGTATCAGGCATCAGGTATCAGAACGAGATCTGATCCCCGATGTCTGTCATCTGATCCCGGCTTTAGTAGCCGCCTTTTCCGTAAGGCTTGGGCAGGCCGGCGACACGCACAGCCTGTCGGGCGGGCTGGTTGGGAAAGAGTGTGTAAAGCAGGGTTTTCCAGTCCTTGCTGTCGTCCTCTTCCTTTAACGCGATGAGCATGTTGCGAAAGTTGGGAGTGTGGCCATGCTGCTTGTATTGCTCACGCAACCAGCGAATGACGAACCAGTGGTCATCAGTCAGCGTGATTTTTTCTTTTTCTGCCAGGATGGGGCAGATATCGTCATCGTAAACAGGCTCAAGCAGAAAATCCTCCTCACCGGTTTCCAGTTCTTCGCCGTTATACATAACGCCCATGTTTCTCTCCTGTTGGCTTTGTTGAAAAAAATTAAACCGCGTCGATCGCGCCGACGGCGGTGATGGATTTGTGGGGGATGAATATCCCGCAGCCGAGTTTTCTATGCAACCCCAGACCCTGCTGCTGAACCCGGATTGCATGCTCAATAGGCAAACCGTGCAGCATCAGGCTATAGCCAGTCGCTATTTTCCCACCATCGAAAAATTTTTGGGGCCTGCCGCAAATAAAACGTGTGTTGATATTCATCGTATCCAGAATTCGGATGACATCCTGGGTGAATGCCTTCTCGTCCACACTCCCGGTGCAGACTGTATGGGCGTACAACGGGGTATGCATGGTCAAGGGCTTGACCCTGCCTTTCCCAAGAGTCAGCGTATGGCCACCCAGAGTGAAGGACAGCCCCTCAAGTCTGCTAAGATCGTCGAGCCGGCCCGCAGGACAACGGATGACGAGCTTTGCCCGACGGTTCAATATCAACTCGTTGTTGCCCGTATTGGAGCCGTGGACGGGATGAATTCCCAGCAAGTCTTCATGGGCAATCCAGGGGGCAAGTTTTTCCAAAGCCTGGTACAGTGCCCAGCCGTGATCAAGAGGCACGGCATCGCCGATCAACTCGAAAAGAACATCCGACACGGCAGAGACATCAATATCCTTAGTCTCTGCGTGGTCTTCATATAGCCAGCCTATTCTTGTTCTCCCTTGACGGCCTGACCTCCTGGTTTTCCCAGAGTGTCAGCCCATTTGAGCAGCGCTTCGCCCCATTGGCGGGCAGTATGCTCATCGATGTCAAAAACCGTAAATCGCTTGATCTCGCGGATTCTTATCCGCAGGGTGACGTAATCAGCCCTATGGACAACGTGCTGGAGCTCTATATCTTGCCGGTACGGACTGGCGGTGAATTTCTCCAACGGTTGGATTTTGATCTCATCCATACTAGTATCTCTGTCCTCTGGTCGCATATTCAAGCCCGGACATGCACATCCAAACCAGAACGGTCATAAGAAAAAAAAGGCACATTTACAAAGGGTGAAGTGTTCATGAACGAGATAAAGTCAAATCTGGTGTACGGCGATCCTGAAGCATCGTTTTTCAGGCGGCGAGTTTCTGTTGTTCAGGCGGATTGTCTTGCGCCTGCATTCCATCCTTGAACGGCACGCCGCTCAA
>JBAUMF010000089.1:0-3807 GCA_049578545.1 Thiobacillaceae bacterium
CAAACAGCGAGGCAATGCGTGCCAGGCAGGGCTGCCAGTCAGCGGGGAAGGTACGCAGCATCCGCCGGTCGAAACTGGGGTCGCGCCACAGCACTATCAGAAATAGCAGAGCAAGAAGCAGGATCTGGGGAATGATCCAGCGCCTCATCAACTCGCTCTGCCACCATAACAGCAGGGGCAGCCCCAAAAAGATCAGGGAAAACTCAACGGGCAGACGCTGACGGGTGGATGTGCGCAACATGGCTCCATTGTCGCCGTGCGATGTTTCAAGACCTAGACGCCGGCGCAAGATTCCGTGTTGTTAACGAAGCAAGCCTAGCTGAAACGCAATGTTACATATTTGTGAATGACGGCTGGACAAGCGTCAGGCGCAATTTTGACAACCCAATTCTCAACAAATAGTGTGGATAACTGTAGTTGAAACTGGCCTAAACATAAACGCTGTATACAGTTTATTCGGTTGCCTAAATTGTGGGCGTGATTGCGTCAGGGTTCCAGTAATGCACGGACCTTCGACGAGCAGTCCATGAGTGGGACTAAATCGGTCCGTGGTGAAGCATCAAACTGGCATTGATGCCCGTCTGCCCCACCATATTGGAGACATTCGCGCAGATTGACAGGGTAGCCATACCTCGGCTTGGGCGGTCATTGCATGCGGGACGCCGCTGACTTCACAACTACAGTGGCGCGGCCCTTCATTGGCAAGGTAGTCTCAACCATCAGCAATGGCTGAGTCCAGTTGACTGCCTAGGCTGTCCTGCAATCTTGCTGGACTTAGGGCGAAATCTCCAGCGCATGTCGAACTCTACTGCTAAAAGCTCGCGGGTCTTGCGAGATAACTTCTTCTGGGATCCCGAACTTGCGCGTTAGACGCGCATGGCTCTCTAAACCATATGAGACCATGAATGGGTGCATGCCGGAAGCCACGGCCGCAGCATAGTCCTTGTGCTCGTCGCCACAGGCGTAGGCGCGTGCAGGGTTGATGTCTAACCGCTCGCGCGCCGCTTTGAAATAGAGAGCCTTCTCTTCGCGCAGTGCTAGGGAATCCATGAAGTCCAGCTCCCCGATGTCAAGGTCGTGCCGCGCAAACAGACGCGCCAAGGTCGTTTCCGGTTCATGACATATATTGCGTGTGACCATGCCGACGCGGAGGCCGAGCGCTTCAGTCAAGTCGCGGATCAAGTCCGCCATGCCCGGATACAACAGCGCTTCCTCCCGGTAGACCTCGGTCAAGGTATCGAGCACTTCCTTGCGCACACGCTTGCGCATCTGTTTGGCCAGATTGCGTGGGGATTCCTTGATACCACCGATGTATTTGAAAAGATTGCGGCGTTTCTGGAATCGCTCCAGATCACCGATGTCCATGCCGTGATGCGCGAATGCAATGCCGATCGCCGAGAACGTATCAATGAGTGTGCCGTCGGCGTCGAGGATGACTAGGCGGTCCTTACTTCGATACATGTGTTCTCCGCAGGAGAGGAGGGCTGTTCCGCATATCATATCCACAATCCGCGATAAACAGATCAAGTCGCTGCCCGACGGTACGGCGGCATTAGTCAGCATGCCAAGCCGAACGAACTGAGCCTCCAGCGCAAGCTCAATTCCCAGTGTTCAGCAGGGGCTCTTATCAGCAAGGGTGGACTGTTCGAGGCCAACTCAACCGAGAGTTCTTCCAAGAGCAGACTGTTGCAACAAACCTCGCTCACGAGCCAATGTTACCTGTCACTCAACCTGAAAGGTACTAATCGGAATCTGACACCTGACTTGGGAGGAGCGCGAGCCAATTATGGCAACACCACAGATGATTCACCGACTATTTTTTCGGCTCAGGCGAGGTTGACTGGACGGTCAAACCGGAAGCGCTTGTTCCCGTTCCCAACCCAAGCGCCTATGAAAACGGCGCCCAGACGGGCGCCGGCGAAATCCGTCCAAGGACGGGTCAGTCTGATGAGACCAGCAAGATACGGAGGAATCAAGCTGAGCTGCGATTCTACAACCGGTGGCGTGACAGGCTGATGACACGCATGAGTGAGCATCTCTCTCCCGCATTGTCTCCGTGATTATGGAGTGTCCACCTTGGACTTCCTGGGTTTATGGGCCTCAGGCTAGGCCAATCTCCTTTGCTTTTCAGCCTGGTAGTTGTTCAGAAATTCAGGCAACGGGGCTCCCGGGCCAACGCCCCCTTTGCATGCACCCTATGGCGAAATTGCCGGAGTTCTTCCCGGTGCGCTTCAAGTCCTTCGGTCGCTTCCAGCATCCAAGAGAAACCCGCAAGCGATCGTGCCTTGAGTTCTTCGACCTCTGCCGGGGTTCGCTTCCCATGGCGCCAGAGTGGGAAGCAGAGTCCTCGATATTTCGCTGAAAATTGATCGCCCAGCAGGTTAGCCATAGAAATAATAGAGCATTAGTAAATAGTAATATAATAATTGTCCGCTACTCTGGCAACTCCTCATTTCAGTTGGAGTCTTCATGCGTAGCGCTGCCACAACCCTGTTTCTTGCCCTTGGCCTGTTTACCCTCAATGCCACTGCGTGCGACCTTTCCCCCAGCGAGCAAATGGTGAACGACGCCGTTCAAACCAACCCACAGAACGCAAGTGCTTGGAACGCCCTTGGACATGTTCAATATATGAAGGGCTGTCATGCCGAAGCCCGCGAAGCCCTGCTGAGGGCCGTACTTCTGGACCCGACCCAGGCCACTGCATGGCGGAACTTGGGCTTAGCCGATCTCAAGCTTGATCTCATGGAGGAAGCAGTGGCGGCCTTGACGATGTGGCGCACTGAGAAGTCGGCGAATTTGGCGGCCGCCAAGTAACGAGGCCGCAGCAAATCCAGACCCAAAGCGTACATCATGCTTGCCAAGAGGTTCTATTTGTTAGCCGCCCTCTTCACCCTGTCGTTGTCAGCCTTGCCGCCGACGAAGCCGGAAAGATGTCCAAAGCCGCTGCCCTCGCTCCTGATTGCGCCTGGGGGGATGCCACCCCTGACGAGGCATGCGCCAGATTCTCGGCCCAAATGGCCGCCAAGGCCGCCTTCATGGTCGCTGAGAGCAAAGCCAGAAGAATCGCTTTTAAGCTGGTTGATGGCAAGTGAGCCATCGGGCTTTCCAGGAAAGACCCAATGGTGCTGAATATTTCCCCTTACTAACCCTTGAAAAACGCCCTGAGCGGGTGATTCACCGGCCTGCGCGAAAGCCACGCAGGCCGGTGAGTTCTTTGAGTTAACGACTGATTTGCGCTGCGAGCGCACTTTCGGGGGCAGACATGACCGACTGTAGGGGGTCGGTCGGCAGGGACCACGCAATACTCAGGGAATGGAAAGAATCAAATGGCAAACGATACAAAACGGCCGCCGGGTTTGCTCGGCCGCAATTCGTAATCTTTACATTTGATGGGCCAGATCCTCGATTTAAAATCAACCCATCTGTCCCATGTCATTTTACGACGCGCAATTTCTGTTGCGTGCCATCCATCATCCCTTCACCGATCGCCCGGCCCGGTCAATTCACCGCCACGCAAGGTGGACACCGTCCTGACCGTTCTGCACCACCCGGGTAGCCAACGGGCCCAACAGATTCGGCATGAGATGTTGAAAGTCAGCGACGTCGACTTCAGTGCCCGCCGGGCAGAACATGTTGCCCCGAGACAGAGTCACGCAGCCAACACTGATCTGATTCACTCCATGAGATAAAGTCAAATCTGGTGTACGGCGATCCTGAAGCATCGTTTTTCAGGCGGCGAGTTTCTGTTGTTCAGGCGGATTGTCTTGCGCCTGCATTCCATCCTTGAACGGCACGCCGCTCAACAAT
>JBAUMF010000090.1:0-33830 GCA_049578545.1 Thiobacillaceae bacterium
AGGATCCCACTAGCGATAGTCAAGTACAATATCGCATATTACATGGGAACATATCCGGCCGGAAAAAATGCCGAAACCGGCATGATCACTCACTGATCCCCGCGTTGACACTTCAAACTTCGGACTAGTGTTGCCGGCATACGCGGTCTGGCTGGAGGGGGGGCCTATTCGGCCTCAAAAGCGGCTGCCAGGATCTATCTCGAAAGCCTGCGACTCGAAATGAGATCGAAAGGCATTAAGGTTGTCGCGGTTGCGCCCGGTTATACCGACACGCCTATGACTCAGGTCAATCCGTATCCGATGCCCTTCCGGATGTCGGCAGACAAAGCTGCAAAAAAGGTGGCAAGGGCAATTAGATTGCACCAACGATATACTGTTATTCCGTGGCAAGTGGGGGTGGTCGCTTATATACTCAAACATATGCCGGATCCGATTTACGACCGGCTATTTGAAAAAGCAGGACGTAAACCCAGGGGGTTGCCGATCTGAAGAAAAGGGGGATGAGATGAGCGAATCGATCAAGGTTGTCCTCGTGGATGACCACCCGTTATTGCGCATGGGAGTCTCCAACTACATATCCCAGGCGGCCAATTTCGATCTGGTTGCACAATTGTCAGATGGCAACGGCCTGAGAGACTGGCTCAAGTCCGGTATCAAGGCTGACGCGGTGCTGCTGGACCGTTCGCTCCCCGATATGGATGGTTTGGATCTGGTGGGGGAAATCAAGGCAAGCGGGCTCAAGGTGATAATGCTTACGATTGCCGACTCGGATGAAGAAATTTCTCAGGCCATTAGCGCCGGAGTGGATGGGTATGTGGTCAAGACCAGCGAGCCGGATCAGGTTATCGCTGCGATCAGGAGTGTTTGTGAAGGCCAGGGCAGCTTCCCGCTCGATGTCATGCAGCGTATGGCTCGAGGAGAGTTCAACCAGAGCGCGCTTGCCGTACTGACCACGCGGGAGCGTGAAATTGTCGAATTCGTGAAACAGGGTATGAGTAACAAGATCATCGCATACGAACTCAAGCTATCTGAAAACACGGTGCGTAACCACCTGCGCAACATAATGGAAAAACTAAAACTGAAAAACCGTGTACAGGTGGCAACGCTGGCATTGGAGAGGGAGCACAAGCGGCGTTAACTGGGTATGTAGACCCTGTCCGATTTCAGGCTTTGTGCACAGTTAAGAATGCTGCTAGCCGATTCAACGCAACCGACTCTACCAAATTGTTGTGCTCTTGGCTTTAACCGCATCTCTGCGCTTAACATTCATTGTGCGGAGTTCGCCCGCGCCGTAAGTCCCCACCCGAAGCTATTGCTGCATCTGCTCCAACAGCAATTATTCAACAGTTACTGACTTTGCCAAGTTGCGTGGCTTATCCACATCAGTTCCTTTTTGCAATGCGGCATGGTAGGAAAGCAGTTGCAGAGGCAAGGTATGCAGCAGAGGGGATAAGCAGCCTCCCTTGCCTGCCAGGTGGATGACATGGACAAACTCGCTTTCGTTGATTCCTACATCTTCGTCGGCAAACACATACAGTTCGCCGCCGCGGGCACGGACTTCCTGAAGATTCGATTTGAGTTTTTCCAGTAACGCGTCGTTGGGCGCGATGGCGATGACAGGCATGTCTTCGTCGACTAAGGCCAAAGGTCCATGCTTGAGCTCGCCCGCCGGATAGGCTTCGGCATGGATGTAGGAGATTTCTTTCAGCTTGAGTGCACCCTCAAGGGCGATGGGATAGTGAACCCCGCGGCCAAGGAACAAGGCATGATGTTTATTGGCAAAGCGCTGAGACCAGGCTTCGATTTGGGGTTCAAGTGCAAGCACTCGCCGGGCCTTTTCCGGCAGGCTGCGTAGCTGGGAAAGGTATTCGGCTTCAACGTCAGGGGCCAGCTTGCCACGAAGTTTTGCGAGCACCAGGGTTAGAAGAAACAGGGCAGCGAGTTGGGTCGTGAATGCCTTGGTCGAAGCAACACCAATTTCAGGGCCGGCGCGCGTGAGGAATCGCAGTTTGGACTGCCGCACCAGGGCCGATTCCGCCACATTGCAAATAGATAGCGTCAGCTGTTGCCCGAGCTCTTGGGCATGATGCAATGCTGCAAGGGTATCAGCCGTCTCACCCGATTGGGAGATCGTGACGATCAACGCACTTGGATTGGGCACGGATGTCCGGTAACGGTATTCGCTGGCGATTTCCGCTACGGCGGGAATGCCGGCAATCTCCTCCAGCCAGTAGGTGGCAACTTTTGCTGCATGATAGCTGGTACCACAGGCAAGGAAAGTGACGGCGTTGACCTGGGATAACGTCTGACCGGCTTCAGAGCCGAACAATTCGGGGGCGATGCGGGCCTGGACCAGCGCGGCTTCAAGGGTGTCGGTCAGCGCCCGTGGCTGTTCGTGAATTTCTTTTTGCATGAAATGCCGATACGGGCCCAACTCGGCCATGTCGGCGGAAAGTTCGGAGACGTGGACACTGCGCTCTACCTTTTCTCCAGCCTTGTCGAAGACCGTGACGGTCAGCAGCCCGATGTCAGCGACGTCGCCTTCTTCGAGGAACATCATGCGCTGGGTGACCGGCAATAGAGCTGACGCATCCGAAGCAATGAAATTTTCCTCAATCCCCAAACCAATCAGCAATGGGCTGCCTTTGCGTGCGCAAACGAGGCGATGGGGCGCCTCTTCGTGAACCACGCCAATGGCATAGGCACCCTGCAACTCTTTCACGGCCTTGCGGGTCGCGGCCAGCAAGTCCTTGTCCTGCTGATAATGGAGATGAATCAGGTGGGCAATGACTTCCGTGTCGGTCTCAGACTCAAAGCGATAGCCGAATTCCTTCAGCTTTTCGCGCAGCTGCTCATAGTTTTCGATAATGCCGTTATGTACTACGGCAAGGCCAGCGCTGACATGGGGGTGGGCATTGTGTTCAGTGGGTGCGCCGTGTGTGGCCCAGCGGGTGTGGGCGATGCCAAGGTGCCCATGAACTTTCTGTCTGGCAGCTTCGTCTGCCAGCGAGGCAACCCGGCCAACGCTGCGCACGCGTTTGAGACCCCCGTTGATGGTGACCAGCCCTGCCGAGTCATATCCCCGGTATTCAAGTCGCCGCAGCCCTTCCAGCAGGATGGGGACGACGTTACGTTGCGCGACCGCGCCGACGATGCCACACATGCCTATTCTCCCTTGGGTTTCTTTACCGGCCTCTGCCAGCCATTGATTGTCGCTTGCTTGGCCCGTGAGAGGGTCAGTTCGCCGGCTGGCGCATTTCGGGTCAAGGTGGTGCCCGCACCAAGAGTCGCACCCTTGCCCACGGTAACCGGCGCGACCAGTTGCGTATCCGAGCCGATGAACGCCTCGTCTTCGATCACTGTGCGATGTTTGTTGGCGCCATCGTAGTTGCAGGTGATGGTGCCAGCACCAATATTGACTTTCTTTCCTACGGTGGCATCGCCCACATACGACAGATGATTAATTTTGGACCCGCGGTCCACCTGGCTGTTCTTGATCTCGACGAAATTACCCACGTGCACATCTTCGCCCAGCAGCGTGCCCGGGCGGATGCGCGAGAACGGCCCCAGTTTGCAGCCTTGGCCAACCTCCGCTTCATCCATCAGGGTAAAGGCATCGATGCGTGTGTCCGCCGCCACTTTCACATTGCGCAGCACACAGTTGGGCCCGATTTCCACTCCGTCGCCCAGCTCCACATGGCCTTCGAACACGCAGTTGACGTCAATCGTCACATCCCGGCCACATCGGACTTGACCACGGATATCGATCCGCTCCGGGTCCATCAGGGTGACGCCATCTTCGAGCAGTGCGCGGGCCTGCAGCTGCTGATAGAGCCTTTCGAGCTCAGCTAACTGTGCCTTGCTGTTGATGCCGAGCACCTCCCATTCAAACCCAGGCTGGCTGGTCTGGATTTCGACACCGTCCGCCACGGCCATGGCAATGATGTCGGTCAGGTAATATTCCTTTTGCGCATTGTTGTTGCCGAGCCGGGACAGCCAGCCAAACAGCTGATTGGTCTGCACAGCTAGTATGCCGGTGTTGACTTCATGGATAGCCCGTTCATGAACGTTGGCATCCTTGTGCTCGACGATGCAGACAACTTGGCCGGTTTCATTGCGAACAATGCGCCCGTAGCCGTCGGGATGGGGAAGATTCACAGTCAGCAGTCCAAGCCTTCCAGCGCGCGCGGCGTTCACCAGAGGGCCCAGCGATTCGGGTCGGGTAAGCGGAACGTCGCCGTACAGCACCAGGGTCACTGAGCCCGGCGTGAGTGAACTCGCAGCCTGCATGACGGCATGGCCCGTGCCGAGTTGTTCGGCCTGCTGCACGAACGTCAGGCTTTCATCAGCCAGGGCTTGTGGCAAGGACTCGCCACCAAAGCCATAGACCACGCATAACTTGCCGGGCCTGAGCAGCCGGGCAGTGTGGATGACATGGCTTACCAGAGGGCGTCCAGCAAGCTTGTGGAGGACTTTGGGCAGGTCCGATCGCATGCGGGTACCCTTCCCGGCAGCGAGGATGACAATTTCAAGCGCTTGAGTCATGGTCTTGATAAGGCAAATACCGGGCCAAGTATATCGGTTTCAGGTTCAATCCCTTAGGTTGCAAAGTCAAATTTCCACTGGGTCGACATCCAGATGCCAGCGGACCGGCCCGGGCTTGAGTGCGTACAGTTGAGGGGCCCAGATGTCCAGCATTTTTTGCAGCGCACGGCGGCTGGCAGACTGAACCAGCAATACGGCCCTTTGCATTCCGGCTTTTTTCGCCATCACGGCCTCAACCGGCTCATAAAGATCGATATCTTTGGGGCGATTCGCAAGCTGACGCGCCTGCGCGAGGAATGTCATGGCCAGGGACAGTTGTGTCGCCTCAGCCCTGAGCACGGCCTGAAAACTGAAGGGAGGAAAGCGGGTTTGCTGGCGTTCTCCAAGCAGGATTTCCGCATAGCCTTCGAAGTCATGCTTCAGCAGGTGCTGGTACAGGGGATGCTCCGGAAAGTCAGTCTGAATCAGCACCCGTCCCGAGTCCCCTGTCCGCCCCGCCCGCCCACTGACTTGCAGCAACTGGGCAAACAGCCGTTCGCTGGCGCGAAAGTCCTGGGCAAACAGTGCGGAGTCGGCATTAATTACGGCAACCAAATTCAGTCCCGGGAAGTCGTGGCCCTTGGCAAGAAGCTGGGTACCGACCAGCAGATTCGTCTCGCCAGCCTGAATGCGTTTTTGCATGTCTTCCCAGCTCCCCCTGCGCCGGGTGGCATCGCGGTCCACTCGCAGGATGCGGGCTGAGGGAAAAGTTTCAGTAAGAGTCGCTTCAAGCCTCTGGGTGCCATGGCCGGAAGGCTTCAGCTCGGTGTTTCCGCACGCAGGGCAAGAAGCGGGCAGACTTTCTTCGTGTCCGCAGTGATGGCACTTGAGCCGTCCTGCACGCAGGTGCAATACCAGGCGCGCCGAACATCGATGGCACGACGCGGACCAACTGCACGCCGGACACACCAGTGCGGGCGCATAGCCCCGGCGATTGATGAACACCAGCGCCTGCCCGCCTGCTGCCAGTATTGTCTGAATCGCCTGGCGGGTTTTGACTGCAAGTCCGTCTATAGGCTTCTGCACGCGGGTATCGACCAATTCCATTCTTGGCAGGCTTGCGCCAGGGATAGCGCGCCGGCTTAATCGATAAAGTCCGTAGCGCCTTTGGCGAACGTTGTGCCAGGTTTCAAGCGAAGGGGTGGCGGAACCCAGAACGGTAGGAATATCACGTAGCTGGCCACGATACACAGCCAGGTCGCGAGCCGAATAACGAAGCCCCTCCTGTTGGCTGAACGAGGCGTCGTGCTCTTCATCCACAATGATAAGGCCCAAGTCCGGCAAGGGCGTAAACACGGCCAGACGTGTGCCCAACACGATCCTTGCTTCGCCAAGGGTTGCCGCTAGCCAGTGGGCCAGCCGCTCACCTTCGGCCAAATCACTGTGCAGGCGGGAGATGGGGATGCCAGGGAAGCGTGAGACAAAGCGCGCAGTGAGCTGCGGAGTCAAATTGATTTCGGGCGCAAGCACCAGGACCTGCTGCCCGCGTGCGAGAACGGTTTCGATCAGGCGCAAATATACCTCGGTCTTGCCGCTGCCAGTGATTCCGTACAAGAGGCTGGTGCGGTAGCCGGACTGCGCCAGATTTGACGCCGCCTCTTGCTGCTCGGCGTTCAATCCGGGAATCACCGCAGGTGGCGCGCAAGGTGTGCTCAACGCAAGACGCGATTCTTTGTTCAACCAGCCAGATTCCTCCCAACGCTGGAGAAGTGAGTTGATGTTGCTGCCCAATTCCTGCAAATCGGATTTCTTCTCCCACCTATGGTTGCGCAGCCGTTCATACAGCGATATCTGCAAACGGGCCCGAGGTGGAAGGGAATCGCACAGCGTGGACTTGCCTTGTTCAGTCAGACGGTAATACGCATCACGGCTGGGTTTGATCTTTTCTACCCGGCGCAAAGCTGTAGGCAGGGCGAACTGGATGATCGGGCCGATCGGGTGGTGATAGTACGCTGCGCAAAAGCGGCAAATCTGAAGGATGTCATCCGGTAGCGCCGGGACATCACGATCAATCTCCAGAATAGCTTTCAATCGGGTCGCAGAAATCTCGGTCTGCGATGTGAGCGCTACGAGCGTGCCGACGATTTGTTTCCGCCCAAGCGGCACAATAACCCGGCGACCGATGTCCCCAGGCCCGCAGCCAGTGGGCAGCAAGTAGTCAAATAATCCAGGTACCGGGACATTTAGTGCAACCCGGCCAATGGATGGAGAAGTGGTGCCGGATGAGCCCGCCATGAACTTAGCGCATTGCTTTACTGAACTATGCAGGTATCTTGCCTAAGAGGCTACATTAAAAAGACTTTTTGGGTTGTCCACCTAATCTGTGGATAATTTTGTGAATGATTCATCTGATTTTTTTGCAAAGATCCGTTTTTACGGGCTTGTTGCAAATTGATGAATAATTAGGCTGATAGTTATATTTATATAGATCAAATGGTTATACGAATCTGCTCATTGTCAACAGGCGGATGCTAAATTTTTCTTCATGGCCCTGTAATTGTGCATAAGTGGCTACTAATGATTCGTTACCTATGGTATTTGCGACTTTCGGAATGCACTGTATCCACGAGCACCTCTACATTATCCGGATCGGTGAATTGAGAAATGCCATGACCCAGGTTGAATACATGTCCGCTACCTTGGCCGTAATTATCCAGCACCAGATTGGCGCAACTTCGAATACTTTCCGCCGTGCCAAATAATGCTGAAGGGTCAAGGTTGCCCTGCAGGGCAACCTTGTCGCCCACCCGACGACGCGCGTCCCCAATATTGATGGTCCAGTCCAGGCCCAGCGCATCGCAACCGATCTTGGCCATATCCTCCAGCCACAATCCGCCGCCCTTGGTGAAAACGATGTTTGGTATCTTGCGGCCATCATGCTTCTTGGTCAGGGCTGCCACGATTTGCTCCATATAGCGGAGGGAAAACTCACGGTAGGTCCATGGCGTGAGCGTGCCGCCCCAGGTATCGAAAATCATCACAGCCTGGGCGCCCGCTTCAATCTGCGCATTGAGATAGCCGGTCACGGCCTGGGCGGTAACTTCAAGAATGTGATGCAGCAAATCCGGGCGCTGATACAGCATGGTCTTGATGACACGGAAATCATCTGAACTCCCCCCTTCGACCATATAGCATGCCAATGTGAACGGACTGCCGGAAAAGCCGATCAGGGGCACTGAGCCATCCAGCGCCTTGCGTATGCTGGTGACCGCATCCATGACGTAGCCAAGGTGTTCATGCGGATCCGGAGCGCTTAGATCACGGATCGCCCATTCCTCGCGCAAAGGACGTTCGAATTTTGGCCCTTCCCCCTGGGAAAAGTACAAGCCGAGCCCCATTGCATCTGGTACCGTTAAAATATCGGAAAACAGGATGGCTGCGTCCAGGTCATAGCGCGCCAGAGGTTGCAAGGTCACTTCGGTTGCGAAGTCCGGGTTTTTGCAGAGACTGAGGAAATTGCCGGCCCGTGCGCGTGTGGCATTGTATTCAGGCATGTAGCGGCCCGCCTGGCGCATCAGCCAGACAGGTGTGTAATCAACTGGCTGCTTGAGCAGAGCACGCAAAAAGGTATCGTTCTTCAGTGAAGACATGGCAGGCGCCGAAAAGGCGTAAAGCAAAACCCGCAGTTTACCGAATTCCGCCAGATAAGGTCACGGCCGGCATGGAATGCGCTGTTCGTCGCATGATTTTTGGTAAGTGCTGATTTGTGCGATAAGCAGTCATTGCGTGCGGAACGTGGCAATCAGGGCTGGACGAAATCAGCACCTTAGTGGATAAAAGACCAGGGCAACCTCTGTTTCCCTGATCTGGGGCGTATGCCCCCTCGCCCGCTGCGCTGGATAACGCGGCTTCGATGTTAGCGGCAACCGGGCTTCGGGCCGCCGCGGGGGCGGGGACCGGACCTGGGTCAAGTGCACTGCTAGGAGAGGGCTCGTCAAACTGAAACTGGCCACTTGCCTGTTAAGTTCCTCAGACTCGCCAGGGGTCATGAATCCCGACGGCCGGGCACTGGCGCTCCTGGTCCGAATGGCGCGCTGCCCCTGCATCAGTCTAAAAAGCGCGTTTTGGCGCAACTTGGGTGTACCAAAGCTCTGCCGGATCCGATCAAGCCGATTGTCCTGGCGGCTATCAATCTTGTCGGAAAGACGTTGGTTTTCCTGCAAACCTCTGGTGTTCAGTCGGTAATCGCCGCAGCCGCAAACGTCAAGATTGCGATCGCTATCAGACAAGGTGAAGCCTTGAACATCAATCATCCCCTTTGGGGTCGAACAGACAGACCTTCCGAATCAGTGCAGACAGGGCTTAAGGGAATGCAAATGATGATTGTCATGCCGTAGCGGAATGATTTTGTTCGGCCTTCGGGTTTACCAGGCTAATGAGCATCTGTCCGGGTTGTGGATTCAGGTTGGCATCAGGGCTGTACACCTGCAGCTTGTGATTGGATGTGATCAGGAAAAGTGGAATGACTTCGCCCACGTAATGCGCCTTAAAGGCGTCAAAGCCAAAGTTTTCAGTTAGTTTGGTTTTCTTGATCGCCCATTCACCAAGGAAGCGCTGGGTTAACGTCGTGTGTGTAATGCCTTCACCAAACAGGATGCGGCCGCGAAGATGACTGGAGACTTCCTCTGGTAGGCGCTTTTCTTCTGGAGCCAGCTGGAAAATGCGGTTTCGTCCGAACAAGGGTGCAAAGTGAAGCGCGGCCAGGGAATTGGCGTCGTCATTGCTTGTCGCTGCAACCAGGCGTCCTATCCCCCCTAGTTCAACCTGTTCAAGCACAGACTCGGAAAACACGCTGGCGTAGACCGCGGCGATCCCCTCCATGCGTGCAGCCAGAATATTATGCAGGGAATTATCAACCAGCATGACCGGATAGCCCTCGTCCTTGAGCGCCTTGGCCAGGCGCCTCACCCAGAATCGGCCACCCAGAAAAAGGATACCTTCCGCTTCTGCCCTCACCAGACCCAGTCGCTTCGCAACCAGGCCAGCGCTGAGACTGTAGACCACCACAGTACCAATGATGATGAAGAACGTCACCGCAACAAGCTTTTCCGCACCCGGGTAGGCAATGTCGTGAAGACGCAGGGCGAAGATCGATGAGATTGCTGCAGCCACGATACCGCGAGGCGCCATCCATGCCATGAAAAGCTTATCGCGCAGCTCCAGTTTCGAGCCCAGTGTGGAAATAAAAACAGACGTGGGCCGAACGACAAAAAGCAGCACGAGCAGAAATGCAAAACTGGCAAGCCAGACTTTTGCCACTTCCTCGGTATGGAGATTGGCCGCCAGCAGAATAAATACGGTTGCGATCAGCATCACACGAAGGTTTTCCTTGAATTCGATGATGTGATGGACATTGACAGTCTTCTGGTTGGCCATGGCGAAACCCATGACGGTGACTGCAAGCAAGCCGGACTCATGCTGAAGCAGGTTTGCGGCGGTGAAGATGGCCACGACCAGCATGAGGGTGACGGGATTTTGCAGAAAATCTGGGACCCAGTCCTTTTTCAGGAACAGCACCATGATGAAGGCGCCCAGAATTCCAGCAAGGCTGCCAATCAGAACCGTGTTGAATAACGTACCGGCAATATCGGTCCAGTTGGCGCTACCCAAAGCAATGGCTTCGAATACCAGCACGGCCAGCACCGCGCCGATGGGATCGATCACGATCCCCTCCCACTTGAGTGTCGGGCCGACGATCCCGGACGGACGGATATGACGCAACATGGGGATGATTACGGTGGGCCCGGTGACGATCAGGATTGCACCCAGCAGCGTGGCCAGAGGCCATTCGAAGCCGAGTATCCAATGGGCCATGGACAGGCTTATCAACCAGGTCAGCATTGCGCCGAGTGTTACCAGCCGGCTCATGACGCCACCGACCGAGCGGAATTCCTTCAGCGAAAGACTCAATCCGCCTTCAAACAGAATCACGGCTACCGAGAGAGAGACAAAGGGATAAAGCAGATTGCCAAAAAGCAGTTCGGGTTGAATGAACCCGGTAACCGGACCGGCGAGAATGCCAAAGACGAGTAGAAGCAGAATGGAAGGCAGTTGGAGGCGCCAGCCCAACCACTGGGCCGAAATACCCAGCACCGCAACCGCGCTCAAGCTGAGCAGAAAATGTTCCATTGAGCCAACTTAACAGGTGGCGGCATGATCGGCAATGTGAGACATCTCTTGATCCAGCCCGGCCTGGTGGGTCACACAGGGTTTGATCACAGCTTGCCTGCGCGGCCATACGCTCCAGAACGCCTTTGGCCTCCTCTAGACAGATGAAGCGTTAGGAAGACTTGGGCGCCATTTCACCCCGATGATGACCTTGTGGATATCCAAGGTGGAATTTAATCCCGGAAAAAAAGCTAATTACTACAGATGGTTGCAAAACCGACAAAAAGACATAACTTTCAGTAATGGCGCATGTATGGTATTCAGACGCCTATGTCTTAAGTAATATTTCCTTAACAAGCGTTAGTTGGGACAATCATGCTTACAAAACACACGGTAAGGCAACGATGGGGGGAATAGACCTTGATCGCATAATGAATGCGCTGAACTGGACAAATGGGAAGATGGGGTCCGGTTCATACGTCGGTCTGGAACCGGTGCAGCCAAACGATGGCAGTATTTTCATCGATGCAGGTGTAGGTTTTCTCCGGCTTCGGGCTTACGATGGCAGCAATGGTCTTCTGTCCGACAAGACCGTTCCAAGTAGCAGCGATCTTGGAGATCTTCTGGGGACGCATGGCATTGATACCTTCTTTGGCGCGGGGGTGCAGGTTCCCGTCTATATCACCGGCAAGCTGGCTGCGCTCGTCAAGGCGAAACTGGGACGTGGCAAGACCATCATGCCCGCCGCTGCATCCTGGCTGGCCGCCAGGGACCTGATTCACCAAGCCGATAACAAATGGGTGCAGTCTCTCGCCATCATTGAGCTTTCTGCATCGGGTTACTTGATAGTCGGGGTGGATCGCAGCGGGGCGCTAAAGAACGATCTGCTTGTGGTTAATCCCCGCTGCGGAGCGGGTTCAGGTGTCAACCTCGATCGTGTCCTGCAGAAGCTGGGCATGGCCCGGGTTGAGGTGGACGCACTGCTTGCCGGATATGCCGGAGAAGCGGGGCGCCAGCACCGGGATTTGGTGCCTGTGCGAGCCGATCGCTGTGGAGTCTTCAGTTCTTCCGCCACCATCTCGGACAAGAATCAGGGCATCCCGCTGGACGTCGCACTTGCTACCACCCTAAAGTCCGAAGTACTTAAGGCTTGCCGCAAGCTGCCGGCAGGCTTCGACAAGGTCTGCCTGGCAGGTCGGGTATTTCACTGGAGCTTTGCCCGGGAATGCGCGGAAGATTATCTGCATGCCATCGGTGTGCGGGAGGTCGTTTGCGACCCGGACAACACCCAGATACTGGATTCCCTCCACAGAATGATCGAACGCCTGGGCGACGAGGCTATTGCGCAGCCGGATATCCGCCTGGAGCGTCAGGCGGAAGTGGAATACTACCCATCGTTTGCCGAACTGAAACGACAACACGAAGCGGATCATCACTATCTGCGCCTGCCAGACCAGTCCGTCCGCATCGTCACCGGCACGGAAATGTTGGGCCACGCTGTGCATGTAGGCCTGGATGTCGGTTCCACAATGGCCAAGGCGGTGGTGGCTGATGCCGTCAGCGGGGAAGTCCTGTTTATCAATGCCTATAGCAACGCCGGCGATACCATCGAGACTCTCAAGCTGGTATTTCGCGATCTTCGCAATGCCGGGGTCAATACCTTGTCGGTGCGCGGTATTGGCATAACCGGGTCGGCGCGCTTCCAGGTGCAACAGGCACTGGAACATATCTATCCGGAGCTGGCCCGGCGTGTGTCGCTGCTGGTGGAAAATTATGCGCATGCGCGCGGCTCCATCGCCCTCGCCCGCGAGCATGTGCAGCGGCTTAAGGACTGGGGGATCACCGGTGTCAATGAGGACTTCTGCATCCTGGTGGACATCGGCGGCGAGGACACCAAGATTTCCACCATTGCGCTGCGCGAAGCCGAGTTGTTCAACAACGCCATGAACCTGAAGTGTTCGGCGGGGACCGGCAGCCTGATGGATACGCTGAGCGCCATGTTTGCCATGCCCGGCGTGGCGGTGGCCAGCGCAGAGGCGTTTACGGCGCCCAGAGCCATGGTCATCAACGCCACCTGTGCTGTGTTTCTCATGGAAAATGCGCGCAAGCTGCAGGTGCAGGGCGTGCCCCGCGCTGAGATCCTGGCCTCCGCCAATTGGGCCATCGTCGAGAACATGTCGCGCACCTTGTGGAGCCAGGTGGAACTGCCAGGCAATGCAGTGGTTTTGCTGCATGGTCAGACCATGCTTTCCGAACCGCTGCCGCTGGCAGTGACGCATCGGCTGCAGACTTACCTGAATGCCCCTGCCTATGCCCTGGTGCCGCCCAACCCAGGTCACCGTGCCTGTTTCGGGCTAATCCACACCCTGGAACAAGTCGCACCCGAAGGGTCCGTCGACATCCCTCTCGACAAGTTCCTGGAAGCCAAATTCGAAAAACGCATCATCCAGTGCCATGGTGCGGCCTGCGACGACAAATCGGCTTGCTGCAATCGCACCATGCTCACCTGCCGCAAGGAAGACGGCAGCAAGCTCATGTCGTTTACCTTGGGCGGTTGCAGTGCCATCAACGAAATGCTTGCCCGGAAGAAGGACAAAACCCAGCCCAAGCCAGTGCGCGACACCTACAAGGAAATCTGGGACTTTGTTGACAGCCATCATTCGCATTCCGAAGACCCGAACCGGCTGATCATTCCACGCAGCTTTGCCGTTTCGGAATGGGCCTTTCTGTTTGCCCGGTTGTTTGAACGGCTTGGCATCCCGGTGCATGTGGACAACGTGCGCGAGACGGATCTCACCGATGCCCAGCCGCTGTTCAACATCGACACCTGCGCACCCCACATGGGTGCGGTAGGCCAATTCCGCCGCCTGGCGGCCGAGCCGCACGGAATCATTGTCGCGCCGCAGATTGAATTTCTGCCGACGGAAGGGAAGAGCCAGGGACGCGCCTGCACCCTCAATCAGGGTGGGGTGGCAGTTGCAATGAACCTGGCCCGCCTGGCGCATCCGGAGGCGCGCTTCCATCTGTTCAACGTGGACCTGGGGCAGCTGGATGCCGACACCTTGCGCGCCCAGCTTCAGGACAGACTTGAACCGGTATTTCGGCATTACGGAGTTGCCCCAACCCATGAAGAGCTGCTTTCCGTCATCGCGGGTGCGATTGCGGACCACAGAAATCTGCGTCTCGCGATGGCAGACTTTTCCGCCAGCCTGGCCGAAGAGGCGCTCGATCAAGGTATTCCGGTGGCGGTTGTGGTAGGGCGTGAATACGTCCTTAATCCCGGAATCTATGACAGCCATGTGCGCCGCCTGCTGCGTGATAAGCACATGGTCGTGCTGCCATCCTATGTGCTGGATATGGAGCTGGATGAGGCCTACAAGCATATCTACTGGCGCAATCCGCATTTTATTGTCAGCCTGCTCAGTGCCGTCGCTCATCGCAACCTGCATCAGCGACTTCGCCATGCGCGGCTGCGCGAGGTGTTTCGCCGGATCGAGAGCGGTCCCGACCTGATGCCGGTGGTACAGGTGTCCACTTTCAGCTGTGGCCCCGACAGCGTCGTTACGCCATTTGTCGCGGAGATCATGAAACAGCGGCCGTTCCTTTTGATCCAGTCCGATGCAGTCATCAAGGAACTCGCCCACCTGGAAAACCGCGTCAATACCTACGTCAAGCAGCTGCAGCTTGGCCTGCATGAACGATTGAAAATTGGCAGTGGGGAGACCTTTGACATCCATACACTGGATGAACTGAGCTTTGCGGGACCCATCGACCGCGAGCAGGATGTCATTTATTTCCCCACCATGTCCGATAACCGTTTCTTGTCCGCGGTGCTGCGTGGCGCGGGCTACACCTGCGTGGACAATTACGACGAGCAGAGTTATGACCTGCACCGCCTGGTAAAAAAGGGCAGGCGAACAACCGGCGATGCAGTTTGTGCCCCGCTCGCCTCAGTCTATGCCGACTTGCAACTTGCCATGGACGATTTTCACCACCGTCGCGAGGTCGGTGATCCCCAGGTTAAGGGCAAGCGGCGATTGCTTTACTTCGACAACAAGGGTCCGGGCCCCTGCCGCCAGGGGCAGTACGTCGATGTGCATCGGCTGCTGTATTACGGGAAATCTGCAACCCATGGCCAGGCTGCAGAGAGCCATGATGCTGGATGCCAGGCTTTGCCTGGCCAAGGCGCGCTCAAATTCCTGGTTGGCAAGGAAACCGAAGGCTGGAATATCGGCATCGAGGAATGGGCTCTTTCTCGCGCTCACCAGGGCGTTGTAGTCCAGGGCGTCTTGCACAACCTTCTATTCCTGGGTGGGGCGGCATGTAGTGATTACGCTGAATACCAGCAGTTCCTTAGAGACTATCGGGCGCTCAAGGCTGACCTGCTGCGCTCGCTGGAATCCTTTGCCGGCCCGGGACGCCTGGCCCGCGCGCTGATCAAGCGAGTCGGTGAGCGGACCTATCTCGGGCCTTTGGTGAAATATTTTGCCTATCGGCTGCATGGGCGGGACATGGTCAAACCGTTGCGACGATTCGCTCAAAAGTGGATTAAAGGCCGCCTGCCAAAAGGACATGGATTTGAAATTGCCCTTACCGGTGAGATCTTCATGCGGGTTTCCCAGTGTGAGGAAATCTTCCGCATGCTGCTTGCCAACCTCGGTTTCCGTCGCTTCAGGCTTGATTTCAATCCGACGTGGACCTATATGGAATGGACCTTTGATGAAGCCATGGAAATTCAGCGCGACCAGCTCGAACGCCTGCGCTCAGGTTTGGACGGAGGAAAGAGGCATGCCGATGAAATACGGACGCTTCAGTCTGCTATGCGGACAAACCGGGTACGCCAGTACGTCTTCCGCAACTTTGTTGTCAGACCACTTTACCGTGCTGCCGGTATTCCAATGTCACCTTCAACGATTGAAGTGCTGAAGCAGACGCGCGAATTGCTGCCGACCTTGCGGCCGCTGAGCGAAATTGCCACCTATGTGGGCGAAGCGCTGGGCGAACTGCGCAAGGGCGCGGACATCGTGCTCAATGTCGCGCCCAATGGCTGCATGGTCGCATCGATGGGCGAGGTGCTGACGCCTGCCATCATGGCCGCAAATGAGACAGGCCATGGCCGGATCCAGCAGTTGTTCTCGGCCGAAGGCGATGTCAATGAGGAGTTGCTTACCCTTGCGCTGCTTAAGGCCATGGGACCGGAAGGATATTACCGCAGCCAGGCTTCCGTCGGTTCAGAGACTACCACTGCGACGTAGAGCAGTTGGAATGGCGAGCACGCTTGTGGATTAGTTTCCTGGAAGTTCTGTGTCGGAGGAGGCCATAAGCTAGGCGCAAGACCGTGCCTTTCCATGTGCCCTTCATGGTTCAAATAAGTTTGTCGGCTGATTCAGGGTTCGAGGCTTTCCAGCCGCTTCATGAAGTTGCGCTTGGCCCTGTATTCGGCGCGGAGAGCGGCCAGTTCCTGCCGGTATTGTTCCTGCTTGCCGTGATTGAGGCGTAAGGCGCGGATGGCTGCGACGAGTTCATGCGCTTCATCGTAACGGGCGTTGCTTTGCCCTTGCCGGACGGCATCGGGCAGCAGTTTCTGGTAGATGGAAACGGCTTCGTCAGGGTGGCTTTCGCCGCGCATTTTTGCGACGGCGGGCCAGAGCTTGCCTGCAATCGCGTGCCCGCTCGCCAGTTCCCAGACACGGCTTGCGTTGTTTTCGCGCAGCTGGATTTGTACCAGGGTGGAGCGGGTGCCGGGTGATCCCCATGCATTGGGTTTTGATGGTTTCTTGCGGGCGGCTTCTTCGTTTTGCATGAGGGCTTCCAGGTACTCGATGGCGCGCTGGCGGACTTGCGTCCGCGCCGCCCCGGGCGTGTGCTGCAACAGGTGGAGGTAAGCCTCGAAATAAGGCGCTTTGGCAAACTGATGCCAGGCCAGTTCGCTTGCGCGTTCAGGATCGCCGTGCTTGCGGTGGAGGCTGACAAGGAAGTCGATGAGTCCGGAGTTGTGCTCGTTCGGGAATGCCGCCAGCCCGCGTTCGGCCCAATCCAGCGCCTGTTTGTGGCACCCTGATGCGGCGCGGCGCTCAGCCAGTTGCAGGTAGCGGTACGCGCTGTCGAGGTTTTTTTCCAGCAGCTTGAGCAGAGGTGCATCGTTGCCGTCATGCTGGCACAAGGCTTCCATCATGCGCTCGATCTGGTAACGGCTGGGACCAGTGTTAATGGATGTCATCGTTTTGACAGGCAGTTTTTCCGCCGCTTCCAAGACGCGCTGGCGGTAGTGGTTCAACCCTTCTTTGCCCAGTACGTCTGCGTAGTGCGGCAAGGCGGGGGGATAGAAATCCCACTCGGCGGCTATTTCGATGTCGAACAAATGCTCGGCCAGCTCGATCGGGTCGGGATTGCTGGCCCGGCAGGCGGCGAGATGAGCCTCTCCCAGCCGGTGCAATGCTTCCTGCACTGCGCCATCGGAGTCGTCAACGTTGTCCAGCGAAGCTTCCGCCTGCTGGATGGTCTCTTCGATAATCGCGGGCAAACCGGGTTCGCCCAACGGGATACGGTCTTCGATCAATTGCGCGGCGTCGTGCAGCCGTTCGGCAAAGTCTTCCGCCTGCCGCCAGTCCAGAAACGCGGGCTGCCGCGCCGCTTTCAAAACCGCGCTGCGCAAGGCTGCCAGACCTGAGGTGTTTCTTTTTCCGCCACTTGCCGCGCGTGCGTTGAGCAGCAGCTTGTCACGCATGCCTCTGTCACGGCTGGCGGCTTGCATGAGCCAGTCTTTGAGCGCGACTTCGGTCAGGGTATCGAGATATTCCGCGAGCGTATCGGCCTGGGTTCTGCGCTTCCTGCGCGGCTTGCCGGATCGAACGTTGCCAGCATCCTCTTCCGGCGGGAAGGATTCCTCTCCGTTGTTTTCCAGCCAGGAAAGCGACACGGCGACGGCGTGTTTGCAGAAATCGCCGCTGTCACCCACCGGGCAGGTGCAGTCATACTCCAGGTTGTTGTCAGGCGTTGCGCTCAAGGTTACGCGATAGGTTTCCGTGCCTTGCACTGAGGCTTGAACGCGGTCACTCTCTTCTTTGAGCAAGCCGACCGCGCCTTCCTGGAAATAGGCTTTGCCGCGCGCAAAGGCCTTTTCTCCGGCCAGTTCTCGCACACGTTTCAGTGTGAGTACGTCGGCCAGACTCATGGCGGCAAGCTTACAGCCCCAGATATTCCAGGATGCCTTTCGCCGCCTCGCGGCCTTCCCACACCGCGGTGACCACGAGGTCGGAACCACGCACCATGTCGCCGCCGGCAAAGATTTTCGGGTTGGCGGTCTGGAACGCGTGTGTCTGTCCCTTTGCAATCACGCGGCCTGCCTGGTCGGTAGCGATGTCTTGCTCGGCAAACCAGGGCTGTGGATTGGGGCGGAAACCAAATGCAATGATGACGCGATCGGCAGCAACGATCTCCTCCGAGCCCTGCACCACGACTGGCGTGCGGCGGCCGCGCGCATCGGGCGGGCCGAGCTCGGTGGTGACCAGTTTCACGCCCTCCACCTTGTTGAAGCCGATAATCTCCACAGGTTGGCGATTCCACAGGAACTGCACCCCCTCTTCCTTGGCATTGTTCACTTCGCGTTTGGACCCCGGCATGTTTTTTTCGTCGCGACGGTATGCACAGGTCACCGAAGCAGCACCTTGGCGGATGCTGGTGCGGTTGCAATCCATGGCGGTGTCACCGCCGCCCAATACCACCACACGCTGGCCTTTCGTGTTATGAAAGGTTTCATCGGGCTTGAGCAGTTTGAGGCAATGGCGCACGTTGGAAATAAGGAAGGGCAACGCTTCCAGCACGCCGGACAAGTCCTCGCCGGAAAAACCGCCCTTCATGTAGGTGTAGGTGCCCATGCCAAGGAATACGGCATCGTAGTCGGCGAGAATCTGCTGAATGGAAATGTCCTTGCCCACCTCCATGCCCAGTTTGAATTGCACGCCCATGGCCTCCAGCACTTCGCGACGGCGGGTCATGACCCACTTCTCCATTTTGAACTCCGGAATGCCAAAGGTAAGCAGGCCGCCTATTTCCTCATAGCGGTCGAACACTACCGGGGTGACGCCGCTGCGCACAAGGATATCCGCGCAACCCAGACCTGCCGGGCCGGCGCCAATCACTGCAACCTTCCTGCCGGATTTGCAGACCTGACTCATGTCGGGCCGCCAGCCGGCCTTGAAGGCTTCCTCGGATATGTATCTTTCAACCTGGCCGATGGTCACCGCGCCAAAACCGTCATTCAATGTGCAGGCGCCTTCGCACAATCTATCCTGCGGGCAGACACGACCACACACTTCCGGCAGTGAATTGGTCTGATGCGACAGTTCCGCCGCCTCGAACAGGCGTCCCTCCGTCACCAGCTTGAGCCAGTTCGGGATGTAGTTGTGCACCGGGCATTTCCATTCGCAGTAGGGATTGCCGCATGCCAGACAACGCCCCGCTTGTTCGGCCGCGTGACCCGCATCCATCTTGGCGTAGATTTCCTTGAACTCATGGATGCGAATCACTGCCGGGGTTTTGTCGCCATCCCGGCGGGGCTGATTGAGGAATTGAAAAACATCACCCATGTCTATTTGTCTTTATGAATTTGAGTAGAGGTTCAGGCTGGGACGACTTCCCGTTTGTTGCCAGGGATGTCGTCGACCAGCGCCTCGATACTGACGCGCTTGGGTTTGACCAGCCAGAATTTTTCCAGCGCCAGGCGGTAATCCGCGAGCAGTGCAGAGCCCTGCGCGGAGCCGGTTAGTGCCAGGTGGCGTTTTATCTGGTCTCTCAGGAAGACGCGATAGGGTTCCATTTCGTCCGTGGTTAGCCGTGCAATGTCGATGAGCTCCTTATTGTATTTGTTGGCGAAGTCGCCGGATTCGTCATACACAAAGCTCATGCCACCTGACATGCCAGCGCCGAAGTTGATGCCGGTATCGCCAAGCACTATGATGCAGCCCCCGGTCATGTATTCGCAGCAATGATCGCCGGCCCCTTCCACCACTGCGAGGGTGCCGGAGTTCCTCACACCGAAGCGCTCGCCCGCCATGCCGGAAGCATAGAGTTCGCCTCCTGTTGCACCATACAAACAGGTGTTGCCGATGATGATGTTGCGATGCGCTTCGAAACCCGACGACTTGGGCGGATAGATAATCAACCGGCCGCCAGCCATGCCTTTGCCGACGTAGTCGTTGGCATCGCCTTCCAGCTCGAGGGTCAGGCCTTTGGCGTTCCACACGCCAAAACTCTGGCCGGCAGAACCCGTCAGTTTCAGGCGCAGGGTGTCATCAGGCAGCCCCGCGTCGCCGTGCGCCTTGGCAATCTCGCCGGACAGCCGTGCGCCGATCGAACGATTGACGTTGCGCACACCGTACTCGAAGTGGGCCTTCCGTCTCGCCTGTATGGCAGGCAGTGCATCCTTCACCATCTGCTCAGCCAGTTCGCCTTTGTCGAAGCTGGGGTTGCGGTCCTGCACACAGAAGCGTGGTTCGCTGTCCGGAATATCGCCCTGAGTAAGCAGCACGTCCAGTTTCAGCTTTTTCTGTTTGGAAGTTTCGCCTTCCATCAGGTCGAGGAGGTCAGTGCGGCCGATCAGGTCGGTCAGCTTCCTCATACCCAGTTGTGCCATGAGCTCGCGTGTTTCCTGCGCCATGAAGGTGAAGTAGTTCACCACCATGTCGGGGAGACCGATGAAGTATTTCTTGCGCAGGACGTCGTTTTGGGTCGCCACGCCGGTTGCGCAGTTGTTCAGGTGACAGATGCGCAAGTACTTGCAGCCCAGCGCCACCATCGGGCCGGTGCCGAAGCCGAAGGACTCCGCACCAAGGATGGCGGCCTTGATGACATCCAGACCCGTCTTTAGACCGCCATCGGTCTGCACGCGCACGCGGCCGCGCAGGCCATTGGCGCGCAGTACCTGCTGCGCTTCGGACAGGCCCAGCTCCCACGGGGTACCGGCGTATTTCACCGAGGTCAGCGGTGATGCGCCGGTGCCACCGTCATAGCCGGAAATGGTGATCAGGTCGGCATAGGCTTTGGCTACACCTGCGGCAATCGTGCCAACACCCGGTTCGGCTACCAGCTTGACCGACACCAGCGCATTGGGGTTGACCTGCTTGAGGTCAAAAATCAGCTGGGCCAGATCTTCGATGGAATAAATGTCGTGGTGCGGCGGGGGCGAAATCAGTGGCGTGCCGGGCTTGCAATAACGCAATCTGGCAATCAGGGGAGAAACCTTGTCGCCGGGAAGCTGGCCGCCCTCGCCCGGCTTCGCGCCCTGGGCGATCTTGATCTGTAGAACTTCGGCGCTGACCAGATAGGCCGGTGTCACGCCGAAGCGGCCCGAGGCCACCTGCTTGATCTTGGACGTCCTGATGGAACCGTAGCGTTTGGGATCTTCACCGCCTTCACCAGAGTTTGAGCGGCCGCCGATGCGGTTCATCCCTTCGGCCAGCGCTTCGTGCGCTTCGGGGGACAGTGCGCCGAGCGACATCCCTGCACTGTCAAAGCGCTTGAGGATTGCTTCCACCGGTTCCACCTCGTCGATGGGAATCGGGTTCAAGCCAAACTTTGGCTTCATCAGGTCGCGCATCATTGCAACCGGCCTGCTGTTCACGATAGCGGAATATTTCTTGTATTCCTCGTAGCTGCCGTTTTGCACTGCCTTTTGCAGTTGCTGCACGACATCCGGGTTGTAGGCGTGGAATTCCTCGCCGAAGATGAACTTCAGCAGCCCCCCGGCGGTGATCGGCTTCATCGGGTTGAAGGCAATCTTGTGCAGCTGCTTCTGATCCGATTCAAAGTCGGCAAAGTCCGCGCCGGAAACCCTTGATACCGTGCCCGTCAAACTCAGCTCGATCACTTCCTCATGGACACCCACGGCCTCGAACAACTGCGCGC
This sequence comes from Thiobacillaceae bacterium, assembly GCA_049578545.1. GTDB lineage: Bacteria > Pseudomonadota > Gammaproteobacteria > Burkholderiales > Thiobacillaceae > DASQBT01. The sequence goes on from JBAUMF010000090.1 coordinate 21,598, forward strand.
CGCGATAGCTTGCCACGAGCGAGATGCCCATCTTTGACAGCACCTTGTACAGGCCTTTGTCCATGCCCTTGCGATAATTGGACAGCGCCTTGTCGAGCGCAATCTTGACTTCGCCGGTTTTCACAAACTCGCCGATGATCTGGCAGGCCAGATAAGGATAGACTGCTGTTGCGCCGAAGCCGATCAGGCAGGCGTAGTGATGCGGGTCGCGCACCGTGCCGGTTTCCACCACAATGTTGGCGTCGCAGCGCAGTCCGGCCGAAATCAGCGCGTGATGCACCGCGCCGGTGGCGAACAGCGCTGGAATCGGCAGCGAATTGCTGCTGATGGCGCGGTCGGACAGCACCAGAATGACATTCCCGGCCTTGACCAATGCGACCGCGTCGGCTGCAAGTTTCTCCACCGCAAATTTCAGGTTGGTTTCGGCTGCATCGTATTGCAGCGATACTGTGACGCTCTTGTACTCCTTGTCGGACTGGCGCGTGATCGCGAGAAACGCCTCATGCGATAGCAGGGGCGAATGCACTTCCAGCCGGCGAGCGTGCTCGCGGGTTTCTTCGAACAGGTTGCGCTCGGGCCCAAAGCAGGTGTTGAGCGACATCACGATCGCTTCGCGGATGGGGTCAATCGGCGGGTTGGTTACCTGCGCAAACTGCTGGCGCAGGTAGTCATAGGGCGATCGCACTTTATGCGAGAGCACGGCCATGGGCGTATCGTCGCCCATCGAGCCAAGTGCTTCCTGGCCGTCTTCCGCCAGCACGCGGATGATCTGGTCGCGTTCCTCGAAACTGACATTGAACAGCTTCTGCTGTGTCAGCAGTGACGCCGTATCCATGATTTCCAGTTCGGCATCCTGGTATGCGCCAAACTCCAGCTTGCGTGCTTCCTTCAGCCAATCACGATACGGGTGGCACACCTTCAGTTCATTGTCGATGTCTTCGGGCAGCAGCAATTTGCCGGTGACCAGATCGGCGGCCACCATCTGGCCGGGACGCACGCGGCCTTTCATCACCACATTTTCCGGCCCGTAATCCCACACGCCGATTTCCGAAGCGATTGTCAGGATGCGGTCCTTGGTCAACACCCAGCGGGCCGGACGCAGGCCGTTGCGATCGAGCATGCACACGCCGTAGCGGCCGTCCGTCATCACGACGCCGGCAGGGCCATCCCAGGGTTCCATGTGCATGGAATGGACTTCATAAAATGCGCGCAAATCCGGGTCCATGTTTTCCACGTTCTGCCAGGCCGGCGGGACGACCATGCGCAGGGCGCGGAACAGTGGTACGCCACCCATCACCAGCCCTTCGATCATGTTGTCCAGGCTCATCGAGTCTGAGCCGTTCGTATCGACGATGGGGCGGATGTCGTCCATGTTGGGGATGAGGTCGCTCTTGAACTTCATTTCCCGCGCGCGGCTCCAGTTGCGGTTGCCCTGCACCGTGTTGATTTCGCCGTTATGCGCCAGATAGCGGAACGGCTGGGCCAGGCGCCATTCAGGCCAGGTGTTGGTGGAAAACCGCTGATGGAACACGATCAGGCTGGAGGCAAAGCGCTCATCGTTGAGGTCCGGATAAAACACGGGCAGATTGGAAGGCAGCACCAGGCCCTTGTAGGAAATTACCTGCGAAGACAGCGTCGGCAGGTAAAAGCTTGCGTCATTCTTGAGTGCCTTTTCAGTCAGGCGGCGGGCGATATAGAGCTTGCGGTCGAAGCGGATTTCATCCACTTCCGCCGGGCAGTTCACGAATACCTGCTCGAAATGCGGCATGATCTTGAGTGCATATTCACCGCACACTGAGGCGTTGACCGGTACAGCACGGAACCCGGCCACGTCAAGACCCTGGGCTGTCAGAGCCTGTGTGAGCGCATCCCTGGCGGCTTTCTGTTTGGCAGCGTCTTTCGACAGGAACATCAGCGCCGCGGCATATTGATTTGTCAGCTTGATGCCGGCTTCGGCAGCAACAGCACGCAGAAATGCGTCGGGTTTCTTGAACAGGAGGCCGCAACCGTCGCCCGACAGACCATCGGCCGCAATCGCGCCGCGGTGCGTCATGCATGCCAGCGAGGAAATGGCCGTTTGCACCAGCTTCTGGCTGGGCCGGTTGTCCATCTGGGCGATCAGCCCAAAGCCGCAGGAATCCTGTTCAAAATCGGGAGAGTAGAGTGTCCCCTCGAGCCAGCGTTGTCTTTCCATGAATGACATCCAAAAAACCGGAACCCGAAATTTGGGCGAAAAGGGATTCATTTTAGCGCCAAGCATCAGGGCGGGGCAATGCCGAAAGGGCAAAACCCTAGTTGCTGCAAGGGGTTCCGCGCGCCGCCCGCCCTGGCCTTCGCATCGTCGCTTCGCTCCAGCTTGGCGGGTGCCAGAACCCGAGGCAGACATTGCCTTTGGGGGAATTGCCTTGCGACCCTTCCTAACAGGCGTGGTGTTATTTGATTCCCCACCGAAAGCTTTGAACAGAGCGGCCATGTTTCGGAGGCTGATTTATGCCGCATCACGGCGACCTGCCCGGCAGGCTCGGCTAGGCACAGCTACAATGCACTTTTCTTCGGAATACAGCTTTGGCGGTATCCTGATCTGTGATGTTTCATGGGCTTCCTGGCTTCCAAGTCTGACCATAGCCTACGAATCTCAGCCATCAAAATGTAATTGAGGTTACATATGTCTGCTCATCTATATAGAATTTGGTTAGGGTGACGAGCGGGTGCGGATGGACCAATACCGTTTATCCGGATTTGGACCTTGTCGGTGATTAGCGGATCAGCCTTGGCAGTTTGCCGGCGCGACGCTTCGGCGCTTCGAATCCCGCTTCAACCATTTAGCTCTATTTGCTGCACGGGCCCATAATTTATGTCTCTAGCGCTGATGCAAGAACTTGATCTTTCCAGGCGCTTCTTGTGGATGTTGCTTGGTTTCGCTGCGCTGACTGGCTGTACTTCAGTCGGGCCCGATTTCAAGACTCCGGCAGCACCCTCGGTCGCGGGCTATCTCCGTCACACTCCACTGACGACAACGGCATCTGCCGCTGCTGGGCTGGGCAACGCGCAAAGCTTCGTGGCCGGACAGGTCATGCCGGAAGATTGGTGGACAACATTCGGCGCGGTCAAGCTCGACAACCTGGTGGCCCAGGCGCTGCATGACAGCCCCACCTTGACCGCTGCCCAGGCGGCGTTGCGCCAGGCCCAGCAAATCCAGAAGGCACAGGCCGGCTCGACGCTATACCCAACGGTTGACGCCAACCTCGGCGCCAGCCGCAGCGTGTTCAACCCGGCCAGTGTCGGCCAGAGCGGCGGGTCAGAAAGCGTATTTACCCTCTACAACGCCGGCATCGCCGTCAACTACAATCTTGATTTGTTCGGCGGCAACCATCGCGCGCTGGAGGCGCTGGCTGCTCAAGCAGACTATCAGGCTTTTCAACTTGCCGGCGCACGCCTGACTCTGGCCGGAAACGTGGTCACCGCCGCCTTTGGCCAAGCACAGCTGACGGCACAGATCGAGGCAACCGAAGCCATCTTGCGGGCCCAGCAAGCCCAGCTCGACATCGCACGCAAGCGATTCGAGCTGGGCGCGGCTGCCAAACTCGATGTCCTGACCCTGCAAGCCCAAGTGGAGCAGACGCGCGCCAGCCTGCCGCCGCTGCGTAACAGGCTGGAACAGGCTGACCATCTTTTGGCCGTGCTAATCGGCCAGGCTCCAGGGTCAGCTGACATTCCGCGCTTCACACTTGCCGATTTCACCCTGCCTGCCCAGTTGCCGTTAGTCGTGCCGTCGGAGCTGGTGCGCCAACGTCCCGATATCCTGGCCTCCACCGCCTTGTTGCACGCTGCCACCGCGCAGTATGGCGTGGCTGTTTCCAAGCTTTATCCGCAGATCGACCTCAGTGCCACCCTGGGTACGCAGGCATTGACCACCGGTGCGCTGTTCGGGCCGGGCTCTATGATCTGGAGCCTGGCCGGGCATCTGGCGCAGCCGCTGTTCAACGCCGGGTTAGGGGCAGCAGCAAACGCCGCCGAGGCGAGCCTGCAGGTGGCCGGTGCCAACTATCAGCAAACCGTGCTGCAGGCCCTGCGCAGCGTGGCCGACGCGCTGCGCCAGCTTGACAACGATGCCCAGGCCTTGCAGGCCCAGGCCGCAGCCGACGCATCAGCGCAGGATTCACTAAAGCTTGTTGAGCAGCAATACCAGTTAGGCGCGGCAAGCTATTTGCAACTGCTTACTGCGCAGCAACAGGTGCAGCAAACCCGTATCGCCTTGATCGCTGCGCAAGCCGCCCGCCTGGCCGATACGGCGGCGCTTTATCAGGCCATGGGCGGCGGCAGGTTGGCGGGGTCGACTGATTCGGCGGCTCCCGCGCCGGTTGCTGCCCGATGATCCACCCTGATGAATACCACGCCCCGCCCCTGCGCGTGGCACACGAGCGACCCCTGCGCAAATATCAACTGACCGAAAGACAAACAAATTACGGAGTGACCGATGGCCAAAGGTACAACTAAACCCATGATCATCATGCTCATCGTCGCTGCGGTGCTAGTGGGCGGAGTCGTTGGATTTCAAACCTTCAAGAACAAAATGATCGCCCAGGGGATCAAGGGCTCGGCCAACCCGCCGCAGACAGTGTCAACTACGGTGGCGCAGGAAAGCAGCTGGCAACCGACAGTGGAAGCAGTAGGGAGCTTCAGCGCCAGCAAGCAGGCCGCGCTCAGCGCCGAGGTCGGCGGACTGGTCACGGCCATTTACTTCGATTCCGGCCAACGTGTGAATGTCGGTCAGCCACTGGTCGAACTCAACCCGGCGCCGCTTAAGGCGCAGCTGGTGCAACTCGAGGCGCAGGCTGCACTGGCCGAAGTCAACCTCAAGCGCGACCAGGCCCAGCTCAAGGTGCAGGCCATCAGTCAATCAGTCGTCGATACCGATGCCGCCACGCTCAAGAGCGCACAGGCCCAGGTCAAGACGCAGAAGGCGCTGATCGCGCAGAAGACCATTGCGGCGCCGTTCTCCGGCCAGCTCGGTATCCGTCAGGTCAACCTGGGCCAGTACCTGGCACCGGGCACACCCGTGGTCACCCTGCAGAAGCTTGATCCCATGGATGTCGATTTCACCGTGCCGCAAAGCCAGATCGACCTCGTTCACGTGGGTATGCAGGCGCAAGTCCAAACCAGCGCGGCGCGAGACCAAACCTTCAACGCCAGGGTGACCGCCATCGAGCCGCAGATTGACCCCGCCACGCGCAACCTCAAGGTGCGTGCCCGCATGCCCAACCCCAGGAATGCACTGCTGCCCGGCGTGTTCGCCACCGTGCGCATCACCCAAGGCCAGCCGCGCCAGTATGTCACTCTGCCGAATGCGGCCGTGGCCTACAATCCCTATGGCGCTACCGTGTTCATCGTGAGGGACCGGGGCAAGGGTCCGGACGGCAAGTCCAGGTTGACCGTGGAACAGCGCTTTGTCACCGCCGGGCTAACGCGCGGCGACCAGGTTGCCATTCTTGACGGGGTGAAGGCGGGCGAAATCGTGGTAACCGCCGGACAGCTCAAGTTGCGCAACGACTCGCCGGTACTGGTCAACAACAGCGTGCTGCCTTCGAATAACCCGAACCCGCAAGTGCCCAACCCGTGACGATGAACAAGAAATTCACCGACATCTTCATCGCGCGCCCGGTGCTGGCCACCGTGGTCAGCCTGGTGATTCTGGTGCTGGGGCTGCGTTCGGCGGGATTGCTGCCGGTGTTGCAGTATCCCTACACGCAAAATGCCGTGGTTACGGTCAGCACGGTCTACCCTGGCGCCGACGCCAATCTGGTGGCGAGCTTCATCACCACGCCGCTGGAGAATGCCATCGCCCAAGCCAACGGCATCGACTACATGACGTCGAGCAGCGTACAAGGGGTGAGCACCATCACCGTCAACCTGCGCCTGAACTACGACCCGGACAAGGCCCTTACCGAGATAAACACCAAGGTCAACTCGGTGCTCAACCAGTTGCCGCCGCAATCGCAAACGCCAGTGCTTTCGGTGGCCATCGGCCAGACCATTGACGCAATGTACATGGGTTTCTACAGCGACGTGCTCAGACCCAACCAGATAACCGACTATCTCATCCGCTCGGTGCAGCCCAAGCTGCAGGCCATCGAGGGGGTGCAGACTGCCGAGATCCTGGGCGCCAAGAACTTTGCGTTGCGGGCATGGCTGGACCCGCAGAAACTCGCTGCCTACGGCCTGACCGCCGCTGATGTGCATGCAGCACTTGCCGCCAACAACTATCTCTCCTCCACCGGTAACTCCAAAGGCCAGATGGTGCAGATCAACCTGTCGGCCAATACCAACTTGAGCTCCCTCGACGGCTTCAAGAACCTCGTTGTGAAATCAGTCAATGGGCAGGTCGTAAGGCTGGATGACGTGGCCGAGGTCTCTCTGGGGTCGGACGACTATGACACCGCGGTAGCCTTTGATGGCAAGTCCTCGGTGTTCATCGGCATTCAGGTTGCGCCTGGAGCCAACCTGCTCGACGTTGTCGCACGCGTGCGCAAGGTTTTCCCGGATATCCAGTCGCAGCTTCCGGCTGGCTTGACTGGCGCCATTCCCTACGACTCGACCAAGTTCGTCAACGCTTCCATCCATGACGTCATCAAGACCCTGGTCGAGGCCGTTCTCATCGTCACTGCGGTGGTGTTCGTGTTCCTCGGTTCGCTGCGCTCGGTAATCATTCCACTCGTGGCCATCCCGCTGTCCATCATCGGCACTTTTACCGTCATGCTGGCGCTGGGTTATACGATCAACCTCCTCACGCTACTGGCCATCGTTCTGGCCATTGGCCTGGTGGTGGATGACGCCATCATCGTGGTAGAGAACGTCAGCCGCCACCTCGAGAATGGCATGAGCCGCATGGATGCGGCCTTGCGCGCAGCGCGCGAACTGGCCAACCCCATCATCGCCATGACCATCGTGCTGGTCGCGGTGTATGTGCCCATCGGCTTCATGGGCGGACTGACCGGCTCCCTGTTTACCGAGTTTGCCTTCACTCTCGTCGGCACGGTCACGATGTCGGCCATCATCGCGTTGACGCTGTCGCCCATGATGTGTTCCCGACTGCTCAAAGCGCCCGATCCGCAAAGCCACAACTGGCAGGACAGATTGGTGATGTTCCTGGACCGGAGCTTCGAGCGCCTGCACACGCGCTACGAGCGCGTGCTGCACGGTTCCCTTAATTACCTGCCGGTGACGGCGGTGATGGCCGTCATTGTTCTCGGCAGCATCTATTACCTCTACTCCACCTCCAGCTCGGAGCTGGCGCCGCAGGAAGATCAGGGTGTGCTCATTTCCATCGCCTTCAACAACCCGACGGCCACGCTGGACCAGCGCCAGATCTATGCCAAACAGATTTACGACACGTACAAGAGCTTTGCCGAAACCGACCATGTCTTCCAGCTCAACGCGCCAACCCAGGTAATCGGCGGCATGGTGCTCAAGCCGTGGGACGAGCGCACCAGGACTACCATGCAACTTCAGCCGGTGCTGCAACAGGACTTGAACCACATTGCCGGTTCGCAGATCGCAGTGTTTCAGCCGCCGCCGCTGCCCGGGGCGCGCGGCTTGCCCGTCCAGTTCGTGCTCACCACCTCCGAGCCGTTCAACAAGCTCTATGACGTGTCGCAGCAATTCCTGCAGGCGGCGCTCAAGAGCGGGCAGTTCATGTTCCTGCAGTCGGACCTGCGCATCGACCTCCCGCAGACGCGCATCGACATCGACCGCAACATGGCCGCTCAGCTCGGCCTGAGCATGCAGGACATCGGTTCGGCCTTGTCGGCCATGCTGGGCGGCGGCTACGTGAATTTCTTCGATCTGGGCGGCCGCTCTTACAAGGTGATTCCGCAAGTGGAGCAGCGCTTCCGCCTTAACCCCGACCAGCTCAGGTATTACTTCCTGCGCACCGCAAGCGGGGCCATGGTGCCACTGTCCACCGTGGTGCACCTCAAAACCTCCGTGCAGCCCGAGACGATCAGCCACTTCCAGCAGGCCAATTCCGCCACCGTTCAGGGAGTGCCCATGCCCTTTATCGCGCAGGGCCAGGCGCTCGACAACCTCAAGCAACTGGCGCAGCGCACCCTGCCGGCCGGATACACCTTCGACTACGCCGGCCCCGCGCGTCAGTTCGAGCAGGAATCGGGCGGGCTGGTGCTGACCTTCTTCTTTGCCCTGGTCATCATCTTCCTGGCGCTGGCGGCGCAATTCGAAAGTTTCCGCGATCCAATCATCATCCTGGTGTCGGTGCCCATGGCGATTTCAGGTGCACTGCTGTTCATCAACCTGGGAATCGGCCGCGCGACGCTCAACATCTATACCGAGGTCGGACTGGTCACGCTGATCGGCCTGATCTCCAAGCACGGCATCCTGATCGTCGAATTCGCCAACAACCTGCAGCGCGAGGGCCGCAGCAAACGCGAAGCCATCGAACATGCCGCCGGCCTGCGGTTGCGTCCGATCCTGATGACCACCGGGGCCATGGTGCTGGGCGTAATGCCGCTGATTACCGCAAGTGGTGCCGGCGCCGTGAGTCGTTTCAACATGGGCCTTGTCATCGCTACCGGCCTGTCCATCGGCACGCTGTTCACCCTGTTCGTGGTTCCCGCGATGTACATGATGCTCGGCACGGATCACAGCCATGAAGCCAGGGCCAGGGAACTGCTCAAAGCAGAGGCAGATGATCAGTCGGCCTACCCGTTGTCTGAGTAATGCAGCAAGAATGCCCATGTGCAAGGCACTCGAGGGCAGCATCCAGGAAATGTGCAGTGAGGCATGATTCCAATCGAATGATAAATTGCACAAAGCGTTCCATAATCAGCCTTTTCACCCTGTTAGCGAACGACCATGGGGTTTGGCGAACCAATACGCTTTAAGCAATTCGCAGATCTTCCCTATGGAGCTGAGCGGGTGTTTGACCTGGTCGCCGATGTCGAACGGTATCCGGAGTTCTTGACTGAATACCGAAAAGTGCATATTCGCTCTCGAGACGGAGAGACATTGCAGGTCGACCAGATCATTGGTTTCTCGGCAATTGAATTGACCCTGAGCGCAGTGGCGACTCTGAAGCGGCCGGAATCGATTGTCGTTCGTTCGCACCATGGGCTGATGGGCGATCTTGAAATCCGCTGGAACTTCAAGCCTTCCAAGATGGGCACTTACGTGGAGTTCCGCATGGAACTCATGCCCCCCTCGCGATTTGCGGCCGGGCTGGTCGGCTATCTGTTGACCAAATCTGCCGAGCGAACAATTCGGGCATTTACCGAGCGCGCACATCGGGTGTATGGCGATGTTTCCTTGTCACCCTGAGCCGACCCCATGCTGATCTCCTGGTCGGCTCATCGGCTGCTGGGTGGGGCGGCGAATAATCCGTATTGCCATTCGAGAAGACGGACACGCGACATGTTGGTTAACGAGAGCAGTTCAAACAGGCCACGCCACGGCTAGCATCCTCGCAAAACAGATGTGCAAGACCGGCTTTCCTCGCTCCTGGCTTTTCATGCTCTGCCTGAGTACCCTTTTTCACACCGGCGCGCGCGCAAATGAAGTCCAGGTGTCCGTCGCTGCCCATTTCACCGCGGCCATGCAAAAGATTGCCGCTGAATTTTAAAATGACACCGGGTACAAGGCGCTGCTTTCCTTCGGCTCTTCGGGCAAGTTCTACGCCCCGATCAAGAACGGCGCGCCGTTCCAGGTGTTCCTCTCGGCCGACGACGACAAGCCGGCCAAGCTCGAACTGGAAGGCATGACTGTGCCCGGCAGCCGCTTCACCTATGCCGTCGGCACCCTGGTCTTATGGTCGGCCAGGCCCGGCTATGTGGATGGCAAGGGCGAGGTACTGAAAGAAGGCTCGTTCCGACACCTTGCCCTCGCCAATCCCAAACTGGCACCACATGGTGCAGCCGCAGGTCGAAGTGCTCAACAAGCTTGGCCTCTACGCTGGCCTGCAACCCAGGTTCGTCCAGGGCGAGAACGTCACCCAGACCTTTCAGTTCATCGCGACCGGCAATGCCGAACTGGGTCTTGTCGCCTTGGCGCAAGTGATGAAGGACGGCAAGATCATTGACGGGTCCGCTTGGATCGTTCCGCCCGATCTTTACGCGCCCATCCGCCAGGATGGCGTGATCCTGTCGAGCGGCAAGGACAACCTGCCGCGCTGGCGTTGATGAAATACCTGAAGCAAGCCAAGGCCCGGGCTATCATCAAGGCCTATGGATACAGATAAGACTGTCACATTGTGCTGAGCCCAGGAGACTGGAGTGCCATTCGTCTGACCTTTGAGCTTGCCACGCTCACGACGGTCTTGCTGCTGCTGATCGGCACACCTATCGCCTGGTGGCTTGCCCGCACCAATTCATTCCTTAAAGGCCCGCTGGGTGCCGTGGTTGCCCTGCCTCTGGTGCTGCCGCCCACCGTCATCGGTTTCTATTTGCTGGCGGCCATGGGACCCAACGGTCCCATCGGGCATCTCACCCAGTCACTCGGCCTGGGCGTGTTGCCCTTTACCTTCTCGGGCCTGGTGGTGGGGTCGGTGTTCTATTCCCTGCCCTTCGTGGTTCAGCCTGTGCAGAACGCGTTTGAGGCAATCGGGGAGCGGCCCCTGGAAACTGCCGCCACCCTTCGCGCTTCTCCGCTGGACACATTTTTTTCCGTGGTGCTGCCGTTGGCGCGGCCCGGATACCTTACTGCGACTATCCTCGGCTTTGCCCACACTGTGGGCGAATTCGGTGTGGTGCTGATGATTGGCGGCAACATACCGGACAAGACTCGGGTGGTGTCGGTGCAAATTTATGATCATGTGGAGGCACTCGAATATGCCGAGGCGCACTGGATTTCGGCAGGAATGGTGGTGTTTTCTTTCCTCGTCTTGCTTGCGCTTTACACCTTCAACCAGAGGGGCAAGAAGCAATGACAGGCGAAACGATTCGCGCCCGTTATCACCTGGGTTGGCCGGAGTTCATCCTGGACGTGGATCTGGAAATGCCGGGCCACGGGGTGACTGCCTTGTTCGGACATTCAGGTTCAGGCAAGACGACGCTGTTGCGCTGCATTGCCGGCCTGGAAAACGTAGCGGGGGGATACCTGTCCGTCAATGGCGAGGTCTGGCAGGATCAGACGGTTTTCCTGCCGACGTGTAAACGTCCTCTGGGCTATGTGTTCCAGGAAGCCAGTCTGTTTTCGCATCTCACGGTCAGGCGTAACCTGGAGTTTGGACTGAAACGGGTAAATGCAGCAGATCGTCGGGTTTCGCTCGAACACGCTATCGAGCTGCTGGGAATCGGTTCGCTGCTTGAGCGCCTGCCGGATCGTTTGTCCGGCGGCGAACGCCAGCGCGTGTCAATCGCGCGCGCCCTCGCAGTCAGTCCCAAGATCCTGCTCATGGATGAGCCGCTTGCTGCTTTGGACCTGGAACGCAAGCAGGAAATCCTGCCCTATCTTGAGCGTCTGCACGACGAACTGGAGATTCCTGTCATTTACGTCAGCCATGCGCCGGATGAAGTCGCGCGGCTGGCCGACCACATCGTGGCCATGGAAGCGGGATGCGTGGTGGCCAGCGGTCCCCTCACCGAAACCCTGGCGCGACTGGATCTGCCTATTCGCCTGGGCGAAGATGCCGGGGTAGTGCTGGATGCTGTAGTGGCGGAGCGGGACATGGAATGGCATCTGGTTCGTGCCGATTTCGCCGGTGGCCATTTCTGGGTGCGCGATGGTGGCCACCCTCTTGGCAACCATGTGCGCGTTCGCGTGCTTGCGAGGGACGTAAGTCTGGCCCTGGAAAAGCAGACCGGCACCAGCATACTCAACACCCTGCCCGCCACTGTGGTCGAGATTGCCCTCGATAGCCATCCGGCACTCGCCCTGGTAAAACTGCAAGTGGGCGATTCATCGCTGGTGGCTCGCCTGACACGACGCTCGGCAAGTAATCTCTGCCTGCAGCCGGGGCTTGCCATATGGGCGCAAATCAAGGCGGTGGCGCTGATCGGGTGAATGGCTCAGGCCTATGCACTCAATTCGACCGCGAAGCCCCCCGAAGAACTTCAGACCAGGCGGAACTGATCCATTATCAGACTGTAGCCAAACCAATCAATTACTCAGCAGTCGCCAATATAGGCGACAGAAGGGGCTTGGAAGAATGAGCGCACGAGGTGCGGCAATTGCTGGAGTTTCGAGAGTTGCTCCTCGATTTTGTCGCGCAGCTTCTCGCCCTTTTT
>JBAUMF010000091.1:0-6176 GCA_049578545.1 Thiobacillaceae bacterium
CAAGCCAAAGCCTTTGCTCTGCTCGGCATCGACCCAGGCTGTTCCCAGTAACCGCATCACACCAATCCTGTTTCGTCTGCAATATCAAGGAACTCACTCGTTCATGGCGCCAAACTTCGGTTTAGCGTAGCGTTACTAATACCAGCACGTTTCCTGGCGCGTTCCCAAGCTGTACCAACTCCATGTGCTGTGTAGGGTGATCCTTCCAGGTTATGAACTACAAAGGGGCTTAACCGTGCTCGCGCTCGCATCCTTTCTCGTGCTCTCTTGATGACGTTAGCGATCGAATCTGTGATTGGAATTTCGACCTTTGCGGCAGTACTGTGTTGAACTTTTGAGGGCGCAAATCGAATAACACCTGCAACTTCATCAATCTGTGTCCACTTTAAGGATCGTATATCTTGGCCACGCTGGCCCGTGAGATAGAGCAGATCCACGTAAATTTGCATCATTGCACCGCTACTTGCCTGGTGATCTTTGTTACCCATTAGGGCCTCGCGAATTGCGAAGTACTCAGCGTCAGTGAGATATCGTGTGCGGGGTGGCGGTGCCTTTGTGCTAATTGGCCCAACCGGGTTATCAAGTCGATCACCCTGGATGATGGCCCATCGAAAGAATTTGTTTAATGTGGCCCGATAACGTTGGGCCGTCCGTAACTTGCCGGCAATCGTCCACTGTTGAAGGAATTGCAGGATGTGTCTAGCGTGAATCTGGTCGACCTTGAATTCTTTGAATGCAGCGCTAATTTCTGCACCCATTCTTGATATTTCCTTTTGCTCGTCAGGGCTAAGATCGGGCAATGCCTGTTGCAACCATAATTTAATACGGAAGGGTATCCTGGTGTCATAGGATTCAGGCTCGTTTTCCATGGATGCAAGAGCTCGAAATAGAGCTGCTAGCCCTTCAGATGCGCGGGTCAGTGGGTGAACCTTTTGCTTGCGTTTGCCATTCACAATACCGACGTATTGCACGCGGTAGTAACGGCCAGACACCAAACGAACACCAGGCGGAAGTTTAGGTTTTAGCATGAAGAAGACGCAATTTGGGCTCTGACTTTGTTGATATCCTCTCGCCAAGTTGCCAACGAGTCAACGCCTCACGGGAAAGCATGACGCGATTGGCGCGGTTGCGGAAGACGGAAATTCCCCAAGAACGGAGTAAGCGCTCTTGGGCTGCCGGGTTGACTAGCCCGGTTAAATCATGCAGTTCATCAGGAGTAAGGAACATGCTGGTTGTCATCACATGTCGTGACCATCTTGGTATTCAGTCTTGCCGAGTTGTCGTAATATCTCCTCCTGCCGATACCGCACCGCACGCACCGTCAGGCCGTAGAGCGATGCCACCTGGTCGATGGGAACCGTCAGGAGCAACTCAGCAAACGTTCGGTCACGCATATTGAGCCGCGCGAACACCTGCTGTTTTTTGGAAGAGCCAAGACATGCCTGCTCCATGACCGCCTCGCGCGCAAGCAGCGCATTCAGCGGATCAACCGGCTCCTGAGTGTGGGGGGAGGTTAGGAGCATTTCCCGAACCCATCGTGCTTCCATATCCTCAGCGCCTTCGCTGTCCCGTTTCCCGTCACATCCCGAGCAGCCCAAACGCACTGAAACCTGATAGCGCAGCGTCATCCTCCACAGGCGCCCCATGACATATTGCCGGGGTGTACCCCGAGCCGGATCGAAATCGCACTGGTCGCTTACGATGCTCCAGCACAGTAACCGTGCCTCCTGGCGCACATCCTCGATCGACAGCGAACAGCATCCCGCCACGTTGCGCAGCTCATTCTGGTCCAGGTCGGCATAGAGTGCCTGCATCGCTTCCAACGCCATCACGCAGCCCGCCATCCTTGGCTTCAGCTTCGGGCCAGGGCCGCCAGGGCAATGCGTCGGATCGGCTCCACGCCACCGGCTTCATGAATCCATGCCAAGGGCACCACCAGCGAGACAATGCTGTGTCCGGCTCCACCCATATCAGGCCCCGGATCGAGCTTGACGTCAGAGCGGGCGACAGGGGGCATTGATTCACTATCCATCTGCGTGCCACTGGCACCCTTAACGCTTGCGCCTGCGTCTCGTCCCGCCTTGTCTTGCAAGGGGTCTTCACCTCCCATCATTTTCCCCTGCGACGCGTCCTCTCCCGATGGCGTGCTTACCAGAGGCAAGCTCGGCTGACGTAACGCCGATTCGCGCTCTTCCAGCTCCCGGTGCTTCTGGCGCAACTGCGCACAGCGGGTCGAGGTGATCGGCCCCTCCGAGTCAAGCAGTTCGCGCCGTGCCGGATCCGGCAACGCCCTGAAGTGCGCCAGCACATCCACACTGCGTAGCCGTCCTGTTTCGAACAGGGTCCGGTAGGCCGGGTTGGCGGCCAGCTCATGCCCCCGTACCCAGTCCACCCGCTTGCCCAAGGCCTGCGCTATTGCCGAGGCCCCCAATCCCGCCATGAGCATCTCGGACATCGCATCCACATATTCCAGCGGAGTCAGATCCACATGGTGCGCATTCTCCGAACACTGCACCACCAGTTTCACCAGCTTGTCCATCTGCCTTGACAGCACCAGGCAGGGGAGGGTGGTCAGACCTGCAAGACCGGCCGCGCGCCAGCGTCGTTCACCGACTAGAATCGTATACAGCCCATCGCTCTCCTCACGCACCAGGATGGGTTGCAGGATGCCGATTACTTTGATGCTCATTGCCAGTTCTGCCAAGGCGTCTTGATCGAACTGCTTGCGCGGCTGCCCGGGGTCGGGACGGAGCAGGTGTATTCGCACCTGCTGCAGTTGGGCGGGAGACGCATCGAACAGGTTGCTCATGTCGTGGCCTCCGTGAGCGGGGGATCAATTGGGGTCTGCGCCCAGAGCGGGTGGGCCTGTGCACGCTGAAGAATTTCGGCCTTGCGCGCGGCGTCTGCCACACGTTGCGTTTGTGCCAGCGTGGACCTCTCTACCTGGTCTGCTCGTGCCTGCTGTGCCGCCATACGCTGGCGAACGTTGAGCTTATGCAGCAGCTTGCGCACCTGCCGCGTACCCGACCCCTTTCCAATCAACAGTTCCCCAGAGGTCGCCGCCACTGGCGGCGCCAGCGCCAGTCTCTGCACCTGGGTGAGCACCCCCTGCTCGCACGCCTTCTCGACCGCAATGCGGCGCAGCTCTGAGTCGCGCCCCGGGCTCACCGTCCACTTGGCTGGCGTTCCGGCGATGCGGGCTTCGGATACCTGGCGGTTATAAACTTCGATGAACGCCATACGCGCCCCGACCTTGTCGCCATTGCGCAGTATCTCCACTGACGCCCACCAACCCTTTTCCATCTCCTGGCACCACACCACCGTCTCGTTCTCATCCCGTGCCTTCAACACCATCGCCCAGGCCTCGTTGGGAGCAGGGCGCGTATCTGCGCCCTGCAGACGGTCTATGATCACCGCCAGGGTCAGTCGGCCGGAGACTTCAGCCCGACATCGCGCGAGCGCCGTCTCGACCGGGTGGAAAGGGTAGGGCTCCAGGTTGCTTGCCATGAGCGCGAGCGCGGCCGGCTTGAGTTCGCCGCCCATGGCTTCCGCGGTGCCCTGCAACAGCGTCAAGAGTTGTTCCTGTTCAGCCCATTTACGCATTCTTCACCCTCGCTCTCTCCAGGATTTCCATGGCCTCACTGATCGCCCCCACATTGGCCGCGGTCTGGTCCAGCTGCCGGGCCCGGGTGGCCGTCATGCGTCGGCCCGTCACCCATTCGGTGCGCAGCTTCTCGCAATCGGCGAGCAGGGAACCGATCTGGTGACCCTGCCGCACATACCAGTTCCCGTCATGCGACACGAACCAGGCAGCCAGTCCCGGAGCCTCGTCAAAGCCAATGCGCTGCGCCAGCTGCCGTACCTGGGCATGGCTTTTGGCGTTCCTGATCGGCGGAATGCCGTAGCGCATCCGGTAGGCCCCGCTGTAGGCCCGCCAGATGTCAGCGCAGGCACTACGCATCGCATCACTCCCCGACTCCACCTGGGGGGCGCCCCCGGATTCGGGCGGCGCGTTACCCCCGAACGTAGTGAGGGGGTTATAGATACCGGATACCGGAGGTGTGCCGGGCTTCGGAATCTGCTCCTGTTTCATGCTGTTTCGGCCTTCGTCGTTCCTGATCACAAAAAGCCTTTCCTGATGAGGGGTTGCTGCGGGGTGTTCCCTGTCGGGCTTACCCTCTCGGCCTTGTGTCGGGCTTGTGTCGGCCTTTTTTGGCGCGCACTTGTCCGTCAGTGCCTTTGGCAGAAAAAAAATGAGTCGCTCCTTCTCCACCGAATGGCGTTCGGCCAGGCCCGAGCGTTCCAGGTGGCCGGCCATGCGCCGGACCTGTTCACGGCTAAACGACTGGGCGGTCATGCCTTGGCGGGATTCCACATAGAGCTCCTCGCGCAAACCCAGCCAGCTCACCCCGCGCGAGCGGCCCACGATCCCGGTGGCGTAGTCCATGTGCCGGCGCAGCACCAGATAAAGCACGATCGCGGCATGGGGCAGACCTATGAGGCTTTCGAGTTCACCCGGGCCCAGCAGCACGTTGGCCATCAGGCCCGTCCCCGCATCTTGGCAGTCTGGCAAGGGCCCCGCTCACCGGTGTATTGATGGAATGTAGATGGGTGCACTGTCGGTCCTCGTAGTGGTAGGCCCGCCCATGGTACGACCACCCTCGGACACCTAATGTCCGAGCAAAACATTCCGCTCAATTTTTTTGAATGGAGCCTGAACCGTTCTGAAATCTGGCTTTGCGGGGAATTGGGGTGGATTAGCGGTGCTTATTCGGGGAAAGGAGAGGGGAGAGGAGGCCGTTAATCAGGCCAAGAACAAGACTGACCCGGGATTTTTTGCATGGACCGGAACCAGGACGCCCTGACCCGCCAATGGCATGTGTTACGGCTCATTCCCCGACATCCGCACAGGATTAGCATCCAGAGCGTGCGCGACGCGCTGATTGCCAATGGCTTCACGGTCACCGAGCGCACCGTGCGGCGTGATCTCTCTGCCTTGTCGGCAATCTTTCCCCTGCTGGTCGATGAACGCGACAAGCCCTACGGCTGGAGCTGGCAGCCCGACGGCGTCGCCCTGGATCTGCCCAGCCTCAGCATGAGCGAAGCCCTGGCCTTCAAATTGGTGGAACAGTTTCTCGACGGGCTGATGCCGCATGCGACCGTGTGGCAGCTCGCTCCCTACTTTCGCATGGCGGAGCGCCGGCTCTCGGCACCCGTGAAGGAGAGCCTCGTGCAGGCCTGGCCCGACAAGGTGAGGGTGGTGAGTTCAAACCAGGCCCTGAAGCCGCCCTGGATTGATCCCCAAGTGCAGGAGGCGGTGAGCGACGCGCTCCTGTTCGAGCATCAGATCCAGATCCTCCACCAGCGCCGTGCCGATCCGAGTCTCAACGAATACCTGGTTCATCCACTGGCCCTGGTGCAGCGCGGCCCGGTCACTTATCTCGTGGCGACCCTGTTCGATTATCCGGATCCCCGGCTCCTCGCCCTGCATCGGGTGCATTCGGTGACGACCCTCAGGCAGCGATCGAGGCACCCGGCGGATTTCAACATCGATCGCTACATCGAATCGGGAGCACTGGGATTTGGGGATGGGGAACTGATCCGCCTGGAGGTGATCTTTGCCCGTGATGCGGCCGATCATCTGCACAGGTCTCCCCTGAGCGAGGACCAGAAGATCAAGCCGATCGACGAGCACCGTGTACTCGTGAAAGCCACCCTGGCCAAGACACCGCAGCTCGAATGGTGGTTGATGGCCTTCGGAGACAGCGTGGAAGTGGTGAAGCCCAAGGCGCTCAGGCGCCAGATGCAAAAGATCGCGGAGACCCTGTCAGCCCGCTACCGTGACGATCACTGACCAGGTATGCGGCAACCTGAATGAAAAGGATTGTCACGCGTGACCATGAATCGTTGCCAGTTGGGTGCAGCAAGAGTGTTGCGGTGCGAACGGAATAGCTCAGCTAGCTGCTTGTCATTGGGCTCGTATGATTAGCAAGTCATCGGCCTTTGCGTCGACTGGTTCGTCCAGCGCGCCACCGACTGCAAAGTAACAATATTGTGTTGAAAAACTTAGTATTGCAAACGGGTTTAGTTTTCGCCTTTGTTCAAATTTTGAGGCATGGCCTCTTTTGAGATTTACAACCAGGTCTGGATACCTGGTTTTTGATCAATTCCTGTGT
>JBAUMF010000092.1:0-64842 GCA_049578545.1 Thiobacillaceae bacterium
CAATCACAAAGAGCACCCCTTGGCGTGCTCGTCATGTTGTGAAGAAATCTGAGGGCGGATCGGATGCAGCAGGCAATCTTCAGATGCACCATCTCACTTGTCGTAGGAAACATTAGGTTGCCGGAAAGTGCAGTGGTGTTACCGGGTGTCGAAAGATACCTTTGCAGAGGCTTGAGCCGTGTGCGTCTAAAGACGCATGCACGGTTCTTAGGGGGCTGGACACGGGTAACCGCGTCCAGCTACCCGACAGGAGCTCAGGGAACGCGTGCTGCAATCAGCCATTCCACAGCCAGCTCCCCGGACAACCTGACAACGATGGGCTCGTAACTGGCCCGATTGAGCAAGGTGCTCCCTCATGATGCAAAGTCTCCCGCGCCTGACCTACAACCGCCATGTCCTGCTGCTCAAACCCAAGCAACCCTTCCTTGACTGGCTCGTGATGACCGATCCCCCTCCTCCCTCGCTCACCCTGGACGAGCTTCGGGACGATGTGAATACCTACCTGATTCCTGAATTTGACCTCATCGAGCAGGCCAGAAAGTGGGTCATGCAGCGGTGGCGCTGGTTCTTCGAGGAGCAATTGGGCGACTGGCTGACCGATCCCGACCAGTGGCCAGAGAAGAGGACACCCCAGGTGTTCAGGCAATTTTTCGATATCGAAATTCATTCCATGGTCTTCGATGTATCCACAAAGGCGCTGGAAATCGAGGACTGGAGCGATGGCGATGATGAAGGCTGATCGCGTCAAACGTCCGAAGACCAAGCCGACCTGGAGCGACGTAAAGGTGAAACTCGGCGAGTTCGACCGTGCCGGCCTCATGCAGCTGGTGGCGGACCTCTATGCGTTCAACAAGGACAACAAGGCGTTTCTGCATGCCCGGTTCGGCCTTGGGCCGAATCCCCTCAACGACTACAAGAAGCGCATCGGGGTGGCGCTGGCCCCTGACCTTAACCGCAAACGCCATGCCGAGGTGTCCGTGGCTACGGCAAAGAAGGCGCTCTCGGAATACAAGAAGGCTGTTGGTGACCCATTAGTGATCCTGGACCTGCACGTGTTCTGGTGCGAGACCGCCGTCGGATTCTCGATGGAGTACGGCTTTGCTGATGAAGGTTATTTCGACGCCCTGGCCCTGCAATATCGGGAGGCCTGTTGGAGTCTTGCTGCCCTCAAAGAACCGCAGTTGACCGAATACATCGAACGACTCCAGGCGGTTCGCGATGAGGCCCAGATGGGTTACGGCGTGCACGATTACATGAATGACGTGCTTGGAGATCTGTAATGACGACACGAACTAAGACAAGCAACCGTATCTTGGACGCAGTTCATGAAACTGCAAGCAACCTTCGCGCAGCTAGCTTTATCGACAAGCGCCGGATGCGGGAGTATGACGCACTCTGCTTGCCCCCGGTACTGGAATATTCCAGCGATAACATTCGCGCACTTCGCACTCGCTACAAACTCAGTCAGGCTGTGCTGGCGTCGGTATTGAACACGAGCCTGTCAACGGTGCGGCAGTGGGAGATCGGCGACAAGCATCCGAGCGGCTCATCGCTCAAACTACTCAACCTTCTGGATCGCAAGGGACTGGAAGCCTTGATCTGACAAATTTATCCCGCAGGAAGGACAACACACTGGTTATTTAACCGCCCTCATGGGAAGCATGTTATCGGCACCTTTCATACCAGCCGCTTGCAGCATGGCGGATGTCGCGGCACTTACCGACGCCCGCACAGGATCGGTATTCAACCGCGCGTAAATCATCGTTGCTTCTGCACTCTTATGCCCTAATGACTTGCCGATAATTACCAGCGAAGCACCGGTTATGGCTTGCCACGAACCCAGCGAACGACGTAGGTCGTGAATGCGAAGGTTTTCAATGCCACAACGTTTTATTAGGTTCTGCCAGCGTTTTTTAGGTGCGGTCATATGCCCAGTAGCCGACATCGCAGGGAACACAAAACCAAATTTCTGAGGATTCCTCGCTTCAAAAATTTGCACGACTTCTGCTCCTAGCGGAATAGTCATCGGATCACCATTCTTGCTATCAGTGTCAGGTATGCGCCAGATTGCAGTACCAAGATTCACATCCTCCCAACGGGCGGACATCACGTTAATCCGTCGCGCGCCGGTCAGCAGACAGAGCAACACGAAGTGCTTAAAATCCTCTGACGTTTCATTTGCCAATTCTGTGAAAAATATCGGCAGTTCTTCCGCTTGTATGAATCGATCCCGCTTGGCTTCCTTAAACGGCTCCACTTTGGATGCTGGGTTTGTTCCGTTGTAACCCAGGTAAATAGCTCGACCATAGACTGCCGACAGAATTTCTATCACTCGGTTTGCCGTCACTGAGTGAGTAACACCGATAGCGGCATGAAGCGTACGCACTTCTCCGGCTTCAATCTGGTCGATCTTGCGGTTTGACCAATCAACTCCGACGGGGTGTTTATGCCGCTTTCTTCCGTGTCTCTTTGCAGGTTCGTCTGGCATATCCCCCAGGAATCGCTGCCACATCGCCAGTATGTCATCGGCGGTCTTGACGCCTCGGGGGCGAACATGCAGATCAAGGTAATTTTGGAACGCTTGCCCGAGCGTGATTTTTTGCTTTTCCTCACGCCTTGCCTTAGCGGGGTTGTTGCCCTTGGCGAACTCGCCAAGACTTTCCTCGGCCGCCTTGCGCGCCTGCTCTACGGTCATGTCGGGGAACGTACCGAGCTTCACCCATGCCATGCCATCTTCAGCACGTTTGATAACGTAGAACGTCTTACGCCCGGCCGCCGTAACTCGACATGCCAGTTTAGGGATTTGGGTGTCATAGTAGGTAGCCCGGCCAAACTCAGGGGGTGCGATTGCCCTAATAACCAGTTTCTTGAATTCAATCTTGTTTGCCATTTTTGCCCCATTCGTTGCTTTCGGGCTAGCACCGGGCTAGCACGGGCTATCAAATTTCGTTAAAAATGATGCTAGCCCGATATGGCTCACAAGTAAATAACTATTTGTTTTATAAGGATAGATTAAGGTGCATCAAGTACGGTTAAGGTATCCTCTAGGGGGCTACGAACCAGGGGGTCGGGAGTTCGAATCTCTCCGGGCGCGCCAGCCAATCAATGAGTTAGCTTTAGCCCGATTTCATGACTTGCGAGCTGGGCTATGCCGGGGCTATGACCTCGGGTAACAAAAAACCTCATTGAGCCACCCAAATTGATGCCCCTTAACACCCCGTGCCGGCCCAGTCCGCCTCGGGTGGGTGCCCACTCTCCCAATCGGCGTCGCCGTTGGACGCAGTATGGTCGATCCCGAGCCAACCCCGGGTACAACCGATCCCGCCAGCACCCCGGGGACATTCGCCAGCCTATCTCCGTGCAGGGTTACAGCAAGACGGTGAGCCCTTCTCTATTTTAGACAAACAGGCTACAAAAGTTGCAGATGTGGCCGGTCATGGCGGGTGTATTGCGCGGATGGGGCATTACTACGCACCTGATCTAAACCCCCTAAAATCACGGGATCCAGCGGGGCGAGCGAACTACGACCAGCAAGCTTGCAACACACACCAAGTCACACGCCGGTGCGCCTGGCTCTTTGAGCTTTCAAGCCGTGGTTGCGTACTTGAGCGGCTTGCGCATGCTGCGCGAATCCTACGTCAGAATTCGCATCGAAACAACCGAACTAGATTGGGAAAAAATCCCGGACATCCATGCGCGGCAAATCGACAAGGAGAGAACGGATGCCGAATGGAATGCAAGCCGTTCTGAAATCGTGTTGATGATTTTATTCAATGCCGTGCCCAGGCCGGGTTTGCGACATTATCTCTGAATAAACAGTCTCCGCGGATTAAAAAAGCTACCGAAAGCCAAACTCAGCGCGGGTTTGCATGAAACAACCGGACCCGAATCAACACAGTTTTGACACGGCCTGGAATGGAATACCGATGCGATTCTATATTGGGTTACGTGACGGGTATAAATAGGCGTTCCTATACTTTCCTTTTAGGAAATAACTATCATGCTGACACTAAAAATCCCGGTTAACGAAAGCGAATTTGAAGAAATGATGCGCGTGGTCGACAATAACTTGCGAACGCAACAAGTTCCCGTGCATGCTCGGCCAACGCAAGGTTGGCTTGCGATTTCCAGCACCCTAAAAGCAGGGCTTCGATATAACACGCCCCCGGGACAAAACCCGCGCCAAACTCTTATAGCGGCGATGACCTGACGATTCGAATCTTTGACTGGTTTGATCGGCAATACGGGCATCGAAATCCCGCCGGGTAAGTTCTTCCACGCAGGAAACAGCCACCCATTCCCGGGATTTTGCGAAGCGCCACAGCCGCTTAGCTTGCGTCAACACCTCGCCAGTCAGCTGCTTGGCTGTGTGGCCTTTCCGCTGACGCTCGGCGATCGTATCCAGCGCCGCAATAACATCCTGTCGTGTCACCTCACGGATGTTCTTGTCGCCGATGATCATTGCCAGCCGGTCAAGGCGATAGCGGATGGCGGGAGCGCTCTTCTTCCCGGCCATAATCTTCTGCATAAAAGACTCGATCGCCTCTCTCACAGTTGGTAGTTCCCTTTCTGCTTCCAACACTGCCCGCCTTGCCGCCTCTGCTTCCCGCTCCAGGGATAGCAGGGCTTCCCATTCTGCTGCTGGATCATGGCCAGCGCGCCGCGCGGCCTTCCAGCTTCCAGCAATCGCACGCGCCTGGGTCAACGATTGTCGGCCATGCCGGAGCCAGTCTGAAATACTCTCGCCTGGCGCGCCCAGGCGCGAATACCCGCCGATGGTATATTTTGTGCGGCATCCTTTAGACTCATATTCGACAACCCATGTTTTCGTTCCGTGCGGTCGCACCCGAAGAAAGAGGCCATCGCCGATTCCTAGCAAGCGATCGCCCTTGGGGTCTGGCTTCGCCGTATCACAGGCTACGGCAGAAATATTCTTTCCCATATCTGCTCCTTGGATGGGGTATTGGGTGGGAATCTGGGTGGGATTCTATAGGCCTTATTTAGAACAAGCAACTTAACAGATTATCAACACGTGTTGATAAAACAATGTATTACGATCGCTATAGGGACAAGCAGGAATATCCATGCGCTACTGGCTGATGAAATCCGAACCGTCCGATGTCAGCATCGACGACCTGGCGAAGATGCCCAACGGGACAATTGCCTGGTATGGTGTGCGGAATTACCAGGCACGTAATTTCATGCGCGACCAGATGAAAGTCGGCGACAGGGTGCTGTTCTACCACTCAAGCTGCGACGAGCCCGGCATCGCCGGGTTGGCCGTGGTGAGCCAACCGGCCTATCCGGACGAAACCCAGTTCGATCCGAGGAGCAACTATTTCGACCCGAAGGCCACGCGTGAGCATCCGCGCTGGATGAACGTGGACGTGAAGTTCGTCAAGAAAACCCGGCTCGTGTCCATCAAGGAATTACGGAAGCACCCTGAACTAGCGAACCTGCGCATCCTGCAAAAAGGCAACCGGCTCTCCATTACCCCGGTCGATCCTAAAGACTACGAATTCATTGTGCGTCTGCTGTAACCTGTCTTGACCAGAAAGCAAACTACGATTCGCTGGCGCCTATGGAATTCCTGATTGCCTATTTTGCGCTTGGTCTATTCGCAGGATTCGTAGCCGGCCTACTCGGCGTGGGCGGCGGTCTCATCATCGTCCCTGTTTTGATCTGGTTGTTTGATGCACAAGGCATTTCGCCGGAGATTCAGCCGCATCTCGCGCTCGGTACCTCCCTCGCCTCCATTCTATTTACCTCCCTGTCCAGCGTGCGCGCCCATCACCGTCATGGCGCAGTAGACTGGGCAACGGTCAAACATTTGGTGCCCGGAATTGTTTTTGGCACGCTTATGGGTGCCTGGCTCGCAAGCCTCATCCCGGCACGACCCCTGAAGATCTTCTTCGTCGTGTTTCTTTTTTACGCGGCACTGCAAATGGCATTGAATTTCAAGCCCAGACCCCACCGCGAATTGCCGGGCATGTTGGGCATGTTCGGCGCAGGAGGCATCATCGGCTCGGTTTCCAGCTGGGTGGGCATCGGCGGCGGCACGCTGTCGGTACCTTTCCAGGTCTGGTGCAATGTTCCACTGCGCCGCGCCATTGGCACCTCTGCTGCGATCGGGTTTCCCATCGCGGCTGCCGGCGCCATCGGCTATGTCTTTGGTGGCTGGCATCATGTTGACCTGCCATCCGGAAGCTTGGGGTTTTTATCCCTGCCTGCACTGGGCGGCATCGCGTTGGGCAGCATCCTTACTGCGCCCCTCGGTGCAAGAACCACCCACGCCCTCCCCGTAGCAAAATTGAAAAAGATATTTGCCCTCCTGCTTCTCACCCTCGCAATCCGGATGACCCTTTCCCTGTAGAGCTGACCTGCTCACCGCTTTTGTGTCCCTCCCGGCCTGTTTCGCATCGACAAGATTTGCACTCGATTTTGCAGGCATCCCAACTGGAACAAGAGCGTCAGTCGAACAGAACGGACTGTTACACAACCCGGCCATCGCACAATCAAGAGTGTGATCAACAGGCCGCACGAAGTTCCTAAGGTCCACCGCCTGGACCTGGCCATTTTTGCCGAGGACAGGCACTCATGCAATTGAACCGCTTGCCTGGGGGTGGGCCTCGATCCATGGAAATGATTGTTGCGGTGCCTTGCTCATAACTCGCCGGGAAATACACCCGTTCAGGGGAGCCTGTAGCGGGAACTGCTCACAAACGGCCGTCTGCGAGTTCATTCCTATCCACAGGATGTTGACAATAATCAATAAATTTTCGCAATTTATTGAACTTTACCCCAATGTCATAAAACGCTGCTTGTTGCTCCTTTATCGCGGGATTAAGCTGCAAATACTGCCGTCAAAAGACCGGCAAGTCACATACTTAAAACCGTTATGGAGAGCATCATGTCGCATCTGCAAGCAGTCAAGGATTCATTGCCAGCACAGGCCTCAGGTTTTACCCAGCTAACCACTTTTTTTGATGAGCATAATCACATTGCATGGGGATACATGCATGCCGAGCCGCGCCAATGTTACACACAGACATTGCTGCACGAACTATTTACCTGGTATACCCACCTTACTAGGCAAATCGACGATCCAAATGGCCCCGGGGTGAGTTATATGGTTACTGCTTCATCCGTACCAGGGGTATTTAGTCTGGGTGGCGACTTGGCTCTCTTTAAGGCATCTATCCAGAACAATGATCGCAACATTCTCATGCGCTATGCGAAAGCCTGTATTGAGCCCTTGTATATGATTGCATCCCACCTTAACAGACCCCAGTTGAAATCGATAACGCTAGTTCAAGGGGATGCGCTTGGAGGCGGCTTTGAATGCGCTTTGGCAGGCAATGTATTAATTGCTGAACGGGGTTGCAAAATGGGCTTCCCTGAAATCCTGTTCAACCTGTTCCCGGGTATGGGTGCAATCACGCTACTGGGTCGTCGCATTGGGCACCAGAAAGCCGAACAGATCATTCTTTCTGGCAAGCTTTATCTGGCCGAAGAACTTTATGAAATAGGCGTGGTGGATGTGCTTGCTGAGCCCGGTGAAGGCGAACAGGCCGTATACGATTACATCAGCCGCGAAGCCAGGGCCCGAAATGGCACTCTTGCCCTGCGTGCTGCCCGAGAGATCAGCCAGCCCGTTTCTTATGACGAGCTAATCCGAGTTTCTGAAATCTGGGTGGACGCAGCCATGCGGCTTGAATCCAAGGATCTGCGCATGATGGAACGTCTTGTCAATCGCCAGAACAGCAAAGCAAAGACGATCCAGTCAGAGTCTTTCAGCGGTGTTCCGCTCGCGGGTTAAGTAGTCATCAAGTGCGGCCTTGGCGGCGTCCAGGGCCGCCCGAACTTCGGCCAGTTTCTCTGCGGCGATCGGCTGGGCGATTTCATAGGGTTTGATGCGTTCAGCATCGATGCACACGGCAGACAGCAATACGCAACCCACATCACTCGCACCGCCTTTAAGCATGTGCAGATGATCCTTCCAGGCGCCGTAATCCTGACGGTTTAGCGCCACCTCAACTTCCTTGAGGGAGCGTTCCGCATCTTCCTTGAAACCTCCAACCAGATCACGGACGAAATCCACACCCCCGGCCAATTCGGCAAGCTCGCGCAGCACATCTTCATCCACAGCTGTCTGCTGCTTGCGTGGTAGAGTCGGTTTGGCTGGAGCAGCTTCGGCTTTTTCCTGGCTGGTCAGTTTGGCCAGAATCTCGATCATGTTCCGGCTGTTGACGGGCTTGGTCAAGAACGAATCCACACCAGCTTCGGCGCAAATCTTCTGAGCCTCTGCGGTCGCATCCGCCGTTAGCATGATCAAGGGCAAGTGCCCTTCCTCCATGAAACGCCAGCGTTTGGCAACCTCGGGGCCGGAGTATTTGGGCATGTGCATGTCCAGGATCGCCGCGTTGAATTTCTCACGGCTGGTTTCCAGCAATGCCAGGGCTTCCTCACCATCGCGCGCGACCACCACATCATGCCCGGCGGTTTCGAGCAACCCGCGTATCACGCGCTGGTTAACCAGGTTGTCTTCCGCGACCAGAATCCTGAGTTTGACTCGCGCCCCCGCCTTGGCATGAAAGTGCTCGGCCAGGGAAACAACGTTCTCCGGAAGCTCTGTCGCCGCCGCAGCAGCATGCAGGGTATTGAACAACAGGGTCGGGTTGACCGGCGCTCTGAGCACGGCAGAATAACCCATGCGCAGCCAGTTGCTGTCGGGAACGGAACTACGTTCATCACTTTCCACGAGGATCACAGGCACCTTGCGTGGACAATCCTGCAACAATTGCATAAACGACTGAGCCTGTGCACCAAGCTGATGACGTTCCACGATAATTGCCCGCAAATCCTGCATGGTCCCATCGGCCAGGCCGGACAGAATTGAAATAGGCGTGCCGACCGGCACCACTTCTCCCGACCAGCTGCGGATCATGTCAGCCAGCCGAACTCTTAATCCTGCATCAGCCAGAATTCCAACATGCAACTGAATCAGCCTCTGATCCTGTTGCTCATTGTCGGCACCTGTTTCTTCCGCCTGCGCGGCGGGTAATTCAAACCAGAACGTGCTGCCCTCACCCTCGCGGCTGACAAAACCAATGCGCCCCCCCATCAATTCAACCAGCTGCTTGGAAATTGAGGTGCCCAGTCCCGTACCGCCAAAGCGACGGGTGATCGAGGTGTCGGCCTGATTGAAACTCTCGAAAATCCCGCTTTGGCTTTGTTCGGCAATGCCAATCCCCGTATCCACCACCTCGAAGCGCAATTTAAGCTTGTTCTCCAGGCCCTGGGGACGCACATACACATCCACCCGGCCATGCTCGGTGAACTTGATCGCATTACCGATCAGGTTGATGAGTACCTGGCGTAAATGACGCGCATCTCCATGCAACTGGAACGGGGTTTGCGGCGCAATATGGCTGGCCAGCACCAGTCCCTTCTTGTTGGCCTGTGGTTCGAGCATCAGCACCGTGCCATTCACCAGGCGATGAAGATCGAAATCCACACTTTCCATCGTTTGTTTGCCCGCTTCGATACGGGAAATATCCAGAACATTTTCAATCAGTTTGAGCAGTATATCTGCCGATGACCTGATGATCTGGGTCAGCTCCTTTTGTTCCCGGTCCAGTTTGGTTTCGGTAAGGAGATCGGCTACACCAATTACGCCATTGAGCGGTGTGCGCAATTCGTGAGTCATATTGGCAAGGAACTGCGATTTTGCTGCATTGGCATCCTGAGCACGCTTGACGGCACCATGCAGTTGTTTAAGCAGGGTGGCCGTGTAGCCAGGAACGGCGACCATGGAAAGCAGGAAGGCCGTACCGATGGCGAAATGGACCTGCCAATAGGGCGAAGTCAGCATGACCCAGGAAAATCCAGCAATAGAAAACGCTGACGCCAAAAACAGATATTTGATACCGTAACGAAAGCCATTGCCCAGGGTGACCCACAAATAGACCACAAGTAGGGGACTTCCCGCTTCGCCCGACTGAATTAACAGATATGAGGCAGCGAAATAGTCCAACACCATCCCGAATACTCGGCGTGCTGGCGAAGCAGACTTGCTTGATCCCGCCACTACGAGCAGGGCAAGCGATACGGCGATAAACCCAAGCAAAAAGGCATGAACATGCGCTCGCGATGAAGCTAAGAGATTTGGAATTTCACTGGAGAAGTAGGCATAAAACACAACGCCGATAACTACCCTGATTGCGATCTGCTGGAACTCTGTATCCGGGCGGGATTTAATCCGCTGACGGATATCCGCCAGGGCATCCCTGAACAAGTCCTTGATGGTTGGGGGTGAATCAGGCATTTGCATCCGTGTACTTCTGCATGATCTGGGCAACTTCATCCAGCCTGGCCAGGAAGGCACGCGCGCAGTCCGGGTCAAAATGACCGCCAATCTGGCTCTTGATATAGTCCAGCGCTTCCTGCATGGACCAGGCTTTCTTGTAGGGCCGAACCGAGGTAAGCGCATCAAATACATCCGCCACCGCAACAATACGGGCGGGGAGGGGTATGGCCTGGCCTGAAAGGCCCTGCGGATAGCCGGTACCATCGAATTTTTCGTGGTGGCCAAGCGCGATGATGGCCCCCATTTGCAAATAGCGTGACGGGCTGTCTGCAAGGATTTCATAACCGAGTATCGGGTGGCGGCGCATGATCAGGTTTTCTTCGTCCGTGAGGCTGGCGGGTTTGAGCAGGATGTGGTCAGGGATGCCTATTTTACCTATATCATGCATGGGCGCCGAGGATTCGATCTCGTCGCACTCCATGGCAGTCAGCCTGAGTTCTTCGGCAATGGCGCGAGCGTACTTGGCCATGCGGATAATGTGAAAACCCGTGTCCTGATCGCGATATTCACCAGCACGTGCCAGACGCAACAACGTTTCCTGTTCGCGTACCTGTATATCTTTGGTGGCCTGCGTCACCTGGTCTTCCAGCCATTTGGCCCGGTCGGTGATGATGCGCTGGCTGCGGCGCAATGCCAAGAGATTCTTGCATCGCGCCCGGCACTCCTGGGGGTCGATCGGGCGGGTTAGGAAATCGGTTGCTCCTGCTTCCAGCGCCTGGTAGCGAATCTGCCGGTCTTCCACCACAGTGACGATTACGACAGGCACATCGGCCAGCCGAGGCAGTGCACGCAGACGGCGGGTAAACTCCACGCCATCCATGCCCGGCATGCGGTAGTCGGAAATGATCAGATCCGGCGTCAGGGCAGAGGCCCTTTCCAGCGCCTCGGATGGATCGCCATAACTTTCGACGTGCAGGCCCTGTTCGAGCGAACGGGCCAGTCCTTCCAACAGGCTGCGCGCGGTGCTGCGGTCATCTACAATCAGAACGAATCCGCCCGACAATTCCTGGCGCGTGGAATTTTCCCGGGAGAGATTGCCGCCGGTGTTAACGACCGAATACAGGTGGGAACGTTCAGTGATCACGTAAGTCTCCGCTGATACCACATTCTACGGCGGCCTTGTATCTATTTAACAGTATATGAAACGGTATTTATGCGGACGAATTTAGCCTTTGACGAGCAATTTATGTCCCTATCGCAAACATTTTAGGAGAAAAGATGAGGAACCTGCTGATTCTTATACTTTTTCTGACCCCGTTTCTGGCCACATCCGGTTTTGCGGCTGATTATGCGCGCGAAAAGAAATGGGCAGACGAAGTCGTTCCAGGCATTGTGGTAGGTGATCCGGTCTATTTGAAGCAGGCCAATCGACATGAATTCCTCGCGCTTTACACCCCAGCCAATGATGCCAAGTCGGCGGTTATCGTCGTGCATGGCATGGGCATTCACCCGGACTGGGGGTTGATCGGCGTGCTGCGCACTTCGCTTGCAGATGAAGGCTATACCACGCTTTCCGTGCAAATGCCGGTGCTGAAGAACGAAGCCAAAGTGGAAGACTATGCGCCCACCTTTCCCGAAGCCGGGGAGCGCCTGAAACTGGCGGTCGATTTTCTCAAGAGCAAAGGCTACGACCGCATCGCGATCGTCTCGCACAGCCTGGGCTCGCGTATGACCTATGCCTACCTGACGGGCAATCCCGATCCGGCGGTAAGGACCTGGGTGGCATTGGGTATAAGCGGGAACGAGGATTTCAGGAAGCTTCGCCTGCCTGTTCTCGACCTGTATGGCGAGCATGACCTGCCTGAGGTGCTTGCTGGCGCAAAAGCGCGCCAAAAGGCTCTTCTGGGCAAGGAAACGAGTCAACAGCGGAGTATGCCCGGGGCCGACCACTTCTACACGGACCAGGATAAAAAACTGGTCAAGGCGGTAACGGATTACCTGAACCCAATTTTCAAATAGTGAGCCGCTTCAGGGCTTCCTGATACTTGCTGGCGGTTTGCTGCACCACTTCATCCGGCAGATTGGGACCGGGTGCCTGTTTGTTCCAGCCGCTGTGCTCCAGCCAGTCGCGCACATATTGCTTGTCGAAACTCGGTGGACTGGAGCCGGGCTGATGTTGGTCAGCAGGCCAGAAACGGGAAGAGTCAGGGGTAAGAACTTCGTCGATGAGATGCAGTTTGCCCTTTTCATCCAGGCCGAATTCGAACTTGGTGTCGGCAATGATGATGCCGCGGGCAGACGCATACTCTGCCGCCCTGGTATAAAGGGCAATACTGGCATCGCGAACCTTGGCAGCCAGTTCCTTTCCCAGCAGTTCCTCGCAACGGACAAAATCGATGTTCTCGTCATGTTTGCCCAGCTCAGCCTTGGTGGAAGGTGTGAACAGGGCTTGCGGCAGCTTTCCTGCCGGGCGCAAACCGGGCGGCAGCGGAATACCGCAGACACTCCCTTTTTCCTGATATTCCTTCCAGCCTGAGCCGGCCAGATACCCGCGTACGACGGCTTCAACCGGCAAGGGCTTGAGGCGTTTGACCACCATGGCGCGGCCAGATACCTGATCGAGCTCGTTGGCAGACACAACCGACTCCGGGGCATCGCCGGTAAGCTGGTTGGGAAGCATGTCCGCCAGCTTCTCGAACCAGAATTGGGAAAGCGCGGTCAGTACTTTGCCTTTGCCCGGGATGGGCGTGGGCATGATCACGTCGAATGCAGACAGGCGATCGGTGGTCACAATCAGCAGGCGTTTGTCATCGATGGCGTAGATGTCTCGTACTTTGCCCTTGGATATCAGCGGCAGGCTTTTGATGGATGTCTCGAACAAAGGCGCAGTCATGGGATCTAGAGCGGATGAAAGCCTGGCATTATAGCCACCCTGGTAAGCCGGACCCTGCAAATACGCTGTACGCAAATGACGTAGCGTAACCAGCAGTGCGGCCGCCATGGGCAACGCCAGCAATACGCCAAAAAATCCGAATAATTGCCCGAAGGCGGCCAAGGCAAAGATAACCGCCACCGGGTGCAGGCCAACGCGGTGACCCACCAGCCTCGGGGTCACCACCATGCCCTCCAAAACCTGCCCGGCGACGAACACCCCAAGCACGGGCAGCACTCCTGACAGACTCTGAAATTGCAGGGTTGCTTCAAGCACGCCGAGCAGCAAACCCATTGTGGCGCCGACAAACGGGATAAACCCCAGCATGCCGGTGAGAATGCCAATGGGCAGAGCAAACTCGAGTTTCACCAGCCACAGGCCCAGCGCATAGAAGACACTCATTACCACCATGACCGCAAGCTGGCCACGCAGAAATTCTGAAAGTACTCGATCTATCTCGCTGAAAAGTTTTGTGGCCGGGCCATACCAATCCCTCGGCACAAGCTGGGCGATACGAGCAACAAGCACGTCCCAGTCACGCAGCATGTAGAACATCACAACCGGAACCAGCAACAGATTAACCAGGCCTGAAATGACGGCCATTGCACCGTTTCCCAGTCTGGGCAAGAACTGGGTAGCAGCCGACCCGGCCGACTGCGCATGCTGGGCGAGCCAGTTACGTGCCGTCGACATGTCGACCTCAACATTGAGGCCAAACATCGCGCTCAGGTATGGCAGCAGTTCATGTTGTATCCAGCCAAGGAAATCCGGCAGGCGCGCGGTGAGCACCTGAATCTGGCTGGCAAAAACGGGCATCACCAACAGGGTCAATCCCACGCCCGCCAGCCCAACGCTGACAAGCACAAGAAAAGTGGACAACGTGCGGCTTAGCCCAAACCTTTCCAGCCGATCTGCAAGCGGATGGAAAATGTATGCCAGCAGGGCACCCGCCAGGAAAGGCGTCAATACCGGCGCCAAAAGATAAACCAGCGCGGCAAGAACGACCAGGACAATGAAGACGAGCCGAGAAAGGTTTTCAGCGTGGAAGGAACTCATAAACGGTAAAATGCGGGTTTCATGATTTCCGGAGTCTAAAGTGACTTCCATTTCTTACAAAGACGCAGGAGTGGACATCGACACCGGCGATGCGCTGGTTGAACGCATCAAGCCACTTGCCAAGGCAACCATGCGCCCCGAAGTGCTGGCCGGAATAGGCGGCTTTGGTGCCGTTGTAGAAATATCCAGGAAATTCCGCGAGCCGGTGCTGGTTTCCGGAACCGACGGAGTGGGCACCAAGCTCAAGCTGGCGTTCCAGATGAACAGGCACAACACGGTCGGGATCGATCTGGTGGCCATGAGTGTCAACGATATCCTCGTGCAGGGTGCCGAACCGCTTTTCTTTCTCGACTACTTCGCCACCGGCAAGCTGGATGTAGTTAGGGCAGAGGCGGTCATCTCGGGTATTGCGGAAGGCTGCAAACAGGCCGGCTGTGCGCTGATTGGCGGCGAGACAGCGGAAATGCCGGGCATGTATCCGGATGGAGAATACGATCTGGCAGGTTTTGCTGTAGGTGTCGCAGAAAAATCCAGATTGATCGATGGGCGCAGCATCCAGCATGGCGACGTCGTACTGGGCCTTGCGTCGAGCGGTTGCCATTCCAATGGTTACTCGCTCGTGCGTAAGCTGGTTGAACTTTCAGGCGCCGACCTCGAGACCAGCTTTGATGGCCAATCTTTTGGTGAAGTGTTGTTGGCGCCCACTCGAATTTATGTGAAATCCATTCTTTCTTTGCTGCACGTTTTGCCGGTCAAGGGCATGGCGCACATTACCGGCGGCGGCCTTACAGGAAATATCCCTCGCGTATTGCCGGCCAACTGCGCGGCAAAACTCGACTGGAATGCGTGGGAGCGTCGGCCGGTGTTCGACTGGCTGCAGAAAACGGGTAACGTGAAGGATGCCGAAATGCATCGAACCTTCAATTGCGGCATTGGCATGGTGATCATGGTCTCGAAGGAGGACGCCGATGCGGCGATCAAGCACCTCAAGAACGCGGGCGAAACGGTATGGAAGATTGGCGAAATAGTGACGCGTGTCCTGAACACGGAACAGGTGATAATTGATTAGAGCCGTCACACTGATCTCTGGACGCGGCAGCAATTTGAAGGCATTGCTTGACGCTGATCTCCCGGTAACATTCACTGCTGTCATCAGTAACCGGCCTGACGCGCCTGGTCTCGAGTATGCGAGACAGCACGGCATTCCCGCCATAGCGTTTGACCACAAGGCGTACCCCGGCCGGGAGGCATTCGATCAAATGCTGGCAGCGAAGATTGATGAGGCCGGCGCTGACCTGGTCATCCTCGCCGGTTACCTGCGCATTCTCAGCAAAGCCTTTGTCGAACGTTACCAGGGCCGGCTCGTCAATATTCACCCATCGCTGTTGCCGGCCTTTCCGGGGCTGAATACGCATGCTCATGCGCTGGCTGAAGGCGTAAAGATTCATGGTTGTACCGTACACTTCGTCACCACCCAACTGGACCACGGGCCCATCATCATCCAGGCCGCAGTTCCCGTACTGGCCGGAGACACGCCGGATGCGCTGGCCGATCGGGTCCTGACTGAAGAGCATCGCATTTACCCCCAGGCGATCCGGTGGATTGCGGAGGACCGTCTGGTCATTTCGGCCGGGGTGGTGAACATTCGTGCAGACAATGCGTCACAGGCTGTGTGTTCAAATTTCGAGGTGTCCTGAATGCTGCGCTTTATCCTCTCGGCCTTCATTTTTTCCCTGGCATCAATTGCGACAGCCGCCTCCACTGCAGCGTCGAGTTTTACTGCCATTTACAGTCTGGCCCGCAATGGCATCGAACTGGGACAGGTTACAGACAATTTCCATGTTACGGGTGACCACTATTCCCTGATCAGCGAGAGCCGCGCCACAGGTATATTGAAGCTTGTCCTTTCCGGCACCATTCACCTCGAAAGCCATGGAACGATCGCCAACAACGCGCTCGCCCCTTCGCTTTACCGGCGCATTCGCAGCGACGACCCAAAGAAATCGGAGAAAGTGGAATTCGACTGGAAAGCAAAGGCGTTGACCCTAACCCGTAATGGTCAGGCCAAACAGGAGCCGCTGCCGGCTGGAACACAGGACAACCTTTCCCAGGCCTACTCATTTCTGTTCCTGCCCAGCCTGCCGGAAAAGGTTGTGGTGCCGATTGCCAGCGCCAAGAACGTCGTTGTATATCGCTACAACCAATATCCGTCCCCAGCGATCACCACCGCGGCCGGCAAGTTTGATGTAGTTGAATACCGGCGTGACGCAGTTGAAGGAGAGAAGTCCGTCTCAGTCTGGATCAGCCGTGACTTTCCCCACCTCCCGGTCCAGGTCAAAGTGGTTGATAAGGGCGTACGCGTGGAACAGAAGCTCACCCGCATCAAACCTGGCGGTTAAGGCTTGAAAGAATACGACAGTACAAGGCCCTAGTTGCTCGTGGCTGATATTCCCAACGCCAGACGGGTGTCATCCGCCAGTTTCAACGAGGATTCCAGCGTTTCCCCCAGGCAATTGTAGTGGCCCATCTTCCGTCCCGGCCGTGCCTCCAATTTTCCATAAAGGTGCAGCCTGATGCCAGGGTGTTTGAGCAGCGCCAGCCAGTCCGGGGTCGGCCGCCATACATCGCCAAGCAAATTGACCATCACCACCGGAGACAACAGGCGGGTATCGCCGAGCGGCAGTCCACATAGTGCACGCACCTGTTGTTCAAACTGATCAACGACGCAGGCATCAAGCGTGTAATGGCCGGAGTTGTGTGGACGCGGCGCAATTTCATTGACCAGAAGCCTGGAGCCAGCAAGAAAAAACTCCACCCCCAATGTCCCGACATAGTTAAGTTTGTCCGCCACCGCGCGTGCCTGTTCCTGGGCCTGAACTGCGAGCCCGGCTTTCACCCGTGCAGGGACAATGGTGACGTCCAAAATGCCGTTGCGGTGATGATTTTCCCCTGTTGGATAGCACGCGCACTCGCCTGTATCGTTGCGGGCAAGAACAACCGATACTTCGCTGTCGAGTTTGACGAGGCCTTCAAGCACGCAGGGTGCCCCCTTCAGTTCGACAAACGCTGCTGCTAGTTGCGTCTGCGAGTCCACACGGATTTGCCCCTTGCCGTCATAACCAAAGCGACTTGCCTTCAGGATGGCGGGAAATCCGGTTGCGCTGGCTGCTACTTGCAAATCGTCAGAAGAGGTGATTAGCGAAAATGGGGCAGTGGCAAAGCCATTATCTTTAAGCCAGGATTTTTCCCGGCTGCGGTCCTGCACAATGGCAACCGCGTCGGCATTGGGCGCAACACGGCAGTAACGTGAAAGTTCAATCAGGCTGGAGGCGGGCACATTCTCGAATTCAGTCGTCACCGCCGCAGAGGCTTCACCCATTTTCCGCAGGGCCCCGTGATCATCATAGTCTGCCTGCAAATGTACATCGGCCATCTGGCCGGCGGGGCTATACGAATCAGGGTCCAGCACCATGACCTTGTATCCCATGGTACGCGCTGCGATGGTGAACATGCGGCCCAACTGGCCGCCACCCAAAATGCCGAGCGTTGCCCCTGGAAGAATGGGTTTATTCAACATCAGGCAGAATCATGTTGAGAGCGAAATCCGTCTGGCCCCGGCGAAACTCCCGCAACTGTTCTGCAAGTCCGCCGTCCTGGGTAGCCAGCATGGCGGCAGCAAACAGCGCTGCGTTGGCTGCGCCCGCCTCGCCGATGGCGAATGTTGCGACCGGGATGCCCTTGGGCATTTGCACAATTGAGAGCAGGGAATCCTGTCCCTTCAGGTACTTGGATGGCACAGGCACACCCAGCACCGGGATGCTAGTCTTGGCCGCCAGCATGCCGGGCAAATGGGCTGCACCCCCTGCCCCGGCGATGATCGCCTTCAAGCCTCTCAGTTCCGCCGTCGCCGCATATTCAAACAAGAGGTCCGGGGTGCGATGAGCCGATACGACACGTGCTTCGTAGGGAATGCCGAAATGCTTGAGCTGGGTTACAGCATGCTGCATGACCTCCCAATCGCTGGAAGAACCCATAACGACGCCGACCAGTGGATGCGACATGAATGCACCTTGAACATATGGAAAGCGACAATTTTACCTTGTCCATGCGGACCTCTGATCGCGTGCCGCATGGACCTCGTTCGTCACGCAGCAGCGTATCGCCCTGCAAAACAGCTCCTTCTGCCAGCTTCCGACCAATTCCGGGTTTCGTCTGGTATGGGCATGTTAGGAATTTTGGAGGCATGCAATTGCCGCTTCAATCATTTGAATAATGGGGATAAGCACTATTTCAATGGTGTTGCGGCTGCCTTCCAGCCGCATCGGCTATGCGGTCTTGAATGTTGTGCAGCTGAACATGATCACGTAACCATCACGTTCACTTTCATGATCCTCGCAGCAGCCTAACAAATTCAGCAACCGCTCAAATAGGGATGTCTTTGGGTCAGGTCGTATTTGAGAGGGACCGTGTTCTTCTTGTCTGGAATCACATGGCCCCGGTACTTCATAGACTGATCATTTAATCCGCCCAAACATAACCATTACCTGGCAGGGATCGCCCTGAACCGGTGGCAACTGTTCACCCTGTTTCTTCGCCCGTGCATCGAGGTCCTTGTTATGTGCGGTCCAATAGGCTTCGCATTCCGGCAAGGTTTTCATGGATTGAAGTTTGGCCACGTGGGCCTGACGTTCCTGCGGCGTCATCAGGTCAGCGCCCCGAATCCCGTCACCCGATGCAAACCAGGGAAAAGCCTGGGCCGAAACGCTGGCAGACAGAGCCAGCAAAGCAATCATCCATTTCATCGTTGTTCCTTCAGGCCTTTCGCTGGCCAGTTTTGGGTTTAAATCTGCACGTTTTATCCACACTGCAGGACATCATCGCCGACCATGCCCTGTTCAAGCAGTTCATTGTCATCGGGGGAATTTTGCGACAGTCCGGGCAATAACACCAGCATTCCCGCGCACTGCGATGCACGATCCTGTAACTACGCCGGCACGGTATGGATAAGGCGACGATATACGAACTGGATATTGCCATGTGGGCGTTTCAGCTCCGTTGGATAGCCCCGAAGAATGGAAAGGCTCAATCCGGCACGGTCGCGCGGGAGGCTTGTGGCAGTGCGCGCTGGAGGACGCGAAAGTTCAAAACCTTGGCGCATGAAGCCTTGCTGCTGCGTGCGCGATTTGCCCGTCCGTTTGTTCAGAGTATCAAGGCCAAGGCAACTGACGCCTGGTGATCCGGACGGCTGTCTTCACTACAGAGGAACACTGGGCGATGCTCGCCACTCACCGCATCGGGTCAGCGTCGGACCTGGTTCAAGAATCATTCCGCCAAAACCGGAGGCGCCCAAACAAGCGTCCATATGGAAACTCATGAGAAGCACCCGAACTCTCAACCCGACCGCTTCAACTCGCGGGACCAGGCTACTCTGGCACCCCAAGTTGGTGCCTTCAAGCAGTAAGCGACGGACCGCGGCCATGCCAGGAAAGGTTTCGCCAACGTCGCGCACGTTGCGCATTGGCTGATGGCCTCTGCGCGGGGATCAATGGGTCGACGAGATGGTTGCCGGTGTATTTGCGGACCGCCGCCTTGCTACCTGCCGTTGCATCGGTTTGATGCAACGCGCCCCTAGCCGGCGAAGCCCAGGTGTGCCGAGATCTTTCGCGCGGCTTCCTGCACCAGGGGCACCCATTCCATGCGTCGCCGTTCGATGGGCGCGGATACGGACAGCCCCGCCACCGCCGCGCCACTGGCATCGCGCACCAGGGCGCCGATGCAGCCGACACCCAGTTCCGCCTCCTCGTCGTCGAGGGCATAGCCGCGCGCGGTGCCGCTGCGAGTGTTTTCAAGCAGGCTGCGCACCTCGTGCAGACTATTGGGTGTGTACGCGGGCAATCCGGTGCGGCGGGCATAGTCGCGGGTGGCGGCGGCGCCGGCTTCACCCAGCATCAGCTTGCCGACAGCAGTCACGTGCAGCGGCGCGCGGCTACCGATGACTTGTTCAACCCGCATCATGCGGTTGGGCGAGACGCGTTCCACATAGATCATCTCGTCGCCTTGGCGTACGGAGAGATTCACTGTCTCGCCAAGCTGATCGCACAGCAAATCCATTTCCGGCCGCGCCACCGCGCGTACGTCCAGGCCCTCCCGCACTTTCGCTGCCAGCCCCAGCAGGTGGGGGCCTAACACGTACAGACCGGTTTCGTCGCGGGCAACAAATCCATGTTGGATCAGCGACGCCAGGATGCGGAAGGCGCTGGACGGGTGCAGACCCGTTTCCGCCGACAGGATTTTTAGCGACGTGCCGCGGTCCTGGGCAGCGAGGGCGTCGAGCAGTCCGGCCATGCGATCGATGACCTGGATCTGGGAGGTCTTTTCTCTATTCATGTTTCACATTATGAAATATAATCTGTATTGTGAAAAGTTGATTGTTTTGGTAGAGTACTTCCATAGCAACAGACGCTCATGGAGCCAAACAATGAACGCAACCAGCCACTCTTCGGAAGTCGCCCCGGACTTTTGTGCGGGTATCCAGTATTTCGCGCCGGCCTGGCCGGGCTTCGCCGAGCATGCCGCCGAGCCGGCCATTGTCGAGAGCGCCAAGGCAATTGCCAGCGCGAATTCCCCTGCCGCCGCCTACCAGACCCTGCTGGCTGCCGATGCCCTGCGCTACCTGACCCTGCAGGTCTGCGGCGCCAAGGCCTCCGGCCATCCCGGCGGCTTCGCCTCCAGTGCCGAAGCCTATGCCGCGCTTGTGATGCTTGGCCACACCAACATCGTCACCGAAGTTGGCCATCACGCGCCCGGCTTCTATTCCGCCATGTTCCTGGACCGCTCCCTGGAAGAAATGGGTATCCGTAGCGTGCAGAACATGCGGGATCGCTTCCGCGAGAAACATGGCTTGCTTGGCCACCTCTCCGGTGCGATACCCGGCCTCCTGGCGCCGGCCGGCCCGCTGGGTCAGGGCCAGCACTTCGCCATGGCCGGCGCGCTGCTGCACCCCGGCACGCTGTTCCCGGTAACCATAGGCGACGGCGGCATGGGAGAGCCCTATGTGCTGAACTCCATGATGCACTTCAACACGGCCTACCCGACGGTAACCAATTACCTTCCGGTACTCATCTGGAACGGCTACAGCCAGGAACACCACTCCATGTGCACCACTTGGAGCAATGCCGAGATGACGGCCTACTGGAAAGGCCACGGCTTCGAGCGCGTGCTCCTGGTTGATGCCAAGGATTTCGACGATCAGGACCAGCCCGCGGCCTATGTCGACAGCAGCCAGTTTTCCTTTGCCCGCCGTCTGGCTTTCGCCGCCGCTGTGCTTGCCGCCGCGGATACTGCCGCAAAGAGCGCGCTCGGGGGTCACCGTACTGTGCTGATCCTCAAGCAGTTGAAGGGTGCCGGCGTACACCGGCTGGGTGCCAAGGCACACAACCTTTACCCGGCCGATACCCTGGATGCGGAGCACATTGTTGCTGGCTTGCAACGCCGTGCCCTGTCGCCGGAAGCCTGGCAGATCGTGCGCGACAACTTCAGCCGGGCGGGCGGCGGACCCGCCGCGAAGACCGCCGTCACAGAACATGTGCTGGAGATTGTTCGCTTGCCCAGCTTGCCGATCCAGGAGTTCCAGCAGGGCGACAAGCAGGTGCCCGCCACTGCCTTCGGCGCGTTGGTCGCTGCCGTCGGCCAGGCAGATCCGCGCTTCGTCGTTACCAACGCCGACGGCAACGAGGCCAGCGCCATGGCCAACATCAACGTGGCCCTGAAGATTCGCCATCCAGTGGAAGATGGCTTGTATCATCAGGCGCCAAATGGCCAGGTCTACGAACCCCTGAACGAAGATGCCTGCGCGGGCCTCGCGGCTGGCCTGGCCCTGTTCGGCTCACGCTCAATCTGGCTGTCCTACGAGAGCTTCGCCATCAACGGCTGGCCGATCGTCCAGACCGTGACCCAGGCAATGGCCGAGTTGCGCCGCAAGACGCCGTCCTTCATCTGCATGTTCACCGCCGGCGCTCTGGAGCAGGGCCGCAACGGCTGGACCCACCAGCGACCGGAAATCGAGAACTACTTCGCCGCGCAGATGCGCAACGGCAACGTCTACCCACTGTTTCCCTGCGACGCCAACCAGATCCAGGCCGCCTATGAGTGGGCACTGGGCACGTTCAACAAGGGTATCGCCATCATTGCCTCGAAGTCGCCGCTGCCCGTTTACACCACGCTGGAACAGGCGCGCGAAGGCGTCGAACGCGGCGCGGTCACCCTGTATGAATCAAGCAGCGGTGACAAGACCGTGGTGTTCGCGGTCACCGGAGACATGGTCCTGCTGCCGGTGTTCGAGGCAAAAGCCAAACTGGAAGCCGCCGGCCACAGGGTGCGTATCGTCAGCGCCGCCAACCCGCGCCGCCTGTACCGGCCGAGCGATGTGGCATGGGATACGGTATCCGAGCCCGACAACGCCTTCATGGACGACGACCACTTCAACGCCCTGTTCGATGGCGACGTGCTGATCGGTGTGAGCGGCGGCCCGTCCGGCCCGCTGGAACCCATACTGCTGCGCAGCCGTGCTCCGCGCCGCGACGTGATGGCCTGGAAACGGGGCGAAACGACCGCAAGTCCTGGCGAGATCATGGGATTCAACGGCCTGACCGGAGAAGCGATGGCAACGCGGGTTCAAGTGCTGTTGGGGTGACGCTTTGCTTCGCACCAAGATCATCGTCCTCGACGACGACCCCACCGGCTCGCAGACGGTGCATTCCTGCCTCCTGCTGACCCGCTGGGATGAGGCCAACCTGCGCGAGGCACTGCTCGACGAGGCGCCGCTGTTCTTCGTGCTGACCAATACGCGCGGTATGGATGCGACCCATGCCGCCGCCGTGACGCGCGAGGTGTGCCACAAGCTGAAGTTGACCCTGGATGGTCTTTCCGCAGAAGGCAAGGCATATAACCCGATCTTCGTCAGCCGCTCGGATTCCACCCTGCGCGGGCATTACCCGGTGGAAACAGATGTCATGGCTGAGGAGTTGGGGCCGTTCGATGCCCACTTCCTCATCCCCGCCTTCTTCGAGGGAGGCCGTTACACGCGCAACAGCATCCATTACCTCGTGGTGGACGGCGCGCCGACCCCGGTACACGAAACCGAATTCGCGCGGGATTCGGTGTTCGGCTACCGGCATAGCTTTCTGCCTGATTATGTGGAGGAAAAGACTGCTGGCCGGATCAAGGCGGGCGAGGTCGAGCGCTTCCTGCTTGCCGATGTGCGGGGCGATGTCTTCGCCCGCCTCATGGCGCTGCATGCCAATGTCTGCTGCGCGGTGGACGCGGAGACCCAGGCCGACCTCAACCACTTCGCCGATCAATTGCAGGCTGCCGCCGCTCGGGGCAAGCGCTTCCTGTTCCGCTCCGCCGCCAGCCTCA
Source organism: Thiobacillaceae bacterium (assembly GCA_049578545.1). Lineage (GTDB taxonomy): Bacteria > Pseudomonadota > Gammaproteobacteria > Burkholderiales > Thiobacillaceae > DASQBT01. Next base: position 23,715 of record JBAUMF010000092.1, read on the forward strand.
TCACCGCCCTGGCGAAACTGCCGCCGCAGCCAGTGGCGGCCGAGGCGATGCATGCCTACGTCCGCGACAATAAACCAGGAGCAGTGATCGTCGGCTCGCACGTAAAGAAGACCACGGCGCAACTGGCAATGCTGTTGAAAGTACCAGGCGTCATCGGGCTGGAGGTGGACGTGGACCGCATCAGGCTTGAAGGGAAGACGTTGCTGGCGGAGGTGCTGGGGGTCGCGGCGCGTGCCCACGCCGAGGGCTGCACCCCAGTCATCTACACCAGCCGCGTGGAGCGCGAGTTTCCTGACCAAATCAGCCGACTGGCCTTCGGCGAAACCGTATCCGGCTTCCTCATCGATGTGGTGCGAGGCTTGCCGCGCAGCCTGGGATTCCTTGTCAGCAAGGGCGGCATCACCTCCAACGACGTGCTCTCTGACGGCCTCGCCCTGAAGACCTCCACCGTGCTCGGACAGATTCTCCCGGGCTGCTCGGTGGTCCGTTGCCCGGCCGACCACCCTCGCTACCCCGACCTGCCGGTGGTGATCTTCCCCGGCAATGTTGGCGACGATGACGCCCTGGCGACGGTGTACCGGCGCATTGCGGCATAATTTTTTGGGATGAGCCCCGCTTGGTGCGGTCGACTTCTCCGCATCCTGGTCTGCTGGGATGCTGAATGCTCTTGTGCGAATGAACACCAGCCAGCGGCAGGGCAGCGCGCTTGTCTCGAACAAGGCCACTTGCAAAGGCGAGGCGCAGGAAAGAAACGCTTCGACGGGCCTGTCCATGCGCGAATCAGTATGAAGACTGAGAACATCCCGGGAGCCCCGAGCGATTGGCCCGGATACGCCCATGGACACAAAAGAAGGGGCAAATGCCCCTTTCCGGAAGGTGACGCGGTCCGACTATCCTTTGACCTTGGACACCATGTAGTCTACCGCTGCCTTCACATCACTGTCTGACAGTTCGCTGTGGCCTCCCTTGGCCGGCATCACGCCAGCTTTGCCGTTGAAGCCCTTGATCGCATGCTCTAGAGCACGTCATTTCCCTGGACGATGCGCGGCGCCCAAGCTGCCTTGTCGCCCATCTTGGGAGCGCCAGCCACGCCCATGCCATGGCATGCGGTGCATACGTTGTTGTAGACGTGCTCACCCTTGTCAGCTGCTGCTGCCGGGGCCGCCGCCATTGGTGCAGCGGCTTCTGGTGCAGGTGCTGGCGGCGTGGGCGCCTGAGTCTGGGGCGTGGCGGGAGCAGGTGCGGGCACCTCTTCCTTGTGGCCGCAAGCGGCAAGCATGAGAACAAGCATGGCGGGAAGGACGAGTTTGTGCATGTCGACGGTTTCCTTTGGAAATGAGCCAATGGCGGCTAATAGAAAATCTGACCACGTGAGGCCAGGGTACGAGAGTTGAAGAACTTGCCAAATATTATGTCAGGATGGATCATACCCATCCACAGGTTCGAACACGGAGCATGTGGAAGCACGGGGATCCGTCTCCGCGACGCCCTGTTCGGCTTCTTCGTCGATTCACGTCACTCCGGGTTTGCCATGATCTCCACCGTTTCAACGGCCGCCATATCCGGGCCTGCCACGCAGGCCGATGTGTGGATATCAAGTCCCACGTGGATTGGGGTCGGTGCACGTTCTGTTCGATGCGCTGGACTGGCCTCTTGTTGATGCAATCGCCCAAGACTCCGGCAGCGGTTAACGCGCCCCCAACACCCGGGGTCTGGACACACCCGAGCAACCGCACAACTTCGATCCCTATGGGCATTCCAATCAAGCACACCCGCCGCAGTGCGAGGATATTGAGGATGGAATTGAGTCCGCCACGCTGCGTTTTCCATCGGTCTTCCTGCGGGCCGAAAATTCTCCGTACATATCAAGGAACTTAACAACAAGCAAGTAATCTAAGTATGTTGAAAATGCTTGAGGGACGCAGGAATTATCATGAACATAAAACAACACTACGTTTCCTGCGCCATCCTGGCCTGTCTCGTGGGGCTCCCGGCACAGGCGTATGCCCATAAGGAAGCCAGGGATACACACAAGGCAAAAATCTCCGGCACAGTCGATGTTTCAAGGAGAGGAAGAATCTCGCTCGCACCCCTGCCGGTCGATATCTATTTGCGGCCACATCAAAAACCGACGGTAGCATTCACCACGCCCTGTATCGTGATCGAGAAAATGAGCAATGGCTTTCCACCGATCCTCGCTTTCGAGACGGCCATGTTCGATGTAATCGGGAATGTGAACGAGTCCAATATCCTGCCGGCAAGGCTTGAGCCCGTCTGCGTCTAGTTGCCCATGTATGGCGGCAACGCCGGGGAAGCGCAGTGTCAACCGGCATAAATAGCGAGTGCTGGAGGTGGATGTCCTCCTCACCATGTTCGTGCGTCACCTTCCTGTCACGCCACAACGGACAAATTCAAATCGCCCTGCCATTTTTCATTGGCAGGCTGGCAAGTGCAGGACAGAGAACGCAGCGGCCCCGTGCGCTCACCGCAGCAGCGGCGCGAGCGTGCGCCACACACTGTCGAGCAGTTGCGGTTGGGCCGCTGCCGTTGGATGCAGCTGATCGGGCTGTAACAGGGCTGGGTCGAGAGCCACATGCTCAAGAAGGAATGGCACCAGCGGCAGATGCCGCTGCGCGGCGAGGTCGTTGTAGGTCCGGTAAAACGCTTGGGTGTAATGTTCCCCGTAGTTGGGCGGCAGGCGCATGCCGATCAGCACCACCGTGATTCCGCGCGCCTGCGCCCGGGTAATGATCGCATCAAGGTTGTTGTGCATGGCTTTGAGCGACAGGCCGCGCAGCCCGTCGTTGGCACCCAGTTCGAGCAGCAACAACGCGGGGTGTACATGATCTAGACTGGCGTCAAGACGCGCCAGCCCGCCGGCGCTGGTATCGCCGCTGATGCTGGCGTTTACCACGATATAGCCGGGCCGGCTTTGTTGCAGGCGCTGCGCCAGCAGGTCGACCCAGCCCTGTCCAGCCTCCAGGCCATAGCCGGCGCTCAGGCTGTCGCCCAATACGAGGATTGTGGCAGCGTGGAGCGAACAACTGACAAACAGCAGAAGTGAGAGAAGGACGCGACGCATGACGAGGATTCAGGCCGGGACGCCCATTGTCACCGCCCAGGGAGTAGGCATGCAAGTGGCGGTGGCCGGCGGCATGCTCACCATACTCGAAGAAATCAGTTTCTCCATCGCCGCCGGCGAGAGCGTGGCCATCGTCGGTGTCTCCGGTTCCGGCAAGTCCACCCTGATCGGGCTGCTGGCCGGGCTCGACCTGCCCAGCAGCGGCCAGATTACGCTGGCCGGGGAAGACCTCACCACCCTCGATGAGGATGGCCGTGCGCGCCTGCGCGGGCGCAGCGTGGGCTTTGTATTCCAGACCTTCCAACTGCTGCCAGGCCTGACCGCACTTGAAAATGTGATGCTGCCCCTGGAATTGGCCGGCGCCACGGCAGCAGCGGCCCAGGGCCGCGAGTTGCTGCGACGGGTCGGGCTTCACGAGCGCGCAAGCCACTATCCGCGCCAGCTGTCCGGTGGTGAGCAGCAGCGGGTCGGCATCGCCCGCGCCTTCGCGACTGCGCCAGCACTATTGTTCGCCGACGAACCCACGGGCAACCTCGACGCCCACACCGGCGAACGCGTGGCGGATCTGTTGTTCGCACTCAATGCCGAGCAAGGCACCACACTGGTCCTGGTCACCCACGACGAACGCATGGCGGGGCGCTGCACACGCCGCCTCCACCTGGACGCAGGGCGAATCCTCGCTGATGAACGGTAAGCGCTTGGCCCTGGCCCTGCGCCTTCTGCTGCGTGACTGGCGCGCCGGCGAGTTGCGCATCCTGCTGCTGGCCCTGATCGTTGCCGTGACCGCCACCTCGACCATTGGCTTCTTCGCCGATCGCCTGCAGCGCGCGATGGTCAGCCAGTCGGCGGAGCTGCTCGGCGCTGATCTGGTGTTGCGCAGTCCGCGTCCGGTGGACCCCGTCTGGCTGGAGCAGGCACGCGCGTTGGGTCTGCGCCAGGACCAGGCCCTGGAATTCCCCAGCGTGGTGCTGCATGGCGACAACCTGCAACTGTGCGACATCAAGGCAGTGCGACCGGGTTATCCGCTGCGCGGTATGCTGCGCACTGCCCGCGAAGCTTACGGCACAGAAGGCAACACCCGCGACATCCCCACACCGGGCGAGGCTTGGGTGGAGGCCCGTTTGCTGCCTCTGTTGCAGGCACAGGTTGGCGATGACATCACCCTGGGCAACCTCTCCCTGCGTATTTCCCGCATTCTCACGTTCGAGCCCAGCGGCGCCGGCAACTTCGCCGCCCTCGCGCCGGAGGTGTTGATCAGCCGCGCCGACGCCGAGCGCGCCGGCGTGCTGGCGCCAGGCAGCCGGCTGACAATCAGCTACCAGTTCGCCGGCAATCCCGCGGCGCTAGGCCGTTACCAACGCTGGCTGAAGCCCCGGCTCGGTCCGAGCGACCACCTGATCGATGTGCACGAGGGGCGGCCTGTCATCGGCTCCGCCCTTGACCGGGCCGAGCGCTACCTAGGACTGGCGAGCCTTACGGCGGTGCTGCTGGCGGGAGTGGCTATCGCCATGGGGGCGCGCCGCTACAGCGAACGCCACTTTGATGTCAGTGCAATGCTGCGCTGCCTCGGGGCTGGGCAGCGCGACATCGCGGCGCTCTACCTGCCGCAACTGCTGCTGCTAGGACTGATCGGCAGCAGCCTCGGCGTGCTGCTTGGCTACGGCGCACAGTTCGGGCTGTTGCTGCTGCTGCGCGAGCTGTTGCCGTCGCAGCTGCCGCCGCCCGGCCCGCTGCCGGCGCTGCTCGGCTTGTTGACTGGCCTGGTAATACTGGCAGGTTTTGCTCTGCCGCCAGTGCTGCGCCTCAAGGATGTCCCGGCGTTGCGGGTGCTGCGGCGGGAACTGACCCCCATGCCGCTGCGTGCCTGGCTGGTCTACGGCGCTGCCCTCGCTGCAATGAGCCTGCTGCTGTGGCGCTACACCGGCAATGCGGTGCTCACCCTGATCGTGCTCGGCGGCGTGCTTGCGACGCTGATGGTATTAGGTGCCCTCGCTTGGGGGCTGCTGCGCGCCAGCCGTACGCTGCACCGCGGGGTCGGCGTCGCCTGGCGCTTCGGGCTAAACAACCTGTGGCGTCGCCCGTGGCTGGGGGTCGGGCAGATCCTCGCCTTCGGCCTGGTGCTAATGGCCATGGCCCTGATCGCTCTGCTGCGCGACGATCTGCTTACCACCTGGCAGGCCCAACTGCCGACGCGGGCGCCCAATCACTTCGTTATTAACGTCCTGCCGGATCAGGTGGCAGCGTTCGGCACCTTCCTGCGCGAGCACTACATCGCCAGCGCCCAGCTCTTCCCCATGGTGCGCGGACGCCTCACCGCAGTTAACGGGGTGGCCATGGCCAAGCGCGGCCGACACAACAGCGACGAGGGCATCAGCCGTGAGTTGAATCTGACCTGGAGCGACACGCTGCAACAGGACAATGTCATCGTCGCCGGGCACTGGTGGCAGCCGGCGGATCGCGGCCAGCGGCTGGTGTCGGTGGAACAAGGAGTGGCAGAGCGCCTTGGTCTCAAAATGGGTGACGAACTGACCTTTTCCTTTGGCAGCGAGGAGCTGCGGGTGAAGGTGGCGAGCGTGCGTACGGTGCAATGGGATTCGTTCAAACCCAACTTCTTCATGGTCTTCCCGCCCGGCGTGATCGAACAGTACCCGGCCACCTACATTACCAGCTTCTATCTGCCGCCCACTGCGCGCCCATTGCTGGCGCAGATGGTGCGCAGTTTTCCTGCCGTGACCGTGATTGACCTCGACCGCATCATGGATCAGGTACGGCGCATCCTGTCCCAGGTAACGCTGGCGGTGGAGTACGTGCTGGTGCTGGTGTTGCTGGCGGGATTTGCCGTGCTCTACGCGGCATTGCAGGCGAGCCTTGATGAGCGATTGTACGAAGGGGTGCTGCTGCGCGCCCTGGGCGCGAGCCGCTACCAGTTGCGCGCTGGCCACCTCGCCGAATACGCGCTGCTCGGTGTGTTGGCTGGGCTGTTCGCGGCCGCCGGCGCTGAACTCATTGCATGGCTGCTGTATACGCGTGTCTTCCATCTCGAATACCACCTCAAGTGGCAGCTATGGGTGACGCTGCCCCCGCTTGGCGCACTGCTGATCGGCGCGGCCGGTTATTGGGGCACGCGCCGCGTGGTGCGGCTCAGCCCGCTGGTGGTATTGCGCGGGCTCTAACCGGGTAGCGCTCCTGGTGAGCCGTCCGGGATCCGGTGCCGCAGATACCAGGGCGTGGCGCACCGCAAGCACCTAATCTGCTGGCAGATTTTCACCAGCGGATTGCGCAGCGCAAATCAGGTACTCCCCGACCGCGCCTGGGCGGCAACCGGTGGGGTTCTTACCGCTCGGCTCGCCATATTCAAACACCTGGGAGACGTCGCCAGAGTTTCGAACGACAATGAGTAACCAGTCATTCACCGCACTTTCTTGATCCAGGAACCATGGATCTGGCAATTGCTCCCGTGGCTAAAGCCGTCAGGCGGAAATACCGAGTTCCGCACAAATCTTGCCCACCACGTTTTTCAGAGCATCGACTTCCGCTTCCAGCCGAGCCAGATTGGCTTTGACGGCCGCGATCTCGCCCATCGTAATGTCGCCGCCGGGCTCGGCCGCCGGAGCCGCAGCGATCGCCGCCTCTTCGATGACGTGGGGGCCGCTCAGCAGGTGAGCCCAGCGGTTCTCGCGCGAGCCAGGCTGACGCGGCAGTTCCATCACCATGGCGCCTTCAGGCCGTTCCGCCAGTTCTTGCAGAAAACCCTCCACGGCAGAGATGTCGGCAAACTTGTGCAGGCGGTCGCAGTTAATGCGCAGTTCGCCCGCTGTTTGCGTCCCGCGCAGCATGAGCACGGTCAGTAAAGCGAGCGACTGGGAAGGCAGCCGCAGGACCCTTTCCATGTTGTGAGCGAAGCGGGGCACGCGCCCGCCGCTCGACTCCATGACCAAGGCCGGGCCCTTGAGGCTGTCGATGGCAGCCTGTACCTCAGCCTCGGCTACCTCCATGAGGGGGTAACGGCTGGTCTTCTGGTTGCAACCGGCCACCAGAGCATTGAGTGACAGCGGATAAGTGTCGGGAACGGTGTGCTGCTTCTCATAGAGCACGCCGAGGACGCGGGTTTCGAGCAGGGAGAGGACAGGCAAGCGGGCGGCAGTCATGGCGGTGCCTCGTGATGCGACAAGAGCATTATGCTCCACCGCACCGTACTGCGTTTTCTTGAACTCACCTTGTTGGGTCACGGACAATGGACAATCAATGCAGAGGCCGGAGGGGATTCTTTCGGCGGCCCGATATTTACGCCTGCCAGACCCCGTATCCTGCTTCACGGAGATCAATCGCCAACTCCACTTCCATGTTGCGCGCGCCGTCATAGGGCATCGGATTATAGATTTCATACAGCTCAGGCAATAACCGCAGTCCATATTCTCTTACGTACCGGTTGGACTGGATCCCCGCCTTGTGTTTGTCGAACCGCACGTCAGGATCCAATCCCGTCATGCCCACGTAGACGCATGGCTTGCCCATGATGTAATCGGGGTTGGCCTTCCTGAATCGGCCTTCATGGAGAACGTCTTTCGACAGTTCGATTACATAGACGTGATGGTGGTCGCGGCGTCCCATGGTTGTGTTCAGATGAGTGCAAATGCGGCTTGGTGAAACAGTTTACTGCGCCACAATCGGTGCTTGTTGCTGGAAAGCAGATTCTGTTGCAGCGAGCCTCTTTACCGACAGTCGCCTGCCGACCGAGGCTGTTTGCTGCCTGCCATTACCGCACTGGGATCAACGACTGTATTCGGCGAACTCGAATTTCCGGACACGACCCGTTTCTGCGATTGGCGCCGGCCAGGAGCCCGTGCTTGACCAGTGTTTGAGGGTAAACGGGTGCTGGATCGATTATGGGGTGGCGGGTGGGCCTGTCCGGTCGCTCGGGATTGCCGATGGAGCCATCAACCCAGCCGCCCTGGCAGACCAAATCGGCCGGCTTCAGTCAGCGCTGCGCAAACCTGCCTGGCAAACAAGTGTTCCGCCGGACTGGGCCATGAAAGCCTATTCATTGCCTGCATTGAAGCCAATCGGTGTGTCGGTCGATAAGGCTTCCGGGCAGTGCCAGGGCAGCACATATCCCTGGGCAGGATCGTTGAGCGCCTCGATACCCAGCACAGGCGCATCGGACTTGATGTCACCGAAGATGGTGGCGAAGGAGATATCCGCCGCGTCACGCCCGGTGCCAATGCGCACGAAACCCATCGGTATCGCCATGCCGGAGGGGTCGAAGATGTACCAGCGCCCGCCGAGAAGGACTTCGACGTACGCATGAAAATCGGTCGGTCCGAACGCTGGGTCGGCGCCATAATCGATGCCGGAGCAAAAGCGCGCCGGGATATTCAGGGCGCGGCACAGCGCGATCATCAGATGCGCGAAATCACGGCAGACGCCAGCCTGTTGCCGGTAGGTATCGATGGCGGAGGTGGTGAATTCGCTGCTTCCAGAGGTAAATCGGGTGCGTTCCTGCACCCACTTGCGGATGCCTTCGACCCGCCGGTAACCCTTGGGCAAGTTGCCAAAGATCTGGCTGGCCAGTTGTTGCAGCTTGTCCGACTCGCAATAGCGGCTGGGGTAAAGATAGGGCAGGACTTCCATGGGCAATTCGATAATTGGCATTTCGCCAATTTTTTCCGGCTGGCCGATATGGTGGCGGAGGTCGACTTCCGCCTGATAGCTGATGTTCAGCGGGCCAGGGTTGGCGCGCAGCCGTAGCAACCGGTGGTGGAGCAGCGGGTCATAGTGAATGGTCGACGGCAGTGGCGGGCTGATCGTCAGCGATTCATTCAGGACAGTCTGGCGGGCGGTTTGCGCGGCGTGGATATTGAAAATGAAATCGGCGGGCTGGCCAATGACTTCGTAGCGGAGACGGATGGAAAACCGGAGGCGAATCATGAGTTCTTTATGACGCTTAGATAAGACGGTTGGCGATCTTGCAGCCGTTCTCGATCGAAAATCGTTCTATACGGCGGGGGTATCGATGTCCAGAATAACAAATCCGCTGCGTCCAATGGATAAATAGTTCACGGCAGATAACCCGGGCGGGACCAAATTTGTGGCCAAGCTTTGGTTCTGGTATCCGCCTTTGGGTTCATGCTGTGTGAAGACTCGAAACTTCATGAAAACAGGTGCTTTTGCAGAGGCCTGGCCTGCCTGTACGCAGCTTCCGCCGGGAGTAAAGATGCGCATTGGTCGCACGGAGACGCAATGCAGCACGATGGAGGCGGCCACCGCTGCCAGCGTGATGGCCATATCGACTCTGCCAGGCCGGGACAACCTCTAAAACCAACTCCAACACCGGCTTCCATGTTTTGGGGTTAGAGACAGGCGCGCACAGAGTGACGATGTTGCATTCCCAACACTCGATTCCGGATAGCCGAAAGAAAGTGGCGCGACGTCATGCTTCAGGTGGGGTATCGCTATCCGCGGGCGCCCCGGCCGCACTGCCGGTGTCGGGTGGCGTGGCCTCGGACGGATTTGCCGCAGCGTTGCCGCCGATGCTGTCAGCGGCAGCCTTGTTGGCGAGCTTCTGTCGTTGCTTTTCTTCCTGCTTGTGTTTCTTCGCCAAATCCCTCTGGCGTTTTTCAAACTGATAGTTTGGCTTGGCCAAGATGTCTCCTTTTGTCGCCTCGATGGCGAAATCGAATGGTAGAGTAACTCTCTGTACTTCTTGAAGATGATTTCCCCATCCTGGTGAGCGCGTGTCAACGTGCAGATTGACGCACCCTCATCGTGTCTGCTGAAGAAGTCGTCCGCCTGGGCGCACATCATGATCCGGATCGATGCCTCATCGCTCACGCCGCATTTTTCGGCGAGAGCGTGGTTACTCGGTCGAGATGTTCTTCACCGGTCATGTTGGATTGCACCGTCTTGCCTTCGGTTTGGCCAATTCCGTAACGCCACCTCAATATATTGCGACTTTACCTGCTCCCGTAACCAAATTGTGCAGCCGACTACTCGCAGACCTTTCCGCGTTGCGCCTTCAGCGTCGCGCGCCGCGACTTGTCCTCCATGCGCTTCGCGACGGCGGTCCTCGTTGGCCTGGTTGGCCGGCGTTTCTTCTGCAGCACGGCGACGCTGGCAATCAGGTCCTCCAGGCGGCGAAGCGCTTCGACACGGTTTTTCTCGAGGCTGCGGAATTCCTGTGCCTTGATGATGACCACGCCGTCCTTGCTGATGCGCTGGTCGCCAAGTTTCAGTAGCCGTTCGCGAATCGCCTCCGGCAGCGACGAGGCGGCAATGTCGAAGCGCAAATGCACGGCGTTGGCGACCTTGTTGACGTTCTGCCCGCCGGCGCCTTGCGCGCGGATCGCGCTGATTTCGACTTCTTCTGGCAGGACTGCGAAGCGAGGGCGCATAGGGGCACTCAGGGTAAGTTGAGACGATATTCTAGAGTCATGCCAGAAAACTCCCTTCATTGCGTTGTCACGCTTACCTCGACCGTGTGTTCGTTATGGTCATCCACCAGGGGAATCGCCTGGCCGTCCTGCGCAACGCCATCGACGATCACTCGCGTCTCGCCGCCCTTGCCCGCTTCGCCGCCCTTGCCCGCTTCGCCGGCGCGGATCTGGGTGACGGCAATGTGGTAAACCGTCTCACGGTAACGGTAGTGAATCTTCAACCCATCCCAATGCGGGGGCAGGCAGGGTGTCACGTATAGTTTGTCCACTTCCAGCCGGAGTCCCAGCAGGGATTCCACAATCAGTCGGTACATCCAGCCGGCCGAGCCGGTGTACCAGGTCCAGCCGCCGCGGCCAGTGTGGGGCACCACCGCGTAGACGTCAGCTGCCATGACGTAGGGCTCCACCTTGTAGGTCGCGATGGCCTGCCGTGATTTCGCGTGGTTTGCGGGATTGATCATGGTCGTCAGTTCCCAGGCGCGTCGGCTGTCGCCCATGGCGGCAAAGGCCATCGCCGCCCAGATCGCGCCATGGGTGTACTGGCCGCCGTTCTCGCGCACGCCCGGCACATACCCCTTGATGTAACCGGGGTCCAGGTCCGACTGGTCGAAGGGCGGATCGAGCAGCTGGATAAGACCAGACTCGCGGCGCACCAGCCGCGCGTCCACTGCGTCCATCGCCATGTGCGCGCGCTCGGTATCGCCCGCCCCGGACAGCACCGCCCAACTTTGTGAAATGGAATCGATCTGGCATTCCAGATTTTCCGCCGAACCAAGCGGGGTGCCATCGTCGAAGTAGGCGCGCCGATACCAGGCGCCGTCCCAGCCATGCTGTTCGAGGTTCTCGCGCAGGCGTGCGCCTTCGGCCGCGCAGAGCTCGGCGAAAGCGGGATCGTCATGCAAGCGTGCCAGTGCGCCGAACTTGCGCAGCACTTCATACTGGAAGAAACCCAGCCACACGCTTTCCCCCTTGCCCTGGATTCCCACCCGGTTCATGCCGTCGTTCCAGTCTCCGGAACCGATTAGCGGCAGACCGTGCGCGCCGAAGTTCAGGCCGTGGCGGATGGCGCGCACGCAGTGCTGGTAGAGGCTCTCCGCGGCCACGGAGTGCCCGGGCAGATCATAGTAGGAATCATCTTCCGGATTGAGCGGACGTCCTTCCAGGAACGGGATTGATTCATCCAGCACCCCTGTGTCGCCGGTGCTCAGCACATAGCGGCTGGCGGCCAGGGCCAGCCACAGGTAATCATCGGAAATATGGGTGCGCACGCCCCGCCCAGACGGTGGATGCCACCAGTGCTGAACATCCCCTTCCCTAAACTGGCGGCCCGTGCACAGCAGCAGTTGGGTGCGCAGCAGTTGGGGCTGGACGTGCACCAGGGCCATCGCGTCCTGCAACTGGTCGCGGAAGCCGAAGGCGCCGCCCGACTGGTAATAACCGCTGCGCGCCCACAGACGGCAGGCCATGGTCTGGTAAAGCAGCCAGCCGTTGGAGAGCACGTTGAGCGACGCGTCGGGTGTGTCCACCTGGACTGCGCCAAGTGTGTGATTCCAGTACTGCCAGACCTCTTCCAGGGCGCGCCGCGCGGCGGCGGTTCCGCGGAAGCGATGCACCAGGCGGTTGGCATCCTCGCCGCCCGGCGTTCCACCCAAGCCCAGCCTGAAGACGATCTCGCGCTCCTGCTCGTGCGCAAGATCGAAGCCCACCTGGATCGCGGCGCAGGGATCGAGGCCACTGCCCATCTTGCCGGAAAGGTGGGCGCGCGCCAGCGCCGCCGGATTCTCCAGGCTGCCGTTGCGGCCGATGAATTCAGCGCGGTCACAGGTGGTAGTCCGGTTCGCGTCGTCCACGTCGAAGAAGGCGACCCGGTCGGGGAACTCTGTGTTGTAGGGGTTGCGCGCATAGAGCGCGCCGCTGTAGGGATCGACTTCGCTGGTCACATACATGGCCGATTTCGGCCGCAGGTCGCCCAGCACCCATTCCACGTAGCCCGTGGCGGACAGCCGGCGCGGCCGCCCGGACATGTTGCGCACTTTGAGCACAGAAAACTTGACCGCCGCATCCGTGGCCACATAGACCCACAGCTCCGAGCGGATGCCGCCCTCGGTGTGCTCGAACACGCTGTAGCCGAAGCCATGCCGGCTGAGGTAGGGCGTCGCACCGCGCCTGGGCAGCGGCGTCGGCGACCAGAACTGCCCGCTCTCCTCGTCGCGCAGGTAGAAGGCTTCGCCGCTTGCGTCGGATACCGGGTCGTTGTGCCAGGGTGTGAGGCGGAACTCGTGGGCATTCTCGCCCCACGTATAGGCCTGGCCGCTCTCCGAGATGACGCTGCCGAAGCGCGGATTGGCCAGCACGTTCACCCACGGCGCCGGCGTGAGTTGCCCGGGCGTGGTGGTGATGACGTACTCGCGGCCGTCCGGGGTGAAGCCGCCGATACCGTTGGACAGGATCAGATCGCGCCGTGGCAGTTCGAAGGCAGTGGGCGCCTCGTCCTGTCGCGCCCGGCTGGGCACGAGCCGCGGCACGCGCACCTCCGGAGGGCCGGGGCGATTGAGCTGTTCCGCCAGGGTCCCCCGACTGTCGCTGAGGATGACGCGCGCGACGGTCTGGAACAGCGTGCGGTCCTCCTCCGAGATATGCTCCGCCGAGCGCACGAAGATGCCGCCCGGTCGATCCATCAACTGGCCTTCTACGCCCACTACGCCCACCGCCACCAGGCCCAGGATCTGCTCCTGCAGCACCTGCCGGTAACCGGCGCGGTCCTCGTTCCAGATCACCAGGTCCACCGCCAGCCCCTTCAGGCGCCAGTAGGCATGGGCCTGGATGAGCTGGCGCACCAGTTCGATATTGGCCATGTCGCCGATGCGCAGCAGGACGATGGGCAGGTCGCCGGAAATGGCATAGCCCCACAGGCCGGATTGCCCGCGCCGGTTCTTCATCAGCACACTGCTGTCGGCGCGCAGCGCGGCATGGGCGTAAATGATCGAGTTCGCCAGGCGGCCGTAGAGTTGGGCATCCGCCTCGCCGGCGTTGATCTGTCGCAGTACCACCTGGGCATGGGTCCAGGCCAGTTCGAAGACGCGGTCGGCAAGGCGCCGGTCCTGGTATTTCTCGACCAGCCCCAAGGCTTGGTCCCGGCTGTCGCCGATGCCGTAAACCAGGTCCACGCTGGCCGATTGCTCTGGCTCAAGCGTGATCCGGCAGCGGATGGCCACCACCGGGTCCAGCACGGAGCCCTGGCTGCCCGACAGCGCCGCGGCAGCGTCCATTGCCTGGGGAGCGGCGGCGCTGCGGCCGCGGCCGAGGAAGCGCGCGCGGTCGGTCTCGTAAGTTAACTCGCTGACCTCCGCGTCGTGCACGGCCATCAGGTGAAACATCCAGGGGACCGCTTCGTCGCGGGAGCGGGGCCGGCGGGTGCAGAGGATGGCCCGGCGTGCCTCGACGATCTCGGTCTGCACGAAGAGATTACTGAACGCCGGATGCAGGGCATCTGCGGCAGGTGGCGCGATTACCACCTCGGCGTAACTCGTAACCTCGATCGTCCGGCGTGCGGCGGAACGGTTGGTTATGTGCACCCGGCGCAGTTCGATGTCGTCTTCCGGCGACACGACGATATCGGTATGGGTGTCGAAATCGAAATCGTCACCGCGATCGCGGCGGCGAAATTCCGCGCGCCCTTCCGAGAAGATCGTTTCGTAGTGTTCAGCCCGCCGCAAGACGGGCTGGTGCGCGGTCGACCAGACCGCGCCGCTGTCCATATCGCGCAGGTAACAGAACGTGCCCCAGGGATCGCGGGTGCCGTCTTCGCGCCAGCGAGTCACGGCCAGGTCCTTCCAGCGGCTGCAGCCGCCGCCCGCGTGGGTAACCATGACATGATAGCGGCCGTTCGACAGCAACTGTACTTCCGGGAGCGGCGTATTGGGCGTGCCGAGCACGCGTATCGGCATTTGCGGGTTGCCCGCGCCAGCCTGGATGCCGGTGAGTTCGGCGGCGTTGGCATAAAACGCTGAAGCCCTGGGAATCCGCTCCTGCAGCAACAGCAGGGTAGCCTGGAACAGAGGGTCGGAGGCAAAGCGCTTCTGCATTGGACGGTCCAGCAGCAGAGTGCCCAGCGCGAGCAGGCTCATGCCCTGGTGATGAGCCATGTAGGAGCGCACCAGGGCATGGGATTCGCCACGCCGTTGCCGTGCCGGGGTGTAATCGATGGCTTCATAGAATCCGAACTGCCCTTCCGCCCCGGCGCTGGCGAGCCGCTGCAAATTGACACAGGCCGCTTCCGGCGCCACCATCAGCGCCAGCATCGAGGCGTAGGGCGCGACGACCAGGTCCTCGGCGAGTCCGCGTTTCAGCCCCAGGCCGGGCACCCCGAAAGCGCGGTACTGGTAGTTGAGATGCACGTCCACCGTGTTGTAGCCGGATTCCGACATGCCCCACGGCAGGCCGAGTCGGTGGCCATATTCGATCTGCCGCACCACCGCCGCCTTGGCGGTCTGATCGAGCAGCGTATGCGCGTAGGTCGGCATGACGAGTTGCGGCATCAGATATTCAAACATCGAGCCACTCCACGACAGCAGGATCGGCTCGCCGCCGGCGGTTGTGAGCAGGCGCCCCAGGGCGAACCAGCTTTCCTGGGGCAGTTGCCCTTGGGCGATGGCGACGAACACGCTCAAGCGGGCTTCCGAAGCCAGCAGATCGTAGTAACTCGCGTCCCGCCGCCGCTGATCCATGTTGTAGCCGATGCTCAGCAGGCGCGATGCCTTGTCATAGAGGAAGCCATATTCCATGTCCGCGAGTTCGCCGGCCTGCAACGCCAGACGCTGGATGACCGCGATGCGGGTTTGGGCGCGCTCGCTGCCTTGTTCGATGTGCCGGCGCAGGTCGGCCAGCCATGCCACCTGCGCGGGCGTCGCGTCCGTTTCCGGCGGATTCCCAATGCGGGCCACCAACGCCGCTTTAAGCCCCGCCAGAGCGCGCAGGGTTGGGATGACGTTTAGTTCAGGAAAGACGCCGAGCCCGTCGGGCGCCTCTGGTAGCCAGGTCCAGGGCGCGAGAAACGTCAGCTCATCGTGGGCCGCCCGGCACTGCCGGGCCAGTGCCTGTGCCCACGAGCCTGCCTCGGTCTCGGGCTCATGCCCGAAGTCGTCGGTGATCGCCGCGGCGGATTGCGCCAGCCGGTCCAGCAGGAGCCGCGCCGCCGCCAGCGTGGCCGGCCGGAATTCGTACACAAATTCGCACACGGATTCGAGGTCCTCCCGGAATTGGGCCAGCGTGGCCGGAGCCGGGTCGTCCGCGGCCTCCTCCAATAGCCCCAAGGTGTCGCGCAGGCCGTCCAGGCAGCGGGCCGCCAGGATCGGCTGGTCAAGCAGTGCGATCAGGCCGGGGCGCAGGGTCAACAGATGGCCGGCGAGGTTGCCGCTGTCCACGGTCGAGACGTAAGCGGGGTGTAGCGGCTGCAGCGATTGCGTGTCGTACCAGTTGAAGAAGTGGCCGCGATAGCTTGGCAATCGCGCCATCGTCTCCAGAGTACGGGCCGTGCGCTCGACCAGCTGCCCGGCCGGGATGTAACCGAAGTCGTGGGCGGACAGATTTGCCAGCAGCGCCAGCCCCATGTTGGTCGGCGAGGTGCGATGGACAAGGGCGGCAGCGCGGTATTCCTGGTAGTTGTCCGGGGGCAGCCAATTGTCCTCCGGGCCGACGAAGGTCTCGAAGAATGCCCAGGTCTTTCGCGCGATCCCGCCGAGAAAACGGGTCTGTTCCGGGGTCAGCTGGGCCTCGCGGCGGGCGAGGGGCAGGCTGATCCACCAGACGACGGCGGGGGAAGCCAGCCACAGGATCAGGATGGAGCCCGCCGCCAGCAGTGCGGCCGGATTCGCCAGCGCCAAGGTGATGGCCGTGCCGCCGGCGAGTACGGGGGCAAACCCCATGACGCGGAACGAGGCGGCGAGGTCGGTGCGGCTCAGCCCTTCCTTGTCGCCGGAAGGGTTCCATTCCAGCAGCCGCTGGTGTGTGACCAGCATGCGCACCAGGGTGTGCAGGATTGCATCCAGGCTGTAGTAGGCCTCATGGGGCAACGTCACCAGTGCAAAGCCCGTCTGGATGAAGCGCTGGCCAGCGGCGTACGCGGTGGCGGCGAGATGCTGGCCCGGCCGCATGTCGTCCGGTTTTCGGAATACATCCAGCAGGGTGGCCAGCACGGGCGGGATCAGGAGGACGCCGAGTACCGCCAGGGTCCAGAAAGCAGCCGATGAAAACACTGACCAGCCGAGCAGCAACAGCAGCGTCAACGCCGCCGGCACCAGACTGCGGCGCAAGTTGTCGAACAACTTCCAGCGCGACAGTGCGGACAGCGGATTTTTCTGGCGCCGCCCGTCGGGGCCGGGAACGCGCGGCAACAGCCAGGCTGCGAGTTGCCAGTCGCCGCGGATCCAGCGGTAGCGGCGGTTGACGTCAGCGCCGTAGCGGGCCGGGTATTCCTCGTACAACTGCACATCGCTCAACAGGCCGCAGCGGGCGTAACAGCCCTCCAGAAGATCGTGGCTGAGGATGCGGTTTTCGGGAAAGCGACCCTTGAGAGACCGTTCGAAGGCGTCAAGGTCATAGATACCCTTTCCAATGAACGAACCTTCATTGAACGCATCCTGGTAGACGTCGGAGACAGCGCGGGTATAGGGGTCGATGCCCGGCTCGCCGCCATTCAGGCGCGAATAGCGCGATTGACTCGTATCGGGCAGGCTCACGCTCACGCGCGGCTGCAGGATGCCATAGCCCGCGCGGACCCGCCCCAGGGTTGCGTCGTAGACCGGGCGGTTCAGCGGGTGCGCCATGGTGCCGACGAACTGGCGCGCGGCGTCGCGCGGCAGTTGCGTGTCCGTGTCCAGGGTGATCACGTATTTCACGTCGGCGAGCACCGCGGTCGCGCCGACCACCAGCGAGAAACCGTCACTGTTGCCTTCCCGCAGGAAGGCATTAAGGTCCGCCAGCTTGCCGCGCTTGCGCTCGTAACCCATCCAGATCCGGTCGTGGGGGTTCCAGCGGCGCGGGCGATGAAACAGGAAGAAGATGTCGTTCCTGCCGCCCGCGTATTGGGTATTCAGGTTTGCGATGCGCTCCCGGGCAAGCGCCAGCAGCGGCGCGTCCACAGCCAGCGTCTCCTCGGTCGCATCGCCAAAGTCGGTCAGCAGGCCGAAGTGCAGGTTCGCGTCGCGATTGGCCAGAAACCTGACTTCCAGCGCCTCGACCAGGCTCTCGATGTTGCGCGGGCTGGTGAGCAGGGTCGGGACCACCGCCAGGGTGCGCGATTCCGCTGGGATGCCTGCAGAGAAGTCCATGCGCGGCAGCGGATGCGGCGCCGCCAACATAGTGGCCAGCCAGTTCACCAATGCAAGCGCGAGTTGGCTGGTGGCCAGCAGCGCGACAATGGCCATCAGCACGAGTAATGGATCGGCCACGCCATCCTTCCATGCTTCCGCCACCAGCCCCGTGCTGAGGAGCAGAGTGAGTAGAGTGATCGCGCCCAGATAGAGGATCAAAGGAGACCGGCTCGCCCTGCGCCGCAGTCGCGCAGTCAGGCCAAGGTGTGCGCGGGTGACACTTTCCAGCTCGGGACGGCCCCGGTCGACCAGGTAGAAGCCCACATGCGCCGTTCTGTCGTCGCTCCCGGGCCCGGCCGCGCTCTGCAGCGCAAGCTCGATGGCGCGGCTGGCCACCGCATCCTCGGCGAGCCCGCTGGCCTTCGCGACCTCCTCGATGCTGTGGCGGTAACGGTCACGGCTGGCGAAGTCCATTCCGGCGTAGGCCGCGCCTGGGTCAGAGCGCAGGACCTGTTCGACCACGCTCATGGCCTCGACAAACTCGCGCCAGTCCATGGTCCCGATAAATCGCAGGCTGCCGATACTGTTGCTGATGGAGACCTGGTCGGCGGCCTGCTGCTGGTTGCCGGAGCGCACCAACTGCTCGATGCTCAGGCCAGACTCGGCCAGTTGCTGTTCGATCCATGTCAGCGGCAAGGCCAGCGCGGGACCCTGACCCTGCAGGCGGCGCGCGAACTCCGACACGAACGGTGTGGTCATCGGCGGTTTCGAGCGCGCCATGTCCGCGATCACCAGGATCAGGCTCTTCGGATCCTGGTGGGCGACCTCCGTCAACCGTTTCGCCCAGGCGACGGCCAGGTCCCTATCTATCCTGCCGGCGGCGATGCGCACCGCGACTCGGCGCAGATTTTCGATCAGCGCCAGACGCAGCATGATGGGGATGGCCCACAACTCGCCCAGCCGCAGCGGAGTGACTGTCTGGTACGCCGCGACAAAACGGCTGAGGCTGTCCGGTTCTACACGTCCGTCACCGTGGGAAATGGTCTCAAGGGCAATGTCATAAACGCGCGGCAGCCCCGCAGAAGCGCCTTCGGCCAGACCAGGCAGTTCCCGGCTGTAGCCCTTGGGCAGGTGGCGCCTGGCGGTGCGGATCTGCTCCTCGATGAGATAGAAGTTGTCGAGCAGCCATTCCCCGGCGGGTGTGATACGGTGCTTCGCTGCGATCGTCGCTGTCAGCAAGTTGCAGGTCTCGATCAGCACACCCTCGTTCGAGGCCAGCCGCGAAAGCAGCTGATCCGGCACACGTCCCGGCATCAAGCGGTGGGTGGACGCCAGGCGCACGCCGTGCTGCTCCATTTGATCAGTACTGAACAACTCCGCCCGCAACGGCGGCTCATCGTTGAAACGCCTGACCGGCGCACCGCTACGACCGAGGCGCGCGCTTTTCAGACGTGTCCTTATATGCTGCCAATGGCGCGCGAGCTTCGAGTTGCTCCATGCAGTTCCCAAGCGTTTCTCCCCGCCGATTGATGAACGGCTGTATTTACGCCACCTGGCACGACAACGAGGTGACGATGACGATGATCGGAATGCTCGGGGCAGATTGGCCCGGACGTCCCGGAGCCATTACCGGGACAGCAGCGAAGTAATTGGGCAGTTAACGCGCCCCGTGTCTTCCAAGATCATACACGTGGTCAGAATCGAACTCACGGGCCACGGGCGTACTGCCGCACCTGGCGCCCACTCATTCGTGCCAACAGCTGTCTTCGCCTGGACCTGGCCGAGGGCGTAAAGCTCATCATCAAAATTACTTGACTTGTTTAGTCGGTTATTGGTGTATAACAAACCCATGTCAAGCGGCACATTCGCCGTCAGTTGCCATGTGTCACCCATCACCCAAAGGAAACACCATGCGGAACGTTCATATCGATTATCAGGGGGCTGCCCTCAATTTTCATAGTGCCAGTCTCCTGGCCAAAAATGTTGCCAGGGAGAATCACATGAAGGAACCCACCATCATGGCCTGGCATCAACACAGCGGTGTGACGCCTGCATTCTACGAAGGAGCTAACCCAGATACCTGGTGGGAAAAATATGGTGCGGGCAACGGCGGCAGACTTGAGATCAGCGTGGGCGAAGACTTCCAGTTTGTCATGATGGATAGCCGTGGCTATGACACTCTGGGCGAGGGGCCGCTGCGCAACCTGTCCGATAGCCAAGGTAATCAGTATCTCTGTCACACCTCCAGCCTGGCCAAGGATTCCACTTTACCGACAGTTGGGGCTTGCACCTTGTTGGACGGCTGGCTTGCCAACCAGCACTGATTGCATTCAAGGAAACCAGCCGTGTTTTGCATGCAGTCCTTTGCTTCTGCGTGACCCGCATCAGCCTTATCCTGTGGTTGTAGGGCTGAGCAGGTTCTTGCAGAATGCGGGCTTTCCATGCTGCGAAAGAAGGTAATCGATGGAGAAGAACTACATATCTGAATTCACGGTTTTCATGAACCGATACTTGAAGGAGCATCCGGAAGTGGTCAAGGACCAGGAGCGCGGGCGGAATATTTACTGGAACCCGAAACTTGAACCTGAAGAACTGAAGCCCCCGCAAAAGGAATCGCGTATCGAACGGTGAGATACGCATCCAACCGGCAAGAAACTCAACAGGTCCGTATTCCCGGCTTGGCAGCGGCCCGAACCATCCATGAGGAACCGAACAGGCCCCTCCAACGGGGGCGGCAATGCAGCTGAAAATTCGTCCCGCACGACGCGCGAATATTCAACCGTTCACGTGCGATACGCCTATACTTGGGGGGACATCACGGCGTCCAGCCGTAACGGATTGAGCGGATCGCGCGGGCGATAATGCCCTTCAGCTTCGCCTCCCATCGATCCGCAGATGCCTCTTCAACATGATCAGGAGCAAACACAATGTCCAAGTCCCAGAAATCCAACAAGGAAGCCAAGAAACAGGCCGTACTGACAGCGAAGGAAAAGAAGGCGGCCAAGCAGGTGAAGAAACATGCCGGTGATATCGTGCCCATAATTGTCCGGGGTTCCTGAACTCACGCCATAATCGGCCCCGTGACGGGGAAGCGGCCAAGCACCCCAGCATGGGCGAAGAACTGGCAGACGTGATGGTTTACTCAGGATAAGGCTCAATCGGCCAGGCCAACGCGCCCAAGTTCTGTTTCTACGCACCTCAACACCCATGTCCGGCGTCTTGCGGGAGAGCAGGCTGTCGGCTCTCAGCCTGTCTTGAACTCAAGCGACTTCGTCCGGCCGCGAGGAGGGACTGCGCCGGACAGCAGCTCCAGCTGAATACTTTCCTGTTCGGCCAATCCGTCCAAAGGTTGCAGCGTCGGCAGCATGCCGGCAAATGTGTGCTACTTGGCAAGCAACATCGCCTTGATCCTGGCTCGCATGTCGACGACCAGGTCGTCCGCGATGCCGGGCAAACTGGCGGCGACGGCCTGTGCCTCTGGCCAAAATCTCGTCTCGAACAAATGCAGCAGGCTGCCAGGAATGAAGCGTGTCCTCCCGGCGTAAACATGGCGGTCGCCGAATTGTGCCTGTTGGGAAACGAAGAAACGCTGAGGGACGATGATCTGCAGGTGATCCCTGGCACGGGTCATGGCCACGTACAGCAGCCGGCGCTCTTCTTCGATTTCGTCTGGGCTTCCGCTTGCCAGGTCCGATGGCAGACAACCGTCCACTGCGTTCAACAGATACACCGCCTTCCATTCCTGCCCCTTGGCCGAATGGATAGTGGACAGGATCAAGTAGTCTTCATCACGCAGCGGAATGCCTGCCTGGTCGCTAGTGGCGTCCGGTGGATCGAGGATCAGTTCGGTCAGGAAGCGCTGGCGCGACGGATAGGTGGCGGCGATTTTCTCCAACTGGTCAACATCGGCCTGGCGAATTGCCGCGTCTTCATGCAGGCGTTCCAGCGGCGCCGCGTACCACTGGCAAAGAGCCTCAAATTCGGCCGGCCAGGGCATGGCGCGCGGGTGCAACATTTCGACCAGGCCAAGAAAATCCTGCCAGGTTTCGGCAGCCGTGCCGGGCACTCGCGACTCGCGCAACCCCATCATGACATCCTGCACCCGTGCCAGATTATCCAGCAGCTGTGCCGCAGTTTTCGGGCCGATGCCGGGCAGTAGCTGCAAAACGCGGAAGCCGGCGATCCGGTCGCGCGGATTTTCGATCCAGCGCAGCACGGACAGGACATCCTTGATGTGCGCCGACTCGA
The DNA here is from genome assembly GCA_049578545.1 of Thiobacillaceae bacterium. Taxonomy (GTDB): domain Bacteria; phylum Pseudomonadota; class Gammaproteobacteria; order Burkholderiales; family Thiobacillaceae; genus DASQBT01. The sequence continues at coordinate 45,788 of JBAUMF010000092.1, forward strand.
GGAACTTGAGCCCGCCGAATTTCACGAAAGGAATATTGCACCGGGTCAGTTCAATTTCGAGTGTCGCGCTGTGATGCGAGGTACGGAACAGCACAGCCTGCGACTTGAGCAGGATCCCTGTTTCACGCCGCGCCAGCACCTGCTCCACCACGAAGCCAGCCTGCTCGGCCTCATCGCGCACGCTCACCAATTGCGGCCGCTCACCCGATGCCCTGTCGCTCCACAAGTCCTTGCGGTAGCGCTCGGCAGCCAGCCCGATCACGCCATTGGCGGCAGCGAGAATGGGCTGAGTGGAGCGGAAGTTCTGCTCCAGCGTGACGATTCTTGCGTGCGGGCTGAACTGCCCGGGAAAATCCAGAATGTTGCGCACAGTCGCGCCGCGGAAGGCATAGATGGACTGTGCGTCGTCGCCGACCACGGTAACGCCCTGTCCATCGGGCCTGAGGGACAGCACGATGCTCGCCTGCAGCGGATTCGTGTCCTGATATTCGTCGACCAGAATATGGCTGAAGCGTGCGCCGATCTCCTGCGCAAGCGCCGGGACCTGCACCATCTGCGCCCAATAGAGCAGCAGGTCGTCGTAATCCAGCACGTCCTGATCCTGTTTGGCCTCTGCGTAGGCGAGGAACAGGCGCTTGAGGTCTGCCTCCCATTCGGCGCACCAAGGGAAGCGGCGCTGCAAAACATCGGTCAACGGAGACAGGGTGTTGATCGCGGCAGAGTAAATCGCGAGGCAGGTATTCTTGCGCGGAAACCGCTTCGCCGTTCCGGACAGGCCCAGTTCGTGCCGCAGCAGATTCATCAGGTCGGCCGAGTCTTCGCGGTCGTGGACGGTAAACGCCGGGCTGAGACCGATGCGCCCCGCGTATTCGCGCAACAGGCGCGCACCAACGCTGTGAAAGGTTCCTGCCCAGACAAGTCTTGCCGCAGCGAGTCGGGGATTCGCAAGCTGGGGCACGATGCGCTCGGCCCGTCGTACCATTTCCTCTGCGGCGCGACGCGAAAACGTCAGCAGCAGCATGGCTCCCGGATCGGCGCCCTGCGCAACAAGATGAGCGACCCGGTACGCAAGCGTACTGGTCTTGCCTGATCCCGCGCCGGCGATCACCAGCAGGGGACCGGCGCCGGACCCGTCACTGCCATGCTCGACTGCAAGGCGCTGCGCCGGGTTCAGATGGGCGAGGTGGGCTTCCGCTTCGGGATTTGAGGTCTGCCCGGCAGCCCGGCTCATGCTTCGGGGTCCGCGAGTCCAGCCAGGAAAGTCGGGATGACAAGCTCGATTTGCAGGGTACTACATGGAAGATCCAGCATACTGTATTTTTATACAGTAGACGGCAATTGACAAGTGACAAGCCTCGGTCTGCCTTCGGCGTACCACGAACACGGCCACGCCTGTTGGCAGGCGCCAGGCAGAAAGTCCCTGACTTTTGCTTGTGCCCTGCGACCGAGGCGCAACATCAGTGAAAGATCCGCGACTAGCGCGCGAGTGGCGCAAGGCACTCCGAGTCATCATTCTTCACGTTGTTGACTCGCAGGCTGACCGGATACACCGTCATGCGTTCGGGCGGAAATGGCTTGAGCAGTTCCTGCGCCTTCGCGCTCCCGGGATCCAGCCACGCCGAGTAATCGTCCGGCGCCAGAATCACAGGCATGCGGTTATGCAAGTCGCCGACCAGCGTGTTGGCGTTGGTGGTGATGATGGTGCAGGTTTCCACTGCCTGCCCGACAGGGTTCGCCCAATGTTCCCACAGGCCTGCCATCGCGAATGGCGTCTGGTCCGCCATGCGGATGCAATACGGCTGCTTGCGTCCGGCAATCGGTTTCCATTCATAAAAGGCATCGGCCGGAATCAGGCAGTGGCGGCGCCGGTAGGCGCTGCGGAAGGCGGGCTTGTCCGCCAGCGTTTCGGCCCGCGCATTGATGAGCTTGAAGCCGATGGCCGGATCCTTCGCCCAGGACGGGATCAGTCCCCACTTATGCAGAGCCAGCTCGCGGCCCTGCCCCATGTTGCGCACCACCGGGATCATCTGGCTCGGAGCGATGTTGTAATGGGCCAAGAGTTCCGGCACCCACAGCAGGTTGAACCGCTGTGCGATCACCTCGGGGGGAGAAGTCAGGGCGTAACGTCCGCACATACAAGCAGTCTATCCAAAACAACGACGGGGCAAAACGCTCGCTTTGCCAAGGCGCCCTTTTGGCGAGTGCCTGCTTTCCAGACCAGTGACAGACTGTCGCCGATCCGAAGCGGTCCTAAGATCTTCCGACTCCTAACTGTCCGCTCCCGGAGATGCAGCGGTCATTCCCGAAGTTAGACCGGAGGATAACACCTCGGCCCTAAACGACACTCACCCCTTGTCTCAAACGGGGCTTCAGGATGGTGAAATGGACGCCCTTATCTGAGACAGGCGAGTTACCGCCCTGGACTCCACCCTGCCCTTCTTCATATGGACCTTTGCCATCCAAGCCAACTTTATAGGGCAGGTTGGTTCTATTCGTTTCCTGAGGCTCGACGCCACACGTGTGAGTAAGAGCCATTCTCGATGTCATAGTCGAAAAAGTGAGTTCCATCCGAAGCGCGGAATACGGCGAAGCAGTTCTCCTTGGACGCATGTGTCTTGCCCAACTTATGAGGCGATTCTGTGAAAGCGAGACAGTAGGCATTATTCTTTTCATCGATACGCCATTTGCCCGTCGTATCGTGAAAACCTCTCCTGTCAACGGAACCATCGGGCTTGTACGTCAACACATGTTTCCCCTTCGTCCCCTTGGATTTAACTACACCGGGAAAAAACGCCTTGAGCTCTTCCGTACTCAATCGCTGAAGCCCAAGGGCCTCCGCCTCCTTCATGTTTGCCGGTGCTGCTGGAAATTCTTTGGCAAAGGCAGAACTAAATGGAACGAAAAGCACTACAGACAAACACAATACACATAAGCGATTCATCGCAACCTCCCGTCCAAACGACTCCTCCTCAAACAACCCCACTGGAAGTATAGGCTCCTTATGTAAGGCGAGCATAGGAAGGGGTAACTGGAATTGGACAGGCCCACTCCGGCTCGCTCATCAAGGTGGCCTATCTGACCGCTCTCGCTAGCGCAACCTTACCCGTCGCTGCCCCCACGCCGTCGTTACGAACAATCTGGCGTCACGTTCGACAATCGCATAAGGCCGAAGCTTGGCCGCTGCACCAGTCTTCGCCGGTGTCTCCTACATCCCGAGGACCGGACGGTCATTAGTGCGATTTTGCTGCCTCGCCAAAGACCGCTTGTGGCCTATCCTAATGGGATGGGGTGTCAACAGACGTTCATAACCCGGTCGGCAGGTATAAGCTTTGCAGCGGGAGGTGACGTTGGACAACGGTGGCATGACCTACCCTTGTTGGCCACCCTCTGTCGGTCGAGCGCCCCCGGTTAGCTGACGCTGGCGGCAACGTCACCAGATGCCCTTCAGGGCGGATTCGAATTGGAGTCCTCATGAAACTATTGCGGATATGGATTGCCGTCGTCTTCAACCTCGCGCTTTGTCCGCTCTATGCCTCGGCTGCAGGGGACGCGATTGACGTGGTGCTGCCTGGAGTGGAAACCCATTTCAGCCTCTCGCAGCTCCGGTCAAAGCTCAAGACAATCAGCGTCACGATCGACGATCCCGATTACAAGATGACCAAGACGTTCGAAGGCTTCCTTCTCGTTGATCTACTCAAGGAAGCCGGACTCTCGGATGCATCCCCTGGCGACGAAGTCGTATTCATTGCCAGGGACGGATATTCGCCGAACACATCGTTTGACATGATTCGCGCGCATCGCGCAATTGTGGCTTTCCGGGAGAAAGGCAAGTCCTCCTTCGACAAGCTGCGACAAGGCAAAGCGATGGTCTCACCGGCCCAGTATTACCTGGTCTGGGAGGGGGCTCGAAGCTGGCAGACAAAGTCCCCTGGCCCTACCAATTGGTGAAGATCGAGGTCGTCAACTTCAGGCTGAAATTCGGGAAACTCTACCCCGGCGGTGTGGCGGCCGATTCCTCAGTGATGAAGGGGTTCCTGACATTCAAGAAAGAGTGTGTCCGCTGCCATTCCATCAATCTTCAGGGCGGTGATATCGGCCCTGAGCTCAATGCCCCGCAGAACGTCACGGAATACTGGCCGATCAACACATTGAAGCGCTTCATCCGCAACGCCCCGAGCTTTCGCTACAAATCGAAGATGCCTCCGTTCGCGCAGCTGGACGAGCAGCAAGTGGACGAACTAATCGAATACTTGAAGCATATGAAGGAACTCAAGATCACGTCGCCATAAAGAGCGGGCGCGCGACGATGTCGCCGTTGGCAATGCATGGTCGGCTCATTACGGAGCTCGCAGCGGCATCGGTAGACAAATTCGCGCCAGTTGAGAACTTTCCGCACGATGGCTGATTGCGGCCGGGAACCGGTCGACCAAATGTCAGATTTTGGCGAGTCATCAAGGACAAGATGTGGCCGTTCCCAGGCGTTCGATTCTATCAATAGCGCCAGCTCTTCCATTCCCGCAAATCTGCCACTCCCTCACTGGAAATCCCGTGACTGGGTCACCAGATTACCCAGCAGCGGCGTCAAATCCCTGAGCCGGCCGGCGATAAGGTGTGCCACCTCGCCCTGCCGCTCCAGCACGCCGTATACCGCCAGCAGGCGTGAGCCAAGCAGTTCGTGCCGCTGGCGCTCGGCAAGGTCGCGCCATACCACGACGTTGATTGAGCCGGTCTCGTCCTCCAGGGTAAGGAAGGTTACACCGCTGGCGGTGCCGGGGCGCTGGCGGCTGATCACCAGCCCGGCAGCGCGCGTGATTTTTCCATGGGGCAGGAGGTGCAATTGCATGGCGGTGACGAGGCGCTGGCGCTGAAGATGGTTGCGCAGCAGCGCCAGTGGATGACGGCCCAGGGTGAGACCCAGGCTGGCATAGTCGGCCACCAGGTCCTGCCCCTCGGTGGGCGTGACCAGTTGCGGCTGCGTCTCCTCGACCGGGGCAGCAGTCAGCGGCGTGCCCGGCTCGATGCCAGCAACGTCCCACCAGGCTTGGCGGCGGTGCCCGGCAAGCGGAGCCAGGGCACCGGCCGCAGCGAGGCACTTGAGGTCACGCCGGTCCAGGCCACCGTGCAGGGCCAGGTCTTGCACACTCTCGAACGGCCTTTGCGCCCGCGCCGCGATGAGGCGTGCCGCGCCTTCCATTGAGAAGCCATTGACCATGCGCAAACCGAGACGTAGCGCAGGCGTGCTTCGCGAGTGAGGCGCAATCTCCCCTCGCTCCGCTTGCGGAGCGAGGGGCAGGGGGAGAGGGGAGAATGGCGCCTCATCCCTAGCTCCTGACTCATGATTCCTGATTCCTGATTTCCCACCCTGTTCCAGCGTGCAATCCCAATCGCTTGCCGTCACATCCACCGGCCGCACCTCCACGCCGTGACGGCGCGCATCCTGCACGATCTGGGCGGGGGCGTAGAAGCCCATCGGCTGGCTGTTCAACAGCGCGCAGGCGAACGCCGCCGGCTCGTAGAGCTTGAGCCAGGCGGACACATAGACCAGCAGCGCAAAGCTCGCGGCGTGGGATTCAGGAAAGCCGTACTCGCCGAAGCCCTGGATCTGCTGGAAGATCTGCCGGGCAAACTCCTCACGGTAGCCGCGCGCACGCATGCCCTCGACCAGGCGGCGCTCGAACTGCTCCAGCCCCCCCTTGCGCCGCCACGCTGCCATCGAACGCCGCACCTGGTCCGCTTCGCCCGGGGTGAAGCCGGCCGCCACCACCGCAAGCCGCATCACCTGCTCCTGGAAAATTGGCACACCCAAGGTGCGTTGCAGCACATCCCGCACGGCCTCGCTCGGGTAGCTCACCGGCTCCAGGCCCTGACGGCGGCGCAGGTAGGGGTGCACCATGCCGCCCTGAATCGGGCCGGGACGCACGATGGCAACTTCGATCACCAGGTCATAGAAACAGCGCGGCCGCATGCGCGGGAGCATGGCCATCTGCGCGCGCGACTCGATCTGGAACACTCCAACCGTATCAGCCTGTCCGATCATGTCGTACACCGCCGGGTCTTCGGATGGGATGTCTGCCATTGTCATCGGCCGGCCGCGCACCGCCGCCACGCCTTCCAGCGCGCGGCGGATGGCAGAGAGCATGCCAAGGGCCAGCACATCCACTTTCAGCAGCCCGAGGGCGTCGAGATCGTCCTTGTCCCACTGGATGACGGTGCGTTCTGCCATTGCTGCATTCTCGATCGGCACCAGCTGCGAAAGCTTGCCGCGCGCAATCACGAAGCCACCCACGTGCTGGGACAGGTGGCGCGGGAAGCCCACCAGTTCGTCAACCAGGCGCATGAGCAAAGCCACCCTGCCATTGGCGGGATCGAAGCCGGCTTCCGCCAACCGCTGCGGCAGCACCTTGCGCCCGTCCCACCACGCCATGGATTTCGCCAGGCGGTCGACCTGTTCCAGGTCGAAGCCCAGTGCCTTGCCCACGTCGCGCATCGCGCTTCTGGGCCGGTAGGTGATCACGGTGGCGGCCAGCGCCGCACGGTCGCGACCGTATTTCGCGTACAGGTACTGGATCACCTCCTCGCGCCGCTCGTGCTCGAAATCGACGTCGATGTCGGGCGGCTCGTTGCGCTCGCGCGAAATGAAGCGCTCGAACAGCATGGCCATGCATGCCGGGTTCACTTCCGTGATCTGCAGCGCATAGCACACCGCTGAATTGGCGGCGGAGCCGCGCCCCTGGCACAGGATGCCGCGGCTGCGGGCAAACCGCACGATGTCATGGACGGTGAGGAAATACGGCTCGTACTGGAGTTCCTCGATCAGCGCCAGTTCATGCTCAACCAGGGCGCGCACCTTGTCCGGCACGCTGTCCGGGAAGCGCCGCTTGAGGCCTTCCTCGGTCAGGCGGCGCAGGTAGGAAATAGGTGTCTCCCCTGCCGGCACCAGTTCTTCGGGATACTCGTAGCGCAGCTCGTCGAGCGAGAACTGACAGCGCGCTGCGATGATCACGGACTGCTCCAGCAGTTGCGCTGGATAGAGGCGCGCCAGGTCGGGCCGCTCGCGCAGATGGCGTTCGCCATTGGGATACAGCGCGGCACCGACGTCAGATACCGGCACGCCGAGGCGGATGGCGGTGAGCGTATCCTGCAGCGGGCGCCGCTCTGTACCATGCATGTGCACGTCCCCCGCCGCCGTTAGCGGCAAGCCGGCCGCTGCGCCCAGTTCGCTCAAGGCTGCCAGCCGCTCTGCATCATCGGGGGCGCGGAACAATTCCACCGCCAGCCACGAGCGTCCCGCAAAACCCGCCGCGAGCCGGCGCGCCTGCTTCAGTGAAGGCAATGGATCAGGCAGCAGCAGCGCGAGGCAGCCGGGCAGCTCATCGCAGATATCCTGAAACGCAAGCCGGTAGTGGCCCTTGGTCGCGTTGCGCCGTCCCTGGGTGATCAGCGCAGACAGATTGCCGTAGCCACTGCGATCGGTTGCCAGCAGCACCACGCGCGGGCCATCGCTACAGCGGATCTCGCTGCCCACGATGAGTTTCAGCCCGCAGGCCCCGGCCGCCACATGGGCGCGCACGATGCCGGCCAGTGAACACTCGTCAGTCAGGGCCAGGGCTGCATAGCCCAGTTCATGCGCGCGCGCCACCAACTCTTCCGGATGCGATGCGCCGCGCAGGAAAGTGAAGTTGGACAGGCAGTGCAGCTCGGCGTAATCGGTCATGAAACTAAAGGAGACATTCCTCCGCGGAGGGCGCAGAGGAACGCACAGCGCAATATTCAAACCGGCTAACCATCATGCTCATGCAAATCCCGTCGATGCTGAAGTTCCTCAACGCAATTCAGCGCAAAGGGTGCTCCCTCGCCCCCTGCAAAGAGGAGAGGGCGTGGGTGAGGGGGTCGAAGGCACATCGGAGGCAAACGTGATTTCAGGCACTCTCGCCCCTCACCCCCGGCCCCTTTCCCCGCAAGCGGGACGAGGGGAGATTGCGCGCCGTCTCCTTACTGCACTGCTCGCGCCTTCACGCAAACAACCCATGCACGAACCACTCGCCGCTGGCGCGCTCGCAAAACACCCACAGCCGCGCGCCGGTCTGGGCCTGCGCCACGTAATAGTCGCGCGCCACTTCCATGCCATCCCACCAGCCGCTTTCGATGCGCTCCGGCCCGGCCTTCATCACCAGCCGGCCATCGCGGCAAGGCAGGGGCCGGGGCAGCAGCCACAGGGGACGGTGGGGATTACCGGGTGATGCAGAATCATTGCCCGCTTCGCAGTGCCGCCAGGCCCGTTCCGGCCGGTGGTCGGCGGCCGGCTCGATGCCAAATACCGCGGCCTTGCCCAGCCGGATGCGCAGGCGTTCCAGCAGCAGGTTGCCGTCGCCTTCTCTTGCATGTGTCTGGAACAGGTCGCCACTCGAAGCTGCCAGCGGCAGGATGCGGCAGGCATGGAGCATGATGGCATGCACCGGAGCAGCCAGGCGGGTGCGGGCCAGGGTTTCGCGCAGCAGAAGTTGCATGTGCTGCGCTGCGCGCGCGGGTTGCACGAATCCGAGCTGCAGCACGGTATCCGCTGCATCCTCATGGCAACAGACCAGTTCGAGTTCCTGCACGCCGGCCTGGCGCAAACTGAGCCAGCCTTCCAGCTCCGGCAGCAGGCGACGCACGGCGAACAGCAGCGCTTCCGCTTCGTGCACCGGCGCCGGCAGTGTCAGGCGGCGCGCGAAGCTGGGCGGCGGCACAAAGAACACGCGCGCCTCGGGCAGTCCGCCCAGCGCGCGATCCAGTTCGTCCAGCAGACCACGGCCGAACCGCCGCACCACGCCGGCACGCGGCAGGCGCAGGCATTCGCCCAGGGTGCTCACGCCGACGTTTTCCAGGCCGTCAAGGATTTCGGCTGGCTGATCGAGCAGACTCAGCGGCAGCGCGGCAAGAGAGGGCTGCAACTCCACCGCGTCGCGCACGACAATCCCTGTTTCCGAGCGCGCCAGCAGCCAGGCGCCCTTCGCCGTCGGCGCGCAGGCGTGGGTGGATGCGTAGCCCATTTCTTCCAGGCCGGCCAGCACCTTGCCAAGCATCTGGTCGAGGCCACGGTGCAGGCGCAGGCAGCTGCCGATTTCCAGCAGCAATCCAGTTGGAGGTTGAAGGCTCACGGCGGGGGTGAAACGGCCCGCCCAGGCAGCCAGGCCGGACAGGGATTCCTGCTCGGCACCCAGGTCGCGGGTGTTCACCACGAGCCCGGCCGCCAGCGCCTGGGCGGCGGAAACCGGCATGCCGACCCTCACCCCACACGCCGCCGCAGCTGCATTGCAGGCCATCACCCGCGTACGGCTGCCCTGCTTTTCTGCCACCGCCAGAGGCTCGGGCGCGGCACTGCCGCGGGAAAAGATTTCCACTGAAAGCGCCGGAAAATGGAGAGCGAGCCACAACATCGACAGCATTCACATGCAAATGGATTTGGTGGATCAGCTTCCCCGCAGATCGCGGGCCGCTTCCCTGGAATGTGCAGAAGGTGAAATCGACGCGCCTGCATGGCGCACGCTCCCGGCTTGAGGCAGATCGACCAGCACCGGCTTGCCCACGGGCCCGCCGCGGCGTTTGAGGATGTGCACCGCGAGGCCATTAGCTATGGGCTCCAGGCGCAGCCGCAGCGCGGCGGGGGAACGCTCCTGCGCGGCACATCCGGGACGGAACAGGACGCCCCAGGCGCGTCCGGTTTCCGCCGCCAGTTGCAGGCGACGCATGCGCCGCTCGTCGGGCGTCTTGAGCCATGCCAACACCGCATCGCAGGCGCCCGAGTGCAGCGCCTGTTCCGCAGTCCACCAGGCATCGTCAGCTGATTGCGCCTGTGCTACCAGCAGCCGCTTCAAGCCAAGGCCGACGGCAGCCAGCGCCGGCGCATAGGGCACATGGGGCGGCGCCACCCAGGCCAGCCATCCGCTTTCCCGGGAAAGGCGGACCAGCGCCGGTATCAGCAGATGCAGTTCACCAATCCCCTCGCGTTCGGCAAGAATTTCGGTCAGGGCGCCGCGCGGCCAACCGCCGCCTGGCAGCAGTTGATCAAGCTCGGCAAAACCGGTCGGCAATGCATCGGTGGCCGCCAGCGCGCGCTGGTCGCCGCGCCAGATACCGGGGTGGCGCAGCACCGAATCGAGAGCAGCGCTCATAAGGCCTTGTCGTTGCGGATCACGCCGACGCCGATTCCCTCAATGACGAGTTCCTGGCGCCGCAGGTCGGCCACGATGGGAGAAAAGTCGGGATTTTCCGGCAGGAGTTCCACTGTGTAGCCGCGTTTGCGGAAGCGCTTCACGGTGACTTCGTCATCCAGCCGTGCCACCACTACCTGGCCTGCGCGCGCTTCGGCACTGCGGTGGACGGCAAGCAGGTCGCCATCCAGGATGCCGACATCCTTCATGCTCATGCCACGCACCCTGAGCAGATAATCTGCGCGCGGCGCGAACAGTGCGGCATCGATCTGGTAGCGCCCTTCGATATGCTCCTGGGCCAGGATCGGTCTGCCGGCCGCGACTCGTCCCACCACCGGCAGGCCACCACTGTCAGTGAGACGGATGCCGCGCGACGCGCCCGGCACAAGTTCCAGCACGCCTTTCCTGGCCAGAACCTTGAGATGTTCCTCGGCGGCATTGGCCGAACGGAATCCGAGCTGGTGCGCAAGTTCGGCGCGAGTAGGCGGCAGGCCGGTGGTTTCGATCCGTTCCCGGATCAGTTGCAGGATTTCCTGCTGGCGGGGAGTGAGGTCGCGCATGCGTGTTGCTCCATGAGTACTGTATATTTATACAGTATCAGGGATGCAACTTCAAGACGTCGTATTTAGTGTCCGAAAATTTCCGCTACCGATAGCACACACGGAACTATCTTCCCCATAAGTACCATAAGGGGCTGTGCAGCAATCCATTTCGGGGATCAGGCACTCTTGATTTCTGCAAGCCCGGTGCCCTATTCATTCCGCAACCCGAAAACCAGCCATCCCGCCGACGTTCACTCCCAACAAGCCGGCAGCCAGGTTGACAGGCAAAGCGATGACCGTAACGGCTGTGAGCACAAAGACACTGCGATTCGTGCGCCCTTATGATCTTTACCCTGTCACGATGCTCTCGCAGCCACCAGAATGATGGCTCCTCCCGGCTGCAGGCCTTACCAGCTCGCCGGCAACTGTCTCGGTATGACCATTTTCCTGTCTTCTATACGGATGTAGCCGCCAGTGCTCAGGTCCTTCAGAATGCGGCTCACCATTTCCCGGGAGGCTCCCACCATGTTAGCGATCTCCTGGTGGGTAAGCCGCTGCTCGATCACTAGCTCGCCCTGTTGTTCCGTTGCCAGATTCAACAGGGTGTGCGCGACCCGCCCGTAAACGTCCAGCAGGGCCAGACCCTTGACCTGATCTGTAAGAGAACGGACCCGCTTCACCAATGTGCGGATAAGTCCCAAGGCAAAGCCGGGATGTTCTGCCAGGCAACGTTCGAATCCCGCCTTGGAAACCACTGCCATCTGGCACGGCTCCAAGGTCATGACCGAAGCCGATCGGGGTGCATCGTCGATGATTGCCAGCTCACCGAAGTACTCACCAGGCCCCCCCATATTCAACAGGACCTCCTTCCCCTTCTCGTCGCTAAGATAGACCTTAACTTTTCCCGTCAAAATGATATAGAACATTTCGCTCGGGTCTCCCTCATTGACCAGAATGGTGTTCTTGGAATACGATCTCCGCACGCCGTAGCTGGCGACGAGCCGCATGTCCTCCTCGCTCAGTTCGGGGAAAAATTGGTTTCCAGATGTCATCGTATCGGGCCCATTCCGGGCATGAATACAAGCCTCTCGAAATGAATGTCTTAGATTTTGTACGTCACTGGGCAAGTATAGCAGCCTGATCAACCAGGGCGGGGTGCAACGCCGCAGGCCGCATTGTTGTGGCAGTGGAGACGAGGGCTCGGACCATCTCAATATCGGTCAAGACACTACTCCTGGGCCTGCTGATGGCACTAATCGGTATTATGGCCAGCATGGTGCCGCCAGTGGCCGCGATCGAGAAGGATATCGGGCTTGGCTGGCTATTCGAGTTGCGTGGGGCCAGGCCTGCGCCTGCAGAGGTGGTTGTCGTCACCATCGATCGTCAGTCTTCCGACGCACTTGGCTTGCCCAACAAGCCCAGCAAATGGCCCCGCGCACTGCATGCGCGTCTGGTGCGCAAACTCAAGGAGTTTGGGGCCCAAGTGGTCATTTTCGACGTCATCTTCGAGGAGGCGCGGAATCCAGCACAGGACGCCGAGTTCGCCCAGGCATGCCGGGAAGCCGGCAATATTGTCCTGTTCGAATATCTCAAACGGGAATCGCTTGGGGGTGTCGACAGTACGCTTATGGTCGAGAGAGTGGTTCCGCCTATTACCGAGCTTGCCCGCGCGGCAGCCGCCCTGGCCCCCTTCCCGCTGCCCAAGGTGCCGGTCAAGGTGAGTGACTCCTGGTTGTTCAAGACCGGGGCCGGGGATGCGCCCACGCTGCCGGTGGCTGCTCTGCAGTTATACGCGCGCCCGTTCCATGCCGAACTGCTGCGCCTGCTCCACGAGACGGCCTCTGAGGAAGGGTTTGCGGCGCCTGCTTTGGATGAGAGCCCGGTGGCAATTGCGCAGGACTTGCGCCAGTTGTTCCTGACGCATCCCAACTTGGCCCCCAGGCTGCGTGCCCGGCTGAAGGATCAAACGACGGTCGCCAACTCCCGCGCGCGCTCGGTCCTCAGGGCATTGGTCGACGTTTACAGCGGTCCAAGCAGCCGCACTCTCGACTTCTATGGCCCGCCCCGCAGCATTACCACCATCCCCTATTATCGAGTCCTGGAAGGACACCTAAGCCCGGCAGACTTTGCTGGCAAGGCTGTGTTCGTCGGTTTCTCGGAGCAATTGCAGCCGGAACAGAAGGATGGGTTTTACACGGTGTTTTCCCAGCCGAGTGGCCTGGACATGAGCGGCGTTGAGATCGCAGCCACCGCCTTTGCCAATCTTTTGGAAGGCCATAGCGTCAAGTCGCTCCCGTTATCCCAGTACTATCTGGTGATCGCTCTTTGGGGATTGGCGCTGGGGACGCTGCTGTTACTGCCACCCGTCGTACTCCTGCCCACGACTGCGGCGCTGGCGGCGGCATACTTCGGCCTGGCGTATCACTCCTTCGCTGGAGATGGCACATGGCTACCGGTGGTGGTGCCACTGCTGCTGCAACTGCCGGCAGCCCTGCTGGGTGCCCTGCTCTGGCGCTACCTGGATGTCCGGCGTGAGCGCCAGCGCATTCGCAAGGCCTTCCAGCACTACCTGCCGGGCCCGGTCGTGGATGCCCTGAGCCGCGGCACAGCCGATATGACGACCAAACCCGAGGTCATGCATGGCATCTGCCTGGCCACCGACGCCGAACAGTACGCCACACTTGCGGAGCGCCTGCAACCCGAGGTGCTGCACACGCTGTTGAACCGCTACTACGACACGCTGTTCGAGCCGGTGCGGCGTCGGGGCGGCTTCATCTCGGATGTGGTCGGAGATTCGATGCTCGCCATCTGGGCGGCCAGAACTGCCCAGCCATCGCTCCGCGGCCAGGCTTGCCACGCCGCACTCGACATCATGGATGCCGTCGATGCGTTCAATCGGCGCACACCCGAGGCGATCCTGCCCACGCGCCTGGGCTTGCATTGCGGGGAGATCGTGCTGGGCAACGTAGGCGCCGGCGATCATTACGAGTACCGGGCCGTGGGCGATATCGTCAATACAGCCACACGGGTGGAAGGACTGAACAAGCAGCTGGGCACCCGGGCCCTCGCCTCCCTGCAGATGATCGAGGGGATTGAGGACATCGTCACCCGGGAACTGGGCAGTTTTCGCTTGTCGGGAAAGACCCAACCGCTGGTGATTCATGAGCTGGTGGGTCGGGCAGGCCAGGTCGATGCCGCTGTGCAAGAGCGTTGTGCAGTTTTTGCCGAGGGCCTGAGGGCTTTTCGCGCAGAATCCTGGCGGGAAGCCGTCGAGGCCTTTCAAAGGCTGCTGACGAAATTTGGCGATGACGAGCCTTCCCGCTACTACCTGCACTTGTGCGAGCTGCATGCCAACGATCCGCCACCGACGCCGTGGGACGGGGTCATCAACCTCAGACAGAAATAGCAGCCGTTATGGCTGAGCTTGGCTTTTCGCGCTCAGCGAGCGGCACATCCGGTCCTGCGGCCTGTATCGATGCCTTGCTATGTTGAGTGCAATCGACTAGAAAGATGACTGTATGCCAATGGCCGTCTATGTTGGGACGAGAGGCCAATGCGCGATAAGCTGACTGCAATCTTCCCCTGGGGCTGCCCAGGGATTTGAACGAAGTTGCCGCAAAGGGAGAGAAATTTTGGGTCCTGCTGCGTTAGGTTTTTTCCTGATGCTGGTCGCGCTTGGCTTGCTTCCAGCGCCGGCCAGCCTCGCGGCTGACCGCTGCGAGCCGTGGGCAGCACAATTGTCCTCGGTCCAGGGGCGAGTGGAAGCCAAACGCATGGGGACTGACCGCTGGCAACCGGTGTCCTCCGGCGCGGTCTTCTGTCCAGGGGACAGCCTGAGGGTCGAGGCACTGAGCCGGGCGGCTGTCCTGCTGCCCAGCGAAACAATGTTGCGACTCGACCAGAGAACGACGATCACCTTCCCCGCGGTCGAGGCCAAAAAGGCGTCGTGGCTTGACCTGCTTGACGGCGCCGTGCACTTCATCAGCCGCCGGCCGCGGAACCTGCAGATCAAGACCCCCTTCGTCAATGCAGCGATCGAGGGCACGGAGTTCGTTTTGCGCGTCGGCGCCGATCAGACCGAACTCTGGGTGTTCGAGGGACGCGTCCTGGCCAGCAACACAGCCGGAAGCCTGGCAGTCGGCGGTGGCGAGGCGGCGGTGGCCAAAGCCGGCCAGCCGCCCATGCGGCTGGTGGTTCGGCTCCGGGACGCCGTGCAGTGGGCGCTTTACTATCCGCCTCTGATTGACTTGCGCGCAACCGCCTATGAGGTCGGCCCCGCTGCCAAGACACTGAGCGAAGCGCTGGAGCGCTACCAACGAGGGGATCCGGCTGGCGCCCTGGCAAGACTCGATGAGGTTCCGCCTGGTTCGCGGGATGCCTCCTATCTCGCTCTTCGAGACGGTCTGCTCTTATCCGTCGGCCGGGTCGATGAGGCCGACTCCGATATAGCCCAGGCCCTGACCCGCAACCCGGACGACGGCATTGCACTTGCGCTGAAGTCTGTCATCGCATTGGCGCAAAGCGACAAGGAACAAGCCCTCGCGCTCGCGCGGCAAGCCGTCGAGCGCGCGCCCAACTCCCCGGTCCCGCGTATCGCCCTGTCCTATGCCCAAGAGGCAGACTTCCGAATTGACGCAGCGTTGGAAAGCGTGCAAGACGCGCTCAAACTGGACCCCAATAATGCGCTGGCCCGGGCGCGGCTTGCTGAAGTCAAGCTTTCCAAAGGGGATTCAGGTGGCGCCCTGGAGGCGGCGCAGAAAGCCGTAGAACTCAATCCAAATCTGGCACGGACCGAGACGGTTCTCGGGTTCGCCCATCTCACGCGCATTGAAATTGATCAGGCCAAAGCTGCTTTCGAAAAAGCCATCGCGCTGGACCAGGCCGACCCCTTGCCGCGCTTAGGCCTAGGGCTCGCGAAGATCCGCGCGGGCAGCCTGGAGGCAGGACGCCAGGAGATCGAAATCGCCACCAGCCTCGATCCGAGCAATTCGCTGATCCGAAGCTATATGGGCAAGGCGTATTTCGAGGAAAAGCGCGATGCCCTCGCCGGGGTCCAACTCGCCATGGCCAAGGAACTGGACCCCAAGGATCCGACACCGTGGTTCTACGACGCGATACGCAAGCAACTGGACAATCGGCCGGTGGAGGCCGTGGCAGACCTGCAGCAGTCCATCCAGCTCAATGACAACCGGGCCGTGTACCGATCGCGCCTCTTGCTGGACGAGGATGCCGCAGTGCGCGGCGTCAGTCTGGCGCGCGCCTACGACGACCTGGGCTTCGACCAGTTGGCCCTGCTCGATGCAGCCAAATCCTTGAGCATCGACCCGGCCGAAGCGTCCGCACACCGCTTTCTGTCCGACGCCTATGCCAACGTGCCGCGCTATGAAGTCGCGCGCGTGAGCGAACTGCTGCAGGCGCAATTGCTGCAGCCCCTCAATATCAATCCTGTGCAGCCGCAACTCACCGAGACTGATCTGAATATCCCAGCCGCTGCCGGGCCTGCCAGGGCGGCGTTCGACGAGTTCACACCTATGTTCGCGCGGGACCAACTCCGGCTCACCGCTTCCGGGCTGGTTGGTAATCATCAAACCTGGGGGGATGAAGTGGTTGCATCGGGGATCGCGAATCGCGTCTCCTACAGCCTCGGGCAGTTCCATTACGATACCAACGGTTTTCGCCAAGGCAGCGATCTCAAGCACGATATCTATGATGCCTTTGTGCAGGCCTCGCTGACCGAGCAGCTCGACCTGCAAGTGGAATTCCGCCACCGTGAGACCGGGCAAGGAGACCTCCGGCTCAGTTACGACCCCACCTTCGTCCCTTCGGAGCGGCGCACGCTCGACCAGAACACCACCCGCCTCGGTATGCATTGGGCCGCTTCGCCGAGGTCGGATGTTATTGCTTCAATCATTTGTAGTGACCGAGCTGCAAACTTGAATGACCCCGGTTTGGGCGATCTCATCGTCGACGCTAATCAACGCGGATACGATGCCCAAGGGCAGTATCTGACTCGGGCGGAGCGATTTAACCTGGCGCTCGGGGCGGGCAGTGCCAGGATCGACAGCAATCAAAGCTCGTCTTTTTTGGGCATTCCGGACCCCCCAGTTTCAGGTAAGATCAATCAGAACAACGCTTACGCCTATATCAATCTCAAGTTTGGCGACCATGCGCTCTGGACTCTCGGTCTTGCCTTTGACACATATGACGATGGAACCCTAGACCTCCACCAGCTCAGCCCCAAGTTCGGCTTGCGATGGAACATCGTCGATGGTCTACAGCTGCGCACTGTCGCGCTGAGGAGTCTAAAACGGTTATTGATCGTAGACCAGACCTTGGAGCCGACCCAGATCGCCGGCTTTAACCAATTCTTTGACGATTTCAACGGCACCAAGGCGAAGCTATATGGCCTGGGCCTCGATGCAACCTTCAGCAGCCGTCTTCATGGCGGATTGGAAGGATCGCGGCGAGGACTTGAGGTGCCCTACGGCGCCGCGTTCTCCGACCAGAATGAAACGAATTTCCGTGCGTATCTATATTGGGCGCTGCATTCAAGCTGGGCCCTTAGCAGCCAATACCGCTTCGAGCGCATTGATGGTCAAGCGCTCGACCCGAACTTCAACCGGCTCGATACAACAAGCATTCCAATAAGGCTGCGCTACTTCGCCCTTAACGGCGCGTACGCCGCGGTCGGACCAACGTTGGTGCGACAAGAGGTTGGCGCGACTTTCGCCGATCCAACCCCGGAGAAGTTTGTCGTCGTAGACGCAACGCTCGGATATAGACTTCCGAGACGGCGGGGCATTGTTAGCCTTGACATCAGGAATTTGCTAAACAGGAAATTTCACTATCAGGACCTGAGCTTTACCAGCTCTGACCCGTTCAGGACGAATCCTGACTTCATCCCTGACCGAACCATCCTGGCCCGCTTCATGTTGAATTTCTAGCAACCACGACGGGAGGGCGTTTTAAGATGTGAGAAGAATCGACTGCCTGGTGTCCCTCGAGTTCACGAATGAGACCAGTTTTGTTTCGCCACAAATTTTGGAGGCCTATGATGAAAGTGCACCACCTATCCTTTGCGCTGCTACCCTTGGTTCTGGCTGCCTGCTGCCAGATTCCGCCCGCGGCACCGCCCGACAAGTCGCATCCAGGCTTGGAGATCAGATCACTGACCGACGAGCAACTGAAACAGCTCGGCGCGGGACGTGATGATTTTGTATCCACGGTGACGAGTGACGGGACGACGATACTTTATAGGGCGCCCGGAACCGAATTTCGCTTTGTTAAGGAAGACCCTCCGGAAGACCTCAAGACGACAAACAGAGTTATGATCTTGGTGACTCCTAAGGCAAGCCCGGCCTGCTTCTATTACAGCGATGGCATGGGCAACAAGGTCTGGAGGCCAAGTCCGCCTTGTCCGATCATCCATTGACAGCAATTGTCGAACTGGCCGGCCACCTTGTCATGGAGGAAACAAGGCTTCGGTTATTGCAGGAAATGCCCATTTTTGGCGGGGTCACGGAAGGAATCCTGAGATTTCTGCTGGACCTCGCTTCCTATGTTTCGGTCACCAAGAGCGGTTTCTTCTTCCACCAGGGCGATGCGGCGGATTCCATGTTTGTCCTGGAAGGAGGAAAGCTTGCCGTGCTGAAGACATACGCAGGCCGCGACTATCTGCTGAGAACCTTGGAAAGGGGCGACTGTTTCGGGGAAATGGCGCTGCTGGATCTGCTGCCACGAAGCGCTTCGGTCCTGGCGCTGGAGGACAGTCGTGCCATCGAAATATCCTCTGCCGCTCTGTACGAAATCTACAAGAAGGATATCGAGCAGTTCGTCTTGATGCAGATGAACATGGGAAGAGAAATCAGCCGCAGGTTGCGCGCGGCGGACGATCGACTGTTCCAGGCAAGGGTGGAAGCGGATGCGGCTGATGGAGGCTATATATTTCATTCTGTCTGAAGCATTGCTGTAAGGCATGCAAAACCGCAAAGTATTGCTGATCGCCCCTTTAGCGCACGAGCCTGTGCGTCCAGGCGCCTTGCATCTGTGGCCGGCACTTGCTGCGACGGTGTCGCGATCGGGCACAGCGGGCGGAAAAGGCTAGCAAGCATCCAGACTGGGGTTCTCGTGCTCGCTCGTTAGCCCAATCTCGGGCCTATACGCCCCTACGCATACAGCCCGCAGGGGCTCCCTTAGTCCGAAGTTTGAAGTGTCAACGCGGGGATCAGTGAGTGATCATGCCGGTTTCGGCATTTTTTCCGGCCGGATATGTTCCCATGTAATATGCGATATTGTACTTGACTATCGCTAGTGGGATCCT
>JBAUMF010000093.1:0-122811 GCA_049578545.1 Thiobacillaceae bacterium
CCATCAGCCGAATTTCTTCAAGCGTCTTGCGATCCAATGTTCGTCCATCTCGTTTCATGCAACATGAGACTGTCATGGGTGCTGCGAGTTCCACATTTGTCGTCTTATTTAGCGACCAGTGAGTAACGGTTACCCTCAACCCGAATACCGCACCATCCTGAGGGAGCCGTTACCTGAGAACCAACTTTGTCCTGACTATAGTTCGCCCCGGTTCACGAGCCCCAAAGCACCGCTTCCCATGAAGCCGTTAAACGAGAAGTAGTTTGGCAGATAACAACTCTGAATAGATATTGCAAGGTAAACCCATGACAACCATTTCGGGTTGCGTTAAAGGGGCCACAGAGTAAATGGGGTCAGACACGATTGGGCATGTCTGCCTACGAGTTGCGCCACACCTTCGGCGTCGTGCCGCAGGAGACCATCCTGTTCTCCGGCACCCTCTATGAAAACGAGCCGCATGCCGCGAGTTTCAGTGCAGGCTAATATGAGCGAAGCGAATGTTACGCCGTAACTACAACGTGCAACTGGCCAACCCCCATGCCAGCTTCGAGGACATCGTGCGCGCCTGCCGCATGGCGGAGATCCACGACGCGATCGAGAAGCTGCCACAGGGCTACCAGACCGAGCTCGGCGAGCGCGGGGTGGGCCTCTCAGGCGGACAGAAGCAGCGCATCGCCATTGCAAGGGCACTCCTCAAGCAGCCCAAGATACTGCTGTTCGACGAGGCCACCAGCAGCCTGGATGCGCAGACCTCCGAACACTTTGCTGCCACCGTGAACCAGCTCCGGGGCAAGGTGACGATGCTCTTCATCGCGCATGCGCTGCCGAAGAATTTGCTGGTGGATGAGGTGGGCCACGTTAAAGGGGCCAGGTGGGCCACGTTAAAGCGTTAAAGGGGCCAAGCGTTAAAGGGGCCAGGCTCGATTTATTCTGCTATGCTGCTTAATTAAATGCCCCGCCGCCCCCGCATTCACATGGATGGTGTCCCCCTGCACATCGTACAGCGGGGGCACAACCGCGAGCCCTGCTTCTTCTGCGAAGCAGACTACCAGGCTTACCTCTACTGGCTCGGCGAAGCCCTGAACGAGGAACAGTGCGCGCTGCACGCCTACGCGCTGATGACCAACCATGTCCACCTGCTGGTGACGCCTGCGCGCGCGGAAGCCATCCCCCGGCTGATCATTGCACTGGGTCGGCGCTACGTGCAATACATCAACACCACCTACCGCCGCACCGGCGCCCTGTGGGACAGCCGCTACAAATCGTCGTTGATCCAAGCTGAAACCTATCTGCTCAGTTGCCAGCGTTACATCGAACTCAATCCAGTGCGTGCTGCCATGGTGGATGACCCCGCCCATTACCGCTGGACCAGCTATCGCCATAATGCCCTTGGCCAAGCCAACCCTTACCTTGCCCCGCACGCGCTCTATCGGGCACTGGGTCCGGATGGCAAGGCCAGGCAGGCAGCCTACCGCGACCTGTTCCGGGCGCAGCTGGATGGCAAGGCCATTGACGACATCCGTCTGGCGCTCAATCAAAATCAGCCTCTTGGCAATGCACGCTTCTATGCCAGGATCGAAGCCATTACAGGACAGCGGCGGGAGGCAAGACCCCGAGGCAGGCCGCGCGTGCAGCGCGACAACGCACCGGCGCGCGAGGCAGGGCAGGGAGAGCTGGGGTTATGAATCCCGTAGTTGGAAACATCTGTGCCTGGCCCCTTTAATCCTCTTTTATCCTTGGGAAAAGATGCTTCCGAGGCAGATATTTCCATTCTGGAGCATCAATTAAAGGACCAGGAGCCACTTGCGACAGAAGAGGCCGGCCTGGCTATTGGAGCCACCTCATTGGAAGAAGTGCTTTCATGCCTCAAGCTGGGCTAATCTTGATCCAGTTCTCAGGCCTGTCTCAAGCAGCCTATGATTAATTCAGGAATGCCATTCGGGGGTAGAGATGACACATCGTAGAACAATAGCGCTGATACTCATTGTGTTGGGGGGGATATTGATCTTCTTTGCTCCGCGCGAAGCACCTTGGGCAGGTCCGGTCCTGCTGGTGGCTGGCCTGCTGGTTGAGGGAGCAGGGGTGTGGCTTGAAAGAAGGGCTGAAAAGAATCAGTCCGGCAGGTCTTCTGGCGGCGGCAGCAACAACGGATGAAATCCTCATGCGGTTCCGATCAAAGCGCTTCTCCGGCGGGCAGGGTAGTCTGGCGCTTGTTGCTGCAGGCCCTGGGGAAATTGGGACAACTGGGATTCTTACCCCGTTCCAGGCGGTCCTGCTTGTCTGTCTTGCTAAGCGCGCTTTGCTTTGCGCCGCCGATTGTATTGGCCAAACCGGTATCGCTTTTGGACCTGGACGGCGCGATTGGGCCGGCAGCGGCCGATTACGTCACTCGCGGACTTGAGCGGGCCTCGCATGAAGGCGATCAACTTGTGGTGCTGCGCATGGACACGCCGGGCGGGCTCGACACCTCCATGCGTGTGATCATCAAGGCAATCCTGTCATCGTCTGTCCCGGTTGCGGCCTATGTCGCACCAAGCGGCGCCCGGGCAGCAAGCGCTGGCACCTATATTCTCTATGCAAGTCATATTGCGGCCATGGCACCAGGCACCAATTTGGGTGCTGCTACACCCGTTTCCATAGGGGTCCCGGGAATAGGCGGCACGCCGCCGAAAACGGGTGATGATGGGGCCACAACCGGCGAGCGGCACAAGGATACGATGAGCGAAAAAGCCACGAATGACGCCGCAGCCTACATCCGAAGTCTGGCCCAGTTACGAGGGCGCAACGCTGGCTGGGCAGAACTGGCCGTGCGCAAGGCCGTCAGCCTGTCTGCTCCAGAGGCATTGAAGTCAAACGTCATCGACTATATCGCGGATGATGTGCCGCAGCTCCTCAAACAACTGGACGGGAAGAGGATAAAACTTGCGAGTGGCGAAATTGTCGTGCTGGCTACGGCAGCAGCGCAGGTCGTCAGCCATGAGGAAGATTGGCGCAGCAAGTTCCTTTCCACAATCACTGCGCCCGGCATTGCGCTGATTTTGATGATGATCGGCGTATATGGACTTCTGTTTGAATTCTTCAATCCTGGTTTTGCTGTGCCCGGCGTCATTGGCGCGATCTGCCTGCTGCTTGGATTGTATGCGCTGCAACAATTGCCGGTGAACTACGCCGGTCTTGCACTGATCGCGCTTGGCGTTGCCTTCATGGTGGCAGAAGCGTTTGTTCCAAGTTTCGGGATATTGGGGCTGGGTGGGGTTGCCGCATTTGTCTTTGGTGCGGTGATCCTGCTTGACACTGAAGTACCGGGCTTCGGTATTCCACTTGCGCTGATTGCCAGCCTGGGGATCGTCAGTGCCCTGACCATTGCCGGAATCGCGGGCCTGGCGCTTAGGGCCCGCAATCGCCCCGTGGTAAGTGGTGCAGAAGAGCTTGTCGGCAGTGAAGGTGTCGTGCTCAACTGTGAAAATGGCCAATGCTGGGCGCGAGTGCATAGTGAACTCTGGAAGGTACAAAGTCCCGATCAGCTGATGCCCGGGTCGCCGATCAGAGTCACGGGCAGAAAGGATCTGACGTTGATGGTCTTGCCCATAACCACTAAAGGAGAATGATCATGGGGTTCGAAATCGGGTTTTCCGGCATTTTCTTTGTAATCGCTCTGCTGGTCATTTCCTCGCTGCGTATTCTGCGCGAATACCAGCGCGGTGTAATTTTCTTGCTGGGAAGATTCTGGAAAGTGAAAGGCCCGGGTCTTATTCTCGTGATTCCCGGCATTCAGCAAATGGTGCGCGTTGACTTGCGTACGATTGTGTTTGATGTGCCCGAACAGGACGTCATTTCCCGCGATAACGTTTCGGTCAAGGTGAATGCGGTCGTGTACTTCCGCGTGATTGATCCGCAGCGCGCCATTATCCAGGTCGAGGATTACCTTGTTGCAACCAGCCAGCTTGCGCAAACCACACTGCGCGCCGTGCTCGGCAAACATGAACTGGATGAAATGCTGGCAGAACGCGAGCGCCTGAATGCGGATATTCAGCAGGTGCTCGATGCACAGACTGATGCCTGGGGGATCAAGGTGTCGAATGTGGAAATCAAGCATGTGGACATCAACGAGACCATGGTGCGAGCCATCGCCAAACAGGCCGAAGCAGAACGCGAACGCCGTGCCAAGGTCATCCATGCAGAAGGGGAATTGCAGGCGTCCGAGAAACTGTTGCAGGCTGCGCAAATGCTATCCCGTCAGCCCGAGGCCATGCAGCTGCGCTACCTGCAGACGCTGTCTGCCATCGCTGGTGACAAGTCCTCAACCATCGTTTTCCCGCTGCCTATCGATATTCTTGCCGCCCTGGGCAAGGCTTCGGGAAAGACATCATAAGGTCCACCCTGGGCAAGGCACTCAAGGTCTACTCAGCCAGCATGTGTTGCAGCGCCAATGCATTTTGTGGCGCATAGCCGTGTTCATCGTTGTCGAAATAACAGTAAACCTGCTTGCCACCGTCCCTCCAGAGCGCAATGCGCTCGGCCCAGACACCCAGAGTGTGGTGATCATAACAGCCCTGATAGGAGCTGCCCGGGCCATGCAAGCGTATGTAGACGAAATCTGCCGTGATCTCCATGGGCGACAGTTCATGGTTCAGGTCATAGATACAGAATGCAGCATGGTGCTCCGCCAGCACTGAATACACGCTTGGATCAAACCAGCTTGGATCGCGGAACTCGAACGCGCAACGATACCTGGTCCCAAGGATCCGCATAAACGATTGCAGTCGATCGAGATTGAGGTGCCAGCGGGGAGGCAGCTGAAAGAGAATTGGCCCCAACTTCTCGCCCAATAGACTTGTACGCTCAAGAAAGAGGGGCAGGGCGGACTGAGGATCATTCAGCTTCTTCATATGGGTAATCAGTCTGCTTGCCTTGATGCTGAAGACGAAATCCTTTGGCGTGCCAGTGCGCCAAAGCTCCACAGCATGCTGATCTGGCAGGCGATAGAAGGATGCATTGATCTCCGCACTGTGCAAACGCGTGGAGTAATACCTCAACCAATCAGACGCTGGAATGTCTGCCGGGTAAAAAGGTCCCTTCCAGTGCTCATAGTGCCAGCCTGATGTGCCTATGTAGATCGGCGCCGGATTATGCATTGGGTATCAAGCTGACTAATACGCCATGTTTTCAACTCATGAGGTGCCCTCGTCCTTGTTGGTCACCTTGGCCAGGGGGACAAGGAGAACGGGCACGGAAGATAGCCGGGTCATCTGATCTGCCACGCTACCCAGTAAAAGGCGTTCCAGGCCCCGGCGTCCATGTGTTCCCAGCACGACCAGGTCTGCTGGCCAACTTGCCGCCTCTTCGGCGATGGATTCTGCCGCATGATGCGCCGGATTCGCTGTTTCGGCTATCTTCGTTTCGGCCTCTACACCGGCAGCCTGGGCGAGCTCGCGCGCCGCGGAGAGGATCTTTTCTCCACTTGAGCGCCGCGCCTTGGCAAGTGCCTCCATGTCGATGGCGACTTCGGGGCTGATCGGCAACCAGCCCATGTCGATGACATGAACGATACGCAGTCTGGCCGACAGGCTGCGGACAAGTTCTATGGCTTGCTTCAGCGCGTGCAGCGAAGTGGGGCTACCATCATAGGCCATAAGGATATTCGAAAACATGTGAGCGCCTCCGTTCAAGTCTGCAAATTGCCAAGGTCATGAGTTGATTCAGGCCAGCTGCAAATACGAATAATAGAAGCGCAGGCTGGCAACAGTGTGCCTCAAGTCTGGATTTGAACGCGCATTATTGTCTTGCGCGTGGCAGCATTTCGGCTCCAGAATGCGCCAACCTGGCTGCGCCGTACGCCGCATCGCTGTGCCTCGGGACTGATACCGGCACGTTGAGGTACCGTTGTCTGATCCTCCGCCAGGTTTCGTTTGCTGCACCACCGCCCGCGGTGACCACCCGTTTCAACTGACTCGCACCCAACGCATTGAGTCTTCGATAACCCCTGGCTTCAATGCGACTCATGGCTTCGAGCAAGCCTTGCAAAAAGAGAACGTTGTTTTCGGGACGGGGCTCCATACGAGGTATCAGGACGGGGTCGTTGACCGGAAACCGCTCGCCCGGTTTCAGCAGCGGATAGTAATCCAGACCGCTTTCCCTGTCGGGATCGATGCCAGCGGAAAGGCGCGTAAGTTCAGCGTCGCCAAAATAGCGCCTGAGCACACCACCACCTGTATTGGAAGCACCTCCTGCCAGCCATAATTTGCCGTAGCGGTGGCTGTACACGCCATATTCCGGCGCATCCACGCGTGCTTCCGAAAGCAGCTTGAGGACGAGGGTGGTGCCGAGTGAGGTTACTGCTTCACCCGGCTGGTCGACCCCTGTGGCCATGAACGCAGCAATGCTGTCGGTGGTGCCTGCCTTGACGACACAGCCCCGATTGAGGGAAAAGCGTTGCGCGACTTCAGGTTTGAGTATGCCAATGGCAGCACCCGGCTCGACTGCGGTTGGAAGCAGCGAGGAAACCGGCAGGGATTTCATCCAGGCAGGCCATTCAAGCGCCACGACGTCATAGCCCGACTTGAGTGCATTGTGATAATCGGTTACATCGAATCGGCCGGTGAGCTGTCCGGCCAGCCAGTCCGCCTGATGGCATGCATGCTTTGCCAGTTCGCCGCCTGGCTGTTTGAGCAACCACAGAATTTTGGCCAGTCCGGATGTCGCGCTTGCAGCAGTATGGGGCCCCGATCCGGCCAATATTTCCCCCGCTTCGAGACTCGCACGATTGTCGGAA
This sequence comes from Thiobacillaceae bacterium, assembly GCA_049578545.1. GTDB lineage: Bacteria > Pseudomonadota > Gammaproteobacteria > Burkholderiales > Thiobacillaceae > DASQBT01. Next base: position 6,773 of record JBAUMF010000093.1, read on the forward strand.
TAGAGCAGGGAAGGGCCAATCGGGACTCCCGCGTCATCCACCAGCAACACCGTACCTGAAGTGGCATCGATGACGATGGCGCGCAGGGATGATTTTGGGTCTTCGGGCAAGCCGGCAAGCAGAGCAAACAGCGCCTGATGCCAGTCAGTTGGTTGCTGGGCAAAAGGCTTGTCATAGGCAAACCGACCCTCGTGAATGATTTGACCGGCGGCATCGATCAGGCATGACCTGGCGCCAGAACTGCCAAAGTCGATGCCAAGGAAATAGTCAGCCACGCGTATTGGCTTGCGACTCGAACTGACTCATCTCCACTTGCGGCGCTGGCTTCCAGCCCTTTTTGCGGTGCTCGGCCAAGACATTGGTGAAAATGCCGCCGCGTACATAGAACTTCGCGGTCAGTCGCATGAATCTTGGCCTGGTCACTTTCACCAGTTCGTCCAGGATGCGGTTGGTTACGGCCTCATGGAAATGGCCTTCGTTGCGAAATGACCAGATATAAAGCTTGAGGCTTTTTAATTCGATACAGGATTTGTCCGGAACGTAATCAAGGTAAAGCGTAGCGAAATCCGGCTGTCCGGTCTTTGGGCAAAGACACGTAAATTCAGGGATTTCCATATGAATGTGAAAATCCCTCTCAGGTCTTGGGTTGGGAAAGGTTTCGAGTGTCTTTGTAGGCTGGGACGGCATGGTCAGGCTCGGGTAAAATGCAAAAAGTACTTCCGGCTGGAGGAGCCGGTTCCTGACAAATTATATAAGTAACAGGGAGCACACTTGCGTCTTACATCCATCAAGCTTGCCGGTTTCAAATCTTTCGTCGATCCCACCACCATTCCCATCCCCGCCCAGTTGACTGGCGTTGTCGGCCCCAACGGGTGCGGCAAATCGAACGTCATCGACGCGGTGCGCTGGGTGATGGGCGAGTCGTCTGCCAAACATTTGCGTGGCGAGTCGATGCAGGACGTCATCTTCAATGGCTCAACCTCACGCAAGCCCGTTTCGCGGGCATCGGTCGAACTGATGTTCGACAACAGCCTGGGCAAGGCCGCCGGGCAGTGGTCAACCTATTCGGAAATTTCCGTCAAACGGGTGTTGACCCGAAACGGGGAATCCACGTATTACATCAACAATATCCACGTACGGCGCCGGGACGTCGCGGACCTGTTCCTGGGTACCGGCCTGGGCGCGCGGGCCTACGCCATTGTCGAGCAGGGCATGATTTCCCGCATCATCGAGGCGAAACCGGAGGAACTGCGTGGTTACCTGGAAGAAGCCGCAGGCATTTCCAAATACAAGGAGCGGCGCAAGGAAACCGAGTCCAGACTGAAAGATGCCCGCGCCAACTTGAATCGGGTTGAGGACATCCGTCGCGAACTGGCTCAGCAAATTGAAAAGCTGACGGCGCAGGCCGAGGTTGCCAGGCAATTCAAGCAGCACCAAACCGATTTGAGCGCGGCCCAGCAGATGCTGTGGTATGTCAAGAAACGCGATGCACAGTCCGGCCGGGACCGTCTGGCGCGCGATCTGGGCGAAGTCGGCAACAGGCTGGAAGCCGAGACCGCGCGCCTGCGTGAAATAGAGAAGAACCTCGAACATACCCGCGCAGAACATTATTCGGCCCAGGACACATTCAACGCCCTGCAAGGCGAGTTCTACGCCGCACAAGCCGAGGTCTCCCGCATCGAACAGGAATTGAAACACCTGCGGGAAAACCGTGACCGCCTGCACAAAGATGTGGAAGAACTGGAACAACGTCAGGCCCAATTGGCAGAGCGCGGTGGTGCTGCCGAAACGGACCTGGCTGGCTGGAACCAGAAAAAAGCCGGCTTGGGGGATCTGCTTGCCGCAGCCGAGCAGCGCTTCAACGAGGCGAACGCCCAGTTGCCGGCCAAGGAAGAAGCGCTCAAAGCGTCACAACAGGTCTTGGGCGAAGCCCAGCGCGATCTCTCGCAGGCCGAACAGTCCCGCCAGGTGGATGAGACCAATCTGGCCCATGCGCGCAAACTGATCCAGCAACTGGAGGAGAGGCAGCGGCGCTTGAGCCAGGAGCGCGACAGCCTGCCTCGGCCCGACGCTGCTGCACTGTCGGCCAAGGAAGTCGAAGCAACCAGGCTGGCTGAAGCCCTTGCTCAGTTGAAGATCGAGCTGGAACAGAAGGAGACCCAGTGGCCGGAACTTGAAGCGGCGCGTAATCTGGCCGCGCAGGCGCTGGACCAGGTCCGGCAACAAATGCATCAGGTCGAAGCCGAACTTGCAGCGCTAAAGAAATTGCAGGAAAGCCTGAAAGCGGATGAGAAACTGGCAGAGTGGCTGATCTCTCGGGGGCTGGAATCAAAGGCGCGCCTGTTTGAACAACTGGATGTGGAACCTGGCTGGGAAGCGGCGGTTGAGGCACTGCTGCGTGAGCAGCTTCAGGCGTTGGAAGCCGAGCCATCAAGCGACTGGTTCGAATCAGCCCCCCCAGCAAGGCTTACTTTGATTTCATCAGGTGGTGAAGCGGGGCCGCGGGATGGATTATTGGGCAAAGTAAGGGCGAAGAATCCGGGATTGCAAGGAGTGATTGCCGAATGGCTGGCAGGTGTGCAGGTGGCAGACAACCCGGAACAGGCCCAATCCATGAGAGCACAGCTGAAAGCGGGCGAGCGGATTGTCACGCCGCATGGGCATGTGTTCACCCGTCATAGCGTTTCTTTCCATGGCCCCCATACCGCCGTGGAAGGAATTCTGGCGCGCAGCCGCGATATTGAGCGACTTGAGCGTGAGGCGGGCGAGCACCGGCAGCAGGCTCAACATCATGAAAAGGCGTTGCAAACCGCCGCTTCAGCGATGACAACTGCACAACAGGTGATTCAGCAAATGCGCCATCAGGTCGGCCAGTCGCAGAATCGCCAGCACACGGCCCAGATGGAAGTGGTGCGTTTACAGCAGGCGTTTGAGCGCATTTCCCAGCGCCGCAGTCAAATTGAATCAGAACTGACGGAAGTCGAAACCCAGCTTGCCAGCGAAAAAACAGAGGCGGAAGCTGCCGAGGAACGATTAAAGGAACATGGCAGCCAGATCGAGTTTGCCCGTGAGCGTGTATTTGAAGTTAGACAGGAACGTGACCGTGCTGATCGCGCAATTAGCGAGGCGCGCGAAAATCAGCGTCAGGCTGAACGCAGCCTGCAGGAAGCACGGTTCACTGAGACCACTTGCACCATTAAAATCAGCGAATTAACTCAGAGTATTGAAGCCATTAATAAAGATAAGGGTGCGGTGGCCGAGAACTTGGTAAAAGCAAAACTGGGTCTTGCGCAAGTGGATGAGGCGCCAGGTGCAGGCGAACTGCAATCCGCACTGGAGAACCGTGTACTGAAAGAAACTGCATTAAGCGGCTTTCGCAATAACCTGGAAGACCTGGTTAATCGGTTGCGTGCAGACGACGAATTGCGCATCGGTTGCGAACAAGGCTTGACGCCATTGCGCGAAAGAATGGAACAGCTGCGTCTCAAGGATCAGGAACTCCTGATGACCGAAACGCAATACGACACCCAGCTCAAGGAAGTTCAGTCTGACCAGGGCGCTTTAAAAGCCAAGTATGAACAGGACAGCCCGCGTGCGGCCAACCTTCAGTCCGAGATCAACCGTCTTAACAGCGCGCTAACTGAACTGGGCGCAGTCAACCTGGCCGCGCTCGATGAACTGGAGCAGGCCAGGGAACGGGACACCTATCTGAATAATCAGCATACCGATCTGCTGGAAGCCACAGAAACCCTGGAAGCGGCGATTCGCAAGATCGACCAGGAAACCCGCGAGTTGCTCAAGCAGACCTTTGATACGGTCAACGGCCACCTGTCAGAATTGTTTCCACAAATTTTCGGCGGCGGTCATGCCGAACTGGTGCTTACTGGTGATGAGCTGCTCGATGCAGGCATCCAGATCGTCGCCCAGCCTCCGGGCAAGCGCAACACCAGCATTCATCTGCTCTCCGGCGGAGAAAAGGCCCTTACCGCGCTGGCACTGGTGTTCTCCCTGTTCAAGCTCAACCCTGCGCCCTTCTGCCTGCTCGATGAGGTGGACGCCCCGCTCGATGACGCGAATACCATGCGCTACTGTGACATGGTGAAGCGCATGTCGGCTGAAACCCAGTTCCTGTTCATTACCCACAACCGCATTAGCATGGAAATGGCCCACCACCTGGCGGGCGTGACCATGAACGAACCCGGCGTTTCGCGCATCGTGACAGTGGACGTGGAAGAGGCAGTGAGATTCCAGGAAGCCGCAGCCTAGGCCGAAGGGGAAGCGTTTGCCACTCTCAAGACGGTATTCACTGAATGGTCGCGCATGCATTTCAGCAACACTGTCGCTAACAGCAATTTAGTGGCTGCTGCGCTCCGCATGGATCAAGGACTCAAGGCAGTATTCAAAGGTAACAACGCGGATACCTGAGAGGGGCCCGCGCGCAGAACTCTTATCCACCGTCCTGCATGATTGCGCGAAACCGGGGCGCTGAGCCATCCTTGAGTTGCCCGGCATAGATCGTGAGATGGGGAAAGGGGATCTCGATGCCACGTGCGTCGAATGCATATTTCAGTCGGCGCAGAAACTCGCGCCTCACGGTCCACTGTTGAATGGGCACGACCTTGATGCGCAGGCGGATTGTCACAGAGGAGTCGGCCCAGTTGTCCACGCCAGCCAGGTCCACATCGTCAAGAACGATGTCCTTGAACTGCTCGTCCCTGCGTATCTCCGCAGCCACCTCGCGAATGACGGAAAAGACTTCATCGATCTCTTCGCGGTAGGCCACGCCTATATCGATGACTGCGTAGGAAAAGCCGCGTGTCATGTTGGTGACAGTGTTGATCTGGCCGTTCGGCACGAAGTGTACATTCCCATCGTAGCCGCGCAGCCGCACATAGCGCAGGGTGACCTCCTCGACCAGGCCGGATTTGCCGCCCGCCTCGACCACGTCACCATGTCGAATCTGGTTTTCCAGCAGCAAGAAGAGGCCGCTGAAGTAATCCTTCACCAGGCTTTGTGCACCGAAGCCGACAGCCAGTCCAAGCACGCCAGCCGTGGCAAGGATGGGTGCGATCGAGATACCCAGTTCGGTGAACACCAACATGCCGGCTACGGCAGTGACGGCTACGTTGGCTGCGTAACGGAACACACGGCCCAGGGTTTCAAGACGCTGTCTGTCTTCCAGGCTATCCTTGCGGCTCTCCATGTAGATGCGGAAGGAGCGGATGCCCTTGTTGGCAAGCAGCTTGAGCGCCCATGCTCCAATCAGGATGAGCACAATGTGAATGGCGCTTTGCGTGAATGCATTGACTTTGGCGGCCTCGGTGAGGCCCAGGGTGGCAATCAGGGATTCCATGTCTTTCCATGTCCAGTCTGGTTAGAGCAGGGGAAGAGGCTCAAGGTCATCATCGGTGACTGATCTGTGCAGCCAGCGGCCGGAATTGCAGGCCGTAGAACATCTCCAGATAACGCCGGGTTTCTGTCCGTTCCAGTTTGCTGACGTATTTCCAGAAGCCGTAAACCCGGGCCAGGGTCAACATTCGCTCGGCATACAGCCGCCAGGTGTAGCGGCTATCCACGCGTTCCAGCGACGCCTTGGACAGGGTGCTCCAATCGCTTTCGTCCCTGCTGCAACGGGAGAAGAACTCCGCCATGCGTGCTGCAGCGGCCTCGCCGTGGTTGGGGTCGATATGAAAGCCGGAAACGCCATCCTCGATGATCTCCTGCGGGCCGCCAAAGCAGGTAGCAAAGGTGGGCAAGCCAGAGGCCATGGCTTCGATCACGGTCAGACCGAAAGCCTCGAACAGGGCGGGCTGAACGAATGCTCCGCGTCTGTCGGCAACCCAGCGGTACAGCTCGCCCGCCAGGGTCTTGTCCAGATGCATTCCAAGCCAACGTACCTGACCGTCGAGGCCGTGCTGATCCATTAGCCAGTGCATGTGCTCGATCTGGTTGCGCTCCTCGCTGTCCCCGGAGCGAGCGGGGTTGACATGACCCGAGACAACCAGCAGATTCACAGCGTTGCGCAGGGCAGGGCTGTGGGCGTACCAGTCCACCAGGCCAGTGATGTTCTTGATCCGGTCCATCCGGGCCATGGTGAACAGCACCGGCTTGTCCGGATCAGTCAGTACGCCACGGATTTCCGAACTGGTGTCCCGGCCCAGCACCAGTTCTTCCATGCGAGGATGCAGGTGGGTCAGTCGGCGCGCCGTTGCGTTAAATGGGAAGTAGACCTCGGAATCAGCACCGGGCGAGACAATGTTGAACTTGGGGTCGAAGACGTCAATACCATTTACCACCCGATAAAGCCCCGGCAGGGTGAAGGCCATGTAAGACTCGTACTGGCCGAGACTTTCCGCGGTTCCGGCGATCTCCTGGTAGGTGGAGGTGACGATGAAGTCGGCAGCGTTCATGGCGATCAAATCCGCGGTGAACTGGCAGCCGAAGTGGTACTGGGCATCCAGGTCGCGCCAGTACAAATCGGAGTAGAGGTATTTGGTTTTTTCCAGGGCGTGGGCGATGTTGCACTGCGTGACACCCAGGCTGGAGGCCATGAGGGTAGCCACCAGATTGCCGTCGGAATAATTGCCGACGATGAGGTCGGGGCGCCCGTGCAGCTCCGCCAGCAGTTCACGCTCGGCATCGACGGCGAAACGCTCAAGGTAGGGCCACACCTCAAAGCGTGATATCCAGTGCGGAATCACCTCGCCGGCCGCATTGCGGAACGGTACCCGCAGGATACGGGCATTGTTGGTGCCGGCTATTGGTTCAAGGCGCTGGTCGCAAGTAGTGCCCTCTGCCTCCGGGATGAGCCGGGTGATGATGATCACCTGGGGTTCGATATCCTTCAGTCCCTGTTCCTGCAGACGACGGCGCATGTCCGTTTCCAGCGCCCGCACCTGATCAATGATGTAGACCACCTGACCGCCGGTGTCGGGCCGACCCAGGACATTCGACTGGCCGAACCAGCCGTGCGGTGACAGGATTGCGACCGAGAAGATCATGGGCATACGGGCGAGAAAGGCCTCCATGATCTGGGGCGATGGCGCCTCCAGCAAATCGCGCAGCAATTGCATGGTGCTTCGGATATGGCTGGCGTCGGCACCCCAGCCAGGCTCGAAGCCGAGACCACGCAGGGATGAAGCCAGTTCGCTCCAGGGTGTGGTCGGCGGGTGGTTGCGCAACAGGCTTTCTGCCTGGCGCAGGGCCAGACGCAGACTGGGCAGATCGGCCACATCTGCGCTCAACATCAGTTGCTGGTCCTGGCAGCGATGCAGGCGCAGGAAATCCAGCAGCCTGAGCGCGCCTATATCCAGGGTCTCGAACAGCCGGCTGGACAGTCGCCGGTTGAGGAACTTGACCCCCTGGCCGATGGAGTCTGCTTCATGCAGCTTGGCCATTTCGCGGGAAAAGGGCGCAATATCGAACTCCAGCGTCCATGCGCCTTCTTCCACTCCCGCTGCCAGGCGCTCCTTGAAATGCAGATAATTGGTGGTATCCACCTCTTCAATGTCCATGCTCTCCAGATGCACCCGCAGATAAAGCCAGCGAGCCAGGCTGACCCGAAGTGCGAGGTAGACCCAGGCATGGTTTACCGCTCCCTCCTGACACAGGCCGATGGCCTCGGCCAGCGGCGAATCCGCGAGTCCGCTCTCATCGTTCCCGCACAGAGCATCGCAGGCGTCGAGGATCTGACTGCGCAACAGGAAATGCTGCTCCAGCGACATCAACTGATGGAAAACGCGATGGGCCTCGCTCCGGTGGGACTGCGCGTACTCCTGCAAACGTTCGGTCAAAGTCTTCTTCTTCATGAATGGGTATTCCAGTTCTTGAGATGATTCTGGTAAAAGCCAGGGTCGACGACGGTCGCACCACGCACGCCGACGATGCTTGATGCAAAATCCTGGGCCCGGCCCAGGGTTTCAGGCAGCGTCCAGTTCCGCAGCAGGCCCAGCATCAGAACCGACGCGAACGCATCACCGGCGCCGACCGTGTCCACAAGGCGGACGGCCGGTTGTGGCCTCACTTTCACTTTTTCCGCTCCGGCGGTAACTGCCAGGGCACCTTCGCCGCCGCGAGTCACTACCACCTGTTCAAGTCCGAAACGATGGCGAAGATCCTGCACGCGGGCCGTCAGGTTTCCTTCCCCGGGTACCAGTTCGTCCAGTTCGTCAGCATTGAGTTTCAGCCACGTGCAGCGGTCCATCATCCCGATAACCTCGTCCACCGACCACCAGGGCTTGCGCAGATTGACATCAAGGAAGATCCGCGGGGCGTGGTCCTTCAGCAGGGCATCCAACGCCTCGCGGGAAGTCCGGCCGCGCACGGCCAGGCTGCCGTGATACAGAAATGCAGGCTGATCCAAATCAGGCAGAGCATCCGCCTTCAGGAAGTCGTAAGCCTGGTCGGACACAATATCGAAATGGGGTTCGCCCTCATGCAGGTGGATCTGCACGGTTCCAGTAGGATGCTCGTCATCGGTCTGCAAGCCAGCTGTGTCCAGTTTCCAGGAATTCATTGCCGAGCGCACCTGCTCGCCAGCCCGGTCATTTCCCACCCGGCTGATGAACAGGGGCTCCTCGCCAAAGCCGCGCAGATGCCAGGCCACATTGAAGGGGGCGCCACCCAGCACCCGGCTGCCGTCCGGGAAACAATCGAACAGCACTTCGCCGAATACGACGGGACGCGCGCCGGATCTGCTCATTCCACCTCCAGCCAGCTGCGGGTGGCGGGGATGAAATGGGCCAAGCCTTCCAGGATGCCGGCACTGTAATTGCCATTCATGTTCGCCAGCCCGCCCCGAGCCAGATAGAGTGCTGCCTCATTGCCGCTGCGCCTCGCCGCCGCGACGGCCTCGGCGCGCACCGTTTCCCGGGCGTTGCCCACCAATACCGAAGGAATGGCGCTCGCGAAAACCTCCATGTCGTTGCCGCTGTCGCCAGCGAACACCGTATGCTCGAGCGGAATGGCCAGTTGCTCGCGCAAGAACTCTAGGGCATGCAGCTTGCTGGCGGAGGCAGGAAGCACGTCCAGCAGGCCAGTGTCTGTGGTCTCGTCAATGCTCCACACCAGATTGCATTTCGCCCCGGTGCTGGCCAGAGCCGCGCGCACCTGTTCACGGAGGGGCGAGGGATCTGCCAGGGGCGGGGCGTAATAGCTGAGCTTGCAGACACCCTGCTTGGATGCTTCCTGCAAACGCAGATCGGGAATGGCTGACAGGACCGCCGCCAGATCGGCCTGGTTGCGCCCGGCCCAGTCTGCCATGATGGCCTGGGTCCAGTCCTGACTGGGATGCCAGTCGCCGTCACGGATCGCATATACGCTGGTACCCACGTCGCCGATCACGAAATCGGGCACAGGCAGGTCATACGCGGATTCGGCCTGCTCCACCAGCTCCCGGTGGCGGCCGGTGACATAGACCAGCGTTACCTGCGGCCGTGCCGCGAAACGCCGAAAACGGGGCCGCGCATCGGACGACTCCGGGGCAGTGCCGTTGGGCAGCAGGGTACGATCGAGGTCGGTGGCCAGGACGATACGTGCTTCCATGTCAGCTCGCCGTCAGCACAGGAACCATGCAGGTTCCGTAGAAATCGTAATGATCGATGGCTTCCAGAATGCCGCGTGCATGGCCAGCCTTGGCGAAGTAGATTCGTTCCACTTCCGCCAGATTGGACAACTCCTCGTGGTGACGGTTGGCCACGACCACTGCCAGCGTGTTGCCTCGCATCATGTCCTCGTCTGCCCCGGAACCGCCGGCGGCCAGCACGTGCTCCAAGGGAATGCCCCACTGATCGGCGAACCAGCGCAGGGCGAAACCCTTGGAGGCACGGATCGGCAAAACATCAAGATATTGCCCGAAAGAATGGATCACATTCACGGTCTGATCGTTCTGGTGCAGGTGCCGGTTAATCTCCTCCAAGGTGGGGGCCACCCGGGGGTCGATGTAATAACTTACCTTGAAACGCCCCTGGTCCTCCTTGGGTTGGCGCTTCAGCCCAGGCAGTTCGTCCAGGATGGCGCGAACCTGCCGGGGAGTCCAGAGGTGATCGACGTGCCGGATCCATGCCTGGTCGACTTCGTATTCAGGCGCGTAATGGATCTCCGTGCCGAGGCTGGTGATGAGCACGTCGGGCATGGGGATGCCGTAGCGCCGCATCACCTTGAGGGCTGACTCCAGTGAGCGGCCAGTGGCGATGCCGAAGGACGCGCACTTCCGGTTTTCCCTCACCACCCGCACGAAATCGGCGAGGGACTCGGGATCGCCCAGCAGGTTCTGGTCCAGGTCCGTGAAAATGGCTCGATCGTGGTAGAGCTTATGTCGCCGGCGGATTTCCGGCTGGGCCATCTCCGGCGCATGGCGTTCGAGCAGGGGCCGCAAGGCGGCCAGATAGCGTTCGGCGTGGGCCTGCCAGGAATAATGCCGTTGAACTCCAAGCAATCCTTCCCTGGCTAGCCGGTGCCAGTTGTCCCTATCCTTCAGTACTTCGATCAAGGCTGCCGCAATGTCCTCCGTGCTCAACGGATCGACCAGATAACCGTTGTGACAGTTGCTGATGATGTCCTGCGGACCGCCGTCGGAAGTCGCCACGATGGGCAGACCGCTGGCGGCCGCCTCGATGAGGGTCAGGCCGAAGGGCTCGGTGAGGGCCGGATTGATGAATACCCCTCCCGAACTTGCGGCCAAGCGGTAAAGCACTGGAATTTCTTCGCGCCGATGATGTTTCGGGTAGGCCACTTTCCCATAGAGGTCATAGCGATCGATATCCAGCAGCAAGCCTTCCAGCACCAACTGGGCGCCGCTATCCAGGTCGCGGATGTCATCCCGATTGCCGGCGACCACGATCAGGTTGGCCATGGCCTGGAGCTCAGCCGATTCGCCGTAGGCACGGAGCAGGGTCGGGATGTTCTTGCGCTCATCAGGGCGCGAGATGGCCAGTATCAATGGCTTGCCGGGATCTGTCAGAAAACGGGCCACTTCCGCCTCAATAGGGGTGTTCCGCTCACTGCCATCCGATGGCTGGAAGCGTGTCAGGTCGGTACCCGGCGGAATTACCTGCATGCGGGCCGGCTGGTAATGGTCGTAGAGGGCGTACTGCTCTGTCACCTCGCTGGCGGTGGAGGCAATCACCAGTTCCGCCGCCGCCAGGGTCAGCTCCTCCGCCTCAACCCGGCGAGCCATGTTATAGCGGGCCTCGATCGTGTCCCGCTTGAGGCCGGAGGCCAGGAGTTGCCGCCGCTTTACCCGGCCAAGGGAATGCGCGGTATGCGCGAGGGACACGCCGAGCAAGTTCGACAGTCGGGTGCCCACGTAGCCGGCATCGGCATAATGGCTGTGCACCACGTCCGGCACCCGGCCCTCGGACCGCAGGAAGGCAAGCGCGTTATCGGCAAAGGAGTCCAGATGGTCCCACAGTTCCTCCTTGCGGATGTAGCCCTCCGGCCCCGCATCGATGCGGACAATGCGTGCGTTGGAGGCCAGGTATTCGGCTGGCTGCGCGTAATCCGGGCTGACTTGAGGATCGACCACGCGGCGGGTCATCAAATCGACCTGGGCCACGCCGCGCAAGGCCGCCAGCGCACGCGCCAGATCGGCGACATACAAAGTCTGCCCGCCCGTGTCCGCATCCCGGCCCAGCTCGAGGCTGTGGCCGCGAATGAGACCATGGACACTGATCAGCAGAACATACAGGCCTTGTCGATCATCCGGCGGGGTCGGTGCGGAGGCGGGGGAAGATGACATCATCGCCGTGAAATCCCACACTTGCTGGAGTGGGGAAGAATTTCGAGGCCTCCGCGAGAGAGGAATGTGCTCGAATTCATGGCCTTATTCTACATTTCGACGCAGCTCCTGACAAACTGGCCCGATCTGGCCTGAAGTTGGCAAGCCAATGAATGCGCCGCACTTCTATCCGCCATTAGCACGTCACCCAGGCTTTATATTGTTCTGTTCAGCTGGCCTGGTGAATCATTTCAAGTACCCCGAACATGCGGATTCGTGCCACCAGCTGCGGGTGTCGAGTACGAAATCGCTCTCTGAAATCAGTTGCCAATCGCCTTGCAAGCAGCATCAAGACAACAGGCTGGCGAATCTTGTGGAGAATGCTCAAGAGAATGTGGAGGGGGCACGCATAAATCATGGGCTGCAGCCTTTCATGGCTGATTCTGTTGTCGCCTCCAGTCGCAAGTTTCGGTCAAAGCATGTTATTTTGTGGATCATTGTTAGCGGATGGTTCTTGTGTCGTTTGCCAAGATCTTGCGGAAGTTTTCAACGGGGCCGACGCCGGTTGAGCTGGCAGCAATAACATAGAAATTCGCGACGAAGCCGTCCAGATTTAATGATTTTCCTTGTGCGGTGCTGCGGCCGCGCACTGTCCATGTCTGATCGCAGCAAATTTCCTGGAGAGATGAGCATGACTGAAACCAATATGAGTAATCAAGAAGACGGCACGATGGGATTCTGGCATAGCTATCGGCTGCCGATTATCGTCGCCGCGATCGCTGTCGCGATCATAGCCTGGCTGTCTATCTCGAAGGTTGTGGCGGTGCGTCATGTGGAGGATGCCGCTGCCGCCCAGCGCGCTGAGCTGGTGAAGCAGGCCGCGTCTCAACAGACGGAGAGGGTAAGGCAGTCATTGCTGATGTTCAGCGTACCAATGGGGTGGGCGCTTCGGCGTGAAATGATGGCGGAGAACCTCGATCAGGTAAATCAGTACGTGACTGATCTGGTGAAGCTGAAAGGCTTCGAGGAGGTGGTGGTGGCGAAGACAGACGGGTCGATTGTTGTAGCCAGCGACCGCAAGCATGTGGGCGCCGCCTTCAGCAGCCTCTTTCCCGAACGTTACCTGAGTGCTGACAAGATCAGCGTTGAAGAAACGGCGCCCGGAAAATGGCTGGTCATGGTTCCCATCATGGGGCTGAATGCGCGGCTGGGTACCGTTGCGATCGAGTACGAGACGCCACCTTCATCCACGCTGGGCCAGTAGCCCCCGATAAGGCCTCGCGCCTTGCAGGCGATTGATTTCGCACCTCCTGCAGCCTGAAGCCGCTCGTAGTCGCCATCGTCAACCCAGCCCCGGGGGGCCGCCCGCGCAGTCCTGCCCAGCGCGCGTTCAATGCCAAGTCTCATGGCAAACCTCCAACCCCAGCCTGATGGACGTCGAAGATGAGTACGCGGCCGCCATGTCGCCAATTCAATGCATGCGTGACTTCATTGCCATGGTGGCGCCGTTCGTCAATGCGGGCATTACGTGATTGAAGCCGGGTCAATGCAGGTTATGACCAGGATCGCAAAGCCCTGATCAGGTTACAGAAAGGGGGTGGCTGAGATGCCACGGGTGGATTTGGAATCTTCTTCCGGGGAGGACAATGTGTCGGAGGTGGATATTCCCTTTAGCCTGGGAAATACCAAGGGGCATAATGGCTTCCCAGGGAGGAAGCCATGAAGCTTGTCGAGGTCAATGCCGATTCCGGCAATATCGATACTGTCGCTGGCATTGCAGAAAAGAACGAAGCGGCTGACTTTCGCCTCGGTTACAAGGGAGAGGACGGGCGCCAGATCATGCGCATTCTGGTCGCCGACGACCGGGCACAGGCCGTGCTCGATGCCCTGCAGAAATCCTTGGGGACGGACCCCAACGCACGCATCGTGGTCATCGGAGTCGAAGCCGCATTACCCCGGCCGCCAGAGAAAGAGCGCACCAAGCAAGAATCCGCCACCGCGATCCGCGAGACGCTGTATGGCGATATCGAGAGAAGCGCCCGGCTCGACGTCAACTTCATTATCCTCGTCATCCTTTCAACCATTGTTGCTTCCATCGGTCTGATCGAAGACAACGTGGCAGTGGTAATCGGCGCCATGGTGATCGCCCCGCTGCTTGGACCCAATCTGGCGCTGGGCCTGGGGACAGCCCTGGGCGACACTGGCTTGATGTGGAAGGCCACGCGTACCAATGGCGTGAGTATAGGCCTGGCCTTCCTGCTCGCCCTTGCCGTCGGGCTGATCTGGCCATTTGATTTCCACAGCCACGAATTGATGGCGCGTACGGACGTGGGACTGGATTCGGTGGCGCTTGCTCTTGCCTCCGGCGCGGCAGCTGTGCTGTCGATCACCACCGGGCTTTCAAGCGTGCTGGTCGGCGTGATGGTCGCGGTGGCGCTGCTGCCGCCTACGGCCACACTGGGACTCATGCTCGGCGCGGGGCAGTATCAGCATGCGCTTGGCGCCGCGCTGCTGCTTGCGGTGAATATCGTGTGTGTCAATCTTTCGGCCAAGGTGGTCTTTCTGGCCAAGGGGATTCATCCACGCACGTGGTGGGAGAAGAAGAAGGCCAAGCGGGCCATGGCCATATATCTATTGATCTGGGCTGCTTCTCTGGCGCTACTTGTGGCGGTGATCTACATGCGCGGCCATCATTGATGCATGTTGCGGACGTTGCTTCCTCGGGTCCCGAGTTGGCAGCTTGTTCTTGGCCTCGGCATCAGACGCAAGAACACGTTTCAGCGGCTAGTTGCGTTTGAACTGATGCTGGAGTCGATGCTGATCCAAGGAGTCCTGTCGATCGTCGATGACTCGGCTCATCCAATGTCATCTGCCAAAACCGTCCGCTAATTCTGCCCTAATTCTTTATCGTTATATTCTTGCCCATCAGTCAGCTGATCGGTCTGGTCTGGCATTACCCACGGCGCTTTGAAACTGGAACAGGCCGAGCCCTGATTCCACATGTCCAGGATATCTCGTTTGCAAGCGATCATCTGACCTTGACCTGGGCTGTCGCATTCAGTCTGCTGCTGCACGAGCAGACCAGACTCGCCGGGTTGGCGCTGGGCTTCTGGTTGCATGGGGCGTACCTGTCTCGGTGTGCATTTTCCGCCGGAGAGGATCGGGTCTGCATGGGTGTCTGTAGGTTGTGCATGGTTCATCCTGGACCAGGAAGATCGGCTGGTCCTGCCAGTGATGACTCGCTCGCTTCCGCGCTATCGAACGGGGTGTGCTGGTTTGATCCGCCGGGGCCGGGTGCGAGAATGAACAAAATTGTAACTTGCGAGAATAGTGATGCGCATTTTGCTTGTTGAAGATGACCCCATGATCGGAGAAGCGGTATCCGTCGCCCTAAAGGATGCCGCTTATGCCGTGGATTGGGTCAAGGATGGCGCCACGGCGAGCCGCGTCCTGGAAAACACCGAGCACCAGGCGGTGCTGCTCGACCTCGGCCTGCCAAGGCGCGACGGGCTGGACGTGCTGCGGCGCCTGCGCCAGGCAGGCAACCCGGTTCCGGTTATCATCATCACCGCCCGCGACAGCGTGGAAGACCGCATCAAAGGGCTGGATTTTGGCGCGGATGACTACCTGGTCAAGCCATTCGATGTCAACGAACTGCTCGCACGGTTGCGCGCGATCATACGCCGCAAGGGCGGGCAGGCAGTACCGGTGCTTACCAATGGCAGGGTGAGTCTTGATCCTGCAACCCGCGAAGCACGTTGCGGAGACACTGTGGAGATTCTCAGCGCGCGCGAGTTTGCGCTGTTGCAGGCGCTGTTGTTGCGCCCGGGAGTGATTCTCACCCGCCATGAACTGGAAGAACGCATCTACGGATGGAACGAGGAAGTGGAGAGCAATGCCGTCGATTTTCTGATCCACGGCGTGCGCAGGAAGCTTGGCGCTGATGTGATCAAGAATGTGCGCGGCGCAGGATGGATGGTGACGCGGGTCGACGAGAAAGCAGGCGAGAAATGAATGCTCGATCCATTCTCGGCGTGGTGATCCTGGGCCTTTCCGGTTGCGCAAGTTATGCGCCGAGATCGCTTCCCGAGCGCGTGAATTTGCCACAGTCCGCCTCTGCCATTTCGGTGGAGCCGGCGCAGCTTCCTTTCCGCAGGCTTTCCGCTCACCCATTCAACCCCGCAGACGGCCTCGACATGGACGAAGTCGCGATGCTGGCGGTGGTGAACAATCCACAGCTCAGACAAGCACGAGATGGTTTGGGCATTGCCCGTGCCCAGTCGTTTGCTGCCGGGTTACTGCCTGATCCTCAATTGGGTATTACTTCCGACCATCCTACCAATGGCACGACAGGCAACACCAACGCCTTCAACTTCAACCTGAGTTACGATGTCAACGCTTTGATACTGCGCTCCTCCCGGTCCGGCGCCGCAACAGCGGAACAACAGCGGGTGAACCTGGAGTTGCTGTGGCAAGAATGGCAGGTGGTCAGCCAGGCGCGTCTGCTGTTCACCCGCCTTACCGCGCAGCAGCATTTACTGACTCATCTGGAGCACGCACGCACATTGCTGGCTGAACGCTACAAGCTCAGCCAGCAAGCGCTGGCGGCAGGCAATGTTACGCTTGATTTCGCCAGCGCCGAGCTGGCTGCCTTGCAGAATGTCGAGCGTCAGATCAACGAACTGGAACGCAGCCGCCTGCAAGACCGCGCCAGCCTGAATGCCTTGCTGGGGCTCGCGCCCGGCGTGCCACTGGATCTGGTAGGCGAGCCAGCGCCGGCGGTTATCGATGCGGCTGGCGTGCGCCTCGCTCTCGAGCATCGCCTCAACCAGCGTCCGGACTTGCAGGCCTTGCAGGCGGGCTACCACTCAGAGGAGGAAAAATTCCGTGGAGCCGTGCTGGCACAATTTCCGACGTTGAACGTGGGGGTCACGCGCGCCCGCGATACCAGCGGGCTCTATACCCTGGGTTTCGGCCTGAGTTTGAGCCTGCCCATCTTCAACGCCAATCGCGGCAACGTCGCCATCGAAAAAGCGACGCGCAGGAAACTTTACGATGAATATCAGGACAGGCTCAACAGCGCGTACAGTGAAATCGACACGGTGCTAGCAAATCTGCCCTTGCTGCGAGGCCAGTTGCAGCGCACCCAGGAGGGAGTGGCTGAACTCGATACGGTGGCAAATCGTGCCGAGGCGGCGTATCGCGCAGGCAACATGACCGCACCCGACTATGTGCGGCTGCAAACCACACTGCTGGACAAACAGACTGAAGCCATCAATCTGCAGGAGGCGTTGATGGAGCAACAGATCGCGCTGGAAACCCTTATGGGTCCGGATCTTCCCGAACAGAACAGGAGCGCACAATGAACAAGCATTATGAAATACTATTGCCGCTCCTGCTGCTGTCGGCAAGTCAGGCTTTCGCCGTCGATACCCCCAGCGTGCAGGTGGAAACGGCAGCGCTGAAGCAGCAAGCGATGTCGGATACAGTCTCTGGTTACGGTGTCGTGTCACCCGATACACGCAGCCTGCAAACCATCAGCCTGCCGCGCCCGGGTCAGATTGTGAGCCTGCGGGTAAGCCTCGGCCAGGCCGTCAAACAGGGTTCAACGCTGCTGCAATTTGGCACCAGCGCCGATGCCGCGCTGAATTACCAGCAGGCTTTCCAGGCCGTTAATTTTGCACGCGACGAATCGGCGCGGGTCGAACAGCTTGTAAGCCAGCAGCTGGCCACCCAGTCTCAGCTCGCCGTGGCCAGGAAGTCCCTGGCGGATGCCGAGGCCAACTTGCGCGGTCAGGAAAGAATCGGCGCTGGCCGGGCGCTGGAGCAGGTTGTCGCGCCATTTGACGGTATCGTGGTGGCCATGCAGGCGGCACAGGGCGACCGCCTGGCGGCCGGCGCGCCAGTGCTGCAACTGGCGCGCGCTGGCGGGCAGCGCGTCTTGATGGGGGTGGAGCCGGATGATGTACGGCGCGTCCGCCCCGGCATGTCCGTCAGCGTGAATCCAGTGTTCAGCACCGGACTCAAGGTGGCAGGACGGGTCGCCCAGGTGTTCGGCATGATCAATCCGCAAACCCAGCTGGTGGATGTGCTGGTGGAAGTTTCCGGCGACAGATTGATGCCTGGCACGCGGGTGCGCGCGGAAATCGAAATTTCCCGGCAAACCCAATGGGCCGTGCCGCGTTCGGCGGTATTGCGCGATGCCCATGGCGCCTATCTATTCCAGGTAACGGGAGGCAAGGCACGCCGTATCAATGTGCAAACCGGTCTGGAGAGCAAGGGCATGATTGCCGTGGAGGGCGACTTCAACCCCGGGCAACCCGTGGTAAGCCTGGGCAACTATGAGTTGCAGAATGGCATGGCGGTGCGAGGGAGTGGGCGATGAGCTTTAGCGAGTGGATGCAGGCGCACCGCCGCTCGATTCTGTTCCTGCTGGCGCTGCTTGCACTGGGGGGCACGCTGGCGTCCTTCAAGCTGCCGGTGACCTTGTTTCCGACAGTGGATTTCCCCCGCGTGGTGGTATCCCTGGACGCGGGCGACCGCCCCGCCGACCTGATGATGCTGACAGTGACCCAGCCAGTGGAAGAAGCGGTGCGCCGCGTGCCCGGAGTGCGCGATGTGCGCTCGACTACCAGCCGGGGCTCGGCCGATGTTTCGGTAAGTTTCGGTTGGGGCACTGATATGGGACTGGCCACTTCGCAGATCAATCAGGCCATCACCCAGATCCTGCCGAATCTGCCTTCGGGCACACAGTTGGCGACCAAGCGCATGGATCCGACCGTGTTTCCGATCCTGGCCTACAGTCTGACCTCCGACACCGTGTCCCAGACAGCCTTGTATGACCTGGCGCGGTATCAGCTGCGCCCGCTGCTTTCCAGCGTCAATGGCGTGGCGCGCATCCAGGTGATGGGCGGTGCGCAGGAGGAATACCAGGTGACCGTCGACCCGGCGCGGCTCATGGCCTATGGCTTGACGCTAGGCGACCTGGCACAGGCGCTTTCAGCCGCCAATGTGGTTACGGCGGTGGGGCGGTTGGAGGACCACTACAAGCTCTATCTGGCGATCGCGGATACGCGCCTTGTCAACCTGCGCCAGATCGGTGAAACAGTCATCAAGACTGGCAGCAATGGTGTGGTGCGGCTGGACGATGTGGCACAGGTCAGCGACGGCGTTGTACCGCAATGGATGAAGGTAAACGCTGACGGCCGCCCGGCGGTGCTGCTCAACATCTATCAGCAACCCGGCAGCAACAGTGTGCAGATCGCCCGCGATGTTCAGGCCAAGCTTGCCGACTATGGAAAGCAACTGCCGCAAGGGGTGAAACTGGCGAACTGGTACGACCAGAGCGCACTCGTGGTGGATTCTGCAGCCAGTGTACGCGATGCCATTCTCATCGGTGCCGGGCTGGCGGTGCTGGTGCTGTTCGCCTTCCTGCGCAACATCAAGATTACCGTGATCGCCGCTATCGTTGTGCCAACGGTGCTGGCGGCAACCATCGTGCTGCTGTATGCATTCGACATGAGCTTCAACATCATGACGCTGGGCGGGATGGCGGCGGCGGTGGGGTTGATAATCGACGACGCCATCGTCATGGTCGAGCAGATCGTGCGGCGCCTGCGCGGCGCCGCCGATGCCCACCATGGCAGGGTGATGTCGGCGGCGATGGAATTCGTTCGCCCGCTCAGTGGCTCCTCCGCATCCACCATCGTCATCTTCCTGCCACTGGCCTTCCTCACTGGCGTGACGGGCGCTTTCTTCAAGGCGCTGTCCCTGACCATGGCGGCCAGCCTGGTGATCTCGTTCCTGGTCACCTGGCTGGCGGTTCCGCTCCTGGCTGACCACTTCCTCAATGAGAAAGATGCCGAACAGGAAGAGGGCGGCCGCATGACCGAGTGGGTGCATCATCACTACGAAGCGCTGATGCAGCGTGTCCTGGCCCGCCCAGCTCAAATCATCTTCTTCGTCGCGCCCCTGCTCATCGTCGGCTGGATTGCCTGGGGACAGGTGGGCTCGGGCTTCATGCCGTCTATGGATGAAGGAGGATTCATTCTCGACTACCGGGCGGATCCGGGGACTTCCCTGACCGAGACCGATCGACTGTTGAAGCAGGTGGAGGCGATCATCAAGGCCAATCCCTATGTGGACACGTATTCGCGCCGTACCGGCACACAGTTGGGCGGCGGTATTACTGAATCCTATGAGGGTGACTTCTTTATTCGACTGAAGGCCGGTACGCGACCGCCGATCGATACGATCATGGATGACATCCGCAGCCGGGTCGAAACTCAGGTGCCTGGCCTCAAGATTGAGCTGGCACAGTTGATGGAAGATGTCATTGGCGACCTCACGTCTGTGCCACAACCGATCGAGATCAAGCTGTTTTCTGACGATGCCGTGACGCTGCAGGGAACCGCGCGCAAAATCATTGCGGCGATCAGGAATGTTCCGGGCGTCGTGGATACGCGCGATGGCATCAATCCGGCGGGCGATGCACTGGAGATTCATGTGGATCGCATCAAGGCGGCGCTGGAGGGCATGAATCCGGATAGCATCACGCAGATTCTCAGCGGCTACCTTGCCGGGGTGGTCACCACGCAAATGCAGAGCGGACCAAAACTGGTTGGGGTGCGCGTATGGATACCACAGGATCAGCGGGCCATTGTGCCGGATGTGGGCAAGCTGCTGATTCATGCACCCGATGGCCATGTGTTTCCACTCAAGCGGGTGGCGCAGATTGTCGCGATCAGCGGGCAGCCCCAGATCACGCGTGAGAATCTGAAGCGCATGGTGGCGGTGACCGGACGCATCAGTGGTCGCTCCATGGGTCCGGTCATCGCTGATGTTCAGAAAGTAATGGCGACGCCAGGCCTTCTGCCCAAGGGCATGTACTACGAACTTGGCGGGCTCTACCAGCAGCAGCAGATCGCCTTTCGTGGCTTGATGGCGGTATTCGCCGCCGCCGTCGGATTGGTGTTCCTGTTGCTGCTGTTCATGTATGAGAGTTTCCGTATCGCGCTGACGATTCTCGCCATACCGCTGCTGGCGGTGTCGGCGGTGTTCGTCGGATTGTGGCTGACCGGGATTGACCTCAATATCTCGGCGATGATGGGCATGACCATGATTATCGGCATCGTCACCGAGGTCGCCATTTTCTATTTTTCCGAGTTTCGCGACCTGGTGATCGACCAGCCATTCCTTCGGGCTCTGATCGACGCGGGCAAGAACCGCATGCGGCCCATCGCCATGACCACGATCGCCGCGATTCTCACCCTGCTGCCGCTGGCATTTGCCATCGGACAAGGCTCTGCCATGCAGCAGCCGCTGGCGGTGGCCATCATTGCAGGCTTGGTGGTGCAGTTGCCCTTGGTCCTCCTGGTAATGCCGGTGCTGTTCAGTCTGATGGAACGGAGATCAGGCGGGACGAACAAGTAAACGGACATGCCTGAAGATGCCATCCAGTCCAGTGAAGTGACTTGGGGAGTAAGCCGCATTACTCCTCTTTGCTCATGCATACACTGATGCTGTCCCATTGGCTTTCCCTGCACGGACTGTTCGTTGTGGTGGCGCTGCTGGTTTACGTGATGGCTACGCACGCTCTGCAGCAACGTCGTCACCCGTCCGCAGCGATCGGCTGGGTGTTGTTTATCCTCCTGCTGCCCTATGCCGCGCTGCCGTTGTACCTGCTGTTCGGTACGCGCAAACTCCGCCATGCCAGTCGCTCGTCACCAGATTTGGTTCGTGCAAGCGAGCATGAGAGCTGGCCGGTACAGACTGCCGCTGCGCTCGGGCAGCCACGCCCGGCGCGGTACCGGGACCTGTCGTTGCATGCCGATGGCGCAGAGGCACTCGCGGCGCTTCTGGAGGTGATCGATGGCGCGCGCCACAGCCTGGATCTATGCACTTTCATCCTTGGCCGGGACGAGGTTGGTGCGGCAGTGCAAGCCCGCCTGGCAGCGCAGGCACGCCGAGGGGTGCATGTGCGGGTATTGCTCGATGGGGTGGGACGCATGCTCAATGGACGGCCCGATTTGTCTCTATTGAGGCAGGCAGGTGTGCAGGTGGGAATTTTTGTGCCGCCCCTGCATTCCCCGCTGAAAGGCCGCACCAATCTGCGCAACCACCGCAAGCTGGTGGTGGCGGACGCCGGCTACGCGACTGAACGGCTATGGTGCGGCGGTCGCAATCTTGCCGCAGAATATTTCAAAGGACAGCCAGGCCGTCCTGCGTGGCGCGATCTCAGCTTCGATCTGCTGGGCCCGCTGGTGCGCCAGGCGGCGGATTTGTTTCAGCGCGACTGGACGTTCGCGATGGGAAGCGAGCAATCCGCGGTCCTGGCGTGCGCTGAACCGGCGGATGTCGCGGCCGACTCATTGGCTCGTACGGGTGCGTGTGCTGCACAAATCATCGCTTCGGGACCTGACCAGGCCGACGACACCGTCCATGCGCTTCTGGTCACTGCAGCCTATCGCGCGCGCAGCCGTATCGCCCTCGCCTCGCCCTACGTGGTGCTCGACGATGCCCTGCTGATGGGGCTCACGCTGGCAGCGCGACGCGGCGTGCAGGTAGACCTGCTGGTGCCGGAGCGTTCCAACCATCACCTGGCCGACATCGCGCGTCACCGGTCCCTGCGCGCACTGGCCAGCGCGGGGGCGCGCATCTGGCTGGCACCGACCATGCTCCATGCCAAGGCGGCCATCATCGACGACGCGCTCGCTTTGGTCGGGACCACCAATCTCGATGGCCGCAGCCTGTTTCTGAACTACGAACTAATGGTCGCATTTCATGACCAACCCAGTATCGTTCGCTATCTTGCCTGGTTTGATCGCGAGCGCGGCACGGCCTGCCCCTATGCGTCCAGGCCACCCGGCCTGTGGCGCGATTTGGGTGAGGGGCTGGTCCTGTGGGTTGGCTTCCAGCTCTGATGGTTCGTGGCCAACTCGAATCCTCGACCTTTCAACCAAATCAAACGATGTTCAATCTCCCCCCTGTTACCAGGAGCATCATCATTGCGAATGTCCTGGCTTTCCTCCTGGAGCTCATGCTCGGCGCCAAGCTGATTGTGCTCTTCGCGCTATGGCCGCTGGGGCCGCAGTTCCTGCCATGGCAAATTGTCACCTATGCTTTTCTCCATGGCAGCGTAACCCATCTGCTGTTCAACATGTTCGCGGTTTACATGTTCGGCGCGGACATGGAGCGGATATGGGGCGGAAAGCGCTATTTGACGTATTACCTGCTGTGTGCGGTTTCGGCCGCGCTCGCGCAGCTGCTGGTGAGCATGGGAACCGGGGCCTATTACCCGACGCTGGGTGCGTCCGGTGCGGTGTTCGGTCTGCTGCTGGCGTTCGCATGGTATTTTCCGCACCGGCAGATCATGCTGCTGATCCCACCTGTTCCCATGCCGGCACGATTGTTTGTCGCAGTGTATGGGGTGCTTGAACTGGTGCTGGGCGTGACCGGCACCCAGGCAGGGGTGGCGCATTTTGCCCATCTGGGCGGCTTGGCCGGAGGCTTCCTGATGTTGCACTACTGGAAGAAATCGCGTTGGCGGTAGAGGAGCATCCTCATGAGTCAGAACGCGTACCTGGGGCGCGCTGCTGGTGCTATGCAGCGGCCTACTGTTCTGGGTACTTGCCAGAAAGCGCAAGAAGCGCTTCGAAAGAGACGCCGAGATTCCATCCAGAACAAGCAGTCGAGCATTTCGTCCCCCGCCTCGAACGATGCAGGGTTCGTTTCGCTCTCGCGTCATGGCAGCATGGGGCAGCAATCGTGTCTGTCATGCCCGGTGTCAATGGGTGCTGACCTGCAACTGGAGATTCGCGTCATTGTTCCTGCGCTGGGCAGGCCCGTCGCCGGATTGGCGTTGTTCTGCCTCCTTCGGCAGGGTCAAGGTAGAGTCGGCGCGGCCTACATCGCAAGCAACGCACGGCGAATCGGCTGGTTTGTCCTGCAGCGCGGGAGTAAATGCTGCGAGGCGCCTGGCGAAGCGTTGCACAGGTGATTTGATGAGTTCTGCTCCCAGCGGGTTCGGCGCAGCGAAGCAGCATTGTTCATGGCGCGACATCGCCTTGATGAAAATATTGCCGGCGCGGCAGTTGGTGCTAAGTCTGCGCTAATTCTCGCAGCGTAGAGTGATCAACAGGGTGGACGCCAATGCGCCTGCCGGATTTCAATCAACTCTATAGGATCACCATCATGACAGTATCGAAGAAGCACGTAATCACCTCGCTGACTCTGGTTCTAACAGTGGCTGCTGCCAATGCGTTCGCCTACACGGGGCACAGACTGGCAGGGGAGGCCAAGATCAGCATGGAACAGGCCCGGACTATCGCCCTCAAAGCGCACCCGGGCAAAATCACGGACGAGGAGCTGGAAAAGGAGAAAGGTGGCAGCGGCCTGCGCTATTCCTTTGATATCAGGCACGGCAAGATCACACAGGAAGTTGGCGTGGATGCCAGGACCGGTACTGTTCTGGAAAACGCACCAGAAGGACCTAATCCGGATTAAGTGCTGAACGGCCGGGTAAACCCTTTTCCTCGTCTTGCAGGAGAAGGGTTTCCCTTTGAAGGGCAGGCCATCCAAGGAGGGAACAGTGCTGGTCGAAATACGCAATCTGAAGCTCAACATTGGCGCCAATGCGGTATTGCACGACGTCAACCTGACCTTGCAGCAAGGCCAGATTTACGGCTTGCTTGGCCCGAACGGGGCGGGGAAGAGTACTACCCTTTCCGTCATGACCGGTCTGCGGGCGCCTGCAGCTGGATCCGTTCGGGTGCTGGGCCTCGACCCCGCCAGCGAAGCGTTGCAGCTGCACCGCCGGATTGGTGTGCTCGCTGAACAGGCCGGATTTTATGACTGGATGAGCGCCGGTGATTATCTGCGCTGGGTTGCCAGCCTTTATCAGATTAGTCTGGACCGATCCAAAGTCGCCCGCCTGCTGGGCCAGGTTGGCCTGGAAGGAAAAAGTCAAGCCCCGATCAGCAGCTATTCCCGCGGCATGCGGCAGCGACTCGGCCTGGCCCGTGCGCTTATCAACCAGCCCGAACTGCTGATCCTGGATGAGCCCACCAATGGGCTGGATCCGCGCGGACGCCGGGAAATCCACGATGTACTGCTGGACTTGAGCACAAATCATGGCGTCGGCATTCTCCTGTGTACGCACCTGCTCGATGATGTGGATCGACTCTGCACCCGAATCGGCATCCTTGCGCAAGGCACTACGGTGCTGCAAGGCTCCCTCGCCGAGCTGCTTGCCAACCCACGGGCCGCAGTGCGCTATCGACTGCGCGTCGAGCCCGGCGAGACAACGGAGCAACTGCCTGCCGACATCACCTTGCTGGCCCGCTCCGGCGACTGGTGGCATGTTGAGATCGCAACTCATATCGAACCGTCCAGCGCATGGCGCAAGCTGCTGGACGCCGGCCTGCGCATCGCTGAAATTCAGCGCGAGGGCGGGGGGCTGGAGGAACTGTATCTGGCGGTAACCGAAGCGAAGGAGGCAGCCTGATGAACCCCATCAACCTGATCGCCCGCAAGGAAGGTGGGGAACTCCTCATGAGCGGACGCGGCCTGGCCTGGCTGCTTGCGCTCTCAGTCATCATGTCGGTGCTGAGCCTGCTGCTGGTCAGCAACACCGAACTCAGCCTGCTGGACAATGCCCAGGTAGTCTACATGGTAATGGGTACCGTCACTGCCTTGGGCGCGCTGCTCGCGGTCGTGCTGGGCAGCGATACCGTAGCCGGTGAGCGGGAGCGTGGCAGTCTGATGCCGCTGCTGCTCGCGCCGGTCACCCCTTCCCAGATCGTATTCGGCAAGATGGGCGGCCAGGTGGCAGGGTGGGTCGTCATGTACCTGCTTAGTCTGCCCTATGTCTGGGCGGTCGGATCGAGCGGCCAGAACCTCACCCAGGCCGTGGCCTATCTGGCGTTGTTCGGCACGCCGGTGGTGCTGGGCTTCGGCTTTCTCGGCATTGCGCTGTCGGCACGTCTGCGCAGCGTGCGCTCCGCCCTGCTGACCTCGCTCATCCTCCTCATGCTGCTGACCAGCCCGCTGCTGCTGGGGCCAAGCCTGCGCCAGAGCAGCATCGGCAAGTTGTTCGACGCGGTGAATCCGTTCTCCGCCGCCGTCAACACCTTTGACAGCGTGGTGATCGACTCGCAGCCGCTTTCTATGCAGGTCACCCGTCTTGCCATCACGCTGGCGTGGCTCGTGATGATGACGGTGTTCGCCATCCGCAGCGTGCGCAAGATGGAAATATGAAGGGGATCCAATCATGAAGAAAATTGTTGTGCGCCTGCTGTTCGGCCTGTCGCTCCTGGGGCTGGGCAACGCCCGCGCAGCCGATTCACTGAGTATCTCCCTTGCACCGGATCGGGCCAACTCGTCTTCGCCACAAATGGGAGACTGGCTTGAATTCCACAGCGTCATCGTCAACTCCAGCCCTCAGGCCGCCCACGGTATTGTGGCGTGGATCAGCCTGGTGCAGGTTGATCCTGGACATGAGCAGCCGGTCGACCTGGAAGACTGGAGCGCACACAAGGCGGTGACGGAGGCCATGCTGCAGCCTGGTCAACAGGTAACGGTCGACTGGCCCATGCGGCTCATTCAGGCTGGCGCATACCGGGTGGTAATCAGCGCAGTGGATCGCGAAACAGGTCATGTGATGACCAGCCCATTCGTTGATTTCCAGGTGCGGCGCAAGCCCGTGGTGGAATCAGGACGCATCTTGCCGGTGGCCTTCGGCGTTCCCGCCCTCGTGCTTGGCATGATGCTCTGGCGCGGCTACCGCCACCGCGTCAGCTGACGCGGGTCATTGTGGATTTGGGTATTTGCCGAGAAAACGTTCTGTTCCAGAACAATCCAAAGCCTGCCGCCATTGGGTGTTCGCCGCGGCGGGGAATATACTGAATCCACGCGTTGCGCGGAAAACGTTGGACAAAATAAGGGGGAACACGCATGTATCGACATATTCTCGTTGCCACTGACGGCAGCCATACTTCAGCCATCGCCTTGCAGGAAGGGCTCAAGCTCGCGCGTGAACTGCGCGGGCAGTTGCTTATCCTGCATGTAGTCGAGACAGTGAACCTCAATCTGGATAGCGAGTTTATTGACCCGAGCGACAACTGGGATGCCGTGCGCAAAAGCGGTGAGGCCGTTCTCGCCAGGGCAGAGGCCGCTGCCCGCGAAGCCGGCATCAATGCCAGATCCAAGCTGGTCGAAATTGACACCATGGACCGCCGCATCCCCGAAGTAATCGCAGATGAAGCGAAAGCATGGCCCGCTGATGTGATTGTCATCGGTACCCATGGCCGTCGCGGAATCAGTCATCTCTTCCTGGGCAGCGTCGCCGAGGGCGTGGTCCGGGTAGCAACCAAACCGGTGTTGCTGATCAGGGGAAAGTGAGTTCGCCTGCATGACCAGCTGCAGTGCCGAGTCCGGCTATGTGCTCAACCGCTTGAGTGCAGCCGAGCGTCGCGGTGCACGCTTTATGGACCCAAGGAAGCTGGGGAAGAAAAGCCTCATCCGGCAGCGGCCTTTTTGCACGGGGTCTGGTCGCCGCTGCCATGGATACTGGAAATGACCATCCGTCTTCAGCTTGTTCCTGACAAGCGGGACGAGTCGGCCGCGCTCGCACTTCTGCTCGTTGCTGGGTTTCCTTCACGGAGGCCGTGCGAACAAGGCGATGGACCTGGTTTACCTGGTCATGCTGGACTCCCTCAAGATACCCATTTCTATCTGCATCGGATTGACATGAAAGCTTCGGACGACGATCGCTTTCAGGAGGTGACAGCCGGCGCACCAAACGCAGGCCGGATGGCTTCACACCCGCCATGAAGAACTCCCTGCAACAGCGTCTTTCCATATGGTTGAGCATCGCCATCGTCGCCACCGGCTTCCTGGCTGCCGGTGTTTCGTTCTGGTTCGCCTACGATGAAGCGCAGGAGTTTCAGGACAACTCCCTGCGGCAGATCGCCACATTGGTGGATGCTGATCGATTGCCTTCCGACGGGCAACGGTCCTCGGGAGCGGCAGACAGCGATCCTGAGGCGCGCATCATCGTTGAGCGGCTGGCGACGTCTCCCGCAATTCATCCGCAACGGCTTGCGCTTCCAGCACATCTGACGACAGGGTTCCACACACTGGATGTCGCTGGTAACCGCTGGCGCCTCTATGTGCGTGCGTTGAAATCCGGCGAACGCATTGCTGTCGCGCAGGAGATTCAGGTCCGTGCCGAGGCCGCCCGGGACAGTGCCTTGCGAACCTTGTTGCCGTTGCTCGCGTTGATACCGCTTCTGGTGTTTCTTTCCCGACGGCTGGTCAGCGCCAGCCTGGCGCCGATTCGCGCCCTCGCTCAGGTGACCGATGCCCAGCAGGAAGATCGTCCGTCTGCACTACCCACTGCGCAGGTGCCTGAAGAGGTTGCTCCCTTCGTACATTCAATCAATCGACTGCTTGAACGGATTACCCGCCTGATGGGACAGCAGCGACGCTTCATCGCCGATGCGGCCCATGAACTCAGGAGTCCGCTCACTGCGTTATCGTTGCAAGCGCAGAATCTGCGACAGGCGGATTCAACCGAAGCCATGCGCGAACGCGTGGTTCCGTTGATGGCGGGCATCGAACGGGCCCGGCACCTGACCGAACAACTGCTGAGCCTTGCCAGAACCCAGGCCGCAACCGCAAGCCAATCGAATATAGACGTCTCGGCAATGGTCCGTGAGTTGATTGCGGATTACCTGCCCATGGCCGAGGCCAAGAAGATCGATCTCGGACTTGAGGAAATGGCGCCGCTTTCCATTCTTGCTAACCCCGAAGTACTGCGATTGATCGTCAGGAATGCGCTGGAGAATGCATTGAAGTACACGCCGGTTGGCGGTGAAGTGACGCTTCGGCTTCGGACCATGGACGATGACGCCGTCATCGAAGTCATCGACAACGGCCCCGGAATACCCGTTGCCGAACGCGAACGAGTATTCGATTCGTTCTACCGCTTGCCGGAAACAACCGGTGAGGGCAGTGGCCTCGGTTTGGCAATTGCACGGGAGGCGGCAATTCGCCTGGGCGGAAGGGTGAGCCTGCATGAGCGGCAGGCGGGCCCCGGCCTCATCTTCCGCTATCAGCATGGAAGGCCGACCATTGATTAGCATGATTCTTACATTCCATGCTTACCTCGCCGTTTCCATCGTCACACGGTTTGCAGGGGAGGGCATCCCAATCGCTTTCGGATTGAACGCCCGGCCGGGGCCCCCTGATTGGCTGCGTGTCGTTGCAATGGCCAGGACGTCTGCCACGTTGTGCAAGCAACTGGCTTTTCTTCCCGGGCTCGCAGGCGGGCAGTAGTGGACATCGCCCACTTCAGCGCTTTAATCGACTGGATTGCCCAACACCCTCACTGGGCATATGCAACGATTTTTCTCGCCGCGTTAGGCGAGTCTCTCGTTGTCGTGGGACTGTTCGTCCCTGGCGCGATCGTCATGTTTGGCGTAGGTGCTCTGGTAGCGGTTGGGTCCCTGAACCTGTGGCCCAGTTTGCTATGGGCTACCGCAGGTGCGATCGCCGGCGACGCAAGCAGCTACTGGCTGGGCCGTTATTACCGTGACGAACTGCACAATTTCTGGCCCTTCAGCCGCCACCCGGGACTGCTGGTAAGGGGGACGACATTTTTTCATCGGCACGGAGGCAAGAGCATCTTCCTGGGGCGCTTCGTCGGACCCATGCGTCCAGTCATTCCGGCAGTGGCCGGCATGCTTGGCATGCCCCCGGCGCACTTCTACGCAGCTAACATCCTGTCTGCACTTGTCTGGGCACCGGCCCATATCTTGCCAGGTGTCGTCTTCGGTGCCTCACTGGAACTGGCAGGAGCGGTGGCAATGCGTCTCGCTCTGACCCTTGTGCTGCTGTTGGTCCTGGTCTGGAGCGGCATCTGGATTGTCAGCCGCGGCGTGATCTGGCTGCAATCGCATGCCGGCGAGGGCCTGCTTAGACTTCAGGCCTGGACAGGCAGTGCGCGGCCAGCGAGAACCTGGTCATTGCGAGGGATGGTCAGAACACTGCTCGATCCTGCGCTTCCGGAATCCCGTGCACTGCTGGTATTCGCGGCGATACTGATTGCTGCCGCCTGGATGTTTTTCGGAGTCATCGAAGACGTGCTTAAAGGCGACCCGCTGGTGGTGGTGGACAAGACGGTCTATCACTTGCTGCAGGGGTTGCGCACGCCCTTTGCCGACAGCGTAATGATTACCCTCACCCAACTTGGCGATGCCGCCGTGACGCTGCCCGTCGTCGCGGCAGTGCTGCTGTGGCTGGCATGGAAACGCGCCTGGCGGCCGGCAGCCTACTGGCTCGCTGCCGCAAGTTTTGGCGCTGCGCTTACCGTCATTCTTAAAGCGGGATTCGGCCTGCCGCGGCCGCTGCCCATGTACGAGGGCAGTAACGCGTTCGGCTTCCCCAGCGGCCACGCCGCCATGAGCATCGTCGTTTTTGGCTTTCTTGCAGTGCTTGCTGCGCGCGAATTGTCCTTGCGCGCCCAACTCATTGTGTACAGCGTGATGGCCTTGCTTGCGGGTCTCATCGCATTCTCGCGCATCTATCTGGGTGCGCACTGGCTTTCTGACGTGCTGGGCGGCTTGAGTTTCGGCGTCGGGTGGGTGGCGCTGCTGAGCATTGCCTATCTGCGGCGTCCTGCTCCTTCGCTGTCAGCACGTGGTCTGCTGGGTGTGGCGGCGATTACACTCATCGTTGGCGCAGTTGTTCATGCTGCATACCAGCGCAACGCTGATACGGCACGCTACGCAATTCAGTATCGACCCACTCTGCTGGCCCAGCAGGCTTGGTGGAACCAGGACTGGAAAACCCTTCCCGCCTGGCGTATCGACATCGAAGGCGAGCACGAGGAACCGCTTGCCGTTCAGTGGGCAGGATCGCTCGACTACCTTCGCACCAGATTGACGATGCAAGGCTGGCGCGAAACGGTACCGCTTGCCGGAAAGAACCTGTTGCTTTGGCTCGATACCCGGCGCCCGGCCATGCAATTGCCCTTGCTGCCGCATGCGCACGATGGGCGCCACGAAAAGCTGGCTTTGGCCTACCCGGTGAAGGACGCGCCAGACCAGCGCCTGGTGTTGCGCCTGTGGCCAACGGATAGACTATTGCAGAGTACGCGCACACCGATATGGGTCGGAACGGTGACACAGGAACACATTCGTCGTCCGCTGGACTGGTTTAACCTGCCGCAGGACAGCCATGATTTCAATACACCGCTGCGAACCCTGCTTGAAAGTCTTCCGGTCTTGCCAATGCGGCTTGTCAGGCGCAACAGTGCAATGGGTTCGACCAGCGATAAAATTGTCTGGGACAAGACCGTGCTGCTGATTCACGAACCGGAGTTGTTACGATGAAGAACGGTGGAATGAGGCTACGACTCGGCTACGCCTGGCAGGGCATTGTTGTGGCATGGCGGAAGGAACGCAGTTTCCGCACCCAGACAGGATTCGCCATCGCCTTGCCAATCGCGCTCCTGCTGCTGCGCGCATCTCCCGTATGGTGGGCGATCTGCCTGATTGTTGCGCTTCTGGTGCTGGCTGCAGAGCTGTTCAATACCGCGCTGGAGTCGCTTATCGACCATCTCCATCCCGAGATACATCCGGCAATCAAAATCGCCAAGGACTGCGCCGCAGGAGCCGTTCTTTTGCTTAGTGCGGGCGCTGTGATCGTGGGCATCATCGTTGTGCTGGTGGCACTGGGTGTCTGGTCTTGATGCATGCCTGTTCAGCGGGTAGCCAGGTGCGGCTTCCAGGCGGGCATTTTCCACCGGAGACGTTTCATTCTTGATTGCGGTGGCCCGATACGTCGCCCCATATGCAGGGGCAGGTCGCGACGTGGCACACAGGTCTTGCACTCAACCCAGCAGTAGCCTCGCCCAAGGACCAATTTCTGCCACCCCACCTTGAACGAAACAGTGGGGGCATATGGCTGAAGGCGATTATCCTCAGCTGGGGGACGAGGTGATGAAGCTGGAAGTTGCGCAAGAGACGATTGAGCAATGCCTTACAGCGTGGCGATGGATGAGTTTGTCGAGCGGGGTGACTCAAGCCTGCTGCAGGAACGCAGCAGATCAGTGCTTCTGGCCCGGTTGCAGGACCATGAACGCCGCCAGCGCCGCAAAGGCCAGGCATGCAGCCACAAGGAAGGCACTGGCCGGATGCAGCAGCCACAAGGCGCCGGCGATCAGCGAGGCCGGAAGGTAGATGAGGCCGGTGACAAAATTATAGAGACCGATCGCCGACGCGCGTCGCTCCATCTCGATATCTGCGATAAACGCCTTGCTTTGGGCTTCGTCGATCGCATAGAACACGCCATAGATGATGAACAGGACGATGACCTGCCATTGAGACGTTGCGAATGCGAAGCCAAGGCTCATCAGCAGATAGATCAGGTAGCCCAGCATGATCATTCGCGCCCTGCCAAATATATCGCCGATCTTGCCTATCAGCGGTGCTGCAACCACGAACGCAATATTGAACAAGGCATAAAGCAAGACAATGTCCTTGACTGCAAAACCGACGCCTCGTGCACGCAGGAGCAGAAAGCCGAAACTGAAATAGGCCAGAGAAAAGATTCCTGCTACGACAAGGTAGCGCTTGAATTCCGGGCTAAGGGTCTTCCATGTTTCGAACATGTTCTCGCGCCGGTGATGAACACTGGGCTGATCCCTGACGAGACTCAAGACGATGATGCTTAGCACCGCTGGAACGAAGGCGACCCAGAACAGGAGCCGATATGTCGAGGCTCCATCCCCAAGCCATGAAAGCAGCCCGTATGCCACAAGCGGGCCGAGGACGGCCCCGGACTTGTCGAGTGCCTTGTGCACGCCAAACGAGTACCCCCTTATGTCTTTCGCAGCCACTGCCGAAAGCCATGCATCGCGCGGTGGTCCGCGGAAGCCCTTGCCCAGCCTCTCGATGACACGAAAGACACCGAGGCCCGCAATCGAAGTGGAAATCAGCAGAATAGTCTTGGCCAGCGTAGAGAAACCGTAACCCGCCAGCGCGAAGACCTTACGCTTTCCAGTTCGGTCTGATAACCAGCCAGCGATGTAATTCAACGAGGATGCGGACAGGTCGGCAAGTCCCTCGACCATGCCAAGCAAAGCGGCCGATGCCCCTGCGATCGTGGTAAAGAAAATCGCAAAAACCGAAAAAATCATCTCGGAGCTAAGGTCAGTCAGGAAGCTCACCAGTCCCAGCTTGAGCACGTCCGGATGCACGCCAAACTTCTTTTCTGCAGAATCAGGTGGCATCGGATCCTTCATTGCTTCAACCCGTGGTCCAGCTTATGGATCGCGACAGAAGCCCTGGTGAGCGATTGGAACGCAGGGCGCACAGCGCGCAGGAAGCATTGTAAAAGGCGCTGCGTCAAGCCAGCAACTTCTCTAACGTCTTCTGATAGATCTCCCGCAGCGGCTCGATATCCGCGACCGGGATGTTTTCGTTCAGCTTGTGGATGCTGGCATTCATCGGTCCGAATTCGATCACCTGTGGGCAGATATCGGCGATGAAGCGTCCATCAGAGGTGCCGCCGCTGGTGGAAACGTCAGTGGTGATGCCTGTCACTTCCTGGATGGCTTGAGAAATCCGGTCCACCAGGTCCCCTTTTGGCGTGAGATAGGGTTTGCCGCCTTCCTCCCACACCAGATCGTATTCCAGACCATGCTTCCTGAGAATGGCATGGGTACGCTCAACCAATTGCTGCTTGGTGCTGGCGGTTGAATGGCGGAAATTGAAACGGATCTCGACTTCGCCCGGCACGACGTTCGTGGCCCCGGTGCCCGCCTGGATATTGGAAATCTGCCAGGAAGTCGGAGGAAAGTATTCGTTGCCTTGGTCCCAGGTTGTCGCCGCCATTTCGGCAATGGCCGGTGCAGCCTCATGGATCGGGTTGCGAATCAGATGCGGGTACGCGATGTGGCCCTGGATACCCTTGACGGTGAGCTTGCCGGAGAGCGAACCACGCCGGCCATTCTTGATGGTATCGCCCAGCCTGGACACGCAGGTGGGCTCGCCAACGATGCAGTAGTCGATTCGTTCGTTACGCGCTGCAAGCTTTTCCACGACCTTGACCGTGCCATCGGTGGCGACGCCTTCCTCGTCGGAGGTAATCAGCAGGGCGATGGAACCTTTGGGATTGGGGTGTTCGGCGAGGAAACCTTCGACGCTGGTGACGAAGGCGGCGATCGAGGTCTTCATGTCCGACGCACCGCGGCCATATAGCACGCCATCGCGAATGGTGGGAGTGAATGGATCGGAATGCCATTGATCGAGCGGGCCGCTGGGCACCACATCGGTATGGCCGGCAAAGCAGACGACCGGTGCCTGGGTTCCCCTGCGCGCCCACAGGTTGGTCACGCCGTTGGACTCCAGGGTCTCGAACATAAAACCAAACTGGGCGAGGCGGGCCTTGATCACGTCCTGGCAACCGGCATCGTCCGGCGTATTGGACTTGCGTGCGATCAGGTCTTTGGCAAGTTCGAGGGTATCAGTCATCTCTTTCACAAGGAGGACGGGAGGAAGACCAGAGAATAAACCTCCTGTCCTCTTGTCCTCATAGTTCAATTATTTGCTGAATATTTCCAAGTATTGATCCGGGGAGAATCCCAGGTGGTAGGCATCGTCTGTTTCGAGCAAGGGACGCTTGATCGCGGACGGCGTTGCCTGCAGAAATTCGAATGCGGTTTTTTCATTCGTGATCGATCCCTTCAGGTCGTCCGGCTGCTTGCGCCAGGTCGGCCCGTTCTTGTTGATGAGCGCTTGCCAGCCCAGTTGCCTGGCTGCCTTTCTCAGTACCTCCAGCGGTACGCCCTGTTTCTTGTAATCGTGGAATTCGGCTTCGATGCCGTGTTCGTTCAGCCAGGCGCGGGCTTTTTTCACCGTGTCACAGTTGGGAATGCCGTAAATATGCATAAGGGAAAGCGGTAGAATATTGCGATGAATGCAGCATTTTACCCCCAGAGCGCAGATGGCCCACGTTAGCAAACATTCTCCTCCCGGCCCTGCCGACTGGAAAACACTGCTCAAGGTGACGCCCTATCTGTGGGAACACCGGGGCCGGGTGCTGGTCGCCATTGCATGTCTGGTGCTGGCCAAGCTTGCCACCGTTGCCGTTCCCATTACCCTGAAATACGTGGTCGATGATCTCGACCCCACAAAGGGACCACTGGCCGTCCCGGTCTTTCTGGTGGTGGCCTATGGCGTGCTGCGCCTGATGACCACGCTGTTCAACGACCTGCGCGACATCGTGTTCGCCCGGGTGACCCAGGGTACGATCCGTCGCGTGGGACTAGAGGTGTTTCGCCACCTGCACAACCTGTCGCTGCGTTTTCACCTGGATCGCCAGACCGGCGGCATTACCCGTGACGTTGAGCGGGGTGCCCAGGGGATCTCCGCTCTGGTCAATTATTTCCTGTTCCGAATTGCACCGACATTGCTGGAAATTGCATTGGTGGGCGGCATCCTGCTGGTGAAATTTGACTGGGTGTTTGCCGCAATTACAGTGGGCGTGCTGCTGCTGTATATCGCCATGACCATCGGGGTGACGGAATGGCGCACCCAGTTCCGGCGCAGGATGAACGAACTCGATTCCCAGGCCAATACGCGGGCGGTCGACAGTCTGATCAACTACGAAACGGTCAAGTACTTTGGTAATGAAAAGTTTGAGGTGGACCGCTATGACAATAGTCTGAAGCAATGGGAGGAAGCGTCGGTCAAGAGCCAGACGTCACTATCACTGCTGAATGTCGGGCAGGCGGCAATCATTGCCCTGGGCATGACGCTGATCCTGCTCAAGGCGGCCAGCGGGGTGGCGGACAAGACGCTGACCCTGGGTGACCTGGTGATGATCAACGCCTTTCTCATCCAGCTCTTTATACCGCTCAATTTCCTCGGCGTGATGTATCGGGAAATCAAGCAGTCGCTGACCGACATCGAGCGCATGTTCAAGCTTCTGCGCAGTGAACTTGAAATAAGGGATAAGCCTGATGCACCGGCTCTGAAACTCAAAGGCGGCGTGGTCCGGTTTGAAAATGTCAGCTTTGCCTACGATACCGAGCGACCGATCCTGCATGAGGTGAGTTTCGAAATTCCTGCCGGGCATAATATCGCAGTGGTGGGTACCAGTGGCGCCGGCAAGTCCACTTTGGCTCGTCTGCTGTTTCGTTTTTACGATGTGACCGGTGGCCGGGTGACGGTGGACGGCCAAGATATACGCAACGTCACCCAGGATTCATTGCGAGCTGCAATCGGCATCGTGCCGCAGGACACCGTGCTGTTCAACGACACGCTTTATTACAACGTGGCTTATGGCCGGCCTGACGCGGCGCGTGAAGAAGTGATGGCCGCTGCCCGTTCTGCCCACCTGCAGCACTTTATCGAATCCTTGCCCAGGCAGTGGGATACGGTGGTAGGAGAACGTGGCCTCAAACTCTCCGGAGGTGAAAAGCAGCGCGTGGCCATTGCCCGTACCCTGTTGAAGAATCCCAAGATACTGGTGCTGGACGAAGCGACCTCTGCCCTGGATACGCGCACAGAACGCATCATTCAGGGCGAACTGCGAGAGATTGCTGGCGGCCGCACCACCCTGACCATCGCCCACCGGTTGTCCACGATTGTGGATGCTGATGAAATTCTGGTCATGGAATATGGTCGGATCGTCGAACGCGGACGCCATGCCGAGCTTCTTGTCCTGGGCGGCATCTATGCACGGCTGTGGGCGCTGCAACTGCAAGAGGAACGTAACAAACCGCCGGAAGCCGTTGCCGCATGAGCCTGTCGATCCCTGTCAAGGCTCTTTCCTGGGCCGAAGGTGAGCCTGTCCTATCCGCTCTGCGCCGCGCAGTTTTTATCGAAGAACAAGGAGTTCCCGAAGAACTGGAATGGGACGGCGCGGATCGCCATGCCCTGCATTTCCTCGCCACGGTTGATAACAAACCGGTGGGCTGCGCCCGCCTGCTGCCTGATGGACATGTCGGCCGCATGGCGGTATTGAACGAGTGGCGGGGCAGGGGAGTTGGACGGCGGCTAATGAAAGTCATCCTGATGGAGGCAGAAAAGCTCAGGCTCGGCCATCTTTTCCTCAACGCCCAGGCCCGGGCTGCGGGGTTTTATTTGAAATATGGTTTTAATCTGGTGGGCGGAGAATTTCCCGACGCCAACATCCCGCACGTACGCATGGAGAAAACTTTGGACAATTTCAGCGAAACCCTCAATGCCCGCTTTGGGCTGCCCGGCCAACTGCGCATCCAGGATGCCGCCCCCGGGATCCCGGTCATCGAAGTAACCACGCCGGATGCCATGGCACGTATTGCCGTGCAGGGAGGCCAGGTACTGGAATGGCAACCCAGGGGGCACAAGCCCGTGATCTGGATTTCCAGGGCGGCGGTGTATCAGGCCGGCAAAGGCGTAAGGGGTGGTGTGCCCGTCTGCTGGCCCTGGTTTGGCGCAGGTGAGCAGGGCACGCCTGCCCATGGCTTTGTCCGCACCCGCATGTGGGAAGTACGCGAAACCCGGGAAGATCTGGCAGCTACGGTGCTGGTGCGACTGGGCATCAAGGATGACGAATCGACCCGGGCAATCTGGAATCATGCCTTTGACCTGGAACTGATCGTGACTGTGGGCGCAGCGCTGAAGATTGAACTCGTGACGCGCAATACCGGAACGTCCCCGTTTACCATCACCGATGCTTTGCACACGTATTTGCGCGTCGGCGATATCCACCAGACCCAGGTTACGGGACTGGAAGACACAAGCTACCTGGACAAGGTGGGGGACGTCAGACGTGCACAGCAGACCGGACCAATTGCATTCACCGGCGAAACCGATCGGGTTTACCAGAACACGACAGCGGACTGCCTGATCCATGACGTTGCATTGAGCCGCAAGATACGAATCGCGAAATCAGGCAGCACTTCAACTGTGGTCTGGAACCCATGGATCGACAAGGAAAAAACCTTTTCAGACATGGCGCCGGGCGAATATCGGGAAATGCTGTGCGTTGAAACCACCAATGCCGGCGAAGACGAGATCACGATCCCTGTCGGGGGCAAGCATAGCCTCGTTGCGTTTATCGGCGTCGAGTAAGTGAAACTGCGCGCTCGGCGGAGTGCTTCTCCAGAGCTCCATAACCATGAGCCGTTTGGGACGCCAAGTCGCAGGATGGGCGCCTTTCCTGTCTTGTCGAAAGATCGTCATCTTCGCCTTCATCTCCCAAGTTTATTGCCGATATCCCATGGGAGGGGCCGGACTCCTGTCCAGTCCGGTGTAATCATTTTCTAAAAGCCAAAGAACGTGCTCAAAACTGACCAGGGCATCACCAAAGCCTCAGGTTCATCAGAATCCGACCTTGATCGGGCTTCAAACATTGTTGTTCCGCTCCCTGCTCAAACTATATCGGAGCTATTCCATCGTGAGCTGATTGACAGTATCGCCGACGCCATTTATATCCAGGACGAGCAGGGCCGTTTCCTGGATGTCAATGCGGGGGCGGTGGCCATGTACGGTTATCCCCGCGAGTATTTTATTGGCAAGACCCCGGGTCATCTGGCTGCACCTGGACGTAATGATTTGAACGCCTTGGCCCAGTTACATCAGAAAGCGCTAACCGGACAACCTCAACACCTGGAATTTTGGGGAATGCGGGCAAACGGCGAGCAGTTCCCCAAAGATGTAAGCCTCATGCCTACAACCTACGCGGGACACGCCGCAGTAGTCGCAGTAGGTCGAGATATCAGCAAACAGAAGCAGGCCGAGATGCAGGTTCACCGGCTTAACCGGTTGTATGCAGTCCTTGGCGGAATCAACGAAATCATTGTTCGTTGTCATGATGCAAAGACCCTGTTCAGGGAGGCTTGCCGAATCGCTGTGGAAGAGGGCGGGTTCCGCATGGCCTGGGTCGGGCTGGCAGATCCGGCCACAAAGAAAATCGTTCCTGAGGCTTACAGCGGCACCGCCGGCGACTATCTTGATCACCTGCATATTTCCAGAACAGCGGATGCACGGGGACGTGGCCCCACAGGGCAGGCCTTCCGTCTGGGAAGATCTGTGGTGTGTAATGACATCGCAACGGATGAGCGCATGGCCCCGTGGCGCGAGGATGCCCTGCATCTGGGTTATCGGGCATCCGCCGCGTTTCCAATTCGTGTTCGAGAAGATCTGCGCGCGATCTTTTCCCTCTATTCCGATATGGTGGATTTTTTCGACACAGAGGAAGTCCGCCTTCTTGAACGACTCACGCAAAACATAGGCTTTGCTCTGGAGGTCATTGACATGGAATCTCGGCGTCTCGAAGCCGAGGAAATGCTCCTGATCAAGGAACGAGCGCTGTCGACCTCCATCAATGGCATTGCCATGGCCAACCTGGAAGGTCATCTGACTTATGTAAACCAGGCTTTTCTTGACCTTTGGGGGTACGAAGGCGAGAAGGAGGTGTTGGGCCGGTCAACCCTTGAATTCTGGGCGTCACCCGAGCAGGCCAGTAAGGTCATTCAACAAATTTTCCTGACGGGGTCCGCCAGAGGCGATCTGACAGGCAGGCGCAAGGATGGAAACACCTTTACTGCACAAATGTCGGCAAACATGGTTACTGATCCCGCTGGCAAACCAATATGCATGCTGGGTGCGTTCATTGATATCTCAGAGCACAAGACGTCAGAAAGAATGATTCAGCGCGATCGGGAGCAACAGTCGATCTTGCGGGGGATGTTGGAAGCCGTGCTGAAGGGGGGAGCATTTGAGCAAACGCTGGATTATTGCCTGAAGCAGGTACTGGCCGTGTCCTGGCTTTCTCTCTTGCCCAAAGGGGGCATCTTCCTGATCGATGAAAATCGACAATCCCTGCGATTGACGGTGTCGCGGGACCTTTCCCCAAAGATCATGTCTCTTTGCGATCGCGTGCCCCTTGGCAAGTGCCACTGCGGGCGCGCGGCGGCGACCCGCCAGCTGCAATTCTCCCATTGTGTGGATGGGGGTCATGAGATCAGCTATCCAGGCATGGTCGACCATGGGCACTACAACATGCCCCTCCTGTCTGAGGGAGAGGTGCTCGGCGTGATGGTTCTTTATCTACCCCACGGCTTCAAGCGCGATCCAGCCAAGGAACAGTTTCTTTCCTCCGTAACCGATATTCTGGCTGGTTTCGTCAGGCGCAAACGGCATGAAGACAGTTTGCGGCTGTCTTCAGCTGTCATCAAGAGTACCCATGATGCGGTAATGATTACCGATCTCAATCGCCGCATTCTGAGCATCAACCCTTCATTCACGGAGATTACCGGCTACACCGAGGCAGAAGCGATTGGACAGACGCCAAAGCTGCTCTACTCACAGCGGCACGACGATTCGTTCTATAGGCAAATGTGGACATCCATCGCCGACGCAGGCTACTGGCAGGGAGAAATATGGAATCGCCGCAAGAACGGTGAGTTATATCCCGAATGGCTAACCCTGAGCACGGTACGTGACGAGAAAGGGGAAGTCGTCAACTATGTAGGTGTGTTCAGCGACATCAGCCAGGTCAAGCAGGTTGAAGAGAGGCTGGAACGTCTTGCGCACTATGATGCCCTCACCGACTTGCCCAATCGTCTGCTCCTGCAGTCGCGTCTCAAGCACGCCGTCGAGCAGGCTCGGCGCGATCATCGAAGCCTGGCGGTGTTATTTCTGGATCTTGATCGGTTCAAACACGTCAATGACAGCCTCGGCCACCCGGCTGGAGACGAATTACTCCAGATCGTGGCCAAGCGCCTTCTTAGCCGCTTGCGCGAAGTGGACACCCTCGCTCGTGTAGGAGGTGACGAGTTCGTTGTCCTGCTCGAATCTCTCGTTGATCCCAATGACGCAGCCAATCTCGCTCAAGCCCTGATCAAGTTGATCAAGGAACCCATCTATCTAAATGGAGGCAGGGAGGTCTATGTCGGGGCGAGTGTAGGCATCAGTATCTTTCCGGAAGATGGCAGCAGTGCAGAACAGCTGATCCGCAACGCCGATACGGCGATGTACCAGGCCAAGGAGGGCGGACGCGGCACTTTCCATTACTACACGGAGGCCATGACCCGCCGGGTCGAGCACAGACTCGACCTGGAAGCTCGATTGCGTCGCGCATTGACGCAGAACGAATTCATTCTCCACTATCAACCCTTGATATCGCTAGCCGATGGCCGGTGCAAGGGGGTAGAGGCTCTGGTGCGCTGGAATGATGCAGATGCCGGCCTGGTCTCACCCGGTCAGTTTATTCCCCTTGCTGAGGAAACCGGGCTTATTCTGCCGCTGGGGGAATGGGTATTGCAAACGGCCTGTCGGCAGTTCAAAGCCTGGCGCGATGCGGGTCTGTACCTGGAAACCATCGCAATCAACCTGTCTCCCACCCAGTTCAAGCAATCGGACATACGCAAGCGCATAGCCGCTTGTCTGGCCGAAAGTGGATTGCCCCCTTCCTGCCTTGAGCTGGAAATAACCGAGAGCGCAATTATGGAACAGGGACCTGGTGCCATCCTGAAACTCGCCGCGCTCAAGGATTTGGGGGTACGTATTGCCATTGACGACTTCGGCACCGGTTATTCCTCACTTGCCTATTTGAAGGATTTCCCTATCGATAAACTCAAGATTGACCAAAGCTTTGTCAGGGACATTCCAAAGAATTCTGCAACGGCTGAAATTGCAGCCATCATTATCGCCATGGCCAAGACCTTGAAGCTCGAGTCATTGGCTGAGGGCGTTGAACTGCAGGAACAACTCCTGTTTCTCAAGAGCAAGGGTTGTGATTCCTGCCAGGGATACCTGTTCAGCCGGCCGGTTCCAGCAGAAACGATACCGGTCCTCCTGAAATACGGGAGAAAAGGTCTTGTTCTCGCACCGAATAACTGAGGGATGTTTTCCAAATCGGTCGAAGCGAAGGCATGACCGCCTGGTTCGGACAGATGGATACTCTGCTTGAAGGACGATGCTGTTCCTATAGGGCCTGGTCCATGGGTCAAGGCGGGGAATTCAACGACGCAACGAACCCGTGAGGCTTCGCCAAGACTGGAAACCTGTGCAGTCTCTCTCAGCCGAAGAGGCACAATTACGCAGCTGTGAGCCAGCGACAGCACGTTCTGAATCAAGCCGGGATGGGGGGATAACCCACGCCGCCCGAGCGTAAGGTAATCGTATTCATGCGTTTCATCCTGGTCTTTCTCCTGTACGGCGGCATTCAGATCTACTTTGCGACCAAGGCCGTTCATGCCTTCAATCTCGCAAGGTGGGGCTGGGTGCTGGCCATGGCCTGGGCATTGTTAATGACAGCCGGTCCGCTATTGCAATGGCGACTGGAACGTTGCGCAAATTGCCATATTCTCGCCGTCAGCAGCGCCTGGATAGTGTTCGGCTGGATGGGGTTTTCCTTTCTCTTCATCTGGCTCGGCCTGGCGATGGATCTTTATAGCTTGGCAGCGCGCGTGGCAATCCTGCCGGTGCCAGCGGCTCGCCCTGCATTCCTGGTAGTAGCGTCGCTGACCATGTTGTTGTGGAGTGCCGGTTTCTATTCCGCAAGGCATCCCAGAGTGGAGCGGGTAACGATCTACTCGGACAAACTTCCTCCTGGTCAAAGCCTGCGAATTGCGCAGATTTCTGACCTGCATCTGGGCATACTTATCGGGAAACAACGGCTCGACTCCATCCTGCAGCAGCTCAAGGAACTTCAACCCGATATACTGGTTTCTACAGGCGATCTGGTTGACGCTGAAGCCCATTATCTGGATGGCCTGTCGTCGCGTTTTGCAGCCTACCGCCCTCGTTATGGCAAATTTGCCATCACAGGAAACCATGAGCGCTACGCGGGGCTGGAGCACGCACTGGATTTCCATGTTCGCTCCGGCTTTAAAGTGCTGCGATGGAAATCTGTGGATGTGACTGAAGCAGTCACACTGGTCGGTGTTGACGACCCGGCCGTGCGCGCAAGTAAAACAGACGAAGTGAACATACTGTCCACTATTCCTGCCAACCGCTTTGTTGTACTGCTCAAGCACCAGCCTGTCATCAACCCTCAGTCCCGCTTTGACCTGCAACTCTCTGGACACACTCACAATGGCCAGATCTTTCCTTTTGGACTGTTGGTCAAGACAATTTATCCCATGAATAACGGCCGCTATGACTTACCTAATGGCAGCCAGCTCTATGTCAGTCGTGGAACCGGTACCTGGGGACCGCCTATCCGCATTCTGTCTCCGCCTGAAATCACCCTGATCGAATTGAAAAGTCGGTAGGGCCGGTTCAAGGCGCTCAGCGTTTGGTTGGCGCTTATGCTGGCGATGAGGTGCCACTGATTAAGGGCATCACATGAACAAGACGAAAGTGACCGGAAAAGCGCATTTCCGGCCCGCAACAAATATGCTTCGTGTGAACCTTCATGCAACTTTACTCAGACATAATGAATCATGGCTTTTGACTTGAATCACGCTGGTCGTCGTTGCAGGGTGCTAGGTGCGGCATCCGGATTGGGTTTTACCGACCACGGTTGTGCCTTGGCCCCGGACAGGCTTCGGCAGGCAGGCAGCAAGCTCTTGTTGAGCGCTGGCGGAACCCTCGATTGGGAAGGGATCATCCGGGTTAGTGATACGGTGGATGGCACACCACTTGGAGCCGTGTCCCGTTTCAACCATCGTCTTGCCCAGCGGGTCGACACCGTTGCGCAGGATAGCAATCTGCTCACCGTGATTGGCGGCGATCATTCCATTGCACCCGGGACCTGGGCCGGCGTGCGTCATGCACTCGGCGGGCCGCTGGGCCTGATCTGGATCGATGCCCACCCCGATGCACAAACTCCGGAGACCACACACACCGGAAATATTCACGGCATGCCACTGGCCGCTCTGCTGGGCCAGGGGCCAGGACAGCTGATCGACGTACTGGGCGATGTACCGATCGTCAACCCCGCCCACGTCATCGTAATCGGGGTGCGCGCGGTTGAACCGGAGGAGATGGCATTGCTCAGCAAGCTGGGTGTTCGGGTGGTTGAAATGGGTAAGGTCGTACAACGCGGGTTGGCGAGTGTGCTGATGGAAGCGGTGGAGATTGTCACCCGGGGCACAGCAGGATTCGGCATCAGTCTCGACATGGATGTAATTGATCCTTCAGCTGCGCCGGGCGTAAACAAGCCGGTACCTGGTGGCATCCTGGCAGACGGCTTGATTGAGGTCCTGCGTGTCGTGCGCCGCGATGTTCGGCTCAAGGCAGTGGAGATTGTCGAATTCAACCCGAGCCTGGATCGCGACGGGCGCACTCTGCATTTGCTGCTCAATCTGCTGGCCGCGCTCGTGTCCGATGTGGATTGAGCGGATTCGCTCCTGCTGGAACAGCGATTCTGCCCCCGCATATGAGATCCGCGGGCGATGCTGCGCAGACTCGATCTGACTACTTGGGCGCGCTATTTTAGATAGTTGCCCACCAGTTCAGCATGAGCAAGGACATGTCCCTTCATCGCCTGTTCCAGCCTGGCCTTGCTTACCTTGCCCAGATCCGGCAGGGCGACGTCCAGTGCATAAAGCT
This sequence comes from Thiobacillaceae bacterium, assembly GCA_049578545.1. Taxonomy (GTDB): domain Bacteria; phylum Pseudomonadota; class Gammaproteobacteria; order Burkholderiales; family Thiobacillaceae; genus DASQBT01. The sequence continues at coordinate 51,047 of JBAUMF010000093.1, forward strand.
TGTGAAAATAGCGGTGGCGTCCAATCGGAGGGCAAGGGCCGCCATAGCCGGTACGCCCCCAGTCATTCAAACCTTCCAGCGTGCCAGGGGGCAGATTCCTCACTCCTTCAGCCAATCCGAGAGTGGTTGGCGGAAGATTGTAGAGAACCCAATGTACCCAGGTCATGCGCGGAGCCGCTGGATCGGGTGCATCCGGATCGTCCACGATGAGTGCCAGACTTTTTGTACCAGCTGGCATTCCCGACCAGGACAGGGGAGGGGAGACATCCTGGCCCGTACAGGTGTGCTTGGCAGGGATGGGGCTGTTGTGCGCAAAGGCATTCGATGTGATCTGCATCCTGTTTACCTCCTGTGCTGAAAAGGCTGAGCCAAAGACGACGCAAGCGATAGGAAACCAACGAAATCTGCTCATCTGTCATGTCTCTGCGAACAAAACTCTCTACCCAGTTTAGCCGATAGGAGAGACGAAGACTGGATGGGTTGCTTCAAGCGCAAGAACTTAAATGAAGTGGATTTGGATGAATCCGGGAAAGGGGGTAACCACTCGGACCTGATCGTTTTCTCACCCGAACTCGTGCCGGACTGATCGCCTTGAAGGCCAGAAAAATTGGGGACGAGCCGCGGCAGCATCTGCACGGGCTGCCGATCGATCCAATTTCAGACTGCCATAGGCAGGAATGCAAGGAGCAAGTTCTGCGGGCGGGTCTTCTCTGAATCACCCGCTTTTGCAGACGTGGCCCACCTGGAGGGGCGGCACGTCTGCTCTTGTCACATTATTTCTTTTTTGCAGCTTTCTTGCCGGCGACGGCGGCTTTGAAGCCAGCACCTGCGGTGAAGCGGGGCACGGTGGTGGCAGGAATCTTGAGCTCTTTACCGGTCTGCGGGTTGCGGCCTGTGCGTGCGGCGCGCTTGGAAGACTTGAAGGTGCCAAAGCCGACGAGGGTAACGTTATCACCCTTGGCGACAGCCTTGACCACAGCGTTGATCATTGCATCGAGTGCCTTGCCTGCCGCGGCTTTGCTGATATCTGCTTCCTTGGCTGCGACTTCAATCATTTCAGATTTGTTCATAAATACCCCTTTGGTTGGTTGCGGAATCGTGATGCTACCAGTGTTTGGCGACTTTGTGCCCAGAAAATTGTGTATCTGTTCCAGTTTTTTTGAGGCCAGTGTAGCCTGAGTCAAAACATGGCGGCCCCGCACAGAGGCCGGCTGATATAGTGCGTCAAACCGTCAGGGAAACGCCGGAATGCTTGGTTCCGTGCCACCGCATTCAGCATCAGGGTGGTGACTCTTGACCAGTGCCTCGATTTCCTCGACGCGATGCTTGGGAACATCGATCATGAACAGGAACTGACCTTTCTCCATGGCCTCCTCGAACTGCTTGAGCCGGCGGTTCCCAACGCTGCTTCCGAGCATACTCGATATCCATGCGCCGAAGCCGGCTCCCGCAAGGGATATCCCCAGAACTGCTCCACCGGCGAGCACCAGCCCCCCCGGCAATGCCACCGCGACAAGCCCGGCGAGGATTCCCATGAGACCGCCCACGGCCAGGCCTTGCTCTAGCGCAGGAATGAAATCAGTCTTTTGCAGATACGTTGCCTTGGGCAAATCTTCCAGCGCCGTGCCTCGCTTCGCCATAACATGGATGTGGCGTTCCTCGATTCTTGCCAGCAATAGCTCATCGACGATCTTCTTGGAGATCTCAATATTCGGTGCCAGGAAATAGATCCGTCTCATGGTTGTTCCTCCGTCGTTGATTTGAGTGATGCAATCGAATCAGGGGCCTTGTCGAACCCGATGGGGAATTAGGCTACATCTTCTCAGCCAATGCCGCTAGTGTCAGTTGAGGAACGTGAAGGGCACAGTCGGGCCACGGACCGAGCGCTGCCACCCCAACTGTTGTCAGATGCATTGGGGCTGCGCAGCCAGCAGCAGGTCATCCTTGCGCAAACTTGGGCTATCCAACAAGCGGTCATCCATGGCAAACAGCGGTTCCATGAGCCCTGGAAACTGGAACTTGCAGCCATGATCACTGCGCAGAATGCCATCTACCCTCTATCCCTGATGCCGCAGTGGCTGAAGATCCTGGCCAGCGTAAACCCGCTGACCTATCTGGTCGATGCGTTGCGCATGCTGATGATTGAAGGCGGGCAGGGCGCACACAGTCTGGTCGTGAACTTCACGGTGCCGGGTGCGGTTTTCGTCGTCTTCGTCGCCATTGCGACGCGACTTTATCCGACATTAATCGAGTAGGGGACGAGCCATGAGGCGAGCTATAGCCATCCGTCATCAAAGGGTTCGTCAAATGATCCAGCGCCAATCACCAATTCGCACGAGCGCGCTCTTCATGCGTTCAGTCATTCTGGTCATCGGTTTGAACGGGTGATGATGGAGTGGACAGATGACCGGCTAAAAGAAAAAATGCCAGGGCCAACCCTATGGAAAGTATGGCGAGGGTGTATGCCAGCTGCCTTCCGTGCCATAGGCTGGCAAACCAGCGATCGAGGTCATCGGCAAGGACCGCTGCCTTCCCGCCATAGAGCTCCAGGTCGTGGATGTAGCGCTTGGAATCATCCGGCTGGGTTGGATAAACATTCCCGCCCACGAATTCATAGCCAAGGGCGTCGCTACTGTCATCCGTTGCTGTAAGGTAAATCAGGGTGGCCCCTCCCAAGCCAGCGAGCAGAATGAGAGTGCCTGCAAGGTAAAGGCGAATTCGGAGACTTGAGTGCTTCCAGCCCATGGTTGTTCAATCGTGCCGATTACATCCCGTGGCTTGCGAGCCAGCCCTGCAGTCGTTTCCAGCCATCCTCTGCAGCTTCCTCGCGGTAACTTGGGCGGTAATCGGCGAAAAAAGCGTGAGGCGCATCAGCATATACGCGAATATCCGATCCGCTGTCTCCTGTTGCCAGCAATTTCTTCATGTGCTCAATGCTGTCGAGGGAGATGCTGTTGTCCTTGCCACCATAGAACCCGAGTACCGGCACCTTAAGCTGGGCCGCAATATCGATCGGATGTCTGTGCTGCAGTCCACTGGTTGGGCCGGTGAGCTTGCCATACCAGGCAATTCCCGCCTTGACCTGAGGATTGTGTGCACAGTAAAGCCAGGTTATACGACCGCCCCAGCAGAATCCTGTGATGGCCAGACGGTCAACGTCCGCTTTGGGGTGTTTGCCGACGAAACCTACCGCGGAATCAATATCCGCAATGAGCTGCGGATCGGAAACCTTGCTCACCACATTGGCAACAATCTCATTGATGTCCGTCATGGAGGAAACATTGCCAAAGCGGGCGAACAGGTCTGGAGCAACGGCCAGATAGCCAAGCTTGGCTAAACGGCGACAGACATCCTTGATGTGCTCATGCACCCCGAAAATTTCCTGAATGACCAGCACAACCGGAAAGCGGCTGCCCTCCGCTGGATGGGCCAGGTAGGCGGGCATTTCGCCGTGCGTCAAGGGAACGTTGACCTCCCGGGTCAGGAGCGAACTGCTGTCTGTGGTGATGGTTGCCGCCGCGACCGGATGCACTGCCAGCGCGAAACCGGTTGCCAACTGCGTCACGGCGACGTCCTGACGGAACGGCACCAAGGATCGAAGTTATTCATCAGCAGATTTATAGAACTGTTCTGACCACTACACAAGTTCACCTTGCCCCATTAAACTTGAAAATTCCATCCAAGCCGATCACCTTGAATCTTAAGCCGGAGGGGTGCTCATAGGCCCGCGGATTCCGGGTCGTAGCCCGTCACGCTGCGGACACTGTATGGAACCCTGGCCAGAAAGGGGGGCTCAATGAATACCGTGTGGGGATCACTCATGCTTGTGTTGTCGGCCGCAATGGTAACCCTGGACGTAGCGGCGGCAGAACCAGCAGCGAATGCTGGACACAGCGGGACGTCCGCATTCCCTGCCAACTGTGGAACCTCGCCTGATTGTGTGAGCGCAAGCCCGAACCGTGGAGCGGAGACGGCCATGGAAATGGCCAAGGCAGCCCTGGACAAGGTGGTCGCCACCTACCAGGTCGATCGCGGCAAGATCAGGGATCTGGTAAAAGACAGTGCAGGTTTCGCGGTGTTGCAGGATTTGGTCAAGGAGGGCTTTATCTTCGCCGGGATACATGGCCATGGGTTTCTGGTTTATCACCAGGCCGATGGCCGCTGGGGACCACCGCTGATGCTGGAGGTATCCGGGACGAGTCTTGGCCCGCAGATCGGCGCGCGGGTCAGCGATGTACTGGTGGTATTCAAGACCGCCGAAAGTATCCAGAAGCTGATGACAGGACAAATGCCACAGGGTCTGATGACCCCTAGCGGATCAGTTCTCTACGGAGGCTCCGATACCGCCAGCCTGCCTTTTGGCATTGTCACATACAGCCTGCACCGGGGATTGATGCTGGGCCAGTCGGTGGATGAGTACCACTTCCGTCTGCAGGACCAGGCCAACCTGACCCTGTACGGCGAGCCATTGAAAAGCGGCGAAATCGTCAACATCAAGCAGTTCGGGCCGCGCCTGCCAGCGCCGGTGGAGATGTTTGTCGATCATGTCAATACACAGCTGGGCGAGCCACCCCATGAAGTGGAGTGGAAGGTGGGTGGTCCGAGCGCCAAACCTTGATCGATCATATACACGCAGGAATCCGAGCGGTATCTTGCGCGACAATGCAGGGGACGCAAATATCAAGCCGGCCGTTGAATCTGAGCCTGCCGGGGCGACCTCGTCGGATCTGGGTGGGACAGACTTTGGAATCAGTGATGCAGACAGCGGGAATGAGGATTCCCCAGATCGGGGTTCAATGTGGACCCCGGTACGTCAAAATGGCGGCAAGGGATCATAATCGCGGCTGAAACACTCTGAGCAACCAAACACGAGGCTGGCATACCCCATGACATTTCTGCAAATACTTGTCCTCGCGGTTGTACAAGGCGCCTGCGAGCTGCTGCCTGTTTCCAGTTCAGCGCATGTCATCCTGGCAGAAAAGCTGATGGGGCTCGATCCCACGGCACCCGAAATGACGCTGCTGCTGGTCATGCTGCACACCGGAACGATGTTTGCCGTCATCGTCTATTTCTGGAAGCCATGGCGGGACCGATATTTCGTCTCCAGTGCGGCGTTCTGGTCCTTTGCCAGGCTGCTCGTCGTGGCAACCGTGCTGACCGGGATAATAGGACTCGCCCTAATGCTGTTTATTGAGCATGTCATCCTCCGTGGTTCGGCACATGCCGAAATCGAGCAGCTATTCGGCAATGCCTATGTGATCGCGGCAGGTCTCGCCACCGTGGGCGTTATGATTGTTGTTTCCGGAACGCGAATGCGACCTGGGAATGGACAAACTCCTCTCGGCTTGGGCCAGTCCATCTGGATTGGCGCCATCCAGGGCCTGTGCCTTCCGTTCCGTGGCTTCTCCCGTTCCGGTTCCACCATTTCGACCGGTCTGCTTCTGGGCGTGAACAAGGAACGGCTGGAGGAATTCAGCTTTGCCCTTGCCGTCATCCTGACCCCGGCGGTCATCGTGAAAGAAGGCTACAGGCTGCTGAAGGCTCAGGGCGGTACACTCGCCCACGCCGCTGGCTTCTTCCATCTTGCCTGGCCCAGCCTGGTGGGCATGGGATGCAGTTTCGTCGCCGGTCTGGTGGCGTTGAAATGGCTCTCGCGCTGGCTTGAGAATGGCCGCTGGCATCTGTTCGGTTATTACTGTCTGTTCGCAGCGGTCATGATGCTGGCAATCGATAGGCTGATGCGCTAGACGCAAGAATAGCCTCGCCATGTATGGCTGAAGAAATGGCCCAACACTGCAAATGCAGGAGATCACCATGCCCAAAATCCAGGAGTCAGCGATCAGCAGTCTCCATCCCACCCAGCTCACAGTCGGCATGATTGAGGTTCAGGACAAGAAAACGCACCTGGCCTCACTCAAGCCCCAGGGCCAGCAGGATTTCATGCAGGCCCACCCCATGCCTGCGGTAATCGGCCCGGGCGGCAAGCTGTACATCACCGACCACCATCACCTGGGACGGGCCGCATTCGAGGCAGGGGTAACTACTGGCTTCTTCCTGGTCGAGGCCGATCTATCCTCCCGCGGTCCGGACGATTTCTGGCAAGAGATGGACAGGAACCTTTGGGTCCACCCGCTGGATCAAAACGGGGTACGTCACTATTACGCTGCCATTCCCCAGCACCTGGAAAAACTGGTCGACGACGTTTACCGCTCCCTGGCCGGATACGTGCGTAACGCCGGCGGTTTTGACAAGACGCCCACTGCCTTCGCCGAATTTGTCTGGGCCGATTTCTTCCGCCGTTCCATTCCCATTGAGGACGTCACAGCCGACTTTCATGCGGCAGTTCGGGTGGCCCTGTCGCTTGCACAGGGTAAGCTGGCCAGGGGATTGCCGGGATACACAGGAAAGTAGGGCTGGTGCGAATTGAGCCTTCGCCCACGTTTGCTGGGGGTTAGTAACCACGGCACATTCAATTCCCATTCTTTAGCCATCGCCTTGTTCCTGCAAGGTGGTCTTCTTGCAATCACCACTGACGGCTGCACGGAACGAGTCCGCGCACATCAGCACAAATTATCTCGGCCGGCTGGGCTGTTGCGTAAAGGCGTGTAAATTTCATCAAAAAGGATCGCTCATGTGGGAATAACACCTACCCCATTATTCAACACTCAAAGGAGATCAGGTCATGACTATCGATTCAATTGGAACCAGCAGCGTGTCCGCCACAGCCCCAATCCCCCCCAATCCTGCCGTTCAGAATCCGGGCGGGGACAGCGACGGCGATAATGATGGCAGTAGCGGCCGTGTCTCGGGTGGTCACCACCGGCACGGCGGCGGCGGGGCATTCATGAAAAGCGTCATGCAGGCTCTGGGCCAGTCCGGAGTTGCCTCAACTGATCAGTCTTCATCCAGTTCCAGCGTCAGCCAGGCCATGCATGCCTTCATGCATTCATTGTTTTCTGCCATGCAATCCATGAATGGCAGCCAGACCGGGGGTGGCACGGATAGCGACGGGGATAATGACGGAAGCAGCACTGCCAGCAGCGTACCGTCAGGTTACAGTTCCCTCTCCACCAACCTGCAGAACCTGATGCAGGCGGTCGGAAGCAGCCAGGGCGGTACCCAGAACAGTGCGGTTTCAAATCTGCAGAGTGCCTTCCAGAATCTGGTAACGGCAATGGATGGAAGTTCAGCAACTACCAGCGGGACGCCGCCCACCCTGCAGTCATTCCTGCAGAACCTGCTGCCCGACCTCGCTTCACAACAAAGTATTTCCTCTGCCGCAGTGGGCGCCCTGGCAAATACTTCTGCCTGACGGGTTGAGTCTGCTGACGAATCGGCCCGCCGGAATATCCGTCGGCGGCGGCTGGCTTTGATGTTTGATACTGCTGCTGGCCTACTTGCATCCTTGCATGCCCGGTTGATGAGGTGAAGAGACGGCGCCCGCAGGCGCTACGCGTTAAGTTATCGTGTTGTCAATTTACGCCTCCGGAGAAATCCGGGGGCGTTTATACGTGACCGGTAGGCGTTTCAGAATAAGTCACGGCCAGCAGCCCGAAATCGACCCAAGTCGTCTGACGACCTCTGAATCATCAATGGCTGGTTACCGCCATCAAGCTGCCAATCGCTTTTATCTCCAGACGGTCGGGAGTTCGCCTCAATGGCCGTTCGCGCTAAGGTGTCCAAGGTAATCAGGACTGGCGGGGCGACTGTCTTCCTTCACCTCGGTAGCACCGGAACGCGACAAACAGCGCCAAGTCGTAGGCAATCTTTAATACTCCGCAAGCTACCAGAGGCACAGCCAGCCAGCCGGCAGCAAACAGGGCTCCACCCAGCGACGGGCTCAAGGCTGAAGCGAGACTGCGCGGCACGGCGGTGAAGCTCGCCGCCGCCGCTCGCTCCGGTGGTGTAACCACGGCCATGACGAAAGCCGAACGAGTTGGCACATCCATCTGTGAGAGGGAGCTACGGGTCAACAGCAAGCCTAGCGCGACAGGCAGGCTGGATGCGAACGCAGCCAGGATCAGGCAGACGTTGGCCAGCATGTGGGTGAAAACCATGGTGCTGAGCAGACCGATGCGTCTAGCCACCCAGGGCGCAGCGAGTTGCGACAGAGCGGTGAGCAGCCCAGCCCAGAAGAAGAACGAGCCCGCCGCGGCCAGCGACAGGTCGAAGCGCTGGAACAGCCATAGCGCGAGCAGCGAGTTGACCACCAGGCCGCCAGCGAACGCGTCTACCGAAAACAAGCCGGCCAGTCGGACCACAATGCCGCGCGAGGCGCTCAGTGGCAAAGGCGGTGCGGGCCGTTCGTGGGGCGGCGGTTCGGACAGCTTCCGGTACATCAGCCAGACTGCCAGGCCGACTCCACCATAGGCCACAAACATACCGCGTAAGGCAGCGAGCCGGTCGATGCCTTGCCCCATCAACACGTCCGGGACGGCGGCGGCCAGCGAGCCTACCGCTGCGCACAGCGCCCCGGTCAGGCTATAGCGCGCGAACAGCTCGGTGCGGGCATCACCCTGCGCCGCCTCCGCCAGACGCGCATGTTCCAGGGGCAGGAACACGCTCACATCGCCCGAACTGGGATTCAGGGTGCCTACAAAGGCCACCAGTAGCAGCGGCCAATAGGTGGAAACGCTGGCAAAGGCAAAACCGGTGGCCGCCATCAGCAACGCTGCCGCCAGCAACAAACGGCGATGATGGAAACGATGGCCCCAGGCGCCCACTGCCAGTGTGGCGAGCGCCGAACCCAGTAGAGTGGCGGTGCTAAGCAGCCCTACCTCCCAAGTGCCGAACCCCAATGCCAGCAGATAGGCAGGAAGCAACACGGCGACGTAGCCATCGACGCCAGCGCGCAGCGCTCGCCCGATTAGGAGCAGGCGCGCTTCGGGCGCCACGCCAGCGGGCAGAATCATTTGATGCCTACAAGCCGCGGGATCTTATTCAGCGGCGCCTCGGCACACCAGGCGTAAAACGCATCGTAGATGACCATGCCATGCTTGAGCATCTCTTGGTCGTCAGCAAAGTTCAACGACAGGCCCTTGGAGATTGCCAACAGACCGGCGGCTTCCTTCGCCAGTTGCGGTGCGCCAAAGTCTACGGCACGAACGATCAGGGCAAGCTTGTCGAGCGGAGCGTCCCGCAGTTCATACTTTGCGATGAAGGCGTCGAAGCTGCACATGGCACCGTCGTGACCAAGTTCGGCCCCCGGCACATCATAAGGAATGGCGCTGGTTTGGGCGGCGACCTTCGTGACATCGCTACTTGGCACATAGAGAAATTCCGGCGTTGGGTCGATGAACCTCGCCACCAACCACGGGCAGGCGATGCGGTCGATCTTGGGACGTTCGCGGGGAATCCATTTCATGTTGGCCCCTTAGCTCACAAATGAAAGAACCGGCCGCAGCACGGCACAGATGCAGGATACTTGAAATCTCCAATCAGTGGCCGTGCCGATGATGAGCGTCGGGAAAATGCGAGTGAAGGGCGCGTAATGGAGCATGTACGTGCGGATGGTCGTGGGGTTCGGTCCCATCCCAAGAGAAGGCATGGGCATGCTGATGGTGTTTGTCATGGATGTTCGCATGGGCATGGCTTATCGGCAAATGCTCGTGCTCATGTGCGTGACGTTCCATCAGGTGCAGCCAGGTGCCAAGCGCCATTATGGATGGGGCCCTCAAATAGATTCAAGCGGCATAGCGCACGCAAGGGCATCGAAAGTAGGCTTTGACGCGCTCCGGCTGGCGAGCGATCACGGCCATGTGCTCTTCAATGGCCGCCAGCAGCTTGGCCTGGGTGCGCGCCGGGACTTTCTTGCGGATGATCTGTGTCAAGTCGGCGTTCAGGCGTTCCTCTGGGTTGAGCTGCGGGCTGTAGCTGGGCAGGTAGAACACCTCCATGGCCTCCTTGTGCTTGGCTAGCCACTGCTTGACCGGTTTGCCATGATGCACGCCAAGGTTATCCAGAATGAGAAACACCTTGCATCCAGCGTCCTCGATGAGGGCCTCGAAGAACTCGATGAGCCGTTCATGATTGAATGCCCCGTCAATGATCATCCAGCGAGCCTTGCCTTGGTTGGTTACGCTGGCGATCATCGACAGCTTGTATGGTTGAGGGGGGCTCTTGGCGACCCACAATGGACTGTCTCCCCCACTTACTGAGCGCCTCCTTTCACCCCAAACTGAGTCATCTGTAGCTGATTGACCCTGGTAGATCTGGTTTACTCCGTCTCCAGGAAATATCATTTCCCACTACGAAGTTTTTCTTCTTTTCAATATTTTTAATATTGTTCAATTGGTTATGCGCATTTGACTTGCTCCCAGCAGGAAATTTAAACCGTTGGAGAGCGCACGGCAGTACCTAACCAATTGTTTTACCAGTATTTATTGTTTGGCATGAGGATTGCTTGAGACGTGTGCGGGGTAGAAACCCGTGATTAATCCTCTTGGGCTGCGAATGGAGACAGAGAAGTTAAGCAGCCCAAGGGATTCTAATTTTGTAGCCTATTAACGAGGAGATCAAAATGACCACTCTCAAAGAGCAATTGAGCACACACGTCGCGGCGTACGATCACTGGGCAACCCGCCGTCGCTATGGGCCGGATGGGCATAACAACCGTAGTCTGTGGGTTCTTGCGTGCATGGACGAGCGGCTACCAGTGGACGAAGCGCTTGGCATACACGTCGACACTCCGGCTGGAGGGGGCGATGCGCATTGCTTCCGAAACGCCGGTGGAATCGTCACCGACGACGCAGTTCGCTCGGCGATGCTTACATGCAATTTCTTTGGCACCAAGGAAATTGTCATCGTGCAACATACGCAATGTGGCATGTTATCAGCGAACGCAGCCGATCTCGAAAAACATTTCCGCGACAAGGGGATCGATACGGACAACATCGCATTGGACCCGACGCTGCCTGAAATGAAGCTAGGGAGCGGCGCCTTCGCCAAGTGGATCGGAATGATGGACGACGTGGACGAAACCTGCATGAAGACAATTGAGGCATTCAAGAACCATCCCCTCATTCCCAAGGATGTGGTCATCAGCGGTTGGGTCTGGGAAGTCGAAACACGCCGTCTGCGGGCGCCGACCCGCGATCCAGAGAAACGGGCAAGAACTGATGTCACGTCTGGCCAATTCGGTGTCAAAGGGAAGCAGCCACCGCGCTGGAGCTAACCACCCCTTAAGGAAAACCCAGAAACGTGGGCGCCTCATACGACGGCGTCCGCGTCTCTGCGTTTCTGAGGAATGCAGCATCCAAGGATTAGGGAGTTCAATATGCCTACTTATGATTATCAATGCACACACTGCAAGCTTCAGTTTGAAGCACATCATGCGATCAACGCATTCAGCCCGGTTTGCCCGGCGTGTGGGGGCGTGACCGAAAAAGTGATCCTCTCGGCTCCTGCGACGCATGGCAGCATGGCGCGAGGTCGTGATCTCGCAATGCGCTCACTTCAGCCGAAACTGGGCCAGGAACAACACGTACACGGACCTGGGTGCGGATGCGGGCGTCACCACCATTCCTAAACGCAACCAGTTTTTTTGGCGTAGCCTTGCATGATAGTCACCGCGGAGCGCTGGATTGACTATGCCCAGCGCGCAACAGCGCCCGACTTGCGATAGCGGTGTCAGACTTGAGGAGAACAAATATGCCCGATAAGTTTTTTTCCCATCTTAATCCCATCCTGTTCTTGCAAACCTTTGTTGCCCAGAGCGTTGAGGTTGGCGCCAAGATAGGGGGTGGCAAGGGGGATGATCGCCTAAATTACATCGAGCAGCTCGGTCTCACTGCGAGCAGTTGCTTCGAGACCGCATATCGCCAAGAGTTGGCGCAAGACGGACCCTTGGATCATAACAAGTACGCGGAAATGATTGTCGGGATCAAGAATAAGATTGGCGGAAATTTTTCGCGTGAATCAAGCGAACCGGACATGGTGCGAGTGGTCAACACGCGCTGCCCTTTCGGGGAAGCTGTCATGCAGGCCCCGGGGCTCTGCAAAATGACCTCCAGTGTCTTCGGCGGGATTGCGGCACGCAACTTCGGCTATGCGAAGGTTATCCTGGACAAACGCATTGCGACGGGAGACGGGATGTGCGAGGTACGCATTTATACCGATCCCAAGAAAGCAGCAGCCCTTGAGGGGGACGAATATCACCGGGAAGAGGGAACCATCCGCGGTCGGGCGACTACAGTCAAAGCGCACCTTGCTAGGGAGCTGCGCCACGGGAAAGCATGGTGCGGTATCAGCGCGACCGAGGATGGCGACAGCCCTCCCATCGTGGCGAAGTCTCCGCCCATGCTCAACGCCCTGAAGATAGTAAAGGTAGTAGCACCGACCACAGCGACCGTGCTGATCACCGGTGAGACCGGGGTTGGCAAAGAGGTCATTGCCCGTCGCATCCACGCGATGAGTGAACGTTGGAACAGGAATTTCGTTGCCGTGAACTGCGGCGCAATACCAGAAAATCTAGTCGAGACGACACTATTCGGACATGAGCGCGGCGCATTTACCGGCGCCTACGAAGTCCATCACGGACTGTTTGAGCAGGCAGAGGGCGGAAGTCTGTTTCTTGACGAGATCGATTCGTTGCCTCTCGCCGCGCAAGCGCGTCTGTTACGGGTGCTCCAGGGAGGTGAGTTCGAGCGGGTCGGGGGGAAACAGCGCCTATCGACGAATGTACGCGTGATCGCCGCGGCCAGTATGCGGTTGGACAAGTTCATAGCGGACGGTACGTTCCGGATGGATCTCTACTATCGGCTAAACGTGGTACCCATCCATCTCCCTCCGCTGCGCGAACGACGCGACGATCTCTTGCCCCTGGTGAACCACATCCTTGCGCACCTCTCCGTGAGGTACAACAAAGTCATCAAAGAATTGAGCGAGAACGCGATGGCGTGGGTGATGCAGTATGATTGGCCCGGAAATGTGCGTGAACTAGAAAACATACTGGAGCGCTCGTTCCTGTTCTCAGCCGGCCCAATCATGTCCGAACTACTGCTTCCCCAAATCAGCGGCGGCGCGCCAGTAAGTGTCGGACAACCCCTTGATTTGTCGCTCAAGGTCGCGAAACAGCAGGCGGCTGAACAGGTGGAAGCTCTAATCATCAAGGAAGCGCTTACGCGTTTCCACGGCAATGTCAGCGAGGTCGCGAAATCTTTGGGACTTACGCCGAGGGCTATCCATCAGAAGATCAATTCGCACAGCATAGATCCGAACAATTATCGCTCCCGGGCAAGACTCAAGGTCGTGCATCTGGGTAAGGGGAAGTAGCGAGTGCCAGGGTCTGCTGCAAGCTTTGAAGCGCTTGTGTGGCAGGCTACGGTAGTGGGGGTCATACATTTATTCCAGTGCTAATGATGGCGTGATATCCACATGGCAGTGCGGGTCTGCTGGAAGCTCGGGTTAACTTTGCAACACGATAACTTAACCCCTAGCGGCAGGCGCCGCTTTTTCTTGTTACAAATTGGTGTCTCGCCAGTTACCGCCTAGCGCCTTGAGCAGGGCGACGCTGGCGAGCAGTCTGCGCCCAGCGATGTTAAGCCTGCTGCTGTCGGCAGCAAGGAAGCTTGCCTCGGCCGTGACGACGTTCAGGTAGCTGACGGTGCCGGCTTTGTACTGGTTGTTGGCCTGCTCCAGCGAATCTGCGGCCGCTTTTGTTGCCTGTTCCTGGACTTCAGCTTCCTCGGCCAGCACCCGCAGGGCCGCCAGATTGTCCTCGACATCCTGAAAGGCACCGAGAACGGTCTGCCGATACGTGGCGACGCTCTGGTCGTATGCAGCGACCGCCTGTTCCTTCTGGGCTGTGCGGGCACCCGCATCGAACAGGGTCAGAGCCAGGGCCGGGCCAAGGGACCAGAAGCGATTGGGCAGGGTCAGCAGATTGTCAAAGCTGGAATTCTGGAAGCCGCCCGTGCCGGAAAGAGTCAGGGTCGGGTAGAAGGCCGCCTGCGCAACGCCGATTCCGGCGTTGGCTGCCGCAACGCGGCGTTCTGCGCCGGCGATGTCAGGGCGCCGCTCCAGCAGCGTCGACGGAACCGTGGCCGGAATGTCGGGCAGTGCCGGCAAGCCGCTAACGATCCCGATATTCAGCTGGCTGGGAGGCTTGCCGATCAGGATCGCAATGGCGTGTTCGAGCTGGGCTCGCGCGACCTCGAGGTCTATGGCCTGGGCCTGCGTCGACTTCAGCTGCGTTTCAGCCTGGGTCACGTCGAGACGCGCAGCAACGCCAGCCTGATAGCGATTGCGGGTGATTTCAAGCGAGCGTTGGTAGACTTCAACATTGCGCTCAAGCAGCTGCTTCTGGGCGTCAGTGACGCGAAGTTGCAGGTAGGACTGGACCAGGGTTGCCTGGGCGCTGAGCAGCGCTGCCCCAAGGTCGGCGGCACTGGCTTCGGCCGTCGCCTGGCCCGACTCGACCTTGCGCCGGATGCCGCCCCAGACGTCGGCTTCCCAGCTTGCACTGAGCGACAGGCGGTCAATGGTGGCACTTCCCGTTGTTCCTGCGGCCCCATTCCCCCGGGTCGCCGACAGCGCCGTGCCGAGCGTTGGATAGTAGGCGGCCCGCGCTGTACCAAGCAAGGCCAACGCCTGGCGGTACTGCGCCTCGGCAGCCCTTACATTCTGGTTTGAAACTTCCACCTGGCTGACCAGGGCGTTGAGCTCGGGATCGCGATAGATTTCCCACCAGTGGCCCCTGTTGGTCAATTCCTTCGGCTCGGCCGGTTTCCAGTTGCCAGCTTCCTTGAAGGCTGCTGGCACCTCAACGGCAGGTTTGTGGTAGTCGGGCCCCACGGCACATCCACCGAGGATGGCCGTCGTCAGGGCAAAGGCCAGCAGGCCCGGTTTGTTGCTCATTGCTTTGCTCCCGGAGTCCTGCGGACCCCTATCTGGATAATTGAAATCATGGCCGGGCCGGATCGGTGGCGACGTCACCTGTTGTTGAGTAGTGACGCTTGCCCAATGCCCAGAGTCGCATGCGATCGAGGTAAAGATATACCACCGGTGTTGTATACAGCGTCAGCATCTGGCTCAGGATCAGGCCACCGACGATGGAAATGCCCAGTGGCCGCCGCAGTTCCGAGCCGTCGGAAAAGCCGATGGCCAGGGGCAAGGCTCCGAACAGCGCAGCCATGGTTGTCATCATGATCGGGCGGAAGCGTATAAGGCAGGCTTGAAAGATGGCGTCGCGCGGACTGAGGTCGTGCTGACGCTCGGCGTCCAGCGCGAAATCCACCATCATGATGGCGTTCTTCTTGACGATGCCGATCAGCAGGATGATCCCGATCAGGGCCATGATGGAAAATTCGCTGCCGACTGCGAGCAGGGCCAGCAGAGCGCCAACCCCGGCAGAGGGCAGGGTCGACAGAATGGTGATGGGATGCACCAGACTCTCGTACAGTATGCCCAGAACCAGATACACCGCGAGCAGAGCGGTAAGGATCAGCAGCGGCATGCTCTGCAGGGAGGCCTGGAACGCCTTGGCCGTGCCCTGAAAGCTGCCATGCACCGAGGTTGGCACCCCGATCCGTGCCATGGCGCCTTCGATCGCCTTGGTGGCGGCAGACAATGAAACACGGACCGGGAGGTTGAACGAAATGGTCGAGGCGACGAACTGGCTCTGGTGATTGACCGCTAGGGGTGTGCGGGTCGGCTCGATGTGGGCGATGGAAGCGAGGGGCACCTGCTGGCCGGTCGCCGTGATGAGGTAAACGTCCTTGAGCGTTTCCGGACTTTGCAAGTAAGGCGGCGCGGCTTCCATGATGACGTGATACTGGTTCAGGGGGTTGTAGATGGTTGACACCTGGCGCTGGCCGAACAGGTCGTTCAATGTGGCATCGATGGTGAGCTGATTGATGCCCAGGCGCGCAGCGGCATCGTGGTCCACCACGATGGTTGTCTGCTGGCCTTTGTCCTGCTCATCGGTGTTCACGTCGGTAAGTTCCGGGAGGGCGGCAAGAGCGCGGCGGATGCGCGGTTCCCACGCGCGCAGCTCGTCAATGCGGTCAGCCTGCAATGTGTACTGGTACAGGGCACCGCTTGAGCGGCCGCCGACCCGGATGTCCTGAACCGGTTGCAGAAACAGGCTGGCACCGGGTTCGCGGGCGAGTTGGCGGCGCAGGCGGGCCATGACCTGGTCCACCGAAACCTTCCGCTCGGCAATGGGTTTCAGGGCGACGAACATGAAGCCGGAATTGAGCTGGCCGCCGCCGGTGAAGCCGACGACATTGTTGACGGCTGGATCGCTGCCGACGGTCTTGACGAATTGGCTCAGTTTGGTTCGCATGGCCTGGAAGGAAATGCTCTGGTCCGCCTGAATGCTGCCGATCATGAGACCGGTGTCCTGCTGCGGGAAAAATCCCTTGGGCACAATAACGAAGAGATAAATATTGAGACCTACGGTGGCGAGCAGCAGCAGCAGCATCAAGCGGCTATGCGCGAGAGCCCAGTCGAGGCTGGTTTGGTAACCCCGCAACATGGCATTAAAGATCCACTCGCTGGCGTGAAAAAAGCGGCCATGGGACGCCTCTGATTCCGGGAGCAACAGGCGGGCGCACATCATTGGCGTCGTCGTCAGCGAGATCAGCAACGAAATGAGAATGGCGGAGGAAAGGGTGACGGCGAATTCACGAAAGAGGCGGCCGATGATGCCACCCATCAGCAGGATTGGCACAAACACGGCGATCAGCGAAAGGCTCATGGAAAGCACTGTGAAGCCGACTTCCCTGGCCCCTTTCAGCGCAGCCTGGAAAGGCGCCATGCCGTTCTCGATATGGCGCGAGACGTTCTCCAGCACCACGACCGCATCATCCACGACGAAGCCGGTGGCGACGATAAGGGCAATAAGCGAGATGTTGTTGAGGCTGAAGCCGGCCAGGTACATAACCCCGAAGGTCCCGACCAGCGATACCGGAACGGCGACGCTGGGAATCAGTGCGGCTCGCCCATGGCGCAGAAAGAGGAAGACCACGAGGATGACCAGGCTAACGGAGATGCCCAGAGTGCGTTCAACCTCGTGGAGGGAAGCGCGAATGGTGGTGGTGCGATCCATAACGACCTGCAGATCGATGGCCGCCGGGATCGAGGCACGCAATTGCGGCAACAGGGCCCTGACGCGGTCCACGGTATCGATAATGTTGGCGCCCGGCTGGCGGTTAAGGATCAGCATGACAGCCGGTCTGCCGTTGGCCAGGCCCGCATTGCGGATGTCCTGCTCGCCGTCCACAACGCTGGCGACATCGCCGAGACGAATGGCCGAGCCATTGCGATAGGCGACGACGATGGGGATATAGTCAGCTGCTTTCTTGGCCTGATCGTTGGCCAGGATCTGCCAGTGGCGAGTGTCGTCCTCGATGGCGCCCTTGGGACGGTTGACGTTGGTGGTGGCAATGGCTGAACGTATGGTCTCGGGCGCGATCGCGAGCTTGCTCAGCGCCGTCGGATTGAGTTCGACCCGCACCGCCGGCAGCGAGCTGCCGCCCACGGTCACCTGGCCGATTCCGTCAACCTGGGCGATCTTCTGCGCCAGGATAGTCGAGCCGGCATCGTACATCTGGCCCCGGCTCATCGTGTCCGAAGTCATCGACAGGATCATGATGGGTGCATCGGCCGGATTGACCTTGCGATAGATCGGATTGCTAGGCATCCCGGTTGGCAGCAGCGAGCGCGCGGCGTTCAACGCCGCCTGCACGTCGCGGGCGGCACCATCGATGTTGCGATTAAGATCAAACTGCAAGGTGATCCGCGTGCTGCCCAGGGAACTGCTGGAGGTGATTTCAGTGACGCCGGCGATCAGGCCCAGGGAGCGCTCCAGGGGTGTCGCCACCGTTGTCGCCATGGTGTCCGGGCTCGCGCCTGGCAGCGAGGCCTGCACCGAGATGGTCGGAAAATCCACCTGTGGCAACGGCGCCACGGGCAACTGGGTAAACGCCATGATACCGGCCAGGGCAATCCCCAGGGTCAATAGCGTGGTCGCCACGGGCCGGTTGATGAAGGTGGCAGAAATGTTCATCGCGCGGCGATAACGTTGTTACGGGGTTTGCCGGACAATCCTGCTTCCCCAGCCAGACACCCTTTGCGCCAGGCGATCAAAGGCGAGATAGATTACGGGCGTGGTGAACAGGGTCATGACCTGGCTGAATATCAGACCACCAACCATGACGATGCCAAGCGGATGGCGGATTTCAGAACCGACCCCGGTACCCAGCATCAGCGGCAGGGCACCGAGCATGGCCGAAAGGGTGGTCATCAGGATGGGCCGGAAGCGCAGCAGACAGGCTTCGAAGAT
The DNA here is from genome assembly GCA_049578545.1 of Thiobacillaceae bacterium. Lineage (GTDB taxonomy): Bacteria > Pseudomonadota > Gammaproteobacteria > Burkholderiales > Thiobacillaceae > DASQBT01. Next base: position 69,333 of record JBAUMF010000093.1, read on the forward strand.
GGCATCGCGCGGCGATTTGCCGTGATTGCGCTCGGCGTCGAGGGCAAAGTCGATCATCATGATGGCGTTCTTCTTGACGATGCCGATGAGCAGGATGATGCCGATGATGGCGATGATGCCAAGGTCGCTGCCCGAAACCATCAGGGCCAGCAATGCCCCGACGCCGGCCGAGGGGAGCGTGGAGAGAATCGTCACCGGATGGATATAACTCTCATAAAGCACGCCGAGGACGATGTACATGGTGCACACGGCCGCAAGGATCAGCAGCAGCGTATTGTTCAGCGATGCCTGGAAGGCCAGTGCGGCACCCTGGAAACTTGTTTGCACGCTGGCTGGCAGACCGATGTTGAGGCTGGCGTCGCCGATCGCCTTGACGGCCTGACCGAGGGAAACGCCCGGAGCCAGGTTGAAGGAGATCGTCGTCGCCGGGAACTGGGCAATGTGGTTGATGGCAAGCTGAGTCGTTTTTTCGGTGACGCGGACGATGGACAACAGGGGGACATGCGTGCCGCTCGGTGACACGATGTAGATGCTGTTCAGGGCATCGAGGCCGCGCTTGAACTCCGGCTTCACTTCCAGCACGACGCGGTAAAGGTTGGACTGGGTGAAGATCGTGGAAACCAGGCGCTGGCCAAAGGCGTTATAGAGCGCGTTGTCGATCATCGCCGGTGTGATGCCGAGGCGCCCGGCCGTGTCGCGGTCGAACTCGACATAGGCTTGCAGCCCCTGGTCCTGCATGTCGCTGGCTACATCAGCCAGCTCCGGCAACTGGCGCAGGCGCTCCACCAGCCTGTTGGCCCACATCGCCAGTTCCTCCGGACTGGCATCCTCAACGCTGAACTGATATTGGGTGCGGCTCACCCGATCCTCGATGGTGAGATCCTGGACCGGCTGCATGTACATCGAGATCCCGGGAATCCGGGCAAGCTCTGGCTGCAAGCGGCGGATTACGCCGACGGCGTCGGTGTCCCGGTCCGCCTTGGGCACCAGATTGATCAGCAAGCGGCCGCTGTTCAGCGTGGTGTTGGTGCCGTCGACACCAATGAAAGAGGATACGCTTTCGACTGCCGGATCCTGCAGCACGGCATCGGCCATGGCCTGTTGCCGCTCGGCCATGCCCGCGAAGGACACCGATTGCGGCGCCTCGGTTATGCCCTGGATGAGGCCGGTGTCCTGTATCGGGAAGAATCCCTTGGGCACGACGATGTAGAGAATGACGGTGAGCGCCAGAGTGCCGATGGCCACCAGCAGAGTGGCGCCCTGGCGATCGAGCACCCAGTTGAGCCACACGCCGTAGCGGCGGATCACCGCCGCGATGAAGTCACCGCTGGCACGGAAGAAGCGACCCTGCTCGGCCTCCGGCGTATGGTGAAGCAGGCGGGCGCACATCATCGGTGTCAGGGTCAGGGACACCACCGCAGAGATCAGGATCGATACCGCCAGGGTAATGGCGAACTCGCGGAACAGGCGGCCGACCACATCGCCCATGAACAGCAGCGGGATCAGCACGGCGATCAGCGAGAAGGTCAGCGAAATGATGGTGAAGCCGATCTGCTCGGCCCCTTTGAGCGCCGCCTGCAGGGGCGGATCGCCGGCCTCGACGTAGCGGGAGATGTTCTCGATCATGACGATCGCATCGTCGACAACGAAGCCGGTGGCAATCGTCAATGCCATCAGCGTCAGGTTGTTGATGGAGAAGCCCGCCAGGTACATGACGCCGAATGTGCCCACCAACGACAGCGGCACGGCAACGCTGGGGATGATGGTCGCCGGCACGTTGCGCAGGAAAACGAATATGACCATGACCACCAGGGCCACCGACAACAGCAGTTCGAACTGGACGTCATGCACCGACGCCCGGATCGTGGTGGTGCGGTCGGTCAGCATCCTGACCTGGACCGAGCCGGGGAGGGCGGCCTGCAGCTCGGGCAGCAGTTTCTTGATGCGGTCCACCGTCTCGATGACGTTGACCCCGGGTTGGCGCTGGATGTTGAGGATGATGGCTGGTGTCTGGCGTTTGCCCACCCCTGCCCAGGCGGCCAGGCGATTATTCTCGGCACCGTCCACGGTGTCGGCGATATCGCTGATGCGAATGGGGGCGCCGTTTCTGTATGCGACTACCAGCTGTTGGTAATCAACTGCCGACTTCAACTGATCGTTCGCATCCAGGGTTGAGGCCCGCATCGGACCATCGAAGCTGCCCTTGGGCATGTTGACGTTGGCATTGCCGATCGCAGTGCGAATATCGTCGAGGTTAAGGCCATAGCTGGCCAGCGCCCTGGGGTTGACCTGGACCCGCACTGCCGGCCGCTGGCCACCCCCTATGCTGACCAGGCCCACACCCGGCAGCTGCGACAGTTTCGGCGCCAGCCGGGTGTCCACCAGGTCCTCGACCTGGGGCAGCGGCAAGGTGTCGGAAGTGACCGCCAGCGTGATAATGGGTGCGTCGGCCGGATTCACCTTGCTGTATATGGGCGGCATCGGCAGGTCGGTTGGCAGGAACGACGAGGCGGCATTGATCGCTGCCTGGACTTCCTGCTCGGCGATGTCGAGGCCGAGGTTAAGGCTGAACTGCAACGTGATTACCGATGCGCCACCGGAACTGGTTGACGACATCTGGTTCAAACCCGGCATCTGGCCAAACTGGCGTTCCAGCGGCGCGGTAATCGACGAGGTCGTGACGTCGGGACTGGCGCCCGGATAGAGCGTGGTGACCTGGATCGTCGGGAAGTCCACCTCGGGCAATGCCGAGATGGACAACACCTTGTAGCCCACCAGTCCGGCCAGCAGGATCGCGACCATCAGCAAGGAAGTTGCCACCGGCCGCTCAATGAACGGGCGGGAAGGGTTCATGAACCTTTCCGGCCTGCCGGCGCCGCCTTGCCGCTGCCTGGCGCGGAAGCACCCGCCGCCGGCGGGCGCTTCGCATGGCCGGCCTGACCCGGTCCCTGGTTCCCCCGCTGATTGCCGGCCGTCGCCAGGTCGACCTTGGCCCCCTCGCGCAGCTTGTCGGTGCCATCGGTCACCACTTGCTCGCCTGGCGCAAGGCCCTTGTCCACCGCGACGGTCTCGCCCGAGGTGGGACCGAGCACCACCGGCCGCACGCTGACCGTGCGATCGGCACCAACGACATAGAAGTAGGTGCCCTTGGTTCCACGCTGAATCGCAGCGGTCGGAACGAGAGTGGCACCATGCCGCGTTTCGACGTGCAGACGCGCATTGACAAACTGGTTGGGGAATAGAACATTGTCGGTGTTGGCGAATTCGGCCTTGAGCTTGACGGTACCGGTAGTGGTATCGATCTGGTTGTCGACCGCCAGCAGCTTGCCTGTAGCCAGTTTTGTCTTGCCGTCGCGGTCAAGGGCGTCGACGCTCAGCGTGGCCCCGCCGCGCATATGTGACAGCACCGTGCCGAGATTATCCGAAGGAATGGCGAAGATGACGGCGATTGGCTGGGTCTGGGTGATGACCACGAGGCCAGTGCTATCGGCAGCGTGGATCATGTTGCCTGTGTCCAGCTGACGCAGACCAAGCAGGCCGGAGACCGGCGCAGTGATCCGGGTGAACTCCAGCTGCAGTTTGTCGCTTTCGACCTGGGCCTGGTCCGCTTTGACCGTGCCATCGTACTGCTGCACCAGAGCCGCCTGGTCATCCACCTGCTGGCCGGCGATGGAGTCCTTGGCCAGCAGGTCGCGATAGCGCTTGAGGTCGAGCCGGGCGCTGGCCAGCAAGGCCTGGTCGCGCAGCAGTTGACCGATGGCCTGGTCGAGCTGGGCCTGAAAGGTGCGGGGATCGATCTCGGCCAACACCTGGCCCTGATGCGCAAATTGGCCTTCGCCGAAATTGACCCGGATCAGTTGACCGTCCACCCTGGATTTGACCGTCGTGGTGGTGCGGGCGGTAACAGTACCCAGGGCATCGATGACCACGTCGATGTCACCGCTGCGGGCGGCGGCAGCCGCCACCGGCACCGGCCGGTCGGCGGCATCCTTGCCGCCATGCCCTGCGCCTTGCGGCGTCTGGGTATTGGACCTGCCATGGAAAACAAAGGCGGCGATTCCGGCTGCCACAATCAGGCCAAGCGCCAAGCGCACCATCATTCTTCTTGTCATCTAAGCTTTATTCCTTCCGGCCCAACAATATGTGCGCCACTCCCGCAGTTGGGGCGGCCGATCGCGAAAGTGTATCCGATTTCACCGAGTTCGCGTCGTGCCCAGATCGGCTGCAAATCCAGATATGGCTGCATCAGGCAAGGAAGAAAGGCTGCATTTTCTGTCACTGAAGACGGTCCCTGCTGTTGACGATTAAATGGATTCACTAACGCAAGACAGGAAAGCGGAACTGGAAAGCCTCGTGCATGGCTGCAGCCTGTAACCGAAAACCAATCTACCTTGGGTGTGTTAACCGCCCTGGTTATTTCGATATCGACTCGGCCGATTCACCCAGACCAGACAGATACGTCACCAGCGGAATGCCATGGTGCCTTGAGGCATCAGCATGCTGACCTCAACCGTGTCGGCACCCAAGGTCCAGCTTTCCCCATTTGGAGGTCATGGCAAATTTGTGCTCAGTCAGATAGCCCGGCCTGCTGGTTCGATGAACGTCGTTTTCGCCATCCTCCTTTGCGGACAACAGCATTATTGCGTATGTCATGATTTGACTCTATGCGTTGCCGCACGGTTGTTGCATCCTGTTCCCTTCGATGAGTATGCTTTGTCAGGGTTTTGCAAGCGAACGTAAAGGTAGGTAAACCCGCGTGAAAGTTGAATCGTCATATTTAGCATTGTCATATGTACACGAACGTTGACCGCCCAACCCCGCGTCTCCTCCTGGCTGATGACGATGTCGAATTGTGCTTGATGCTCAAGGACTACCTTCTGCGCGAAGCCCTGGAGGTGGAAATAACCCATGATGGGCAATCTGCCCTCAACAAGGCATTGAACGAGGACTTCGATATCATTCTGATGGATGTAATGATGCCCAGGATGTCAGGCCTGGATGCACTTCGCGCCCTCCGGGCGCAAAAACAAACCCCGGTACTCATGCTCACCGCCCGCGGCGAGGACATGGACACCGTTCTTGGCCTGGAGCTCGGTGCAGACGATTACCTGCCCAAGCCTTGCAATCCCAAGGTGCTGCTCGCCCGCATTCGGGCAGTCTTGCGCCGCAGCGAGCCACACCTCACAGAGTCGGGCACCCCGGCCACAATCCTCCAAATTGGCGATTTGACCCTGAACTCGGGGGCCCGCAGTGTGAAACTGAAAGGCAATGAGGTTCCGATGACCAGCACCGAGTTCAGCATTCTGGAGATCCTGTTGCGTGAGGCCGGCCACTTGGTCACCAAGGGGCAGCTGTCTGAGCAGGTACTGGGCCGTCCCCTGGGCCGCTTTGACCGAAGCCTGGACATGCATGTCAGCAATTTGCGTCAGAAGCTTGGCCCCTCTCGGGATGGAGGCTCTCGTATCAAGACTATCCGTGGAAGCGGTTTTCAGTACGTGCTGGCCTAGCGTCATCATGTCCATGAACAGGCTGTTCTGGAAGTTGTTCCTTTCCTATTGGGCGGCACTCATCCTGTTTGCGGCAGGAACCCTGATTGCCGCGTCTCTATATCTCGAACACACCCGGGCTGGACAGGATCGCTCTGAACCCCAGCAAAGATTTCAGTCACATTTGCAGGATGCGCGGGCAGCGGCAGCGGGCGGCATTGATAGCCTCAAGCGCTGGGCAAGCCGCATGGACGCGCACGAGTTGGTCCCGCTTCTGGTGCTCGATCGGGATGGCCATGATTTGCTTGGTAGAGATACCCCGGAACGAACCCTGGTCAGGCTGCAGCGTTTGCAAATACGCGAGCAGTTGAATGCAGGTGTTTCCAGGCACGCCATCCACATGGCAAACGGCGATGAATTCTGGCTGGTCCCTGACCTAGAGGGTGTAACACTGCGGCGCTTCCTGTCACGGCCTCGAGTCATGGCTGTGCCTTTGGTGCTGGCCGCGCTGATAGGTGGACTTGTCTGCCTGCTGCTTGCCCGTTACCTCGCTTCGCCGATGGAACGCCTGCGCAAGGCAACACAAGACTATGCGTCTGGCGATTTCAGTCAGCGCGTCAGTCCTGGCCTGGGCAACCGGCGCGATGAGATCGCCGATCTGGCTCATGCGATGGACCACATGGCCGAGCGTCTGGACATCATGCTGAAGTCCCAGCAGGCACTTTTGCGTGATGTCTCCCATGAATTGCGTTCGCCTCTGGCAAGGGTCCAGGCTGCGCTCGGCCTGGCGCGCCAGCGGGGGGGCGCTGAAACCGAACTGGACCGCATTGAAAGGGAAACCGAGCGACTCAACGAACTTATTGGTGCAATCCTGTCTTTTTCCCGCCTGGAGTCAGGCGTCCGCACTCCTGCGTGGGAGGCGGTTGAGCTGGATCAACTGCTGATGGAGGTCGTGCATAACGCCAATCTGGAGGCGGGCCAACGCCATATCACCGTGCAAGCAGGACACGTCCCACCGGCACCCTTTCTCGGTGACCCCTTGCTCCTGCACAGCGCACTCGACAACATTCTGCGCAACGCTGTCTGCCATGCGCCGGAAAACAGCTCTATCGAAGTCTCGCTCAAAATGGATGCGGAAAAAGGCACCCAGGAGAGCTATGTTGTCCGGGTCCGGGACAAGGGACCGGGAGTGCCCGATGACATGCTGGAGCGAATCTTTCAGCCGTTTGTGCGTGCGAATACGCCACAAACTGGTCAAAGCGGGGGGATCGGTTTGGGGCTAGCCATCGCGCGGCGTGCAGTCCAGGCCCATAACGGCAGCATCCGCGCGGAAAACCATCCGGATGGCGGTCTAGTAGTCACGATTCGCCTCCCACGAAGTGCGTGAGTTCCGTTTCATGTCTGGGCAGCAATACGTTTCGACAACTGCTTCCAGGGCATTGACCTATCTTGCGGTTGTCCTTGGCTTGATTGCTGTCGGCATGCTGGATTACATCACGGGGCTGGAGGTTCATGTGGTGTCGCTCTACTTCATTCCGCTCGCACTGGCCGGATGGCGCCTCGGCCGGCTGGGTGCGGCAATTTCCTCATTGCTGTCGACAGTTGTCTGGCTTGCCATGCTCTACGCCAACGGTGCTCATTACGTACATCCCTACATCTGGCTAGTGAACTTCCTCACTCAGGGCGCCGCATTTCTTGTTGTCTCCATGCTCATTGCATTGCTAAGCGAAGCCCTGCGCAAGGAACAATCTCATAGCAGGACGGACTACCTGACCGGCCTCAGGAATCGGTTGGCGTTTGTCGAACAGGCAAGACTCACCTTGTCGCTCTGCAGGCGAAACGCGCGACCCGTGGCGCTGGCCTATATCGATCTCGATAACTTCAAGAGCGTCAATGATTCGTTGGGGCACGCACGCGGAGATGCCTTGCTGCAGAAATGCGGCACAGTCATCGCCGAGTCCCTGCGTGCGACTGATATTGCCGCGAGGATCGGCGGCGATGAGTTCGTCGTGTTCCTGCCAGAGACCAAAGCCGAGGATGCAGAGACACTCCTGGAACGCCTTCTCCATGCACTGGAGGCGTGCAGCGACTTTCGATCCGTGGGCGTAACGGCCAGTATTGGCATTGTCGCTGAAGCAGCAGCGAATTCAGACATTGACCAGCTGCTCAAGGAGGCTGACATTCGAATGTACCGTGCCAAAAGAGAGGGCAGGAACCGCATCGGAATGCATCACTTGCAGAATGACCTAGGTCGGCGTTGAAGACTGAAGCAGCAACGCTGCCATGAGCATGCGCTAATCGAGACTCGTTCCTGTCCACGTCGACGCAGCTTGCCATATAACATGGCCAGGGCAGGGTGGAGCAAGGCGGTCGTCAAGCCGGGACAGAGTTTGTTGTGGCGGCACGATATAGTTCGAGGCCAATGACGCTGTCCACGTTCTTGCCCAGGGCGTTGTGCATCAGTCGGTGTCGGCTTCTTGCGCAGCCTGGACACAACACATCCAGGTCGGTTGGGCCTGGTTGAAATGATTGATATCCGGAAGATCATCAGTTCCAGATTCCTCCTCCAGCGATCTATTGAGGCCGTTCTGGCCATATCGATAACTGGCTTCTTTCACCTTTACACAACTTTGCTCAGCGTTTACATCCATTGACCTGCTCCGGGCCTACGATGACATCACAGTTGGCATTGGATGTTTAGACACTTGTAAGGAGTAGCACATGCATACTTTCAGGACCTTGGTTGCCGGGAGTTTTGTCGCTCTGGGCCTTTTCAGCCACCCTGTTCTGTCTCAGGCGTTCGATGGCGATCGGTCTTATCGCTCGGGCCATCATTGCTGGAGATCCAACCATGCCTTCGGCCGGCATGAGTGGAGGCGCCTGGCTGATCGTCTGAATCTGACCCAGGAGCAGCGCCAGTCGCTGTATGCCATCAAGCACAAATATCGGCCCGAGCAGCGCGATTTGAGGCAGTTGCTGTCGGATAACCGCAAAGCCCTGGCAAAGATGGACGCATCGGATCCCAAGCTGCAGGAGTTGGCTGAGGCCCAGGGCACGACTGTCACCGACATGATTATTCTGCGCAAGAAAATGCGGGCTGAAATGGAGGCGGTCCTGACTGAGGACCAGCGCAAGACGTTGCATGAGATGTTCGAACGTCGCAGGCATCACCGCGGTTGGAATAGTGACGCGGACCATGGCTGAATGCCGCCTGAACTAATAACTGGGATTGCAGGTCATACTGGCGTGAATTAGGAGTAAAAGATGAATAAGACTATTGCTTCAGCTCTGATCATGGCTCCCGCACTGATCCTGCTTAGCCTGCCTGTGACGGCGGATGAGCGGGGCAGGGGGTGGGGCGCACATGGTGGCGGATGGCACGGCGATATAAGGCACTTTGACCGCCATGACCTGGATCACTGGCGGTATGACGGGCGCTGGCGGCATGGCTGGCATGACGGTCGGATCGGCTGGTGGTGGGTGGTAGGCGGAATCTGGTACTTCTACCCTGCGCCTCTGTACCCCTATCCTGACCCGTATGTGCCGCCGGTCGTAGTCCAGCAGCAAGCGCCCGTCGTGGTGCAGCAGCCGCCGCCGGTCGTGGTACAAGACCAGCCGCCAGTGGAAATGCAGCAGCAGTCGCAGGGGACCGCTCCTCCATCCGCTCAGGCGGCCCCGCCGCAGCCAACTCAGAACTGGTACTACTGCGAGCCGTCGAAGGCCTATTATCCCTATGTCAGCACCTGTCCGGCTGACTGGAAACTGGTACCCGCAACGCCGCCTGGAGCGCCACAGTAACTCTTGGAGATGATGATGAAGAAGATGATTAAAATCCCTGCATTGATGCTGCTCCTGCTTGCGGGTTGTGCGAACGTGCCCCAAGGGCCAAATGTTGCCGTCATGCCCGGCCCGGGCAAGAGCTTTGAGCAGTTCGCAGCGGATGACAGAACCTGCAGGACTTATGCGGACCAATCCATAGGCACCAATGTCAATGAGGTCGGGGCGAACAACGTCGTGACTGGTGCGGCTGTGGGAACGGCGGTAGGGGCTGCCGCGGGAGCCCTGCTCGGCGGCCACCACGGGGCCGAGGGTGGAGCCGGCGCCGGCCTGCTGATGGGCACGGCTGTCGGCGCGGGTAACGCTGGTTCCTCCCAATATGATGCGCAGCGCCGCTACGATATCGCTTATGAGCAGTGCATGTATGCCAAAGGCAACCAGTTGCCGGCCGCTTCCACTACGACGACCTATTACGGGGGATATCGGCATCGTCCCGTAACCATTATCTATGAGGCGCCTCCCCCACAGACCGTGATCATGCAGAATCCTCCTGCTCAGATGATGCCCCCGCCGCCTCCGGGAGCAGCTCCGCCTCCGCCGCCTGGAAACTAACAGCCGGTGGGTAATTTGCCAGACCAGCCCATCAACTTCATCAACTGGTGAAATGTGTGGCGGTCATTGATTGTAAGGAGAAGATTGAAATGAAAAAGATTAGAGTTTTGCTCCCACTGATGGCTGCGTTGTTCGTCGCTGTTCCCCAGATTTCCGTTGCGGCTCCTGGTGGCGGGCATGGTGGTGGTGGTTACCACGGTGGTGGTGGTTATCGCGGCGGTGGTGGTTATCACGGCGGTGGCGGCTATCACGGTGGTGGATATTATGGTGGACACTACTATGGTGGCGGGTACTTCCCCTGGTGGTGGATTCTTCCTCCACTGATCTATCCATACTATGGTTATCCCGAGTATGCTTATCCTGACCCTCAGCCGGTCATCATTCAGCAGCCCGCACCTACTACGGTAGTTGTGCCGCCGCCAACAACAGTGGCACCCAGCCCCCAGGTTGCCATGCCGCAGCCGTCGCAATTCTGGTATTACTGCACGGACTCAAATGGCTATTATCCGTATGTCACGGATTGTCCAGGTGGCTGGAAGCAGGTGCCGAGCACGCCGCCGGGCGTGGCGCCGTAGAAGCTGCTGATTCCCGAACTGGTTTGGTTGCGTAACGTGTGATCCATACATAAAGCGTATGGATCACGAGCGGCCAAAGCCAGCAAGGCCTGAGCTGTCAACGGGTGTCGATGGATGTTGGCGCTGTCGCAGTCGTCCCGCCGCCCTGTTTGTACTCCAGGGTTCTCAAGCGAATTTCACTCTTCTGAATTTCCTGACCGCCGGTTTGTTATTTGGCAACCCATCAACCAACAGGCAAGCAGCAGATCACCATGGACGGCCACAAGACGGTCAGCCCATACAGTTGGCAGAATCCCGCATGACCGATCAACCAAACTCTGTCAGCTGGCGCCGCGAGGAGTTGCTCAGCCTGCTCTCCACTTCGGGAGCGTTGGCGGGTCTCTGCATTACGGTCGTCGCACTGATGAACACCTTCGACAAGACCAGAGCCTCTGTTTCCATCGTTGACGACATGTTTGGTGTTTGCGCAGCTGGCTTTCTGGGATGCATTTACCTCATATTCTGGGCGCTTCGTTCAGGCAAGGCCAGCATATCTGTGGTGTTGATCAAGGCGGTAGAGGGGGTGTTCCTGTTGGCAATAACGGCCATGACCATCGCTGCATTCATCATGATCTATACAATCTGGTAGCGACCGGCTCGATGCCAGGCCGATTCACATTTATCTTGCATGACGCGTGGCGGGCGTAGGGATGCTGCAGGCCAGAGGATTTCATGACCAACCCGGATTCCGGATGGATCAATTTCACCGAGATCTCTCAAAGCGCCGCACGATAGGAATGAAGTCTTGCGCCGGCTTCACTCATGCTATAGCCTTCACCCTCGTGCTGTAAGGGCACTGGGTGCGCCACGCATTCCCTGTTGTCTTCTCGCTGCTGGATCGATGTCAGGAAGACACATCGGGTGAAAAGCAAGGCCACTCATGCTCAATATTGAGATGGCTCGTCATCATCCTGTCGACTGTCCGACCCCCAAGGGAAATACCATGAAAAATTCGATTTTGGTCCTGGTTGCGCTTCTGTCGCTGGCAGGCTGTGCGACGCAACGTGCTGTGGACGACAAGGCAGCCGAGGCATCCGCCTGCCGGAAAGATCTTGATGCCTGCATGGCGGCGCGCAGGGAACTCCAGGCAACGCTCGACAAGGATACCGCGGCCTCGACCCAGCAGGCGGAGGCCATGAAGGCCATGGAAAGTGAGTTGCGCGACCGCCTAAAATCGGAGATTGCGGCCAAGGATGTGGAGATCGAGCGGCTCCGTTCGCAGCTATCGGTGCGTGTGCTGGACAGAATCCTCTTCAGCACGGGCAGCGCTGACATCCTGCCCGCTGGCCTTCAGGTGCTGGACAAGGTGGCCGGGGTAGTCGGCGCAGGCAAGGAAACCATTCGGGTGGAGGGACATACGGACGACCTGCCCATCGGACAGGAGCTCAAGAAGAAATATTTCTCCAACTGGGAGCTTTCCGGTGCCAGAGCATCCAGCGTTGTCCGCTACTTTCAATTTCGCCACGGTATTGACCCGACGCGCATGGAGGTCGTCGGGTTCTCGAAATACCGGTCAGTTGCACCAAACGACAGCGAGGCGGACCGGCAGCGCAACCGTCGTGTGGAAATCGTCCTGACCCCCTGGAAACCCGAGGCGGCGAATTCCCCATCACCATAGCCGGTCCTTGGCAAGGCAAGACGGCCATGGATCGGGCGTTTTGCGATGGCGATCATTCCGTCAGCACTGCCTTCACCACTTTCAACCGTGAGCGCAGAAAATCCGCGCCCTTCGTCGCCCTGCGACGGCCCTCGCAGGAACCTTGTTTTCGCCGGCGATCGGGTTCGCCTTGGCGGGGGCAGTCTGCGCAAGTTCAACCTTGCCGACGATCGCCGATGGGCTCCGATGATTTCTGGGCCTTGACACGCGTGCGTGAATACCATTCTGCTCGCCCGACCAGCTAACGGTGGGCGCCGGAAGACAATATTTTTTGCTTCCCGGGATCCCTGATTTAGTTATTTGTTTGCATTTTCAGCTAGGCTACATTCAATCTGGATCGATTTAAGGAGTGCAATCATGGAGGCGGTGACAACTGGTTTTGTGGCTTCGTCTGGAAGTGCCAAGGCTTCCGGCACGATGATCAACCTGCAAGGGTTTGCGTCGACGCCCCTGGTCCACGATCCGTACGATCACATGGTCGTGCAGGATTTCGTCAGGCCGGAGTGGCAACAGATCATTGCAAAAGATTTCCCGCAAATTGACAAGGCAGGCAGTTTTCCGCTCGCCACGCTGAGTTATGGCCCCGAGTTTGCGAGATTTATCGCCGAGCTCGAAGGAGAAACATTCCGTCACTATGTCGAAGAAAAATTCGGCCTCGACCTGACCGGCCGGCCGACCATGGTGACCGTGCGGGGGCAGACTGATGAAACGGATGGTCGCATCCATACGGATAGTCGTACCAAGATCATTACCATGCTGGTTTATTTCAATGAATCCTGGGCGAACCAGGGCGGCAAGCTGCGTCTGCTGCGCTCTGCTACAGACCTGGAGGATTACGCCGCAGAAGTCGAACCGCGCATCGGTACCCTGATCGCGTTTCGTCGGAGCGAAAATTCCTGGCATGGCCACCATCCATATGTCGGTCCGCGCCGCGCCATCCAGCTCAACTGGGTGGTGAGTGATGCGGTCAAGCGCAGGGAGCAGAAGCGGCACAAGGTTTCTGCATTTTTCAAGAAGCTGTTCGGCGTCTACGCGGGATAAATGCCGGCCAAGTTGAGGCCGCAGCAGACCGCGCGGTCAGTGTGCACCGCTACTCGCAACACTGATGCCATGTTTGGGCGGTCTGGCCAGCCAGACCAGAATCATCAGGGCGACAAAGAAGCAGCCTGACAGCCAGAAGATGTCGTTGGTGGCCAGCAGTACCGCCTGCTGGTTGATTATCTGTTCGAGCATGGCCGGGTCTGTTGCCGGGCTGGACAGGCTGCCAAGGTAATCGCTTGAGGCTGGATCGAAGGCCGAGATGTGCGTGGCCAGGATGCTGTGGTGATAGTCGCTGCGCCGGTCCCACAGGGTGATGCTCAGCGAGGTGCCGAAACTCCCGGCGAGAATGCGAAAGAAATTGGACAGGCCGGTAGCCCCTGGCAGCATCTGGGGTGGGATGCCCGACAGCGTCAACGCGGTCAGCGGCACGAAAAAGGTGGCGACGCCGAACCCCATGAGCAGGCGCGGGATCACGATCTGCTGGAAGGTGACGTCGGTGTTGAAATGGCTGTTCCAGAACGACACCGCGGCAAACACGGCAAAGCTGAACGTGGCCCAGAAACGCAGGTCGATCTTGTGCATGTTCTTGCCCACGAAGGCGGACAGGAATATTGGCAGGATGCCGATGGGTGCCGCGGCCATCCCGGCCCAGGTCGCGGTATAGCCCATGTTGATTTGCAGCCATAAGGGCAGGATCACCACGTTGCCGAAGAACACCAGATAGCCAAAACTGAGCATGACGGTGCCAACCAGGAAGTTGCGCTGGCTGAAGTAGTGAAGGTCCACGACCGGATGCCGGTCGGTCAGTTCCCAGATAACCAGAATGCTTAGCGCAAGCACCGAAACAACAGCCAGGGCTGCGATCGTATTCGATTCGAACCAGTCCAGTTCGTTGCCCTTGTCCAGCAATATCTGCAGCGCACCCACGCCCAGCACCAGCAGCACCAGTCCCACTTTGTCGATCGGCACCACCTGGGTCACGCTGGAACGCTTGCCGAGAATCGTCCAGGTCACGACGGCAGACAGCATGCCCACCGGCAGGTTGATGTAAAAGATCCACGGCCAGCTGATATTGTCGGTAATCCAGCCGCCCATGATTGGGCCCAGGATGGGCGCGACGATCACCGTCATGGACCAGAGCGCCAATGCCAGGCCCTTCTTCTCTGGTGGATAGTTGTTCAGCAGCAGGCTTTGCGACAAGGGGATCATGGGACCCGCCACCGCGCCTTGCAGCACGCGGGCGCTGATCAGCAGCGGCAGGCTGGGCGCCAGGCCACACACCAATGAGGCCAAGGTGAAGAGCAGGGTGGAAACGACAAACAGTCGTGCATCGCCGAAACGGCGAGACAGCCAGCCCGTCAAGGGCAAGGTGATGGCGTTGCTTACGGCAAAGGAGGTGATGACCCAGGTACCCTGATTCGGGCTCACGGCCAGGTCGCCCGATATCGCCGGCAGCGATACGTTGGCGATGGAGGTGTCCAGCACCTGCATGAAGGTGCCCAGGCTCAGCCCCAGGGTCAACAGGATAAGGGTGGGGCCGTGCAGGGGCTGGTGGTCCATGCTCAGACCTCAGCCCTTGCGCAGCTTGTTTGCCTGCAGGATCGAGCGGATCAGTGCATCTGCGCCATTCGCGTTTTCCACGGGGGTTTCATAGCGCGTCATCGGAAGGTTCTCCGCTTTGCCCGCGACCCCGGTATTCACTTCCACCTTCATCGACAGGCCGACGCGCAGGGGATGCTCAGTCAGCTCTTTCGGATCGAGAGCGATGCGAACCGGCAGGCGCTGGACGATCTTGATCCAGTTGCCACTGGCATTCTGCGGCGGCAGCAGAGAGAAAACGCTTCCCGTTCCCGGCGACAGACCGGCCACCGTGCCGTGTAAAGTGACGCCGCCGCCGTAGAGGTCGGAGATCAGTTGAACGGGTTGGCCAACGGTCATTCCCTTCAGCTGGTCTTCCTTGAAATTGGCCTCCACCCACAGCTGGGTCATGGGCACGATGGCCATGAGCGCCGTGCCGGAGGTGACCTGCTGACCGATCTGGATTGATCGCCGCGCCACCTGGCCGTCCGACGGCGCCCGGATCTCACACCGGTTCAGGGCCAGCCAGGCTTCACGCAGACGGGCCTCGGCCTGCTTCACGGCCGGGTGGGTTTCCACTGAGGTGCGGGCCACTTCGGCGTTTGAAGCCGCCAACTGGGCCACGGCCAGCTTCAGTTCAGACCTGGCCTTGTCACGCGTGATGCGCGCGTGGTCAGCTTCTTCCCTGGACACAGCCTGAGCGACGACTGCCTTTTCGCGACGTGCCAGGTCCGCTTCGGCCTGTTCGAGGTTGTGCCGCTGCACCGCAAGGTTCGCGGTCTGCTGGTCGCGGGATTCAAAGGTCTGGCTGATCCGGCGCACGGTCTCGCCCAAGTCCGCTTTGGCCTTGTCCAATGCAAGACGGGCGTCGGTCGGATCCAGTTTCACCAGCACCTGGCCCTGCTTCACGTGATCGGTATCATCGGCCAGCACAGCCACTACCGTGCCCGAGATGCGTGGGGTAACCCGGATCAGATTGCCGGCCACATACGCATCGTCAGTGCTTTCATGATTGCGCCCATGGATGAACCAATGGATGCCCCATCCAAGACCCGCGGCGATGAAGATCAGACCCAGAATGGTCAGCAGGCGCTTGCGTTTGGCGGGGTTGGCTTCGGGAGTGTGGAGGGTCATGGTGTCGGGTCCTTGCCATAGACGTCGCCACCCAGGGCTTTAAACAGTGCCACACGGGCACGCAGGCGGGCGGCCTGAGTTTCGATGTCATTCAGCTGCTGGCCGCGTACGGCACTGTCCGCTTCCAGAGTGTCCAGCAGGCCGGCCAAGCCGAACTCCTGACGCTGCTGCGCGAGGGCATAGGTCTGCCGGGTTTCCTTCAGGGCATGTTGCAGGGCCAGGCTGCGACGCTCCAGGCTGGCAATCAGGGCATAGGCATCCACGGCCTGGCGTGCGGCCTCCAGAATGGTGTGGTTGTATGTCGCCACGGCCGAGGCGTAATCCGCTTCCCGCATGCCCAGTTTTGCTCTCAAGGTATTGGTGTTGAAGATCGGCAGATGCAATGCGGGGCCGACCGAAGCGGACAGGCTGTTGGCATGCAGCAGCGTACCCAGGTCCAGAGTTTCCAGACCGACCATCAGGCGCAGGTCAAGGTTTGGATAGAAATCTGCCTTCGCTGCGTCGCTTTGATCAGCCGTGGCCTCCACCCGACTGCGCAGGGCAGCCACGTCCGGACGATGCGCCAGCCAGCCCAGGGGGAGGTTGGCGGGCAGGTGCGGGAGGTGGGCATTAAGGCTGGGAGTGGGCAAATCCGCGGCATGGTCCGGGTCGGACCCGATCAACGCGCTCATGCGGTAGCGCCACGAACGATCCAGATACTCCAGCCCTTGAACCAGGTTCTCGTCCAGATCCAGCTTCATCCGGGCGTCGATCAGTGGCTGCGCGGAATCCAGGCCCAGATCGAAACGGGCCTTGAGCAGATCATGTTCCCTGCGGTGATCCTGTTCCAGCTCGCGCGCCACGTTCAAACGCGTGCCGATATCGGCCCAGGCGAAATAGGCATCGGCAACGGCGGCGGCCACAGCCAGGCGGGCCGCTGCTGCCTCCTGCTGCTGTGCCTGAGTTTCGTTGCCCGCCGCTTTCACCAAAGCGCGGTTCCTGTCCCACCAGTCCAGGTTGTACGAGGCGTTCTGGGTGATGTCGGTCTGGGTAAACGTGCTGCCACCGATCGGCGGCGGAAACAGGCCGTTCTCGCTATAGTGTTCGCGGACCATGGAGGCATCCGTTCCATAGTGCACCTGGGTGTCCAGACGGGCCAGACGCTCGGCCTGTTCAGCCATGCGCAGCCGGGCCTGGGCGGCTGCCAGGTCGGGGTGGTCCTTCAGCGCGGTTTCAATCAGGTGATCAAGGTCAGCCAGGCCGAAGGCCTGCCACCACTGTTCCGACTCGATTGGCTTGGCAGTCTGCTTGAAGCTGCTCGCCAACGCCTTTATCGTGGCATCGGCTTCAGGTGTCTTCAGCACCGGACGGGGCGGCAGGTCATGGGGCAATGACGCGCATCCGCTCAGGACCAACAGCAGGCCGGGCAGCAATCGCTTCATGATGGCTCCCTGAATTGGCTTAGTCCCGCCAGCATCTTTCGCAGCAGGCGATCGAATTCCGCCACCTCTGCGGGGCTGAAATCGGCCCACTGCTGCTCGATCAGCTTCCAGATTACCGGCAGCACTTTCAGGATCAGCTTGTGGCCGGCTTTGGTCAGCGACAAGTCCACCCGGCGCCGGTCTTCCGTGCTCGGCTTGCGGCCGACCCAGCCGGCGTTGACCAGTTCATCAGTCAGGCGCGTTACGTTGGTGGGGGAGGCAATCAGGGCACCGCTCAGATGGCTGGGATTAAGCCGGTTGTCCTCGCTGCTGAGCAGCATGGCGAGCGCGAGAAAGGATGAACTGTTTAGACCGAACTCGGCAAGGTGCCGGTTGTAGACCTCGTCCAGTTCACTGAAGACGAAGAAAAACAGGCGGTTGAGCACGACCCGATCCTGCGGCATGCCGGGAAGCTGGCGGGCGATGAGGTCGATGCCTTGTTCGAAAAAGGAGAAATCCTGGTTCATGCCGATGACTGGGGGTCGCATGAGATATCATAACATTGGTAATTATTACATTCGTAATTATTTAGTATCTTGGTATGCAAAGCAATATGAAATCTGGCAAAGCGTTGGGAAAAATAAGCGGAATGCGTCCCGTGCGAATTCGCAAAGCTTTCCCGCGACTGGTCCAGCAGAATTGATTAACATACAAAAGGGGCAAACGTGAAGGACGTGACTTGAAAAACAAAATTATTCCGATCATCGCCATCGTCGTTGTTGTTCTCGTGGCCGGGATCGGGTGGCTCCGTCACGACGGCAAGACGGTGCAAACCGATCTGACCCTGCACGGCAACGTGGACATCCGCCAGGTGGAACTGGCCTTCAACGCCAGCGGCCGCATCGACCAGATACTGGTGCGGGAAGGCGACCGGGTGAAGCAGGGGCAGCTGCTGGCCGTTCTGGATACCGAGCGGCTGCGCCGCACCAAGGCTCAGGCAGAGGCCGAGGTTGCGGTGCAACACCAGGTGGTTGCCCGCTATCTGGCCGGTTCCCGGCCCGAGGAAATCGCCCAGGCCCGGGCCCAGCGGAACGCCGCCAAGGTGGCGGTGGCGGACGCCCAGGCCTCCTATCAGCGCCAGGTAGATCTGGTGGCCCGGCACTTCGTATCCCAGCAGCAGGCGGACAGCGCGAAATTCGCCCTGGACAGGGCGCGGGCCGATCTGCAGGCGAGCGAAGACGCCCTGCGTCTGGTGGAACTGGGACCGCGCAAGGAGGACATTGCGGCGGCCAAGGCCACCCTGGCGGCCAACGAGGCGGCGCTGGCCGTGACCCAGCGCGATATCCAGGAAGGCGAGTTGCGTGCCCCCTCCGACGGCATCATCCAGAACCGGGTGCTGGAACCGGGGGATATGGCCTCGCCGACCAAATCCGTCTTTACCCTGGCCCTGGTCGATCCGGTCTGGGTGCGAGTCTGGCTGCCGGAAACCTATCTGGGCCGGGTGCCCATCGGGGCCGGGGCCACGGTCAGCACCGACAGCCATCCGGACAAGCATTACCGCGCCTGGGTGGGTTATGTCTCCCCCGGCGCCGAGTTCACGCCCAAGTCGGTGGAGACCACCGAGATTCGCTCCAGCCTTGTGTATCAGACCCGCATCTTCGTCTGCGAGGGTGGCGATGAACTGCGCATGGGCATGCCCGCCGACGTGAGCATTTCCCTGGATCAACCCGCCCCGGCGCCGGGGGCCAATCCCTGCAAAGACGCCAGGTGAGCCAGGCAGGCAGCGACAAGGGCCAGGCGCCGGTGCTGGAGGCGACGGCTGTGGCCAAGTCCTTCAGCATTGGCCGCCGCCATATTCAGGCCCTGGACGGCGTCAGCTTTGCCATCCGTCCCGGTGTGGTGAGCGGGCTGATTGGGCCTGACGGGGCGGGCAAGACCACCCTCATGCGTCTGGCCGCCGGGCTGCTGGTGCCCGATTCCGGTCACATCCGGGTGCTGGACATGGACGCCACCCGGGAATCCCTGAAGGTGCAGGCCGCCCTGGGCTACATGCCGCAGCGCTTCGGTCTGTACGAGGATCTTACCGTGCAGGAGAACCTCGATCTCTATGCCGCGCTCCAGGGTGTGCTCGAGGCGGAGCGGCGGGAGCGCTACGAAGAGCTGATGCACATGACCGGCCTCGCCCCTTTCACCGGCCGGCTGACGGGGCGACTTTCCGGAGGCATGAAACAGAAGCTTGGACTGGCCTGCACCCTGGTGCGCGCACCGCGCCTGCTGCTGCTGGACGAGCCTACAGTGGGTGTGGATCCGGTATCACGCCGCGAGCTTTGGGTCATCATCGAGCGGCTGGTGCGGGACCAGGGCATGAGCGTACTGCTTTCAACCGCCTATCTGGACGAGGCCGAACGCTGCGACGCGGTCATCCTGCTGCATGAAGGCCGGGTTCTGGACCAGGGGCTGCCCCAGGCCATGAGCGCGCGCATGGCGGGCCGGACCTGGGCGCTGACCCAGTCAGCAGATCAGCCGGGGCGCCGCAACCGGGATATCCAGGCGGCCCTGGATGGCCGGGAAGGCGTGGTGGATGCGCTGGTCCAGGGGGATCATGTTCGGCTGGTGACGGCCGCTTCCGCTTCCGCCGAAAACCTGATCCGTCAGGCGGGCCTGAAGGACGTCCAATTGAAGCCGGTGCCTCCCCGTTTCGAGGACAGCTTTATCGACC
Organism: Thiobacillaceae bacterium; assembly: GCA_049578545.1. Lineage (GTDB taxonomy): Bacteria > Pseudomonadota > Gammaproteobacteria > Burkholderiales > Thiobacillaceae > DASQBT01. The sequence goes on from JBAUMF010000093.1 coordinate 89,351, forward strand.
TGTTGCGGGCACAGGCGCAATCACCCGCTGCGGCCACACACATGGATGGCCTGGCGGCGGCTAGCGGCGCCAGGGATGGCCCGGTGATCCAGGTGAACGGGCTGCGCCGCCGCTTCGGCGACTTCTGGGCCGTCGACGATATCAGCTTTGAGGTCCAGCGCGGCGAGATCTTCGGTCTGTTGGGGGCCAACGGCGCCGGCAAGTCCACGACCTTCCGCATGCTCTGCGGCCTGTTGCCCGCCAGCGCGGGCACCCTGCGGGTCGCGGGCCTGGACCTGCGCCATGCGGCGGCAGCGGCCCGGGCCCGCATCGGCTACATGTCGCAGAAGTTCTCCCTCTACGGCAACCTGAGCGTGCTGCAGAACCTGGCCTTCTTCGCCAGCGCCTATGGCCTGGGGCGCATGGAGCAAAAGGAGCGGCTGGCGTGGACTCTGGAAGAGTTCGAACTGGGATCCTATGCCGACCAGCTTTCCGGCCACTTGCCGCTCGGCTACATGCAACGCCTGGCCATGGCATGCGCCCTCATGCACCGGCCGGAGATCCTGTTCCTCGACGAGCCCACCTCCGGTGTCGATCCTTTGGCGCGCCGCGAGTTCTGGCAAAGAATCAATGCCCTGGCCCGCAGCGGCGTGACCATTCTGGTCACCACCCATTTCATGGAGGAGGCGGAATACTGCGATCACCTGGCCATCATGGCGGCCGGGCGCATCCTGGCCATGGACGAACCTGCCGCCATCAAGGCGCTGGCGCGCACTGCGGACAATCCCGCACCCAGCATGGAAGACGCCTTCATCCGCCTGGTGGAAAGCGACCTGCCTCAGGAGCGGGCGGCTTGAGCGACTCCAACCCGTCGCGCCGCGGCGGCGGCGCCATGCGCCTCAGGAGCCTGGTGCACAAGGAGTTCCTGCAGATCGTGCGGGACCCCAGCAGCATCGCCATTGCCTTCGTCATGCCCGTTTTCCTGCTGCTGTTGTTCGGCTACGGCGTGTCCCTGGACGCGGACCACGTGCCGGTGGCTCTGGTGGCGGAGGAACCCAGCGCCGATACCGCTGATTTCCTCGCCGCGCTGGAGGCCAGCCATTATTTCTCGCCGGTGCACGCCCGCACCCTGGCCGAGGCCGAGCAGGCACTGCGTCAGGGCCAGGTCAATGCCATCGTGCATTTGCGCGCCAACTTCGCCGAGCGCCTGCGGCGGCCGGACGGCGCCCCGATCCAGCTTATCGTCAACGGCGTGGACGCCAATACCGCGCGGCTGGCCCAGGGTTACGTGCAAGGCGCATGGGGCGCCTGGCTGACGCGCCGCGCAGCCCAGCAGGGACAGGAACTGAATACGCCAGTGCACATGGAACAGCGGATCTGGTTCAACAGCGAGCTGAAGAGCCGCAACTATCTGGTGCCCGGTCTGGTGGCCATCATCATGACCCTGATCGGCGCCCTGCTGACAGCCCTAGTCATGGCGCGGGAATGGGAGCGCGGCACCATGGAAGCCCTGATGGTGACTCCGACCAGCATGAGCGAGATCCTGCTGGGCAAACTCATCGCCTACTTCACCCTGGGCACCGGCGGCATGCTGATCACCGTCGGCATGGCGGTGGGGCTGTTCGAGGTGCCCCTGCGCGGTTCCTTCTGGGTGCTGTGGGCCTGCGCGTCCCTGTTCCTGCTGGCCGCCCTGGGCATGGGGCTGACCATCTCCACCCTGGCCCGGAGTCAGTTTGTCGCGGGTCAGATCGCCATCATCGGCACCTTCCTGCCGGCCTTCCTGCTGTCCGGCTTCATCTTCGACATCGACAGCATGCCGGCCGTGGTTCAGGTCATCACCCATGTCATTGTCGCCCGCTATTTCGTGGCCATCGTCCAGACCCTGTTCCTGGCGGGGGACGTCTGGGCCGTCGTGCTGCCCAATGCCCTGGCCCTGCTGATCATGGCGGCCATCTTCCTCGGCATCACCTGGCGCAAATCAAGGAAGCGGCTCGAATGAGGGTGAAGACGTCATGCTGATTCGCCTCCTGGCCCTGATCCACAAGGAGTTCCTCGCCCTGCTCAAGGATCCAAAGAGCCGCATGGTGCTCATCGTTCCCCCCATGATCCAGATTCTTGTGTTCGGGTATGCCGCGACCTTCGACCTGAAGGACATCCCCTATGCCATCTACAACGAGGATCGGGGCGCCGTGTCGCGTGACCTGGAGGCGGCCTTCGCCGGGGCCCCGGCCTTTCACCGGGTGGCGGTGCTGAATGCAGAAGGCGAGATCGCGCCCCTGGTGGACGCGCGCAAGGTACTGGCGGTGATCCACATCGGTCCCCGTTTCGGCGCCGACTTGCTGTCGGGTGGCAGCGCTCCCCTGCAGGTCATCATCGACGGACGCAATTCCAACACCGCCATGGTCGCCCTGAACTACGTGAGCAGCATCGTGGATCGCTACAACCAGGAATGGATCGAAGCCCATGGTCAGCAAGCCCCGCCCGCCCACCTGGAAACCCGGGCCTGGTTCAACCCCAACCTGGAGAGCCGCTGGTTCTTCATCCCCGGCATCATCGGCATGCTCACGCTGGTGACCACCATGCTGGTAACGGCACTTACGGTGGCGCGGGAACGGGAGCAGGGCACCTTCGACCAGTTGCTGGTCACGCCCCTGCGACCCGGCGAGATCCTGCTGGGCAAGGCCCTGCCGGGTTTTATCATTGGCATTGTTCAGGGTACGGTGATCCTGCTGGTCGCCACCCTGTGGTTCAAGGTACCCCTGCTGGGCAGCCTGCCCGCCCTGTACAGCGGACTGGCCCTGTTCCTGCTCTCGGGCGTAGGCGCCGGGCTGCTTATATCCTCGCTGGCGGTGACCCAGCAGCAGGGACTGCTGGGCGCCTTCCTGTTCATGGTGCCGGCGGTGATCCTGTCCGGTTTTGCCACGCCCATTGCCAACATGCCCAAGCTGGTTCAGACCATTACCCTGATCGACCCGCTGCGCTATTTCCTCGTGATTCTGCGCAAGGTTTTTCTGGAAGGGGCCGGTTTCGATGTCCTGACCAATCAACTGTGGCCCATGGCCGTGATTGGGGCGGTGACCCTGAGCCTGGCCAGCTGGCTGTTCCGGCATCGCATGTATTAACCCGAAGAGCGCTCTGCTGAGCCAGATCGTCCGCGACTTGAAGCGAGAAATAACATGAGAATTACAAGGCAAGCAAATGACAAATAATGACTTGTTAAGCGCATTTACGCCAGCAATACCGCAATCAGTCCAGTGACAAACACCCCATCGAAGGTGCCGGCACCGCCGATCGAAGCAATGGGAGCACCCAGCTTGCGGATGTCCTTGAGACGCACCAGGTCGGCACCAATCAGCACGCCCAGGGTGCCACTGATATAGGCCAGCGGCGCACGCTGTTGCGGATCAAGAAAGGTTGCGATCAGTGCGGCGGCAATCGGCGCGATCAGCATCGGCATGCCGATACCGATACCGGCGATGGGCCGGCTGATTGAGCGGGCGATGAGGGCGACGACTATCACTGCGACCGCAACCTGCAACGGGTTCAGCGGGTTGTGGGCAATGAGGAAAAGCGAGAAACAGACGGGCACCACTGCACCGCCGACATTGACGGCGACCACGGTCTTGCCGGTGAACGGCAGCGGCTTGAAAAAGGGCAATCGCGCCAGCTCCGGCGGTATTTTCGGTGGTACCACATCACGATCGGCCTTGAGGCTGAACAGCGGCAGGTTGATCAGGCTGCCGGTTAGCGTGCACAGCAGGAGCAGGTAGGCCGATGCCGGTGAAAGTCCCAGCTTGTCGAAGGCGATGGTGATCAGTCCGATCTGGACGAAACTGATCAGGAAGACCAGGGCCAGGAAGAACAGCAGCATGCGCAGTGGCGATGGCATTGGTGACTCCAGTCGGCAGTAGCTCAGCAGGTGACGTGAAACAGGCCAATGGTCCTGGCCTTGCCCCTGGTGTTGTTGTAAGTCTTGATGGCATCGGGCGTAGGCAGCAGGGTCACCTTGCAATCATGCTGCTGGAAGAATTTGGCTGCCTCCGGCGACAGTGTCACGTTGCCGTACTGCCCGCTCCCCAGCACCAGGGCGTCGCAGCCCTTCTCGTAAATGAACTCCGCCTCCTCGGACGAAATGATGTGGGAGGTGCCATAATATTTTTTCGAGAGTTTCTTCTTGCGCTTTTCCACCTCGCCCGACAGGCGGATGAGGACGTCGTGATCATAGGTGGTGCCGTCGATGGTGATGCTGCCGAATTCGGTGGAATCGATTTTCATGGCAGTTCTCCAGTCGCAATCGCTGTTTATATCACTGGCGAAGTCGGACTTCAATTTGGAGTGCAGCGAATGACCCGCGTTCCCTGAAGATGCTATCGGCGGGCGCTATATAATGAGTTCAACGCCGCTTGTCCAGGATGAGAAAACCGCATGGCACGCTTCCAAAACTGCAACTGTGACCAGGGCAGGCTTCTTCCCATCTCTTTCTCCCGGCGATTTTTTCCCGGCAGCTTCGCCTGCACCCACGACCCCATCTTCATCCAGGAATTGGATCGATCGATGTTCGCGGCCCGCCATGATAATGACCGGCCTGCCACGCCTGCATGCGACCCCGCCATGCCGCTGAAGCTCGTGCTGCACGCCGGCGCGCGCGCATGAAAAAGATCACGATTGCGCCTGGCGACGCGCTGATCATCGTGGATGTGCAGAAGGATTTTCTGCCTGGCGGCAAGCTGGCGGTGAAGCACGGCGACGAAGTGGTTCCCGTGCTCAATCGATATATTGATCTGTTCCAGGCCAGAGGCTTGCCGATCTTTGCCACCCGGGACTGGCATCCGGCCAATCACTGTTCCTTCCATGAGCAGGGCGGCATCTGGCCTCCGCACTGTGTCGCGCAAACGGCGGGCGCCGCCTTTCCATCCCAGCTGGCGTTGCCGCCAGCGACCCGTGTCATTTCCAAGGCCACCACGACAGAGAAGGACGCCTATTCCGGCTTCGAGGGCACCGAACTCGAAAGTCTGCTTCGCGCCGCCAGGGTTCAGCGTCTGTTTGTGGGCGGCTTGGCGACGGACTATTGCGTGCTCAACACAGTCAGGGACGCCCGCCTGCACAATTATGAAACCTTCCTGCTGGCCGATGCGGTGCGTGCGGTAAACGTCCACCCCGAGGATCAGCGGGAAGCGATGGAGGAAATGATGCGCCTGGGAGTCGAACTGACCGAAATCGAAGCGCTTGCATGATCAATCCGCTTTCCAGCCCGCTGCTGGCAGATCTGTATGAATACACCATGCTGCAAAGTTACATTGAGTATGGACTGGAAGAGACTGCCGTATTTGAGTTTTTTGTGCGCCGGCTCCCGCCGGGGCGCAATTTTCTGGTCGCCGCAGGCCTTGAACAGGCGCTGGAATTCCTCGATCAACTGGCCTTCTCCGCCCAGGAACTGGATTGGCTTTCGCAGCGATTCCCCCCGCATGTCATTCGCTACCTGAAAGACTTTCGCTTTACTGGCGATGTCCACGCCATGCAGGAAGGAACGCTGTTCTTTGCTGACGAGCCAATTCTGCGGGTGACGGCTCCTTTGCCGCAGGCACAGCTGGTGGAGTCGCGCCTGATGAACCTGCTCAACTTCGAAACGCTGATTGCCACCAAGGCGGCGCGCTCGGTGCTGGCTGCGCCCGACAAGCTGCTGGTTGATTTCGGCATGCGCCGGGCGCATGGAGCCGAGGCCGGCCTGCTCGCTGCACGCGCGAGCTATCTGGCTGGATTTGGCGGCACGGCTACCGTACTGGCGGGAATGCTGTACGACATCCCGCTGTTTGGCACCATGGCCCATTCCTTCATTCAGGCGCACGATGACGAGGCCGTCGCATTCGAGCAGTTCGCCCGCTCCCACCCGGACAACACCATTCTGCTCATCGATACCTATGACACCGAGGCGGCAGCGCGCAAGGTGGTGCCGCTTGCTGCCAGGCTTCAACAGCAGGGCATCCGCATCAAGGCCGTGCGCATTGACAGCGGCGATCTGGCTGAACATTCACGGCAGGTGCGGCGCATTCTGGATGAGGGCGGTCTGAACGACGTCACCATTTTCGCCAGCGGCAACCTGGACGAATACCGCGTGCAGGCCCTGCTCGCAGCAGGTGCACCGATCGATGGCTTCGGCATTGGCACTGCACTCGACACGTCCAGCGATGCACCCTCACTCGACTGCGCCTATAAATTGCAGGAATACGCGGGACGGCCGCGCCGCAAGCGCTCGGAGGGAAAAGCGACCTGGCCGGGCAGAAAGCAGGTCTATCGCAACTACACGGCCAATGGCCAGATGGCCGGGGATGTGCTGGCACTGGAGGAAGATGACGCGCACCCGGGTGAAGCGCTTATCCATCTGGTGATGCGTGCCGGTTGCCGGATTGAACCCGCGCTTCCAGTCAAGACACTGCGCCAACTGGCCCTGAGTTCGTATACCCAGCTGCCCGACACGCTGCGCGGACTGGATGCCGCGCCGGCCTATCGCGTGGAGGTGTCTGCTGCCTTGCAGGAACTGGCACAGCAGGTGGATCGGAGTGCACTCTAGCTGAGGGAATCTCTGCTCAGGTTACGCACGACGGCGGAGCACGCGCTTGCCGGACAAGCCGGGTTCAATTTCACCTGAATCGGGCAGACCGGGCCAGGGCGCTGGATCACTTATCATAGGCAAATGGGAACAGACCAAACGACGAATCTTCCTGTGCAGGTTGGCGCCACCCTGGAGGCGAAGCTCAGCTTCCTGCAGCGGCCGGACGCCTACCCCGAGGCAACCGCGCACGTGGAAGCGGTGGAAACCCACATGTCCTGGGTCTTCCTGACCGATGCGCATGCCTACAAGCTGAAAAAGCCGGTGCGTTACCCCTATCTGGACTTCAGCAGCGTCGAGGCCCGCCGCCTCGACAGCGAAGAGGAACTGCGGCTCAACCGCCGTCTGGCCGCCGATGTCTATCTGGATGTAATCCCGCTGGTGCTTGCCACTGATGGACGTTTAAGCCTGGGTGGCGGGGGAGAGCCGGTGGACTGGCTGGTCAAGATGCGGCGCCTGCCGGCGGAACGCATGCTCGATCACCTGATTCGCAGCGGGGCGGTCCAGCAGGCGCAAATCCGCCAGCTGTCCCAGCGGCTTGCGCGCTTCTACGCCGCAGCCGCGGTGCAATCCATCACGCCTGAAGCCTATCGGCAGTATCTGGCCGAGCGCATCGAGGAGAATCGGCGCGAACTTGTCAGCCCCGAGTTCGGGCTGGCCACGGACCTGCCCAAGCTGCTCACCCGTTCCCAGCTCGGCTTTTTGCAAACCCACGCCGCGCTGTTCGACAGCCGCGTGCAGCAGGGCCGCATCGTCGAGGGCCACGGCGACCTCAGGCCTGAGCATGTATGCCTGCTGCCCGAACCGGTCGTCATCGACTGCCTGGAGTTCAATCGCAGATTCCGCATCCTCGATCCGGCGGATGAACTGGGCTATCTGGCGCTGGAATGCGAACGCCTGCATGCCCCGGAAGCGGGGCGCTGGCTGCTGGAAGGCTATATGGAAGCCAGCGGCGATGCGCCGCCCGTTGCCTTGCTGCATTTCTACCAGAGCTGCCGGGCCGTGCTGCGCGCCAAGCTTGCCATCTGGCACCTGCGCGACGACGGGCGGCATCGGCGCAACAAGTGGGTGGAGCTGACCAGGGATTACCTGGAACTGGCGCAACAGCATGCCAAGCTGGCAGGAAACTGATTTGGCGCTTCGCTCAGGCTTCCAGCAGTTCCACCAGTGAACCGCCGCCATGCAGGCGCCTGATGGCTTCGGCAAACAAGGGGGCCGACTCCAGCACTTCCACGCGGTTTTCCAGCAGGGTCGGCGGCAGCCGAAACGGCGGGATGGAGTCGGTGACCAGCACCTTTTCCAGCGCCGGATCGGCCAGCACCTTGCCCGCCGCAGCGGCGAACACGCCGTGGCTGGCGGCCGCGTATACCCGCTTCGCCCCCAGCGCCTTGCAGGCGGCGGCCGCGCGCGCCAGGGTGGTCCCGCTGCTGATCAGGTCGTCGATGATGAGCGCGGTCCTGCCGCTTACCTCGCCCACGACCGCCTCGCCCGAAACCACGCCCTCGCTGCGGCTCTTCTGCATGAAGGCGGAAGCGATGGGGCGGTCGAGCGCCTTGCTCAGCGACTGGCGGAATGCCTCCGCCCGCTTCACCCCGCCTGCGTCGGGTGAAACCACCGCGATGCTTTCGTCACCCAGCCGTGCCGCAAACCAGGCGACAAACAGACCGCGGGCTTCGAGGTGCTCGGCCGGAATGCGGAAGGCGTTCTGGTAGGCAGCCAGGTTGTGCACATCCAGGGTCACCACGCGGTCCGTGCCCACCGCTTCGAACAGCTGGGCGACATAGCGGCTGCTGACCGGGTCGCGCGACTTGGTCCTGCGGTCCTTGCGCGCATAGGCCAGATAGGGACAGACGGCGGTAACCCGGGCGGCGGAGGCATCCTTCAGCGCGCCGATGAAAAACAGCAGGCGGACCAGCTTGTCGTTGGCGCTCATGCCCGGTTCGCCATACAGCGAATGGATCACATACACGTCCTTGCCGCGCACGTTTTCCAGCGGCCTGGCCTTGTGCTCGCCATCCTCGAACTCGCGCTCCTCGTGCGCACACAGCGTTATTCCCAGTGCGCTGGCTACCCGCTCGCCGAAGGGGCGGCTGGCATCCAGGGCGAACAGGCAAAGGTCATCGACAGGCATCGATCCGTTTCCTCGCTTTTTGCGGTAATGGCGACTCCGCCATAATATGCCAGAGTTGATAGAAAGTTTTCTCTCTTAGAAAGGCGCGAACATGGAGCCCAAGGGATGTATTTACAAGGAGCAGTTCGGCTATTGCTGGCTTGAGGCGGACCAGTGGATGTTCCAGGCGGTGGACGTTCATGAACAGCCCGTCGGTGAACCGGTCAAGATCGAATTGAAGGACCTGGTTTTCCATCATGATGAAGACGAATAATTGAATTAGCGATTGTTCCGCACGATGCGCAGCTTGGCGGCTGCCGCATGGAACTTGATAGTGGGGACGTGTTTTTGCCACGACCCCAAACCAGGGAGACGTTTTGGTTCCACAGCCGGAACAGCAAGCCAGATTCAACATTGATGCGCTGCTGCAAGCAGCAGGCTGGCACGTCTGCGATGCGTCTGCCGCCAACATCCATGCCGCGCGGGGCGTGGCGATTCGCGAATTCCCTCTAAGCACTTCCTCGCCCCGCGAGCGGGGAGAGGGTCGGGGTGAGGGGTATGGTTTCGCCGATTACCTGCTGTATGTGGACGGCAAGCCCGCCGGGGTAATCGAGGCCAAGAAGGAGGGCGTCACCCTCACGGGCGTCGAAACCCAGTCCGACAAATACACCAAGGGGCTGCCCGCAGGTTTGCCGTGCTGGAGCAATCCGCTGCCGTTTGCCTACCAGTCCACCGGCATTGAAACCCGCTTCACCAACGGCCTTGACCCCAACCCGCGCTCGCGCCCGGTATTCGCCTTCCACAAGCCCCAGCTGCTGGCCGAGTGGCTCGCTTATCTTCCCTCGCCCCTGGGGAGAGGGGCAGGGGGTGAGGGCGCATTTGCCGCACCAAAAACTACCCCCTCGCCCCGCTTGCGGAGAGAGGGCGGGGGTGAGGGGGTGCAACCGAAGGTTGCTGAACAGCGCGCGCAATACACAGCATCACCCGCCACCTTCCTCGCCCGCCTGCAACACATGCCCCCGCTGCACGAAGAAGGCCTCTGGCCCGCCCAGATCACGGCGATCAAAAACCTCGAACAATCCCTGAAGGAAAATCGCCCGCGCGCCCTGATCCAGATGGCCACCGGCTCGGGCAAGACCTTCACCTCGATTTCCTTCCTCTACCGCCTGATCAAGTTCGCCGGGGCGCGGCGCATCCTGTTCCTGGTCGATCGCGGCAACCTCGCCGACCAGACCCTGAAGGAATTCCAGCAATACGTCTCGCCCTACAACAACTTCAAGTTCAGCGAGGAATACATCGTCCAGCGCCTGCAGGGCAACCAGATCGACACCACCGCCCGCGTCTGCATCTGCACCCTCCAGCGCCTGTACTCCATGCTCAAGGGCCGCGACCTGCCGGCCGACCTGGAAGAAGATTCCGTGGACCAACTTCTGCTCCCCTCGCCCGCAAGCGGGAGAGGGGCCGGGGGTGAGGGCGCATTCTTCACAAAGCCGGAGCCCATCGAATACAACCCGGCCATCCCCATCGAGACGTTCGACATCATCGTCACCGACGAGGCCCACCGCTCCATCTACAACCTGTGGGCGCAGGTGCTGGAATACTTCGACGCCTACCTCATCGGCCTCACCGCCACGCCCGGCAAGCAGACCTTCGGCTTCTTCCACCAGAACCTGGTCATGGAATACAACCACGAGATGGCCGTGGCCGACGGCGTCAACGTCAACTACGACGTCTACCGCATCAAGACCGCCATCACTGAAGCTGGCTCCAAAGTTGAAGCGGGCTACTATGTGGAAAAGCAGGAACGCGACACCCGCAAGACCCGCTGGGAAGAACTCGACGACGACTTCGCCTACGACCCCAACCAGCTCGACCGCGACGTCGTCACCCCGGACCAGATCCGCACCATCGTGCGCACCTTCCGCGACAAACTGTTCAGCGAAATCTTCCCCGGCCGCACCGAAGTGCCCAAGACCCTCATCTTCGCCAAGGACGACAACCACGCCGAGAACATCGTCGAAATCCTGCGCGAGGAATTCGGCAAGGGCAACGACTTCGCCCAGAAGATCACCTATAGAACGACCGGCGCCACGCCCAAGGAACTCATCAAGGCCTTCCGCAACAGCTACCACCCCAGGGTCGCCGTCACCGTCGACATGATCGCCACCGGCACCGACATCAAGCCGGTGGAAATCGTCTTCTTCATGCGCGCCGTCAAATCGCGCGGCTTCTTCGAGCAGATGAAAGGCCGCGGCGTGCGCGTGATTGCGCCCGACGACCTCAAGGCCGTCACCCCCGACGCCACGGCCAAGGACCACTTCGTCATCATCGACGCCGTCGGCGTGTGCGAGCAGGACAAGACCGACGCCCGCCCGATGGAGAAAAAACGCAGCGTCAGCTTCGAGCGCCTGCTGCAAGCCGTCGCCTTCGGCAACACCGAAGACGACGTCATCACCAGCATCGCCGGCCGCCTGGCCAGAATGGAACACCGCATCAGCGCCCAAGACGACGCCAGGATTCGCGTGGCCAGCGGCGGCCTAGGCCTGAAAGACCTCGCCCACCAGCTAGTCCAGTCGCTCGATCCCGACGCCATAACTCCCTCGCCCCGCTTGCGGGGAGAGGGTGGGGGTGAGGGGGAATTGTTTCCCTCTCCCCTCGCGGGAGAGGGGCAGGCAGCCCAACAAGCCCGCATTGATGCGTCAAAGCCATTGTGCGACCCAGCCCTGCGCCAACTCATCCTCGACATCAAGGCCAAAAACGAACTCACCATCGACCACGTCAGCCAGGATCAGGTCATCGAAGCCGGCTTCAGCCAGGCCGCCCTCGATCGAGCCCGTGGCCAGGTCCAGTCCTTCGAGCAATTCATCGCCGACCACAAAGACGAAATCACCGCGCTGCAAATTCTCTACAGCAAACCCTACAAACAGCGCCTCACCTTCGAGGCCGTGAAAGAACTCGCCGACGCCATCGAAAAGCCGCCCTACCTGTGGAACGAATCCCAGCTCTGGCAGGCCTACGCCGCGCTGGAAACCAGCAAGGTCAAAGGCGCCAGCGGCCGCCGCATCCTCACCGACCTGGTCTCGCTGGTGCGTTTCGCCATTCATCAGGACAACGAACTCGTGCCGTTCCCGGAGCGGGTCAACGCCAACTTCAAGGCATGGCTGGCAGGGCAGGAAAGCGCAGGCAAGCAATTCACCACAGACCAGCGGCGCTGGCTGGAAATGATCCGCGACCACATCGCCGCCAACCTCGGCATCGCACCGGATGACTTCGAATACGCGCCCTTCGCCCAGGAAGGCGGCTTGGGCAAGGTGTATCAGCTCTTTGGCGATGAGCTGAACACGCTCATTGATCAATTGAATGAGAGCTTGGCGGCATGAGTAGGCAGTTGAGTAAGGCGGAGCTGGAGAAAACCCCACTAGAAGATTGGCGGACTGAATATGCGCAGCGACTTAGAGACGAGATCGCAGCAGATTGGTGCGTCAAGAATGTTGGCGATATCTGCTCAATTCGAACGGGAAAGCTTGATGTTAACCAGGCAGATGAGGATGGCGCGTATCCATTCTTCACCTGCGCTGAAAAGGTCTACCGAATTAACACGCCAGCATTTGATGCTGAGGCTGTGCTTCTTGCCGGCAATGGTGACTTCAACGTTAAGTACTACAAAGGCAAGTTCAACCCATATCAACGAACCTACGTACTTTCTGACCTCCAGGTCGATGGAAAATACCTCTATTACTACATCTCATATCGCCTTCGAGACCTGACGGGTGATAGTCGGGGTTCGACAATCAAATACATCAGACTTGGAGATGTACGCGACTATCCCGTACCCGTCGCACCCCTCGTCCAACAAAAACGCATCGTCGCGGAAATCGAAAAACAATTCTCCCGCCTCGACGAAGCCGTCGCCAACCTCAAGCGCATCAAGGCCAACCTCAAGCGCTACAAGGCCGCCGTCCTCAAAGCCGCCGTCGAAGGCCGCCTCGTCGAAACCGAAGCCGAACGCGCCCGCCGCGAAGGCCGCAGCTACGAGACCGGCGCCCAACTCCTGCAACGCATCCTCGAAACCCGCCGCAACCAGTGGCAAGGCAAAGGCAAATACAAAGAAACCGCCGCGCCTGACACCACCGCCCTGCCCAAATTGCCAGAGGGGTGGGTGTGGGCATCGTTGGGTAGCTTAATTGTCGATGGACCACAGAACGGTCTTTACCTGCCGAAGTCGCTGTATGGTTCTGGTCACCCGATCTTACGAATTGATGATTACCAACAAGATTGGATGCGGCCAATCACGGAATTACAGCGCGTTCGAGCTAAACCGGAGGATGTTGTGACCTACTCACTTCGAAGCGGTGACATTGTCATCAATCGAGTGAACAGCCCCTCACATTTAGGCAAGGTGGCGGTCTGGGCAATAGAGGCAGAAATGCCGCTATTCGAGTCGAACATGATGAGGGCAGCTCTTTCGTCTGGAGTTGTTCCGCTTTATGTTGCGACCTATCTGCGCTCGCTGCATGGGCGAGCGCGATTGACGAAGCAAGCAAAGTGGGCTGTAAATCAAGCTAGCATCAATCAGCAAGATGTTTGCGGTACGCAGGTGCCGCTACCATCACTTGCCGAACAAAACCGTATCGTCGCCGAAGTCGAACTGCGCATCTCTGTCCTCCGTGAAACCGAGGCGCAAGTGGATGCCAACTTCCGGCGCACCGATCGCCTGCGCCAGTCCATTCTTAGCCACGCATTTGCATCGCAATGAAACCAATTAGCTCAATCAGCTTCGGGTTGTATGTTGAATTAGTAAGGCAACAGGGTGATACATAAGAAATGAAAAATGAAGCTAACCCTCTTAACACTTTTTTTAGGTAAGCAGAATACGAAGCGACAAAATTACGCCTTCAGCAACTCAAGATTCAAAGGAAGAAAATGAAGACCATTTCAATATTTAACAATAAGGGCGGGGTCGGTAAAACGACGCTAACATTTCATTTGGCGCACGCATTGGCTGAGATGGGTTATCGAACTCTTGTCGTTGACTTGGACCCACAGTGCAACCTAACCATATTAGGGATGGAGGAGGAAAAATTACATCAGATATGGCTTGAAGAGGACGACTTCATTGAAGATTTTCAGAGCGCACGTGGAAAGCTCTCATCCGAGGGCTTTGATATTCTTGTCTCAAGCCCGAGGTCAATACACTTTCTGCTAAAGCCTGCGGAGGACGGCGCTGCTGACATCGGAAAACTCTCGCCACCCTATCCTCTAGGAACCAACCTGGACCTCATTCCTGGCCGGCTGACGATGCATCTCTACGAGGACAAGATAGCCAGCCGTTGGAGTGACGTTTATCAAGGTGACCCACTCGCTATTCGAACTGTTGCCAAGCCAAGAGAGATAGCAGAGTCCTATGCAAGGCAGCATGGTTATGACTTTGTGATTATGGACACTTCCCCGAGCTTGGGTGCTTTAAACAAGGTGGTCATCTCTACCACTGATGGATTTGTCATTCCCTGCATGCCAGACATGTTTTCCCTATACGGTATTCGAAATATTGGCAACGCACTTGCCGTCTGGAAGAAGCAATTCGATACCATCTACCATCTTCTCTCGGAGGAAAAGCGTAAAACATTCCCGGCAAAATATGTCCGATTGCTTGGGTTCACAATTTATAACGCCAAGAAGTATTCGGGTTCGAAGCCGTGGAATCTCGCAACAGCGCACTATAACTATGCGATGCAAATACCTGATGCTATTAGGCGGTTCATTCGCCCGGAAATCCGTGAACATCTGAGTGACGATGTGCTTTCGCAACCAATTGGGAAAATGGCGATCATGCATACCCACAATACGCTCCCAAGCATGGCACAGCGATATCACTTGCCTATGTGGAAAGTGCCTTCTTGTCACGCCCTTGATCAATCCGATGTATCTACGATCTTGGGGAATCGTGCGATATACGAAGGGACCCGAGAGAAATACAGGGAGTTTGCAGAAGACCTTCTTACACGAATGAGCGCATTGGATTGAGTTGGCCAAAATGGACAAAGACCAATTAATTGAAATGGCACTTGGTGCCTTTGAGGAAAGAAGGCATGAGTTTTCTATCTTTATGAACGGCGTGAGCCAATGGTTTTCGTCCCACCCAAAACTTTGCAAACCAAGTTTGCCGATCGTCCACTCTGTAAAGGCGCGCCTTAAGGACCGTGATCATTTGCGGGAGAAGATTTCTCGTAAATGGGATGAAGCTGATCCTATTAATCCAGAGAATATCTTCGAAAAAATCACTGATCTAGCAGGTGTGCGTGTTCTTCATTTATATCAAGATCAGTTTCCTTCTATCCATAATGAAATACTCTCAAAGGCAAACAACCTAAAGGACTGGTATTTGCCGGAGCAGCCGAAGGCGTATACCTGGGATCCAGAGTCAAAACAGTTTTTTGAAGGACTTGGTGTCGTTGTGCAGGTCAAAGAGAGCTTTTACACAAGTGTTCATTACCTTATTCGACCCAGGGCGGATTCACCAATCTGTTGCGAGATACAAGTTCGCACACTCTTCGAGGAAATATGGGGTGAAGTGGATCATTTACTTAATTACCCCCAACCGTCTTCGAATCTCGCTTGCCGCGAGCAGCTTAGAGTCTTGGCAAAGCTTGTGGGGGCAGGCAGTAGATTGGTTGATTCCATCTTCAGAAGTTCACATGAAGATGTTGATTCCAGTAAGAAAAAAGACTGATTTGAACACCAACACTATTGTCCAAAAACTCTGGAACTACTGCAACGTCCTGCGCGACGACGGCATGAGCTACGGCGACTACGTCGAGCAGCTCACCTATCTGCTGTTCCTGAAGATGGCTGACGAGCGCAGCCGGCCACCCTATAGCCAGAAGAGCCCGGTGCTTGCCGGCTATGACTGGCCCAGCCTGGTGAAGAAGGACGGCGACGAGCTGTTCGATCACTACCGCCACACGCTGGAGGAACTGGGCAAGCAGAAAGGCTTGCTCGGCCTGATCTTCACCAAGTCGCAGAACAAGTTCCAGGACCCGGCCAAGCTGCGGCGGCTGATCGTGGACCTGATCGACAAGGAAACCTGGGTGTCGATGAGCGCCGACGTGAAGGGCGACGCCTACGAGGGCCTGCTGGAGAAGAACGCGCAGGACACCAAGTCGGGCGCGGGCCAGTACTTCACGCCGCGCCCGCTGATCCAGGCGATTGTCGATGCCATGGCGCCCAGGCCCGGCGAGACCATCTGCGACCCGGCCTGCGGTACCGGCGGCTTTCTGCTGGCGGCGCACGACTATGTGGTGAAGCACTACCCCAACATGACCTCGGCGGAGAAGAAGAAGCTGCGCGGGGAAAGCTTCAAGGGCTGGGAGCTGGTGCAGGCCACCGCCCGGCTGTGCGCCATGAACATGCTGCTGCACGGCATCTGCAGCCAGGAGTTCGAGCCCATTGCGGTGGGCGATTCGCTGGCCGCCGACCCCGGCGAGCGCTTCGACGTGGTGCTGACCAATCCGCCCTTCGGCAAGAAGAGCAGCACCACCATCGTGGGCGAGGAAGGCAGGGTCAGCAAGGAGCGCGACAGCGTCGAGCGCGACGACTTCTGGGCCACCACCTCCAACAAGCAGCTCAACTTCGTCCAGCATGTGAAGACCCTGCTGAAGCAGAACGGCCGCGCCGCCGTGGTGGTGCCAGACAACGTGCTGTTCGAGGGCGGGGCAGGCGAGACGATACGCAGAAAGTTATTGCACGACTGCGACGTCCACACCCTGCTGCGCCTGCCCACCGGCCTGTTCTACGCCCAGGGCGTGAAGGCGAATGTGCTGTTCTTCGACAAAAAGCCCGCCGCCGAAACCCCGTGGACCCGCAAGCTGTGGATCTACGACCTGCGCACCAACATGCACTTCACCCTCAAGACCGATCCGCTGAAGCGGGAAGACCTGGACGAGTTTGTACGGTGCTACCACCCGGAAAACCGGCATGACCGCAAAGCCACGTGGTCGGCCGACAACCCCGACGGCCGCTGGCGTGCCTATGACTATGAAGACCTGGTCAACCGCGACAAGGCCAGCCTGGACATCTTCTGGCTCAGGGATGAATCGCTGTCAGACTCCGACAACCTGCCCGCGCCAGAAGTGATTGCGGCAGAGATTGTGGAGGATCTGGAGGCGGCGCTGGAACAGTTTCGGGAGATTCTGGCCGATATAGATGGCACCTCAATAGAAGTGCAGAGTACTTGAAGCCCGCCTGTCTTAATGGAACTGACATACATCCTTGTCGATTTCGAGAATGTTCAGCCGCTGGATATGGGCCTGTTAAACGGGGAACATTACCAGCTCAGAATCTTTCGCGGACCGCATCAGAAGAAGCTTGACTTCGACATCGCCGAGTCCCTTCAGCCTCACGGCAACAGGGTGCAATACATACAAAGCGATAAGCATGGGAAGAATGCGCTCGACTTCCATATCGCGTTCTATATGGGCCGCTTGATCGAGGAGCTTGAGGCAAATGGCTCCGCCGCGTGCAAGAACACACGGTTTGTGGTGATTACAAAAGATGGTGGCTTTGATGCATTGATGAGCCATGTGCAGTCGCTTGGCTATGGCGCAATCAAGGCTGCGAGCATTCGGCAGGCGCTGGGATTGGACGAGTCGGTTACTGAGGCTGGAAATGCCATCCCTTTACCGGTATCGCAGCCTCCCAACAAGCCGCCTGCGGTCAAGAATGCAGCGCCCGTTGCCAAAGCACCGCCCGTCAAGCCGGCTACAACCCCGAAGAAGTCTGCGACAGCTCAGGCAAAACCGAGCAAGTCACCGGGAAAGAAGCCCCAGACGCCAGCCCGGACGAGTCTCGAACCAGCAGATAAAGAAAAAGTCATCGAGCATCTGCGCCTGCATCCGAAGAACCGACCGGTAAAGCGCAAGACTTTGGAAAGCCACATCACGTCTTTGGTCGGTGGCAATGTCGCCGCTAAGGCAGTGCGGGGTTTGAGTGCTGACCTGGAGAGCGAAGCGGTCATCAAATTCAGCGACAACAAGATTGTCGAGTACAAGATACCCAAGCGCAAGAAGAAGTAGGGGCGTTGGGGACATGAACCAGGGAATGACTGAGGCAGCATGAGCATATTAATCAAACCTCCAATCAAGGTTGAAGCGCTGCGTTTGCGCGGGAAGCCGTTTGTGCACGCACTGTTTTCATTTGTGCTGCTGTGGATCGTGTCGCTTTCTGATGCCCATGCCGATCAGCGGTTTTATCGCTGTGTAGCGAACGGCAAGACCACATACACCGATAAACCCTGTGATGCTCCCACTCTCCCTGCAACTCAAGGTAACAACAGCCAACCAAATGAGAAATCTCAAGGCCATCGTGACAACCCATCGAAGACGATTGAGCTCGATTACACAACCCCATATGGAGTTTGGCGCGGACAGGCCCAGTACCAGACTACCGAGAAGGGTCATGTGATTCAGGTAGCGCATTCAGTAGTCCCATTGATACTAGAAGTGGAACAGCTAGGACGAGTGCGTGGAGCAAGCACCGAGAACGGCTGCAAGATGCTTGGGGTGGCCTCGCCCTACATTACTCCGATGATTCTGACACTGGATGTCACCCTGTCAGGCTGCCGTTACCCTGACTACAACAGACGATATTCTGGATTTCTTACCCTCTACAAGGCCAACAATCAAGTCAACCTGTCATTGAATTCCCACGATATGGGAACGATGACGCCCAGACCGGGGACATTCGATATCAAAGCAACCATGCGCCGGTAGACAGCAAGGATTTCAGCCTGCAACCAATTAATTTGAGTCGCAAGGAAAACAATTGGCACGCCGTAAACAAAGCCATTTCGAAGACTTGATTGAGATCTCATCCAAACTGCCATGGTGGCTTGGCCTAGGTCTCGCTCTCATAGCCTATGCCTGGCTGCACAGCATCGCCACGACCGACGTGACAGTACCTGCACAACTCGGAAAGATGGCTGAACTCGTTGGTCATACGGTGTTCAAGACATTTGCATCGATTGGCCAATACTTGTTTCCATTTGCTTTTCTGCTTGGTGCGGGGCTGTCTGCATTGAGCCGATTCAAACGTAGGGCGCTGCATGAGCAAGTCGCTCTTAGCCCGGACAGGGCTTCACTCAACACTATGAGCTGGCAGCAGTTTGAAGCTTTGGTGGGCGAAGCTTTTCGGCGCAAAGGCTACGCTGTGTCGGAGACTGGTGGCGGCGGCGCCGATGGGGGAATCGATTTGGTGCTTCGCAAGAGTAACGAAACCTTTCTGGTTCAATGCAAACAGTGGAAAGCCTACAAGGTTGGTGTCGATGTTGTGCGCGAGCTTTATGGTGTAATGGCAGCCAAAAGTGCGACGGGTGGCTTTGTCGTCACGTCAGGAGTATTTACTGACGAGGCCAAGGCGTTTGCAACAGGCAGGAACATTGAGCTAATGGATGGCAAGGCGCTGCATGCGCTGATTCGTGGGGTGAATGTACCCGGCAAGGCCGCATCTGCAACTTCGGCTGTCGCGACAGCAAACGCACCCTCCTGCCCGGTTTGCCAAAGTGAGATGGTGAAGCGGAAAGCAAGAAAGGGAGCAAATGCGGGCAGCGAATTCTGGGGCTGCTCTCGCTACCCGGCGTGCAAAGGAACCAGACCAATCTAGCTTGAATAAGACACGAACCAGGCGCGTCAGGCTCGAATTATCTTCTGGCAAGCCATCCCTCCATATAGCCCCGCATGATCCTTCACAGCTCGCAAAAACTCGCCGCCAGACTGCCTGATGTCTCGCCAACGCCGCTTCAGGAGACCAGCCCGCTCGGCAGTTGGCATGGCCATCTGTTCAACATGGATCGACGGCAGTGCGTGATGTTTTGCCACGATATGACGCGCTACGTACTGTTTTTGCCCGGTCTGCGCAAGGAGCATTTCGCCGACTTGGGCAGCAAGGGGTTCCGCCCGCTCTATCTGGCAACGCTCGCCATGTTTGGCTGTCCGGAAACGCAGATCAAGAAGGTGGACCTGGCCCTGGGGCCGATGCGGTTCGACACCGCCACCGACCGTTCGGTGCAGGGTTCGCTGCGCGTGGCGAAGCAGGATCTGGAGGCGTGGTTGTACCGTGTGCCCAATGTAATGGACCTGGACCCGCTGGCGATGTCCTGCCGGCTTAACGAGCGGCCGGCGACGGTTTACGGGAAGTGGGTGTGGCCGGGAAAGGCGATGCTGGAGGCCGTGACCGCGCTCTGATGAATAAAAATGGTTCAATTGGCCGATCGTCGCTAGAGGCCGATGCTGGAGTCGGTCGCACGGATTTGAGGGCATGAGCAAACAAGGTTTTGATTGAATCCGCTGGTGGTCGGTCTTCAGTGCTTCAAAGGTCCATGCTCGAATTGCGGCGCTTTGCACAGCCAGCCCTTGGATATATCGCCAGACCTCTTCCAATAACGTGCCCGAATTGGGTATCGTCATGCCCAATATGGGTATAAACCTTCCTGCTTTCCGCAAGCCGGCGCCACCGCCGCGCCAGACCGGCTTGGCCGATGCCTTGTTTACCGGTACGCAGCAGCGCGTGCTGGGTCTGATCTTTGGTCAGCCGGGGCGCAGCTTCTATGCCACGGAGCTGATCGGCCTGGCCGGCTCTGGCTCCGGCGCAGTGCAGCGCGAACTGGCGCTGCGCTGGCACGTCTACCGCTCTCCGGCAATCGCTACCTCGTATTCCAGTTGTTGCCGCACACGCTGGGCCTTGGCCCCGAGGTATGGCGTGTGCTATCCAAGTGCCATGACATTCGCAACCTCGGCGAGTATGAGGGCGCCTTGAATGTGGACGAGCGTATCGTGACGGACCACGTTGCTGTTCAAGCAGTGGCCGCCAAGGTGAACGCGTTGCCGCCGCCAGCAAGATCATGAACACCGCAACCATCGTCCAAAAGCTCTGGAACTACTGCAACGTTCTCCGTGATGGTGCGATGTCATACGGCGACAACGTCGAGCAACTGACCTATCTGCTGTTCCTGAAGATGGCAGACGAGTGCAGCCCGCCGCCCTCAAGACCGATCCGCTGAAGCGGAAAGACCTGGACAAGTTCGTGCAATGCTACCACCTGGATAACCGGCATGACCGAAAACCGACGTGGTTTGAAGAAAGCGCCTCTCACGTTGAGACTCACCTGCCCCTCACCCTGGCCCTCTCCCCGCACCCGGGGAGAGGGGAGTGGAAGGTGGTGCTGTCCCCGCAAGCGTGGAAATGGGAATTGAGGGAGGTGCTCTCCCCGCAAGCGCGGCGAGGGGAGCCGATCTTATGCAGGCGTGAAAAAGGCAGCATAATGAGCGCGACTTGTTTGTCCTTGAGACCGGACCTTACTCATGGCAATCGGCAGGCGCTTTCTGCGCAGGCAACCCGGAGATCCGATGTCAGAAGCAGGCGAATACGAGATCCGCTGCACGACTGAGACCCTATTGTCCTTGCGCGCCAGCGTGAGCGAATACGGCTTCGCGTATCTGGAAGACGCGCTGGGTGACGAGCTCAAGGCGGCGTTGCGTGCCGAGGCGGTGGCCGGGAGCGACAGCGCACGCAGCGCTATTGAGAGCGACACCATCCCCTATAAAGCCCGTATCGCTGAACTCGGCGACGACGCACTGTCGTTCCTCACGAGCCCATCGATCGTGCAGCTGTTTCAGGCAATGTTCGAGGAACCCCTGGTACTGTCGAAGGACGCCAGTTGCTACACGTTCTATGGACCGGGCGACTTTCTCAGCCTGCATCGTGACCGCCCCGTCGAATGCGTAGCTACGCTAATCGCCTACCTCGTTGCCGCCAGCCCGGATCCGCAATCCCCCCAGACGGGACTGTCGCTCCGGGTCTTCGGTGAGCAAAGCGAAAAGGCGGCAGAGCCGCGCCTGGTGATTCCGACGCGCATCGGCACCCTGGTCGTCGGTCGCGGGTCCCGTTTCTGGCATGAGCGTCCGCCGCTGCAACCGGGTGAACACGTGATCGCACTTACGGCGTGCTTCGCCGCCGCAAGTTGACATTACCCGGCCTGGGGTTGCGCGGCGCGGTACCGAATCTGCTGAGCGACCCAGCCACTAGTGCCGGTCGGTCCTAAAGCAGGGCATGAACACATCTAGTCGAGGAAGCGTTCACATTCCCCCCGTCGCCGCACGTCAAGGGTGACGCAGTGAAATGCCCCACCCAGCACGCGTCCATGCCGAAAGCTTACGGGAATCGGCGTAAATCCATGCCGCTCCAGAAGCTTGATCACACCCTTGGCAGCCTTGTTTACGATCACCCTGTCTTCATCAATTGACAGGACGTTGATGTCTATTGCAATGCTGGCGAGGGAGATGTTTTCATACTCGTAGGCCTCGGCACTGAGCTCATTCGCGGTGACAGGAATGATATCCCACTTGCGCAATGCCTCCGGAAGCATGTCCGGCGACGTTATCATGCGCGCATCAATGAGAAGCTTGCCCGGCCGCAGCGGAACCAGGCGGCCATCAATGTGCGAGTCCGTGATGCAGATCTCATGAACGCGTGCATCCGGCAACACGCTCCTGAGCCAGGAGCATGCAAGTCGATGATTTTCATTTGAAACGTTGATTACGATGTCCTGGCCGAATCGCATGCACTGTGCAGCGTCAAGCATCATCTCGAAGCCGATGTCAAACGGCGTCGGATTCTTCTCGAACTCGCGTCCCGGGCTTACCCGTTGAACATAGGAGTAATCAAACGACATGTCGGTCATCATCGGCCGCGGCGCTGAAATCCAGACCGCACCGTCGCGCATGTATTCATAGAAAAGCGGCTTCAGAAAGTCGTTCTCGTAGGCACGGGTGCGGACCAGGGGCGGTGTTTCGATGATCCTGTTCCCGTAAATCAGCGTCTGGTCGCGGATGTTGAGCGGCGGGGTCAGATAGCCTCTGAATCCGTAGGGGGTTGTGAACATGGCGGGCTCCGCCTTCATCGGAGCCGGACGGCGGACGACAACGCCTTCCTTGCGCAGGACATCGGCCAACTCCTCCAGGTCTTCCTCTCCCTCTTCCACAAAGCGGTTGGGGAGCGTGAATTCCTTGTTGGCAAATATATAGTTGGTATGCAGATTGTCGTTGAAGAAAAGCTTGAACGACACGTCGAAAGCCGGTGTTCTGACCTGGAAAATGCGACCGACAACGACCTCTTCGAGAGGCTGCCACTCAGTGAATGAACGCACAACCGTCACGATGTGTCCCCCCTTGATTGCCACTTCGCTGCTGCGAGGTCAAAGAAGCTTCGAACTGGATTGGGCCCCTGTTCGACGCTGGATTCTGTTATGGCGCTGCGGTCGCGACCTTGTTTTCTTCTCGCCCCAGGAATTCATCTAGATCGTCCAGCAGTGCATCGGCGAGGGTCTTTACGTGAACCCGGCACTCTGGTGTTTCGGAGACCTCAAAGGTGCCGAACCGCTTCTTCTTCACAACTTCGTAGCCACCCGAACAAAGGTTGCAGTATTCACATTCTCGCTCGCACACCCTTTGACTGGCGTCGAAATCATCGATCATTCGCGCCAGTTTGTCTGATGCAGCGATTTCCTCAATTGACTGGTCCCTGATGTTGCCGATGCCCAGGCCAAATCCATCTCCATATGCATCCTTGAGCATGTCGACATAAAGCCCGGCATGAAACGTTGTGACATTGCCATGCACGTCGATGTTAAGGGTGCGGAAAGGAAAACTCGTCTCGCGACCCGTATTCCCGTGGCGCAAATTCTCGGGCGCGAATATCTTGGCATAGAACTGGGCAAAGTTCCTCACCTTGAAAGACGCCCCTCCATCGCTTGTATCCCTCAGCTTTCTCAATATCCGCCTTATGAACGCATAATGTGAATCCGCGTCGCTCTGGTCATAGCGCAACGTGGGATGCGGCGAGTTCTGCTCTGACAGAAAATTGAAGTGGAACCCGCGTATTTGGTCCTTCCTTGAGTAGAAGAAGTCTATGAACCGCTCCGGCTGGCTCAGGGACTCTTGCGAAACGACCGCAATCAAATGGTACTTGAGACCGTATGCCGTCAGCAGATCCATGCCGTGAAGTGTTCTTTCGAAAGTGGGTCTGCCGGACCAGTGCAACCTGTGTGAATCATGAATATCTTGTGGTCCGTCACAACTCACACCAATGTCAAAAACCTCCTTATGCCGACGGAAGAAATCGCACCACGCATCGTCAATGAGGACTCCATTTGTTTGAATGTGGAATCTCAAATCCAGATCGTCACGTCCGTGGCGGGATTTAAGGGCCTGGATACGTTCGACCGCCTGCTCGTAATAGGAAACCGGCAAGGTCAGGGGCTCTCCTGCGTGCCAGCTTACGGTTAATTTATCTCCAATAAAGCGGCTGCTGAAGATCTCGGCAAAGACCCGCTCGATCAGATCAAGGGGCATTCTGCCCTTTTGGCGCCGGCTTTCAGCCGACAGGCAGCAATAGGAACAGTTCAGGTTGCAGAAAGGGGTCCCCTGCAGCACAACCAGCTCAATCGGACCCAACTTGCGTTCATCCTTGCCTGCCGTGCGTGTCATGATTTGCCAGTCCTGCTCCAGTGAGGCCCAATAAAAAACTGGGCGCCGTCAAACCTCCATTTCACGGCGCCCATCTATCGAAGACAAAGACATCAGGTCTGCATCATCGGACCCCATCCCCGCTGTCCTCCGGAATCCTCGGTTGCGAACGTGCTGACAACCGAATGATCCCCAAGATGCCCATCCTTGAATGCCGCTTCATGCTTGGCAATTCGGGCGGAGATCGCATCACCATGCTTAACCGTTGCGTCAACTTGTTTAGTCATTGCGTCACTTTGCTTGATCATTGAGTCACCTTCCTTTCGTCAATTGCCATAGAAGCGTTTCCGTGGTTACGGCATAAACACATCGTTTGGCACGGCTCCGTGGCGTCAACCGCACCTGATTTCATAATAAGTTAAGTTTCTGAGTGTTCAAGGTGGAATCGTTTCCAGGATATTGAGAGCCTAAATTCAAATGCTCCTGATTTCGGGGGGCACGCCAGCTATCCAGCCTGCGCTGGGTTCGTGAACCGTTTCTTATGCCAGGATGAACAAGCAGCGTAACGAGCGCGCCTGATTTGTCGCGTGAATTGGTCCTCGCTTACACCTCTTTGTGCATGGACTCCAATCGATGGTCAGGGAAATTCAGTGGCGCCGCTTTGGCAACCTGGTTCTTGCTGACATCTCAGCCCCAATAGACTCTGCCATTCCCTCCCGCAGACGGGCAAGCGCGCGACGTTCTTGCAGTGTCGCTACGCCGGACAGCTTGTCGTGGTGACAGAGCCAGCATCTGGAACGGCCACATCCGCCAACTCGCTGTGCCTTGCGGAACCGGCCTGGCTGAAACTCGCACTGGCAAAGTGCTTCACCACGGTGAGTCCTCAGATGCGCACGCCAGATGCGGAGCGTGCGGGATCGTTCGAATGTTGCGCGTTTCATTTGCTGCTATCCGTTCAAAACGTTTGCTGATTCAATTTAGCATGTCATACGTGAAATTTGCCCGGTGCTCTTGCCAAATGAAACAGGGGTGCAGTACCCGCAACCCTCATGACGATGGATGCCTCTGTATCATGAACGCCCGCACTGAGCTTCCGGTTCTATGGATAGACACGCCGCTTTTCTTCAGGCGTGGCATTTGCACGCTTCATTTCCGCGCTATCTTTAATTATATGGACCGAGAATGCTGCAGTTTGTGAACTTGCCGTCTGAGCAATGTCTTACCAACGTTGATAGGGTTGAGCGAGGCCGATAATTGGCCAGGCATTCTCTGCTGACATCAGGAGCATATTGCCGATGGGTCCCGAGCATTGTTGATGCCTGCCCGTGGTTGTGTGCACATCCGGTGCAGCCAGGCAGGCTTCGCGAATATGTCCGGGAAGGCCTGGTACGATTTCCCAGGCATTGCCTTTACTTTGGCAAGCACAATCAAAATGGGTGATATGCGGTTATGAACTTATCGTTTGACACGCTTGATGCAATGTCCAGGATGACCAGGACACGCATGAATTACTGGGCCGAAACCCTAATCGACAGCGTGCTGGCCGTTGCTTTCATGAGCGAAGGCTTGCGTCAACACGATCTCTCCCTTACAGCCGCCCTCGCTACGATCCTGCTCGGTCTGCTTATTTTCAGTTTTATGGAGTACTGCTTTCACCGCTGGATGTTCCACGGAACGGTCGTACGCCTGAAGCAAGGCCACGCGGTGCACCACATCCACCCGCAGGGCTACGACGCACTTCCATTTTTCTTCCCCCCGCTTGTATTAATGGGGCTAACGGGCGCGTTCTCCCGCTTTCTGCCCTTGCACCTGACCTTTCTGCTGTCTGGCGCAATCGCCTTCGGATATGTCACCTACGGACTCAGCCACTTCCTCATTCATCACAAACGTTTCCACAATGCCATCGCGCGCAAATGGGCTTCGCACCATCACATTCATCACCATCATCCTGACTGCAACTTTGGCGTGACCACGCCGTTATGGGATGCCATTCTGGGTACGCGCTACGCTGCGAAGCATAAACAGGTTTAGCCATCGGCCTGGCCTGAACTGATTTCAGCGGCGATCTGTTCCCCGGTTTATCGCTTCTTCATGTGCAAGTTCTGTTTCCAGATTACCCGACCCACAAACCGGTTGGCTGCATATTGCCGACTCGTGGCATTGCTTCCAGCGAGCCATCGGCAGATTTCGCAGGGACGGATAAGCCGCTGAGCAGACCATCGCATCGCTTGCCAGCGGCATTGCCAAACATCCTGTCTTTGCCCGGCGTGACCGTTTCTGGAAGCAGAGTCGGCGTGCTGCGCAAGCGTCGGGCTGCGCAACGGCCGTGGGGAGCAAAGGTCGCGGCAGGGGAGCTTGGTGTACCATTTCCCAATGAACGTCTTCCTTGAGCAATACGGTCTGTTTCTTGCCGAAGCCGCCACCCTGGTGCTGGCAATCGTTGTCCTTGTTGTCGGCCTCGTCGCCATATCGCGCCGCAGAAGCAAGGATGCTGGACAAATCCATGTGACCCATGTCAACCGCCAACTGGAAGCGGCTGGCGACCGGATTCAGGACTTGCGTCTGTCGAAGCAAGCGCGCAAGGCATTGCAGAAGAAGCGCAAGCTGGAACGCAAGGCCGAGCAAAAAGGAGCGCAGGAGGGCCCCTGCAGCTACTTGCTGGACTTCAAGGGAGATATCCGCGCCTCTGCGTTTTCAGCGCTGCGCGAAGAGATCAGCGCCATCCTCGAGGTTGCCGAAGCAGGTGATTCGGTACTGTTGCGGCTGGAAAGCGGGGGCGGCGTGGTAAACCGCTACGGCCTCGCTGCTGCCCAACTGCTTCGCCTGCGCGACGCGCAGTTGCCGCTCACCGTGATGGTGGATACGGTCGCCGCCAGCGGCGGTTACCTCATGGCAGCCGTCGCCGACAGGATTGTCGCCTCGCCCTTTGCGCTGATCGGCTCCATCGGCGTGGTCGCGCAACTGCCCAACTTTCATCGCTGGCTGCAGGCCAGAAACATTGACTGGGAACAGTTTACCGCCGGCAAGTTCAAGCGCACGGTGACCCTGTTCGGTGAAAATACCGACGAAGGTCGGGCCAAGCTGCGCGAGGAACTGGAGGAAATTCACGCTTACTTCCGTGCATTCGTGCAGGGCCGCCGCGCCCGGCTCGACATGGAAAAAGTTGCCACCGGAGAAGCCTGGCTTGGCAGCAAAGCCCTGGAGTTGGGCCTGGTGGATGAACTGGCCACCAGCGACGAGATCATTCGCAGTGCCTGCCGGCACGGCAAGGTCCTGCACGTGCATTTCCAGCGCAAGCTTTCCCTGCCCCAACGTCTTCGGGTCTCGGCGCTGTCTGCGTGGGATGACATCTGGCAGCCGCCTTACCCGCTCCCCTGACGAAGCGTTGCGGGACGCGTGGGTACGCATGAAGAGAGTTTCTCCAAAGCGCTTGGGACACCGCGGAGGTGAATTACCAGGATGACGGGAAGAAGCAGCCAGCGTCCTTCGCGCCACATCCGTCCTTTGCATCGTCTTGTACACCTTTAGCGCTCGCGCGCCCTGGCAAGCTTGGCTTTCAGCTCCGGCATGATGGCGGCGGCGGCTTTCTCGCCTTCCAGGATGGCCAGGTTCCGGTCCTCGAAGCTGGTGCTGCTCATGCCCGCCGTCTTCGGCCGGATAACCACATCTGCGTCCATCAGTTCGTGGCTGCTGATGGCATGGCCCATGATGGCGAAGGTCTGAAGCAGCACGTCCAGGGTGCTGGTGAGCTTCTCCCGGCGCACCACGTTGGAGATGTCCACGGCGATGGCGAAGTCCGCACCCATCGCGCGCGCGGACTGGACTGGCACCGGCGAGGTGAGGCCGCCATCCACATAATCCCGTCCGCTGATCTCGACAGGCTGAAACAGGCCCGGTACGGCACTGGAGGCGCGGACCGCCATGCCCGTGTTGCCCTGGCGGAACAGCACCATATCGCCCCTTTGCAGATCGGTGGCCACCACGCCCAGGGGTTTGGGCATCTTCTGTATGGGCAGGTTTTTCACCTTCTGGTTGATGAAATCCTGCAGGGCCTCTCCCTTCAACACACCCCGGTTGGGCAGGGTCCAGTCCGCCACCATGTCCTCTTCCATCTGCAGGGCCAGCTTCTGCAGGTCAAAGCCGTTCATGCCCGAAGCGTAGAGCGCCGCCACCACGGAGCCGGCGCTGGTGCCCACCACCAGGTCCGGCACAATGCCCTGGGCCTCCAGCGCCTTGATCACGCCGATGTGGGCGAAGCCCCGTGCCGCGCCGCCGCCCAGGACCAGGGCGATCTTGAGCGGAGGTTTGGGCACCGGCACAGGCGTAGGCACGGGTGGCGGGGCGGGGGAAGTCGGTGCCGGGGGCGGGGCCGCACAAGCGGAAAGCAGGGCGGCGAGCAGGAGCATGGAAAGACGGCGCATGAAGAAATCGACTCTGGTTGAATGGCAGCACTAGGTTGCGTTGGTGAGCAATCCTAACGTGTATTGGCCGGCAACCATAACTTGTGTCGGTTAGCAGGCTGGAGTTGGGCAAGTCAGCAGGGTAAACCTGCGTAGTTGGCATGATTGGCGCGCATCTGCAACTGTTGGCCCAACAAATTTACTGTATGGTTGCGTCAATGAAATCAGGGGTTGACCCTGGCCGCCAATGCGGGAGTAGTATTCCTGTGCAACTGGACGCTTTTTTTGCTCAGCGCGTCCGCAGTCCTGCCATCTTGCCGAAGGAGGTTTCATGCTCGAACTTAATGTAAATGGCAAGCTTCACCAAGTCGATGTTGAGCCAAACATGCCCCTGCTGTGGGTGCTGCGAGACCACCTGGGTTTGCTGGGCACCAAGTACGGCTGCGGCATAACGATGTGCGGGGCATGCACGGTTCATGTCGATGGCGCGGCAGTCCGTTCCTGTGGAATGCCCGCATCCGCGGCGGCAGGCAAGAAGATAGTGACTATCGAGGGCCTCGCCCACGGCAGCCTGCAGGACGCCTGGATCGAGCACGAGGTACCGCAATGCGGCTATTGCCAGACCGGCATGATCATGGCAGCGGCGGCGTTGCTGACGAAGGACCCCACCCCCACCGATGCCGACATTGACCGGGCGATGACCAATCTGTGCCGCTGCGGCACCTATGCCCGGGTGCGCAAGGCGATCCACGCCGCCGCCGCGGCAAAGAAAGCCTAGGGAGGTTGCCATGAAGATGAATCGTCGCGACTTTCTCAAGGCATCCACGGCCCTGGGCGGCGGGTTGATGCTGGAGTTTTCTTTCCCCTTGGCGGCTATCGCAACCAAGGACGCGCCTGCCGCCGAGGTCGACGCCTGGGTAGTCATCCATCCGGACGACAGGGTCGTGGTGCGCATCGCCCGTTCGGAAATGGGGCAGGGTACCTACACCGCCCTGGCGCAGCTGGTGGCCGAGGAACTGGATTGCGACTGGGACAAGGTCAGCGCCGAGTTTGCCTCGCCCAACGAGAACTATCGCAGGCACCGCATCTGGGGCTCGATGTCTACCGGCGGCAGTCAGGGCGTGCGCAGCTCGCAGGATTACGTGCGCAAGGGTGGGGCTGCGGCACGCATGATGCTGACCCAGGCCGCCGCCGCGCGCTGGAACGTGCCGGTGGCCGAATGCACGGCTGACCGCGGCGTCATCATCCACGTGCCCAGCGGGCGCACCCTGCGCTATGGTGAGGTCGCGGGCGATGCGGCGAAACTTGAACCGCCCGAGGAGATCCCGTTACGTGACCCGAAGGAATGGAAAATCGCGGGCAAGCCGGTGCACCGGCTCGACATCCCCGACAAGGTGGCCGGCAAGCCGGTCTTTGGCGTTGACGTCAGCCTGCCGGGAATGCTGCATGCCTCCATCGCCCAATGCCCGGTGTTCGGTGGCACGCTGAAGAGCGTCGACAGTTCTGCGGCCCAAAGGATGCGCGGCGTAAGGAAGGTAGTGCAGGAACCGGACTTTGTCGCCATCATCGCCGACAGCTGGTGGCGCGCCAACCAGGCGCTGCAGGCACTCAAGATCGAATGGGATGTCGGCGTCAACGGCAATGCGTCAAACGCAACCATCATGGCCATGCTGCGCGAAGGCCTTGCCGATCCGCAACTGCCCCAGGCGCGCAGGATGGGCGATCCGGATGTGGCGATGCAAGGCGCGGCCAGGGTGATGGAGGCCGAATACGCCTCGCCCTACCTTAGCCACGCCACGATGGAACCGCAGACCTGCACGGCGTGGCTCAGACCCGATGGATTCCTCGATGTATGGACCTCGACACAAAACGCCGAAGCCTCGATGAAGGTTGCCGCCGAGACCGCGGGGCTGCCAATGGAGCAGGTGGAAGTCCACAAGATGATGCTGGGTGGCGGTTTCGGCCGCCGCGGCGCATCACAGGATTTCGTCCGGCAGGGCGTGACGATTGCCAAGGCCATGCCCGGGACGCCGGTGAAGATGATGTGGTCGCGCGAGGAGGACATGCAGCACGACTTCTACCGCTCGGCCAGCATTGTGCAAATGAAAGCGGGCCTGGATGCAAACGGCAATCTGGTCGCGATGCATACGCGCATCGCCTGTCCATCAATCCTCAAGGTTCTGCTGCCGGAGATGCTGAAAGGGGACGGCATCGATTTTGCGGCGGTGCGTTCTTTCAACGATATGCCCTATACGGTGCCGAATCAGCAGGTCGACTACGCCATGCGCAACGGCCATGTGCCCGTTGGTTTCTGGCGTGCACCGGGGCAGCAGAATTCCTACTACCGTGAATGCTTCATCGACGAGCTGGCGGTTGCTGCAAACAGGGACCCGGTTGATTACCGGCTGGCGATGCTGAAAGCGGATGACAAGAATCGCGGCGTCCTTGAAGCGGTAGCGAAGGCGGCTGAGTGGGGAAGACCTTTGCCGCAGGGCCTTCACCGGGGTGTCGCGGTGGCCGACGGGTTTGGCAGTTTCACCGCCATGGTGGCGGAGGTGTCAGTCAGTCCAGCGGGTGAGGTCAGGGTGCATCGCATTGTCGTTGCCATCGACTCGGGCTACGTCGTCAATCCGGATACCTGCCGCGCGCAGGCCGAGAGCAACGTGGTATTTGGTCTCGGCCCCATCCTCTACCAGGAAAACAGCGTGAAGAACGGGCGCATTGTGGAATCGAACTTTGACGACTTCCGCCTTCCCCAAATTCATGAGATGCCAAAGGTTGAAACCGTGCTGGTACCCAGCGGCGGCTTCTGGGGTGGACACGGCGAGCCCGCAATCCTGCCGCTGGCGCCAGCGGTATGCAATGCAATCTTCTCCGCCACCAGCAAGCGCATTCGCTCGCTGCCACTCGGGCAGCATGATTTGCGCAAGGCATGAATGCCGGCCTGATGCCTGAAAAGGCCTTCCTGCCGGGCCAGTGAGGCGAAAGAAGGGACTGTCTTCATCCAGGGTGTGGGCCTGCGTTCGGCCTCCCGAATGCAGAAGTTTCAACTCACCATACGCTTGCGCCTATAGGTCACCATTGGCGGCGGCCTGCATGATGTTGTCCATCTTTTCCCGGATGTCCCTGGCGTACTTGGACAGCTGGGGATTTATGCCCATCCTGCCCTGCACTGTATCCAGCCAAGCCAGGTCCCAGTCCAGGGTGATGACCCAGATGGCCTTGTCGGCGTCTTCCATGATGGCAATGCGGCAGGGGAGGTAAGCGATGGCCTCCGGGGCCGCCTTTAGCACTTCGCGCCCGGCGGCGATGTCGCAGTAATGGAACACTTCCATGCGCGGCGCTTCCGTGTCGCCCAGCACAGCCTGGATATCCTTCCACATCGGGGAATGGCCGACCAGCTTGAAATTCAGTTGATTGGCGCGCAGCTTCATGGATTCCACCACGTCATCAAAGCTCAATCCGGGCTTGGCCTTGTATTTGGTGGACATGAAACTCATGGCATCGCGGATGCCCATGTTGGGCATCATCGCCATCATGGCCTGCATCAGGGCCACCTTCTGCTCGCGCGGCAGGGAGGCCGTCATCGTATACGGCTTGGCGGCGACGGAAGGCTTGAACGTGGCCATCGATCCGATCAGGCCCAGATAGGCGGGGACGTTCGGCAGCGAGATGCCGGGCATCGTCACCAGGTAGGGGTTGACCGGGGGCTTGGGGGGTTCATCCGCCAGGACGGCAGATGCAGCAAGGGTAAGCGCGGTGAGTAAGATCTTGGCCTGGCTTTTCATGGGTTCCTCCGAAAGATGTTCTGTTTGATATCGCAACACACGCCTTGTCAGGATAGCCCAACGTCGGCGGATGGGCTGTGCCGCAGGCGTGTAGACGTTTGCTCAAGACACTGGCCGACAAGCGTGGCGCAGCTTGAGATGCAGCGAGATCCCGCTCTGCAATAAACACGATTGGGGAGAACTTCTCCCCAATCGTGTCGACGCCAGGTTAGCTGATTTGTGACGGTCAATCAGGACGCGGTCACCTCGGCACTGCCGGTGTCGCCACTGGTGTCGACGACATTGAGCGCAACCTTGTCGCCGGCTTTCATGCCATTGATCTTGATGTTCAGGTAGGGATCCTTCGCCATGCCGCCCCCCCAGTTGCCATCCACCACCGTCTTTCCATTGACCGTGACCGTGATGGTCTTGATGTAGAGCTCGGGAACGAGTTTACCGCCTACCTTGCGCAGACCATTTTCAGAAGGATGACTGATCAGGGCCTTGATGCTGCCGTCGCCGCTTGCCCGCATTTTCATGCCAATTGCCATAGTTATCTCCGTATGCCGTTGAATTGAGTGGATTGAGCGAGATGGCGATCAGC
This sequence comes from Thiobacillaceae bacterium, assembly GCA_049578545.1. Classification (GTDB taxonomy): domain Bacteria; phylum Pseudomonadota; class Gammaproteobacteria; order Burkholderiales; family Thiobacillaceae; genus DASQBT01. The sequence continues at coordinate 122,332 of JBAUMF010000093.1, forward strand.
CGCCACAGCCACCGATGGTGACCTTCACTTCCTTGGCCGCGGTCCACACCTTGCCGCCGGCTTTCACAACGGCACGCACGTCGGCGGTGGTGGCCATCTTGATCCGGGTGGACATGTAGCCGCCAAAATCAGTCAGCTTGAAGTCGACAATCAGGGGATAGACGTTCTTCTCGGCCAGAATGTAGAGGGAGTCCACATCCGGCATGTTGACGGTCACTTCAACCGGAACCGAGGCCCCGTTTTCAGCAATGTCAGGCGCCTTGACCACAATGTTGCCGGTATTTTCGGCACTCGATGCGCCGATGGCAGCCAGGGAGTCGGCAACCTTCTTGGAGTCAAATGCCGCCTGGTTCCAGTCGGCCAGTACCTGGCCGGGCTTGAGCAAGCCGGCCGCCGCAGCCACAGACAGGGCGCCAACGCCCGCCGTGCCTTTCAACACATTTCTACGCAGTGCATTCATGAACGGTTATCTCCTTCTGA